>DASWKF010000111.1:0-14733 GCA_036396795.1 Gammaproteobacteria bacterium | reverse complement strand
CGCGAGCGGCGGACCCAATGTCGCGAAGCCCGACAAGGCGTGATCCAAAACGAACGGGCTTGCCCCGTCTTCTCGCGGGACCCGCGATTGCTCATAGACATCCTTGAGAATGACCGTACGAACGATCGCCGCAAAGCTGACACCCAATTCCGATACCGAGACCGCAAAGGCATAGAGCCCCAATCCGCCCAGACCCAGAAAAGCCCCGACGAGCAGTCGATCGACCGTCGCAAGCGTTGCGCTCAGAATGCCCATGAGGGCTACCGGGAAGCCGATCTGAATGAGCCGATAGACGCTCCGCGGCTCGAACCTCGGCCTCAACGGCGTACGGCCGATGAGCAGCGCGATGCTCGTCACGTTGGCAACGGCGAATCCGACAAATGCGCCTGCAACGCCCCAATGCAGCGCGAGCAGCACGCATGCGCCGACCTGGAGGGCGGCATTCAGAAGCTCTACGACGGCAAACCGACGTAGCCCGCCGGCCGCACGCAGATAGGTGATGCCGTAGCTCCAGAGGCGATCCGGCAGCAGACCGAGTGCGACGCCGAGAAAAGCGATACCGGCGACATGCTCGCCCGGCAACGTCGCCGCCGCGGCCAACAGTGACAGAGCGCCGTACAGGATCAAAGTATGCCCTGCACCGACCTCGCCCCAGTACGTCCGTCGCGGTGGATTGTCTTGCGTTTGCTCGCTCGACCGGCTGACCTCGAACTCGAGCCCCCGAAGCAGGCCGAGCCCTGCGAAAGCAAGGTAACGCAGGGCGATACGGAACAACGCCCAGATACCGAACATCTCCGGCCCGAGGATGCCCGCTAACAGGAGCCCGCGCCCCGCCAACAGCGCCTCGACAATGGTTCGAGAGATCCCGTAGCCGACGATTCTGCCGAGCAACCCCCGCTGCTCGGACACGCCGCCGTTGCCGGGTGGCCGATTGCCGGAGACAACGGGCGCTTGAGGCTTATGTTGCATCAGCTACCGACCTTCAGGGGACGAGCCGAGCTCCGCGCGCATACTTGTATGCGTCCCTTGCATCGTTAAGGTCGCTCCCTGGTAGACGAAATCCGCAGCTGCTAACCTTATAGTGCTCATAGCGGAACCAATCGTACAAGCAAAAAAGGCCGCAATAACGGATGGCGAATGACGAGGCACACTCCCTTGCTGCGCAGACGATTCCTGCGTGATATCGGCCTGGCTTGGGTTGGGTTCGCCTTCACGGCCTGCATCCCCTCTCTTGCCTCAGGTGCCGGCGCATGCCCATCGCTCGACGGGCGAACCATTCGATGGATCGTGCCGTGGGCGCTGGGCGGCGGCTACGATACGTATTCGCGGCTGGTTGCGCCGTTCTACGCAGAGGCACTGGGCGCCAGTATCCAACTCGAGAATATGCCCGGCGCCGCCGGTCTGGTCGGCGCGCGCGCAATCAATCGATCGCGTCCCGACGGGCTCACCATCGGCATCGTCACCGCTGCCGGCTTGATGTCGACGGCGTTGGTGGGCGGCGATCAGATACCTGATCCGGCCGCCGACTTCACGCTGCTCGCGCGCGTCGGCGGCAGCCAGCATGTCTGGGCCTCGGCGGCAGATTCCGAGCTGAGAAGCATCGACGATCTGTTCGGTATCGTCGAGAAACGGCCGATTATTTTCGGTGCGCCCGACGCGGGCTCGATAAGCTTCATAAGCATCGCGCTGGGCTCCGATATCCTCAAGGTCCCCCGCGAAATCGTGGCGGGTTATTTCAACACGAGCAACGTGCTGCTCGCGGCGTTGCGAGGAGAAGTCGACGTCGTCTCGATGAACTTCGAGTCGGCGCTCGATTCTATAGAAGCGGGCCATCTGAGACCGCTTCTGCAATTGGCGGACAGCGCTATCTCCGAGCACCCGTCGCTTACCGGCGTGCCACTCCTAGGCGGAAATGGCGGTATCGCCGCGGACCGCGCCCGGGCGTTGCAACTCGACCCGCACGCAGCGGAGGAAGACGCGTCCGCGCTTGCCGCGCTGATCGGCACGTCCAGAATCATTGTCGCCCCGCCGGGACTGGATGACGCGCTCTCGTCATGCATGGAGCGCGCTCTGGTCAACACGCTGACGGCCCCAGAGCTCGCCGCCGCCGCGGCGAGGCTCCGGTTTACGTTGGACGTCGCGGGGTCCGATGACGTGCTAGCCGGCCTCGCGGTAGCCGCCGGTCGAATGAGCACGTTCGCTCCCATCGTCAAGCGCGCGATTCTCGAAGCGCGAAGTTACTAGCAACGTGCTCGAACCCGTCCTGCAGGCGGCTTGGGAGGGCTGGCTGCTGGTATTCTCCTGGCCCAATATTCTCTACCCGATCGCCGGGACTTTGCTCGCAATGGTGTTCGCCACCATTCCTGGGTTGACCGGAGCCGCATTGATGGCGCTGGCCATCCCCATGACGCTGCACTGGGATCTGTTGCCGACGATGCTGATCTTCGGAGCCTTCGTCGGCGGCGCGACGTTTATGGGGTCCGTGACGGCAATCCTGTTCAATATTCCCGGGCGCGCCTCCAGCGCGGCGACGCTCCTGGACGGCCATCCGCTGGCGCAGCAAGGTCAGGCCTCGACCGCGATCGGTTGCGCTGCCGCAGCGTCGGCACTAGGCTCGACTTTCGGCGTGCTGGTGCTCGTGCTGCTCATTCCTTTCATGCGCGCGATGTTGCTCGCCTTCGGCCCGGCGGAGTTCCTGATGCTGGCGCTATGGGGCTTGACGACGCTTGCTGTGCTCTCGCGTGAATCAGTCCTCAAGGGATTGGCGGCTGCGGGCCTCGGCTTGATGCTTTCCTTCATCGGCTACGACCCTCGAACGGCTGAGCTGCGGTACACGTTCGGCGTGTCTTACTTGAGCGACGGCATGAGCTTAGTGCCGGTGTTTTTGGGCCTGTTCGCGCTGTCGGAGGTATTCGCACTGATGCGCAGCGGTAGGACTGCGGTGCTTGCCAAACCCCGCTCCGAGATGCTGGGCGGCAGCGCCTGGATGGGCGTGCTGGCGGTGTTCTCGAACTTCGGCTTGTTTCTTCGAAGCTCGGCTATCGGCACGATCATTGGAATCATCCCGGGAATCGGCGCATCGGTCGCGGGCTTCGTCGCTTACGGGCATGCCGCCCAGTGGGCGCGGCGCGACCGGGAGCGCTTCGGCTCGGGCGACATCCGAGGCGTGTTGGCGCCGGAAGCCGCAAACGATGCGAAAGACGGCGGCGCCCTCGTGCCGACCTTAGCCTTCGGCATTCCGGGAGGAACGGCGACGGCGGTCCTGCTCGCTGCACTTTTCGCTCATGGCTTGGGCGCCGGAAGCGAAATGCTGTCGTCCCAGTTGACATTGGTTTTCGTATTGATTTGGTCCCTGTTTCTCTCGAACTGGTTGACCTCATTGCTCGGCCTGGCGGCGGTGCGCCCGATGACTCACCTTGCGATGCTCAAGACAAACGTGGTCATACCGATCATTCTGATGCTGGCAACGATCGGCGCATACTTCTCTCGAGGGCAAATGGCCGATGTGATTGCAGCCTATCTGTTTGCGGTGCTCGGCTATGCGATGCGGAAGAATGGCTGGCCGCGCGTGCCCATGGTCATTGCGCTCGTTCTCGGACCGCTGTTCGAGCAGAACCTGCATCTCACGCTGCGATTGCAGGCGCTCGAGCGCATCGACTTCTGGCAACGCCCGATTCCGATGGTCTTGCTGGCGCTTTGTGTGGTGAGTCTGACCCTGCCGGCTTTCCAGCGACTGCGCGCCGGGCGGTCAACGGAGGCACGCCAATGACCTCCGTTGCAAGAGGTTTCTGGCTTTCTCTGCTGCTGTTGTGTCTGGGGCTATTGCTGCTCTGGCAAACGCTGGGGCTGGGCCCGACGGCGCGATTCGTGCCGCAGTACGTGATCGGTCCCACCCTGCTGTTGCTGCTGATTCAGCTCGTGCTGGACCTTTCGCCGAGATTGCAGGGCGGAATATCGAGTTTTGCGCGCTTTCAGACGACGCGTGCGGATCAGCTTCGTGAACGAACGACAAGCGTCGAAGATCGCCCGCAGCCCGGTCCTCTCGGACGTGACGTGTGCTGGTACGCTCTGGCGCCGGCGCTGATATATATCCTCGGCTTCAGTCTCGCCGCACCTACGTATACTTTTCTGTTTCTCCGCTTCCGCGCCCGAGAGCCGTTCCCGCGCTGTCTGCTGATCGCCTCGTTCACGGGGGTCGCGGTGCTCGCGTTCTTCGACTTCGTTCCCAACGTGCCGTCCGGAGCATCGCATTTCCTGGAATGGATCCGGCGCTGACCCGATCGCCTCCATCGCAGATCGCGACCGCGCGGTAAAGTTCTTTGTCGTCAGCGACGGCGGCGCCTCGAAAAGCCGTAGCGCGAGCGCCGGCGGCCGCCGCAGACGGCTGTATAATTCCGTGGTAGCAATCAACGGAGACGGCCTCATGGATCGACGTGAATTACTCCGAAACATCTGGGCGGGTGTACCCGCCGCGACGGCCGCTATCGCCGGTGGCGCGGCCAAGTCCGCCTATCACGTCCGAGAAGCCTCGGAGCAGTCTTTGGAAGCCTGCCGTCAGCGAATCGAGGAATTGCGGGCGCGGCTCGATCGATCCGAGCTATCGACGAGGAAGGCGCTGAAGGTCGTGTTTGCGCTTACCGCCCTTTCCTTAGGTGTCGACGTGAGCACGCTGCTCTAGCTACGCGTCGGGCGGCCGGGCGCCGTTCGAACGCGAGCCGTATCGTCAGGCCACCTTGAAGAGATACTCCTGCATGCCGTTGCCGAGCAAACGCACGCGCTCAGTCTTGAAGCCGGGCATCAATCCGGACAGATCCTCGGGCGAATAACGCGGCGCGATTCGCTCGGGCTTGCCTTTCGCCAAGTTCAGCAGACGATCCGCATCGATAGCCACGAATTGGCCGGGTCGCTGCTGCATGAGGCGCTCGGAATAAACAATGAGCGCGTGCACGAAAGCGCCGGCGCGGCATCTCGACCTGATTCTCGCCATCAGAGCGGCCAACGCGTCGCGGTCGAGGTAGTTCAAGAAATCCCAGCACAACGCGATGTCGACGGGCTCGGGCTCCCGCACCGCCAGCAAGGCATCGGTGACGGCGGCGAGCCGATCGTCGTCGTTCTGTCCAACGAGCGCGTCAATCGAATGGGTCAAGTCCGCGACGTCCAGGCGACATCGGTGACCGCTCAACAGCGCGAGCGTTTGCGTGCGCACGGCACCGAGGTCGAGGATCACCCAACGCCGGTCCTCGGCGAGACGATCGATCAGCGAGCGGAACAACGGCGCGCTGACCGTTGCCGGGTTCTCGTACGGCGCCCGAGCCGTGGCCGCGCCCTGCGGCTCGCTCGATCCATGGGCACGCATTGGAGCGAGTGAGACCTGACCTAGGACGCGTTCCCTGCCGTCGGGCTGTTCGCCGGCGTTGGCCGGGCCGGAGTCGGACCGTTGGGCCTGCCGCCCTCAGTTCTCGAAGGCTGGCTGCTTTGGACCTTGTCGAGCGCCGACTTGATGCTTTTCGCATCCATGTCGATCGAGCCTTTGAAGCGCGCGCCCTCCTCCAGGCTGACTCGCGCGGCGATGATGTTGCCGATGAGCCGTGCGCTCGCGCGAACGGACACGCACTCGGAACCGTACACGTCACCGTTGATCTCGCCGTCGATCGTTACCGACTTCGCATACACATCGGCGTTGATCCTGCCCTCGGTCCCTATCGTCAAACTGTGGTTCGGCAGGAAGATATTGCCCTTGATATCACCTTCGATTCTGAGGTCTTCCTCCCCGCGAACGTCACCCTCGATCGTGATGGAGCGGCCGATGACGGCAATCGACGAACTACCGGGATATTGCCGGCCAGTGGCCGATCCCGAACCGGCCGCCGCCCGGTCTCGATCCTGCTGCGAAGGATTCGCCGAGCCTGCCTGTGTCTGATCCTTCTTGCTCAACTCGAACATAGCGGTCCCCTCCCTACTCCTTGGATACGCCTAGTAACTCCATCTAGCAGGATACTTCAATTTCAGACAATATGTCTCTGAATGGCGACATTTTTTTCTCCGGGGCCGGAGGCCGCCGTACGATACCGTCCGCCTCGGGCCAACGCAGGTCGTTCGGGCACCCGGCAGGATTCCTCGGGACCTTTGCCGATCAGGCGTGCTTCGGCCGGAACAGCGCCAGGACAGCCATGCCGACGTTGATTTACGTTCACGACCCGATGTGCAGTTGGTGCTATGCCTTCGCGCCGACGTGGCGTGGCATCGAAACTGCCTTGCCGGGCTCGATTTCGGTGGAACGCGTTCTCGGGGGTCTCGCTCCGGATTCGGATCGACCCATGCCGCCCGACATGCAGGCGCACATACAGAGCACTTGGCGCAGGATCCAAACGGTCGTGCCAGACACGGAGTTCAATTTCGAGTTCTGGGCTCGCAACGTTCCAAGGCGATCGACCTACCCCGCGTGCAGGGCGGTTCTAGCGGCAAAATCGCTCGGCCCACAGCATGAAAGGCCGATGATCGAGAAGATTCAGACGGCGTACTATCGAGAGGCGAGAAACCCTTCGGATATCGGCACGCTCTGCGCGCTTGCCCAGGAGCTCGGCCTCGATGCACAAGCCTTTCGGGAATACATGTTGAGTGAGGCATGCCAGCTCATGCTTGAGGGCGATCTCAGGCGAGCTTGGGAGCTGGGTGTGACGGGAATGCCGAGCCTCGTCCTCGAATCGAACGGCCGCCATGCAAGGGTGCCGCACGATTACGCCGAGCCACTGGTTACACTCAGGGCGCTAGGCGTCCGACAATAGCTATTCAGGACAACCGCAACGAGAATCGCGATTCCATTGCGCGTCCTCCGCTATTCGAGTTGCATCTGAATACCGAAGTAGCCCGACAACGGCTCCCCTGCGTTGAGAATCGCATCGTCGCCAGTCGCGACGTTGCGCACGCCGTGACTGACGACGAACACCTCGTCCTCGAGGTTGCGCAACTCCGCGAAGACGCGCCAGCGGTCGTTGGACCAGCCGGCGCGCAGTCCCAGCAGGTTGTAAGAATCTACGGTGTAAGTGTTCGCGAAGTCGGCGTAGCGATCGCCGACGAGATCGAACGTCGGCCCTATGTAGAAACCGTTCGCGCCGCGGTAGATCAACTCGCCGCGAACGAAATACTCCGGCGCCGCCGGCAGCTCGTTGTTGCCGTAGACAGGATCGCCGTCGAAGGAAAAATCGTTGACCGTCAGGCTCACGAGCGGTTGAAGCGTACGCGTGCCGCCAGGGTTCAAGACGAACGTCGAGCTGAGCACGGCCTCCACGCCCGCGTGCACGGTTTTGTCCACGTTGGTCACGAGGCTGGTACCGGGTACGTCGGGATCCTCGACTGAGAGAATCTCATCGTCGATCTCCGCGTAGTAGAGGTTCACGTCCCAGCTCCATCGATTCGCGGAGCCGAAGCTTCGCTCGCCTCGCGTGCCGATCTCGAAAACTGTCCCCTTCATCGGGCCCAGCGTTGCGCTGCCTCCAAGGACGTTGTCTTCGAGCTCGAAATTGGTCGGTGGCTCGAACAACCGGCTCAGGTTGCCGTAGACGGTTGCGTTGCTGCTCAGCACGTACATGACACCCAGTCGCGGGTTGATGCTCGAGTAGTCGTCGCTCGGATTGCTCGAGACTCCCGAGCCCGCATTCGTGCTGCGCACCTCGCGGTCGGCCGATACGCCCTGAGCGGCCAGCGTCAGCGTCGTGCGGTCGCCGAGCCGCCAGCGGTCCATCGCGAAGGCCTCCAAGGTCGAGGCGTGGTTGTCGACGATCGTCGAGAGGCCGTTCGGCCGGCCTTGGAGATTGCGGTAGTTGCCGCCCTCGGCCTGGTTCTCACCGTAGTTGAAGCCGAGCACGAGATCGTGCGCGCCGATTTGATGGTTGTAGCGCAGCATCGTGCCGACGTCGCGGTGATCCGTATCGATGAGCAGGCTGAAAAACTCGACGGGGGGCTCTCCTCCCGGGCCGTCGAAGTCGGCACCGACCCAGACGATGGGGTGATAGAGCGCCTGCTCTTCGAGCGACACGCCGAACTCGAGCAGCCGGCCGCCGCCGATTTGCCAGCTCGTCTTGTTCGCGAGCCTCCGAGTCTCGACCTCGAGCTGATAGTTGCCGTAAACCGCGGCTTCGCTCGCCTGATCCGAGTTCTCCTCGAGCTGCGCTCGACTGAGCGATCCCGGAAGCTCCTGGTCGTTATCCAACACGGTGGCATAGAAACGCGTCGAGAGCCCGTCGGAGAGACGCCATCCCAGATTGCCGTAGATGCCGCCGCGATTCTGCTCGTTGTGCTCGCGGTAACCGTCCCAGGTCTTGGCCTCGAGGGTCAGCATGCCGTCGAAGGTATCGGTGAATACTTCGCCCAGGCTCAGGCGCCCAAGCGCCTGGCCGTGACTGCCAGCGTTCAGCGATACATCCATGAGCGGCCCATCGTGCGCCGTAGGCGTAACGAAATTCACTGCCCCGCCGAGCGTGCTCGCTCCGTAGGAAAGCGCATTGGCGCCGCGGGCGACCGTTGCATAGCGCGCGGCCAGCGGATCGATGATTCGGTTGTGGTTGTTGCCGTCGGCCGTAGTCACCGGCAAGCCGTCCTGCATCAGCTTGATGCCGTTCATATCCCAGTCGGTCGCATCGAGATTCGAGCCGCGGCTCGAGAAGAACATGCCGTCGTTCCCAGTGTCGCTGACTGACCAGATACCGGGCACGTAACGAAGCACGTCGGCAAGGCTGCCGACGTTTCGCTCGCGAAGGTCCTCCATGTCGATCAGGGAAGCACCGCCGGGGGTCGTGGCCAGCTCGACGGCGGCCGCTTCCATGCTCCCCTGCGTGCCCGTGACGACGATCGTCTCGATATCGTTCCCCGCTTGAGCGAGCGCGACACGCGCGCCCAGCAGGGCCACAGCGTGCAGCGATACGCAGGCTGCAATTCCGTGTTGGTGTGCCATTGGATCATCCCTTTCTATTCCACCAAATACATGCACTCGCAACGGCTGCGAATCGCGGCGTTGCGAGGATCGGACAGCGGATTGCTGTCTTTAAGCGTCGATGGAGGGAATCGAGGGAGGCGCGCGCGCCTGGTAGGTCCGAGTCGGAATGGACTCGATTTCGCCGGCATGCTCCGCCGGCTGAAGGACGTGCTGAAGCGCAAAAGTCGGCAGCTCGGCGACGCTCGTAAGCGCCGCCGCCGCGAGAATCGAGCCGACGGGACAGTGCTCCCAGCCTGCATGTCCGCTCTCGCTGGGCTCGTCGCCGTGCGAGTGCTGATCACCGTGGCCGGCATGAGCATCCTCGGACGCGGTGGGCAGGCTGCCGAAGAGCCCGCCCGGGCACAGCATGATGGGGCCGCCCTCGCTGAGCGGCGCCGGCATGTAGCCCGCGGGAATGACGAGCCGGCAAGCCAGTGCAAAGTACGCCAGCCCGAATAAGGCACGCCGAGCGTTTTTAGGTGTAGTGCTTGACACGGCTTGCGGAGAATTCTATCGCAGGCGCCGCGCGGCAGCCAGGCATGATCCGGCTTCCCGCCTCGGTTTTCCGATAAAATGCTCGATATGGGGTCACGCTGCCTGACCGTTTGCGCTCTCGTTCTCGGCCTGCTGATGCGCTTCGAAGGCGCCGCTGCTCACGGCGGAGTCGTGCTCGAGGAAGATCTGTGCGTCATCAACGTCGGCTATCTCCGCGGGCATTTCAAGATCTACTTGCCACGAACCCGCCGGCATCAGGAATACTGCGAGGACCTGCCCGAAGCAACCGAGACGGTATTCGTGATGGAATACCTGCACGGCGGCCTCGGGAACATGGCCGTCGACTTCCGGATCATCGAGGACGTGACCGGGCTGGGCCGGTTCGTGCGCTGGACCGATGTCGAGAAAATCGACGACCTCGACGCCGTCACGGTGTTTTATCAGGCACCCGCCGTGGAACCGGACGTCTTTTCGGTAGTCCATGAGTTCGAGCGCGAGGGCACCTTCGTCGGCATCGTCACTGCCCGGGATCCGGGCACGCAACGGCTTTATGTGAGCGTGTTTCCTTTCGAGATCGGCTTCACGGGTTTCGGCAATGCATGGCAGTTGTTCCTGGCCCTGCTGATCTCCGTGCAGCTTGGCTATTGGGTCATGACCGGGCGGTTCGCGCGTTGGCGTCAGCGAATCCAGGACGCTCTTCACGATCGCCGGGCGGAGAGGTGAAAACTGATGGCAGCTGATCGCAGCGCCGCCGGGAAGGCCGTGTCGAATCGGCTTGTCGTGTCGCTGCTTCTGTATCTGGCTCCAGCGCTAGCGCTCGCTGCAGACAGGGAGCTCGAGCCTGTGGACGACTCGACTTGTGTAACGCGATCCGGCGTCTATCGCGTGAGCTACACGAGTGATCTCGACCCGATCGCTATCAACCGGATCCACGACTGGGTTCTGCACGTGGAGACCACCCAAGGGGAGCCCGTGGCCGGCGCCGAGATCACCGTCGGCGGCGGCATGCCCGCGCACGATCACGGCCTGCCCACAAGCCCGCGCCAGACCGAGGAGCTGGGCAACGGCGACTACCTCGTCGAAGGCATGCGATTTCATATGAACGGCCGATGGGAGATCGTGGTCGCCGTCAGCGCGAACGCGGGTCGCGACACCTGCGTCCTATCCTTGACGTTGTGAGCATCGCGGATCGACTGACGAGGCCGGCGTTCGTTGCAGGAGTTTTCGGCTTCGCCGCACTCGCGAGCGCAACCGGATGGTGGTTGCTTCGGCCGAGCGACCCGCCACCATGGACCGATGGACAGATCGGCCTGCTCAGGTCGCTGTGGATCGGTAGCCTGCCGCCGCTGCCGCCTGATCCGACGAACGCCGTCGCCGATGACCCGCGCGCCGCCGGCCTCGGGCACACGCTGTTTTTCGATACGCGCTTGAGCGGCAACGGGCGGGTTGCCTGCGCAACCTGCCATCAGCCGGAGCGCCGGTTCACCGACGGGACACCCAAAGGCAACGCTATCGGCGAATCCGAACGGAACACGATGAGCATCGTCGGCGCGGCTTACAGCCCATGGCTTTACTGGGACGGCCGCAAAGACAGCCTCTGGTCGCAGGCGCTTTCTCCGCTCGAGGATTCCAACGAGATGGGCGGCAATCGCGTGGCGCAGGCGCGAGTGATCGTGGACGATCCCCGCTATAGGGCGGCGTACGAAGCGCTGTTCGGGCCTCTGCCGGATCTTTCGGATCCGTTGCGTTTCCCCGCCGTGGGGGCCCCGGTTCACGATGCAACTCTCGCCGCGAACTGGCGGTCGATGGCCGCCGAGGATCAAGCGCTCGTCACGAAGGTATTCGTCAACATCGGCAAGGCGATCGCAGCCTATGAGCGGCTGCTCATCCCGAGCCCCTCGCGATTCGACGCCTACGCGCAAGCCGTATTGGATGAAGATCCGGCCGCGCAGCAGGCGGCATTCAACGCCAACGAGGTCAGGGGACTGAGGCTCTTCATCGGAGAAGCCGCCTGCATTCAATGCCACAACGGCTCGTTGTTCACGAACAACGAGTTTCACAACACCGGGGTACTCTCGTTCCCAGGTGAGGTGCCGGATCAAGGCCGTATCGACGGCGTGCGCATGGTTCGGAACGACCCCTTCAATTGCCGGAGCGACCACAGCGATGATCCGAACCGGAGTTGCCCCGAGCTCGAGTTCGCGCGCGACGGTGTGGAGTTGATCGGCGCGTTCCGCACGCCTCCACTGCGCAACTTGGAGGGGACGAGCCCATACATGCACAAGGGGCAGATAAGCACGCTCGCGGAAGTGCTCGATCACTACAATCGAGCGCCGCTGGCGATGATCGGCCACAACGAGGCTAAACCGCTAAACCTAAATGGCCGCGAGCTCGAGCAGCTGGAGGCTTTTCTCGAGACTCTGTCTGCGCCGCTTGAAACTGGCGCTGGTCAGCCGGGAAATCAATGAGCTAGTATTGGACCGAGAAGAATCGAAGAAGATCGTGAAGAGCGACGAACAACGGAGAAGAACAATGCTAAAACTGCAAGACGACTACGCGAGACTCATGTTGCGCCTGGTGCTTGGCCTTCTGATGTTGTTTCACGGCCAAGCCAAGCTCGTCAACGGCATCGAGGGAATCGTAGGCCTCGTCCAAGGGCTGTCACTGCCGGGATTTCTCGCTTACCTGGTGTTCTTGGGAGAGGTCATCGCCCCGATATTCCTGCTCGTGGGCGTGTGGACGCGCGTTGCCGCCTTTCTCATTGCGGGCAACTTGGTCGTTGCCGTGCTGCTCGTGCATACGAGTGAATTCTTCACGCGGGCCGACAGTGGAGCGTGGGCACTCGAGCTGCAAGCGTTTTACTTTTTCACTGCCTGCGCAATCATGATCCTGGGCGCCGGCCGCTACAGCGTCGGCGGTTCGCATGGTCGTTGGAACTAATACGATAAAAGGCTCTACCCTGCCCCTAGTGATGAGACCAAGGGATTTGCCGCCATGCTCGCGCGAGCAACAGGAGACCTACGATGCCGAGCGTCCAGAGAGTGCCCGTTAGAACAAAGTGTTCGGGCGTATCGAGCTCGTCGAAGCGCGTATAGGTGATGATGGTCAGGTAACCGAGGACAAGAGCGGAAAGGATCAGAATACAGGATCGCTGGACGGCGGGCTTCGAGAAAAGTCTCCTGAGCGTCATCTAGATCGGCTTCGCCGCAGGGGCATGGTCCGTGCGTCGCTGGACATCGGAAAAATAGCGAAGCGTATCGACTTCGGCGTTGATTTGCCGTTCGATGATCTCGGCAAGCGCCTCCTCCGGAGTGTGGATGTATTGCAAGGCGACACAGACGACCGCACCACCTACTGAGCCCCAGACGATGGGTGTTACCCACGTATAGTCGATACCCGTAGTCAACATTAGAGCTGCGTTTGCAAACACGAAGCAAAAAATGAGTATGGTGGCCCGTCGGGCAAACCGGCGCTGTTTCTGAATCTTGAAGAACAAGCGAACATCGGAGCGATCCATTCATCTCACCTCGCAGCTGGAGGCCGGAAAGCCTTGGAAGAGACAGCACCAAAAATGAGAACAACGAGCCATCTGCATGAATGGACGGTGGAACTACTATGCTTGAAGGCGGCATTGCTCCTGCCGGCGGGCATCGCCGGCCCCTGGCGATGGAGTTCGCGACCAACATCCTGCTGTTGAACGACGGCGCCAGCTACTTTTCGGACGCCGCTTCAGGCCACCTGCCAGCTCAGGATCGCGACCCGTCGAGCGGCACGGAGGACTGCCAGGGACCCTAGCCTTGCCGGCGCGACCAACACGCAACGGCTAAGAATCCGGCTCCGGCGCATGCCCTGCGCGCCGATGGGCCGAAACAGCGGCGTCTGCCACCTTGATGCCGTGGGGTAGTGAGTGCACCCGAACGGCCTGCCTGCGCCTTAGCATCGTCTCAAGCTCGCTGTTTTTAACGGTTAATAAACCGTTGATAACTCCCTGTAATTGCAGGAGGACCTCTAGAATGCGCGTTCTTAAATCTCCTGAACTTGAACACCGCTCGATCTCAAGGAGAACGTCGTGCCAAAAACAACACCGCGAGCACTTGCGGCCATCGCCCCGTCGTGTGTATTTGCAGTATCAGCGCTCCTGGCTCTGCCTGCCCCGGCGCAGGATGTCGAGGAGATCGTCGTCTGGGGGACGCAGATCGAGGAGACCATTCCACAAGACTTGAGCCGCTACGGCTACCGCGTCGAGCTCATCACCGCGGAGGAGATCCAAGAACGCGGTTTCGACGACGTCACCCAAGCGCTGCAAATGCTCGTGCCGGGCCTTCACGTTCGGCCCAAGAACGGCCCGTTCGACTATTTCGACGCATCGCTTCAGGGCTCGAGGAACGCGGAGATCCTGTGGCTCATTGACGGCGTGCGCATCAACAACCGGCTCTACGGCGGCACGCCGCCGCTGGACACGATCCCCGCCAACATGGTCGAGCGCATCGAGGTGCTCAAGGGCGGCCAGGGCATCTTCTACGGGACACAGGCCGTGGGCGGGGTCGTGAACATCGTGACCAAGAGCTTCCAGGACGAGCCCGACGGCAGCGTTAGCGCGGGGCTCCACAGCAACGAGGGCTACGGCGCGAATGCGTACTACCGCGCCGGTCGCGGCAATCATCAATTCGTCGCCTATGCATCGAAGGACGAAGCCGACGGCTATCGGCCTTATCGCGACGAGGAAATTCAACCGAGCGCCACCGATCGCGAGCGCGGTTACGACGTCGGCATGCTCGGCCTCAAGTACGCCTTCAACGCGACCGACAATTCACGCTTGTCCTTTCACTATCAACATACGGACGCCGACCTCGATTTCATGCAGGCTTATCTGAACTACGAGACGGTCAACGCGCGCGACGAGGACATTTTCACGCTGAAGTACGACTGGCAGGTCAACGACAACGTGGGCCTGTTCGTCAAAGCCTATCAACACTACTGGGATACCGGCTACACGCAGATCAACAACACGCTCGACGGCGCCGGCAACGTGACCGGCGAGCTCGAGGTTGTCAACGACTACACCTATTGGGGCTACGAGGACTACGGTCTCAACGCCATGGCGATGCTCGATTTCGGCGGCAGCCTCGACTACGTGCTCGGTTTCGATCACCAGAACTTCTCCGGAGAGGACGAGGTCTGGCGTATCGGGGATCTCGAAGAGGAGGTGAACGCGGTTTTCGGCCAGATCAGAACGACGCCGGAGCTTTGGCAGAACACGACGCTCG
>DASWKF010000110.1:0-41892 GCA_036396795.1 Gammaproteobacteria bacterium | reverse complement strand
GGCGATGGCCAGGCGGACCTGGAGAACCATGGGGGTGAATACAAGGCGGTATACGCCTATTCGCTCGATCATTACGACTACTGGCGCGGAGCTCTGAATCGAGTCGACATGCCTTATGGGCAATTCGGCGAGAACCTCACGATTTCGGGGCTCGACGAATTCGACTCATGTATTGGCGACCAACTCCGGATAGGAAGTGCTCTTTTCACGATCACTCAGCCGCGAGTGCCCTGCTTCAAACTTGGTATTCGACTCGGTGACGAGAAGATGCCGAGGTTGTTCTCGGAGTCGGCACGTACAGGGTTCTATCTTAGAGTGCCGCACAGGTGTGATCGAGGCGTCGAAGCATACGTGAGACTAGGGCGCGAAAATATGGCACAGACGTTGATCCAGGCCCTCGAAGTACCGGAGCTCTCACCGGAGTGGCGTACGCACATCGCCGAGCGCTTGCAGCATAGCCGGAGAGGAGCAAACTAACCAGATGTTGGAGCGGACCGTGGAAGCTCATCGCGCGGCGCGCGTCAGACACCAGCCATGAAGAAACTCCTCATTCACATGCTCGTTGGTTTTGCCTCACAGGCTTGGGGGCAGCCTGTGCCCGGGTCGATGGATGTGCACTGGAACGACGGCGCACCGGACTGCGCAGCGACGCCTCAGAACCCCCTGCAGGTCCATGCCTACGAGCCGCAGACGTTTATTCTGCGGCAGAGCCCTTGCGCCCACTTCGAAGGGAATTTCATCTATCTGCTCGTCGGAACCGACAAGGCGCTTCTGATCGACACCGGTGCCGTCCCTGATCTGGAACAGATGCCGCTGGCGACGAGGGTGCTGGAGTTGCTGCCCGATCAAGGTGCTTCGAAGATTCCGCTAATCGTTGCCCATTCCCACGGTCATCTCGATCATTGTGCGGGCGATCCGCAATTCGCTTCCCTCTCTTCCGTTCGAGTCGTGCCTACTGAGTTGGAGGGCATGCAATCGTTCTTTGGCTTTGGGGAGTGGCCAAACGGCATTGCTCGCCTGGATCTTGGCGGGCGGACAGTGCACGTGATCCCTGCACCGGGACATCATCCCGGCCATCTCGTATTTTACGACGACAGGACGCAACTGCTGTTTTCAGGGGATTTTTTGCTTCCGGGCCGACTGCTTATTGATGACGCGGCGGGCTACTACGAAAGCGCCATACGAATCGTCGATTTTCTCAGGAACCGACCAGTCACGTATGTCCTCGGCGGACACATTGAGCTTGATGCTGACGGACAGCCATATCCGCACGGATCTCAGCACCATCCGAATGAACGTCGGCTCGAGCTGGCAAGGGATGATCTATCGGCCCTTCCGGCCGCCCTTGAAGACTTCAATGGTTTCTATGCGCGGCATGCAAATTTCATTCTCTCCAACCCCATCCACAATCTCCTGGCGCTGGCGGTTTCCGCGGTAGCGACAGTGGCACTCATTGCGTGGGGGCTGACACGGCTGCTACGGCGACGCCGGTGAACGGCACACTGGGTGTCTTGACGTTAGTGGGTCATAACGCCATTCTCTATCGGATCTCGTTAACGAAGCCGACAAATTGAGCCGGATTGCAATAGCGCTTCTCGCTCCCGCGATGCTCGTCGCATGCTCCGACCGCGCCCCAGGTTCAGTGGAATCCGTTGAGCGGCTGCTGCCATCGGGTACGGCGTCCGCGCAGACAGACACGTGGGTGGGTCAGTGGACCGGTCCCGAGGGCACTTACCTTCGGATTACCGGGGATCGTGGTGCATACGAGATCACAGTGGCGAATCGAGATGGCCCTCAAACGTACGCGGGCTCCAGCAGCGGTGACGGCATCGAGTTCGAGCGGAACGGCCGCAAGGAGTCGATTGACGCCACGGATGGCATTGGTACGGGCATGAAGTGGCTCGCCGACAAGCAGGACTGCCTTGTCATTCGGCAAGGCGAGGGTTTCTGTCGAGATTGAGCTTGCAGCACTACGCCGGTGGATGTTTCTGCGGCGGCGTCAGATACCGTGTGGCGGGCGATGCGAGCAATCTCTGTTTCTGTCACTGCACCAGTTGCCGCCGCGCGGCAGGCGCGGTCATGGTCGCCTGGGGAACGTTCAACGCGAGCGATTTCTCGGTGACGAGCGGCGAGCTCACGGAAGTGGTCACGTCGCCCGGTGTTACGCGGGGCCATTGCGCGGCTTGTGGGACCTCACTCACCTATCGAAATGAAGCACGACCGGGTGAGATCGACGTTACGCTCGCCACTTTGGATGAACCGATGGCTCTAGAGCCCAAGGCGCACATCTGGGTGCGGGATAAGTTACCCTGGGTACGGATCTCCGATGAGTTGCCTCAATACCAGACTGTCCGCTCCGATCCCTAATTAGAAGCCCGCGGCGCCGCGGCAGCCGATAAGCTGCGCCAGCGCAGCAAGCCGGTCGTCCGGGTCCTCGACCAGCGCTTCCCGATAGTAGATGACGCGCAAGCCGGTAGCGAGGCCGAGCAGCTCGTTGGGCCGCATACGGAAAGCCGGCGTCTTCGGCCCGACGACGTCGTGCGTGGTGCGCAGATGCTCCTCGCAAAGCAGGAAGCCGCCGTCGTTGAGGAGCTCGATCAGCGTCGCGACGAGAACCGGGTGCGTGTAGCGCACCATGACGATGAGGTCGTAGCGGCGCTCGGGCAGCGGCGTCGATTCCAGGTCCGCCTCGATCCAGCTCACCTTGAGCCCGCGTTCGGCGGCAGTCGCGCGGGCGCGCGCCAGCGCGACCGAAGAGATATCGATCGCGTCGACGTCGTAGCCGTGCTCGGCGAGAAACAGCGAGTTGCGGCCGGCGCCGCAAGCGACATCGAGCGCCCTGCCGCGCGGCAGTTGCGGCAGCCAGTCGGCGAGCAGGCGGGTGGGATGCTCCCGCGCCGTATACGCGCCGGAGCTGTAGCGCTCGTCCCATTTTTCTCGGTCGGTATCGCTCATGACCCGGGCAGCCGCTCGCCAGCTAAAGATGAGCGGCGATCATGACGCCATGTAGCGCCCGCCGCTGACATGCACCGTCTGACCGGTCACGTAGCTGTCGCGCGGCGAGGCGAACGCAAGCACGACACGGGCGACGTCCTCGCATGTTCCGTGTGCAAAAGCGTCGTCGCCGCTGAAGCGCGCCTGCGGCTGGCCGGCCTTGCGCGCGGTCTCGATCATTCCGGGCACGATGCAGTTGGCGCGGATGCGTCCCTGCCCCTCGGCCGCGAGCGCCCGCGTGAGCCCGGCGATGCCGGCTTTGGCCGCAATTACGTGCGCCCTGTCCTTCGCGGGACGGTGCGCGCTCAAGCCGCCGATGTTGACGATGGCGCCCTTGCGGTTTTCGGGGAGCCGCCGGAACAGCTCGCGGCAGGCCAAGAACGGGCCCGTGAGCATGATCGTCAGCACCGCATTCCAGGTCTCGAGCGAGATGCCCGCGAACGGGCCGTGGGGGCGATAGCCGGGCCCGTTGACGAGTACGCTGACGGGGCCGAGCTCGGCTTCGGCTCGCTCGAAAACCGAGCGCACGGCATCCTCGCTCGACATGTCGGCGATATAGCCGCGCGCTGTTGCGCCGCCCTCGTTGAGAACGCCGAGCGCGCCGTCGAGCGCCTCCCGGTCGGACGCGCCGACAATGGCGACCGCGGCGCCGGCGCTCTTGAGCGCCGTGGCGATGCTGAGGCCGATGTTGCGGGTACCGCCGACGACGAGCGCCGTCTCCCCGCTCAAGTCGATGTTCCAATCCATCGTTTCCACCCGTCCCTTGTCAGGCCGCCAGCAGCGCCGTCAGCGCCCGCACGGATTCGAGACCTTCGAGGGCCCTGACGGTCTCGACGATCTTTTCCGACTTGCCAGCCGGCCAGCCCGCGAATTCGGCGCAGCCCCTGAACTTGTCGGCGACCTCGTCATAGCTCATCGGGTTGGCGGGGCTGCCCTTGCCGAAATCGGCGCGGCCAGAGACTACGCGGCCGCCCTTGAGATGGATGTCGATAATGGTGGTCATCTTGTCGTAGCCCGCGGCCTCGGCTTGCGGGTGCACGCCGAAGTTGACGCGCGCGATCATCTCTTGCACGTCCGGCCGGTTGACGACCTCGTCGGTGAATTCCGGCAGGCCGCCGCGGCGCTCGAGCAGCAGAATCGCCATGCAGAACTCCATCGAGAACTTGGCCTGCAGCTCGTTTTTCGGTTGGTGATGTATCAGCGCGTTGGGCATGTTGTGGTTGGTGCCGACGTCGACGCGATCGACGTCGCCGGGCTTGATGTCGTGCTCGAGGATGAGCTCGAGCATGGTCGTCATGCCGGGATGCGTCAGCGATCCCGAAGGGTTGGGCTTGATCGAGATGCCCGGTATCGCGAAGGTCCACGGATTGCCGAGCTTGCCGGCGATGGCGGTGAGATCGTAGCCGCCGCCGTGGGCCTGAAAGAAGCCGCGCGGCGACTCGAGAATGCCGCGCGCGGCCGTCCAGCCCGCCCGCGCGAAATCGGCGGCGATGACGCCGGCCTCGGCAGCCCGGCCGGCGTGAAACGGCTTGGTCATGGTGCCGAAATTCTCGCGCAAGCCGGCCGCCTGGCTCGCGGCAATGCTCAAGGTGCGCCGCGTCGTGTCGAGGTCGAGGCCATAGAGCCTGGCCGCGGCCGCGGCCGAGGCGAACACGCCGCAAGTCGCCGTGGAATGGAATCCATGTTGATAATGGCGCGGCGAGATGGCCTCGGCGATCTTGGTCTCCACTTCCACGCCGAGGTTGTAGGCGAGCAGAAAATCGCGGCCCGAGGCATCGAGCGACTCGGCGAGCGCGAGCGCCGCCGGCAGGCACGGCGCGGTCGGGTGCGTGAGCAATCCATAGACGCGGTCGTTGGCGACCGCGAGCTGGGTATCGTCGAAATCGTCGGCGTGCACGCCGATGCCGTTGGCGAACGCCGCGAAGCGCTCCGGTACGCGCTGCGAGGTACCGATAACCGTGGTCTGGCCGGAAAGTTTTTGCGACCGCAGGTAGGCTTGCACGATGTGGCCGCTTTCGGCGACCGAGCCGGAGAGGGCGAGCCCCAGGCCGTCGAGTATCGACTTGCGCGCCAGCTCGATGACGTCCGCGGGCAAGGCATCGTATGCGGTGGCCACGATGAAGGCCGCCACCTCACGCGTGAGGTGCTCGCCGTGCTTGGACGCGATGTCGGGCGTGTAGTGCTTGATGCTCGTATTGGGGGATGCGGTCATGCGGGTGCTCCAGTGCGCGTTACGCCGGCATCGTCAACGCAGGCCGCCTCACGGGCGGGCGCGCATGCGCTTGTAGGCGGCGCGCACCGGCGCGTTGAAGATGCTGATCAGGCCCAAGGCGAAAAACAACATCGAGATCGGGCGGGACAAGAACCCGGTCCACTGCTGATCGAAGATGATCATCGACTGCGCCAGCGAGGTTTCGACGAGGCCGCCGAGCACCACGCCCATGATGATCGGCGCAGGGCTGAAGCCGTAGCGCTTGAGGCCGAAGCCGAGCAGCCCGGCGATGAGCATGACCCAGACGTCGACCATGGACTGCTCGAGGCCGTAGGCGCCGACGAAACATAGCGCGAACACGGTGGGCCACAGCAGCGTCGTCGGCACCAGGCTGATGCGCGAGAAGACCTTCGCGCCGATCAGCCCGACGACGAGAAACAACGCGTTGGCGAGCAGCATCGCGAAAAAGATGCCGTAGAGCAGCCCGGGCTGCTCTTCGAAGAGATAGGGCCCGGGCCGCAGGCCCTGCACCTGCAGGCCGCCGAGGATCACGGCGGCGGTCGCGCTGCCGGGGATGCCGAGCGCGAGCGTGGGGACCATCGACCCGCCGGTAGCGGCGTTGTTGGCGGCCTCGGGACCCGCGATGCCTTCTATCGCGCCGTGGCCGAATTCCTCGGGGTGTTTCGACCAGCGTTTCGCCTCGTTATACCCGATCATGGCGGCCATGGTGCTGCCCTCGGCCGGCAGCACGCCGATGAAGGTGCCGATGCCGCTGGAGCGCAGGATCGCGCCCCTGACGCGGCGAAAATCTTCCCGGCTCGGTAGCCGCACGGCCGACACCGCGACGCTGATCTTCTTCTGGCCGAGGAGCTGCGCCTGGCTCAGCAGCTCCGTGATCGCAAACAAACCGATCAGCACCGGAATGAAGTGGATGCCGTCGTAGAGCTCCGGGACGCCGAAAGTGAAGCGCTCCACTCCGGTCGTGAGGTCCACGCCGATGGTCGCGATCAGCAATCCGAAGCAGCCGCCGATGAGATTCTTGAGCGGCGCCTCGCCGCTGATCGAGGACAGCATCGACAAGCCGAATACCGCCAACGCAAAGTATTCGGGCGGCCCGAAGCTATAGGCCATTCTCGCGAGCAGCGGTGCCGCGAACAGCAGCACCAGCACGCTGAATATTCCGCCGCAGGCGGATGCCACGGCCGCAATCCCGAGCGCCCGCCCGGCCTCGCCCTTGACGGCGAGCGGGTAGCCGTCGAAAGCCGTGGCCGCGGCCGGCGGCGCCCCCGGCGCGTTGATCAGGATCGCCGTGATCGAGCCGCCGAAAGTCCCCGCGCAGTAGAGCGCCGACAAGAGCGCGATCGAGGGGATCGGGTCCAGATACAGCGAGAACGGCAGCAGCAGCGCCACCGCCATCGACGAGGACAGACCGGGCAGCGCGCCGACGATGACGCCAATGATCGTGCCCGCGACGATGAGGCCGATCACCATCGGATCGGTGAACACCGGCAATGCGTATTCGAGGCCCGGAAAAGCCATGCCGACGGCCGATTAGAAAAACGACTCGAACAGCCGGCCGGCAGGGAAACGCACGCCGAGCGCAATGCTGAACACGAGATAGACGCTCACCGGCAGGCCGCCGGCGAGCAGGCCGATGGGCACGAGTCGCCGCTCGCCCCACGCGAGCGGCAGAATCACCGCGACCAGGATCAGCGTCAACCAGGTTCCGAGATAGCCGAGCGAGAAGCCCGTGACGAGCACGATGCCGGCGGTGACGAACACGGCGGGCTTCACGCCGGCGTTCTCCCGAGCGGGCTTCCGCAAATTCCCCAGAGTCAGTGCGACGCTCAACAGCGCGATGATCGCCAACACCAGCCGCGGGAAAAAGGTCGGCGGAACGTTCTGCGACAGCATCGGCGGGACTTCGTCGAAACCCGTCGTCAGCCAGAACACGAATGCGCAGAACGCGATGAGGAAGACGCCGATCAGGCTGTCCTGGTTTTTCATACCGGAGGATGGTTGTTATTGTTCTGTGACAATGCCGAGATCGATCATCGCCTGGCGGGCGTCCGCGTAGAGCCGCTCGACCTGAGCGCTCCAGGCTTCCCGCCCGGCAACGCTTCTCGCATCGAGACCCGAGCCGTGCAGGTAGTCTTGATAGTTCTCCTGGCGCATGCCCTCGAGCATGCCGCGCTCCAGCGCCTCGATGCGGTCTTCGGGCGTGCCTTTGAGCACGAGATAGCCTCTGACCGTCGAAAACACGACGTCGTAGCCGAGCTCCACGGTCGTCGGCACGTCGGGAATCGACTCGAGCCGCTCCTCGGCCATGACGGCCAACGCGCGGAAATCGCCGCGCTGAATCTGATCGAGCGCCTCGGTGAGATTGAGCCCGGCGGCATCGACGCTGCCGCCCATGAGGTTGGTGACGATCTCGCCGCCGCCCGAGAACGGCACGACGCTGAGCTCGGTTGCGGCTTTCTGCGCGAGCACCGCGCCGGCGACGTGATCGACGCCGCCGATCTGGGTCGTGCCCCACTTGATCGGGCGCTGCCGGCCCAGTTCGATGAGGTCGTTCAGGGTTTGCACCTGGCTGTCGTGGCGCACCATGACGACGATCGGGTCGTCGGTAGCTCTGGCGACCGCGACCAGGTCGTCGATCTTCAGCGGACCCTGGCCGCGCGCGATCGCGAACAGGTGTGTCGGCGTGATTGCGAGCACGGTGTAGCCGTCGCGCGGACGGCTATTGACGTAGTTCATTGCGACGACCCCGCCGCCGCCGGTTCGGGGCACGACCGCCATATTGACGTCGAGCGCCAGCTTGGTGCCGAGCACCATCGAGCGCGCGGTGGCGTCGGTGCCGCCGCCGGGCGAGGCGTGGGTCACGATATCGATGGGGCGCGTGGGGTAGGGTTGTTGCGCGGTCGTCGCGGCTGTCACGAGGACGCCGCCGAGGACCGCCGCGATCGCGGTAAGCCGCCAGGCGGCCGTTTTTGCGTTGTTGTTCATGGATGTAACCTTACCATGAGGCCGGCTAGGGCGGCGCGGGCGCTCAAACGTTGAAGCGAAAATGAATGACGTCGCCCGCCGCGACGACATAATCCCGGCCCTCCAGTCGCATCTCGCCGGCGGCTTTCGCGCCGGCTTCGCCGCGCCGCTCGATGAACCGCTCGTAGGCGATGACCTCGGCGCGGATGAAGCCGCGCTGGAAATCGGTGTGGATCTCGCCGGCGGCGTCGTAGGCGGTCGCGCCGCGGCGCACGGTCCAGGCGCGGACCTCCTTCGGCCCGGCCGTGTAGAAGGTCTGCAGGCCGAGGAGGTTGTAGGCGGCCGCGATCATGCGGTTGAGCCCCGGCTCCTCGAGCCCGAGCTCCTCGAGAAATTCCTGCTGCTCCACCGTGGGAAGCTGGGCGAGCTCGGCCTCGAGCGCGGCGCAGATCACTACGGCGGGAACGCCGTGGCTCGCCGCTCGGGCGACGACCCGCTCGGCGTGCACGTCGTCGCTGTCGGCGGCTTCGCCGACGTTGGCGACGTACATCGTCGGCTTCGCCGTAATGAGATGCATGCCGTGCAGCAGCTCCTGCCCAGCGCGGTCGAGCTGCATCGCTCTGACGGGCTCGCCGGCTTCGAGGCTCGCGACCACGCGGGCGAGCAGCTTGTGCCAGGCGACCGCATGCTTTTCGTTGGTCTTCGCCTGACGCTCGGCTTTCTGGAGGCTTTTCTCCGCGGTTTCGAGGTCGGCGAGCATGAGCTCGGTCTCGATGATCTCGATATCGCTGAACGGATCGATGCGCCCGGAAACGTGCGTCACGTCCTCGTCGGCGAAGCAGCGCACGAGGTGAAGAATCGCGTGGGTCTCGCGGATGTGCGATAGAAACTGGTTACCGAGCCCTTCGCCTTTCGACGCGCCCTCGACCAAGCCCGCGATGTCGACGAACTCCACGACCGTCGGCACGACCTTCTCCGGCTTGACGATCTCCGCGATCGCGGCGAGCCTGGGATCCGGTACGGCGACGATGCCGACGTTCGGATCGATGGTGCAAAACGGGTAATTCTCGGCGGGAATCGCCGCCGCGGTCAGCGCGTTGAACAGCGTCGACTTGCCGACGTTGGGCAAGCCCACGATCCCGCATTTGATACCCATCAGTCGTCGGCGACCGCGTCGTTTTGCGCTTTGCGATTGGGCTTCGGCTGCCGCCCTCGGCTGTGGAGCTGAGTCATCGCCCGCTCCGGGCCCTGCTCCAACAGCACCGGGATCGCTTCCGCCGCGGCCACCACGGACTCGAGGATTTTTTCCTGCTCTTCGGGCGTCGGGCGGCGGAGCACGTAGCCGACCACGGCTTCGCGCTGTCCGGGTCCCGGATGGCCGATGCCGAGCCGAAGCCGCCAGAACTCGCCGCCGACGCATTCGACGACGTCCCGCAAGCCGTTGTGGCCGCCGTGGCCGCCGTCGAACTTGAGCTGAGCGCGCCCCGGGTCGAGGTCGAGCTCGTCGTAAGCCACCAGCATGCGCTCCGGCGGAATCTTGAAGTAACTCATCGCCGCCGCGACCGACCGGCCGCTGTCGTTCATATAGGTCTGCGGCTTCAGTAACCGGACTCGCTGCCCTTGGATCTCGACCTCGGCGAGCGCGCCCGCCAGACGGCGGTTCGGCTTGAAAACGGCGCCGCACTCGCGCGCGATCAGATCGACGAGCCAGAATCCCGCGTTGTGGCGAGTCGGTAGATGCGCCGGGTCCGGATTGCCGAGTCCGACGATGAGCTCGATCGCGTGCGCCATGGACGAATTCTCACTTTCTCGGTTGCGCTCAGATTACCCGGGCACGCTCCGGCGCTCCATTCCGGGCGGGGGTGCGCCGGCGCATCATGAAAAAGGCCGCCCACAGGCGGCCTTTCGCGCAGCTCGGCCGCGGGGTCAGTCCTCCGTGGGCTCCGCGGGCGCCGCCTCGCCGGCTGCCTCGGTGGGCACCTCCGGCACCAAGGCCTCGGCGACCTGCTCTTCTTCCTCCCGCCTCGGCGGGTTGATAGCGATGACTGCGGGATCCTGCCCGTGCGAGAGCGCCACGAACTCGACGCCTTCGGGCGGCTTGATGCTGGAGAGATGCAGGAGCTGATTGAGCTCGAGCTCGGTGACGTCGAGCTCGATGAACTCCGGCAGGTCCTTCGGCAGGCAGCTCACCTCGATCTCCGTGAGCAGGTGTGCGATCTCGCCGCCTTGCAGCTTGACGCCCTTGGCGGCGGCTTCGCCGATGAAACGGATCGGCACGTCCAGCGTGATCTTCTCGTCTTCGAGAATACGCTGGAAGTCCATGTGTAGAATCTGGCGCTTCACCGGATGAAAGTGCACGTGCTTGACGATCACGGGCTGGCTGTTCTGGCCCTCGCTCAGCGTAATGATGCTGGTGAAGAACGCCTGCCGCTCCATGTGGCGAAACAGGCTGTTCTGATCCAGCGATATCGGCCGCGGATCGCGTCCCGCGCCGTAGACAATCGCGGGAACACGCCCCTCGCGGCGCAGCCGCCGGTTGCCGCTCGTACCGAGCGCCGCGCGGGTCTCGAATTGCAGCTCGAAGCCGGTGCTCATGGCTTTCTCCTCCAGGGGGCGCGGATGATATCAGGGGAGCCTGGTCGACGGCTAGTCGACGTAGAGGGAGCTGACCGACTCGGCGTCGCTGATACGGCGCAGCGTCTCGGCCAGGAGCTCGGCGACGCTGAGCTGGCGAATTTTTGAGCAGGCCTCGGCCTGGGGGCTCAGCGGTATGGTGTCGGTGACGACGAGCTCGTCGATGACCGATTCTTCGATCCGCTCGACCGCCGGGCCCGAGAGCACCGGATGGGTGATATAGGCGACCACGCGCGTCGCATCGCGCTGCTTGAGAACCTCGGCCGCCGCGCACAGCGTGCCGGCGGTGTCCACGAGATCGTCGATCATGACGCAGGTCTTGCCGCTGACCTCGCCGATGACGTGTATGACCTGCGCCATGTTGGGCTGCGGCCGGCGCTTGTCGATGATCGCCAGATCGGCCTGGTGCAGGCGCTTCGCAAGCGCCCGCGCCCTGACCACGCCGCCGACGTCCGGTGAGACGACGACCATGCGCTCGTACTCCTGTTTCCAGACGTCGCCGAGCAGCACCGGCGAGGCGTAGACGTTGTCGACCGGAACGTCGAAGAAACCTTGGATTTGGTCGGAATGCAGATCCACCGTGAGCACCCGATCGATACCGGCGGCGCCGATCAGGTTGGCGACGAGCTTGGCCGTGATCGGCACGCGGCTCGCGCGCGGCCGGGTGTCCTGCCGCGCAAAGCCGAAGTAGGGAATCAGCGCCGTGATCCGGCCGGCCGAGGCCCGCTGGCAGGCGTCCGCCATGACCAGAAGCTCCATGAGGTTCTCGGCGCCCGGCGGACAGGTGGGCTGCACCAGGAACACGTCGCGGCCGCGCACGTTCTCCATGATCTCGACGTTGACCTCGCCGTCGCTGAAGCGGCCGACACTGATCTTGCCTAGCGGTATGCGCAGGTGATGGGCGATGCTTTGCGCCAATGCCGGGTGGGCATTTCCGGAAAATATGGTGGCGGGTCCGAGGTCCAAGCTGAGCTCCTAAACATCTGCGGCGCAGGGTTGGCTGGGGTGGCAGGATTCGAACCTGCGAATGACGGGATCAAAACCCGTTGCCTTACCGCTTGGCTACACCCCAGCAGGCAGGGCGGTATTGTGCTGCCGCCCCGGCGCCCAGTTCAAGGCGAGGGCAGCCAGCTGTCAACGACCACGCGGAACTCGAGCCGGTCGTAGCCGAGATCGATACGACGCGGAATCAGCACGCCGGAGGCAAGCTGGTAGCTGCCGAACTCGAGCTGCCAAAGCCTCTGCTCGAGCCGCGCCAGTGCGGCATCCGGGCCCAGCCGCTCCTCGGCGGCGTAATGCGGATCCGGCACGCCGAGCAGCCAGCGCTGGAAGCTGGTCACGGGCAGCCACCAGCCGAGGATCTCGGAGAGTTCCTGCTCGGGCGAGGTCAGCTTCCAGGTTTCGCCGCGTGCATCGACGATCAGGGCTTCCGGCGGACCGGCGACGCGCAGCAGATTGGCGCCCAGCGGGCTTCTGACGATCAGCGTCAGATCGTCGCCGCTCTGCAACCACTGAAAACGGCCCTGAAAGGCGCTTTCGCCGGTATCGACGGCAATGCGGCCGCGCATTTCCCAAGCGCCCACGGACTCTAGGTAGTCGCGCCGCTGCGTATAGCTCATGCCGTCGCCCAGCCGGACCTGGTGCGCGCAGCCGGCCAGAGTTGCCGCGAGTGTGAAGAGGATGACGGCGACGGGCCGACGCCGGGTCATGGTCCGATGCGCTGCCTGACGTTTTGCAGGTGCGGGCTGTCCGGGTGTTCCTCGAGGGTGCGCTGCAACAGCTCCCGGGCCTCGCGCTCGTTGCCTAGCGCAAACTGCACGTCGACGATGTGCGCCGCAACCTCCGGATCGGGAAACAGCTCGTAGGCTCTCTGCAGGTGCTCGAGCGCCGCCTCGAGCTCTCCCAAGTGGAACAGCACCCAGCCCATGCTGTCGATGATCGCGGCATTGTCGGGCTCGATTTCGAGCGCGCGCTCGATGTAGTCGTGCGCTTCATGGTGGCGGCTCATCGAATCCGTGAGCAGATAGCCCAGCGCGTTGAGCAAACCCGCGTCGTCCGGTGCATCGGCGACGAGCTGTTCGAGCGCCGCCGCGGCTCTGCGCAGCCTGCCTTGCTCTTGATACAGCAATGCCTGCGCGTAACGCAGCGATACGTTGTCCGGATACTCGCGCAGCGCATCGCCCAGCAAGTCTTCGGCGAGCCCCAGCTCGTTTTCGCTGACCGCGTCTTGCGCTCGCACGAGGAAGATCTGCAGCTTCGCCTGTTCGAGCAAGGAGCTCTCGGGATTCTCGGCGACGGCGTCGTCGATGAGCTGCATCGCTTCCTCGTCGCGGTCCATGCGCATCAGAAGATCGCTCTGGGCGACGAACATCTCGATCTCGAAATCCGGGTTCGCGATCCCGAACTCGCGGAGATGCTGGAGCGCACCCTGCGCATCGTTGAGCCGCGTGTAGAGAACATTGGCGGCGCGCAACTGCGCTTCGACGGCATTCGAGCCCGACGTCACACGGGAATAAGAGCGCATCGCCTGCAACGAATCGTCTTCCGACTCGGCGATGCGGCCGAGATAGTAGAAGGCTTCGTCGCGATACCGCGGCTGAGCGCGCAGCTCGTTGAAATGCCCTTTGGCGGCTTCGAGCTCATTCTGGGTCAGGGTCAGAAAAGCGAGCGCACGAATGGCCTCGGGAAGCCCCGGGCTCTCCTCGAGTATCCGGTCCAACCGCTCGCGCGCGGCATCTTCGTGTCCCGCGGACAAGAGCAGCTCGGCGTATTGGAGCTGCACCTCGATCTCGTCGCTGTCCGCCGCGAGGCCCTCCACGAGCGCCAGACCTTCCTCGGCCCTGCCCGCGAGCACCAGGGCGCGCGCCAGCAGCAGCTGCGCCTGATCCCACTGAGGCCTGAGCGCCACGGCGCGTTGCGTGCTTTCCAGGGCGGCCTCGACGTCGCCCGATCTCAATGCGAGCCTTCCCAAGCCGTAGTGACCTTCGGCGATCTCGGGGTAGCCCGCCACCAGCCGCGAGACCAGAGCAGTCACGCTTTGCTCGTCGCGCTCGCCGAACAAGAGCTCGATGATCAGTGCGAGGCCCGCCCCCGGGTTTTGAGCCGTCGCGAGCAGCTCCTCGAACACCGTCACGGCGCCATCGAGATCGCCGTTGCGCAGCAGGAAGATGCCGAGAAACTGCGCCGCGCGGAAATCGTCCGGGTTCAGCGCCTTCCAACGGCGAGCCGCCGAAAGTCCGAGGTCGTCGAGGCCGATCTCGTGAGCCACTTCCGTCGCGAGCGCTGCCCAGCGCGAGTCCTCGGAGATTTGCGCGGCCGCGAGGTAGTGCTCGGCGGCGCTCTCGAACTGCTCGCGCTCCCGCGCGATCTCGCCCAGCAGCACGTGAGAATCGACGTCGACCCGGCGATCGCCGACGCTGGACATTCCGCCGGTTGCGCAACCGGCAAGCCATGACAGCAACAGCGCCGACAGGAGTTTGATGGGAGTGGCCATGAGTTGCGTCTGAGACTATACCCTAAAAGCGACAGCCCGCCTGCGGCGCCGCGCCGGATCCGGTCCGGCGCGGCTTGTGTCCGTTTGGGGATTCACTGACAATTCGCGTGCACAACGGGCCGGGTTCCCGGCCCTGCGCATTCTCATGGAGGCGTCGATGGACGACCTGCAATCATTGATCGGTCAATGGCTGGACCCACAGCTCGCGACGACGCTGTTGCTGAGCTGGGGCGGCCGCTTGGCCGCGGCGTTGCTGCTCTTCCTGATCGGCCGATGGGCGGCTAAGGGGCTGACCGGCTGGTTCCGCAAAGCCGTCGCCAGGGCCGGCGTGGAGGAGACGCTGGCCCGCTTCTTGAGCAACCTCGTCTATATATTGCTGGTCACGCTGGTGGTCATGACGGCGGTCAGTACCTTGGGCGTCGACACGACCGGCTTTCTTGCGATCCTCGGCGCCACCGGCCTGGCCGTCGGTTTGGCGCTGAAGGACTCGCTGTCGAATTTTTCGGCCGGAGTCATGCTGGTGTTCTTTCGGCCGTTCAGGGTCGGCGATTTCATAGAAGCCGCCGGTATTGCCGGCACCGTGGACAGCATCAAGATCTTCAGCACCGTTCTCAAGACGCCCGACAACCGGGTCATCACGGTTCCGAATGCGCTGATCTACGGGGCCACGATTACCAACTATTCCGCCGAGCCGACGCGGCGCGTCGACCTGACGATCGGCATCGGCTACGACGACGATATCGGGCGCGCGAAAGCGCTGATTCAGGGCGCCATAGCCAGGGACAACCGGATTCTCGAGGAACCGCCTTCGGCGCTATTGCTCATGGAATTCGGCGAGAGTAGCGTGAATCTCGCGGTTCGCGTCTGGGTGCGCACGATCGACTACTGGCAGGTTCGCAGTGATCTCATGGAGAGCATCAAGCGCGCTCTCGAGGGAGCCGGGCTGTCGATTCCGTACCCGCAGCGGGACGTTCATATCGTAAGCTCCGTCAGCAACGGCGTGTGAAGGCATCGATCGAGGAAAAGCTCTCCCGCCTGGCGGATCGCTTCGAGGAGATCGGCCACCTCTTGAGCGACCCGGCGGTCATCTCCAACAACGACAGATTCCGAGAGCTGTCGAAGGAGTATTCGCGGCTCGAGCCGATCGCCAAGGATTTCGGCGCCTATCGGAATCTTTCCCACGAAATCGCCGGCGCGCGCGAGATGTCGCTCAGCGAGGATGTCGGGCTCCGTGCCCTCGGTGAAGAGGAGGTCGAAAGCCTGCTGGAGAAGCTCGAGCGGCAAGAGCAACGCTTGACCGTGCATCTGATCCCGGTGAACCCGGACGACGACGCCAATCTGTTTCTAGAGATCCGGGCGGGCACGGGCGGCGACGAGGCCGCGTTGTTCGCCGGAGACCTGTTTCGAATGTACAGCCGATACGCGGAGCACAAGGGCTGGCGCGTCGAAGTCCTGAGCGCCAGCGAGGGCGAGCACGGTGGTTACAAAGAGATCATCTCCAGGGTCGTCGGCAAGGGCGCGTATGCAAAGCTCAAGTTCGAGTCGGGTGCCCATCGCGTTCAGCGCGTTCCCGAGACCGAGTCCCAGGGACGCATACATACTTCCGCTTGCACGGTCGCGGTGCTGCCGGAGCCGGACGACATCGAAGAGGTCACGGTCAATCCGGCCGATCTGCGCGTGGATACCTACCGGGCCTCCGGCGCTGGCGGACAGCACGTCAACAAGACCGACTCGGCCGTGCGCTTGACTCATCTGCCGAGCGGCATCGTGGTCGAATGCCAGGACGAGCGCTCGCAGCACAAGAACCGGGCACGTGCCATGGCGCTGCTGAAAGCCAAGCTCCGAGACGCGGAAGTCACCCGCCAGCAGACCGAGACGGCGCAACGGCGTCGCAGCCTCGTCGGCACCGGCGACCGGTCGGAGCGAATTCGCAGCTACAACTATCCCGAGGGCAGGGTGACCGACCATCGCATCGACTTGAAGCTCTATCGGCTCGACGAGATTCTCGAAGGCAAGCTCGACTTGCTCGTCGAGCCGTTGACCAACGAGCTGCAAGCCGAGCTGCTCGCCGCCGTCGGCGAGGAGTAACGCCGATGGTTTCCGCCAATGAGGGCGAGGCGCCCGATTCTTTCGGCCAGCTCATCGATTGGGCTTCAACGAGACTCGCATCGAGCAGCTCGAGTCCCCGGCTCGATGCCGAGCTGCTCGTCGCGAGCGTCGCGGGCATCCGCCGCAGCGCCGTGCTCGCCTATCCGGAGCGGCGTCTCGGGGGCAGTCGACGCGAGCGATTCACGGAGCTCGTGCAACGCCGCTTGAGCGGCGTGCCGCTGGCCTATCTCACGGGCACGCGCGAGTTCTTCTCGCTCGAGCTCGTGATACGTGCCGGCGTTCTGGTGCCGCGCCCGGAGACGGAGCTGCTCGTCGAGCAGGCGCTGGCGCAGATCGGGACGGAACGGAGCGTCGAGATTCTGGATCTCGGCACCGGCTGCGGCGCGATCGCGCTGGCGCTCAAGGATGCGCGACCGTTGGCCGAGATCGCGGCGGTGGATCTGAGCGCGACGGCGCTGGCCGTCGCGCGCGAGAACGGCGAGCGGCTCGGGTTGGCGGTGAGCTGGCTCGAGTCGGATTGGTTCGCGGCCGTTGCGGGGCGCAGCTTCGATCTGATTGTCGCGAACCCGCCTTACGTCGCGAGCGGCGATCCGCTCCTTGCGGGCGATCTGCGCCACGAGCCGGCGCTGGCGCTCGACGGCGGCGAGGACGGGCTGGCGGCGATTCGCGCGATCGTCGCCGGCGCCCGCGCACATATGAAACCCGGCGGGCGGCTGCTGGTGGAGCACGGCTACGATCAAGGCCCGGCGGTGCTTGCGCTCGCGCGCGGCGCCGGCTTCGCTGATGCCGAGACGCTCAAGGACCTCGCCGGGCACGATCGCGCGCTCGACGCTGTCGCGTAGCGGTAGCGATCGATTCGGCATGGAGGGCGTGAAGGCGGGGACATTGGCACTCTCAGTCGGGGGGCAAACTCCTTCGAGCACCAATGTCCCCGCCTTCACGCCGTGCGTGGTCGCAGGACGCGGGATCGAGAAGGGCGTGCCCGATCAGGCGGCGCGCGCTTCGTAGCCCAGGTTGGGCGACAGCCAGCGCTCGGCCTCGGCAAGGCTCCAACCCTTGCGGGCGGCATACTCCTCGACCTGATCGCGGCCGATCTTGCCGACCGAGAAGTAGCGGGACTCGGGATGCGAGAAGTACCAGCCGCTGACCGCGGCCGTCGGCAGCATCGCGAAGTTCTCGGTGATCGTGATGCCGGCGTTGCGCTCGACGTCGAGGAGCCGCCATAGCGCGGCCTTCTCCGTGTGGTCCGGGCAGGCGGGATAGCCCGGCGCCGGCCGGATGCCGCGATAGCTTTCGTCGATCAGCGCTCTGTTGTCGAGCCGCTCGTCCGGCGCGTAGCCCCAAAGCTCGGCGCGCACGCGCTCGTGCAGGCGCTCGGCGAAGGCTTCGGCGAAGCGGTCGGCGAGCGCGCTCAGGAGAATCGCGCTGTAGTCGTCGTGATCTGCCTTGAGACGCGCGACGTGCTCGTCGATGCCCAGGCCTGCGGTAACCGCGAAGGCCCCGAGATAGTCCTGGGCCTTCCCCGCGGGCGCGACGAAATCGGCGAGGCAGTCGTTCGATAGGTCGGCGCGTTTGCGGCGCTGCTGTCGCAGGTGATGCAGCCGCATCAAGCTTCGAGCTCGCGTTGCATCGGCGTAAATATCGATGTCGTCGTCGACGGCGTTTGCCGCGAACAGGCCGACAACGCCGCTGGCCTTGAGCCAGCGCTCGGCGAGCACGCGGTCGAGCAGGTGTCTGGCATCGTCGAACAAGCTGCGCGCCGCCGCCCCGGCTTTCGGGTCGCTCAAGATATCGGGGAAGCGGCCGCTGAACTCCCAGGCGTTGAAGAACGGCATCCAGTCGATGTAATCGACCAGCTCGTCGAGAGGCTGGTCGGCGATCGCGGTGATGCCGAGCACGGCGGGGCGGGGCGGGGCGTATCGCGACCAGTCGAAGGCGGGCTTGTTCGCGCGGGCCTCGGCCAACGAAAGCTCCGGCGCCTGGCTGCGCTTGCCTTGATGGCGCTGCCGGCGGGCCTGGTGCTCCTCGGCGATCTTATTCACGAAGGCGTCGCACCGATCGCCGACGAGCGACTGCGTCACGCCGACGGATCGCGACGCATCCTTGACGTAGACGACCGGGCCGTCGTAGGCCGGATCGATCTTGACGCTGGTATGCGCGGGGGAAGTAGTCGCGCCGCCGATCAGAAGAGGAATATGGAAACCGCGCCGCTGCATCTCCGAGGCGACGTGGACCATCTCGTCCAACGATGGCGTGATCAAGCCCGAGAGCCCGATCGCATCCGCGCCGATCTCGACGGCCGTGTCGAGGATGTTGGTCGCCGGCACCATGACTCCGAGGTCGGTCACATCGAAGTTGTTGCACTGCAGGACCACGCCGACGATATTCTTGCCGATGTCGTGGACGTCTCCCTTGACGGTGGCCAATACGATTTTCGCCTTCGACCTCCTGCCACCCTGCCGCTCTTGAATGTACGGCACCAGATGCGCGACGGCTTTCTTCATCACGCGCGCCGATTTTACGACTTGCGGAAGGAACATCTTGCCGCTCGCGAACAAATCGCCGACGACGTTCATGCCGTCCATGAGCGGGCCCTCGATGACGCTGAGCGGATGATCGGCCGCCTGACGAGCGAGCTCGGTGTCCTCGACGATATGGGCGTCGACACCTTGCACGAGGGCATGCTCGAGGCGTTTCTCGACGGGCCATTGCCGCCACTCCGCCGCGGCTTTGCCGCCCGCTGCGCCTTCCTCGCGGCGAAAGCTCTGCGCGAGCTCGAGCAATCTCTCGGTGGCGTCGGCGCGCCGGTTGAGGATTACGTCCTCGACGGCGTCGCGCAGCGGCTTGGGGATGTCCTCGTGCACGGCGAGCTGCCCCGCGTTGACTATCCCCAAATCCATGCCGGCCGCGATCGCGTGATAGAGGAACACGGAATGCATCGCTTCGCGGACGGCATCGTTGCCGCGGAAGGAAAATGACACGTTGCTGACGCCGCCGCTGACCATGGCGTACGGAAAACTCGCCTTGATGCGTCGAGTCGCTTCGATGAATGCGACGCCGTAGCCGTTGTGCTCGGCAATGCCCGTGGCGACGGCGAAGATATTCGGGTCGAAAATGATATCCTCGGGCGCGAAACCGACCCGATGCACGAGCAGATCGTAGGATCGCTTGCAGATTTCGAGCTTGCGTTCCACCGAGTCGGCCTGGCCGCTCTCGTCGAAGGCCATGACCACCACGGCGGCTCCGAAGCGCAGGATCTCGCGGGCCTGCTCGAGAAACGGCGCTTCGCCTTCCTTGAGGCTGATCGAATTGACGACGGACTTGCCTTGAATGCACTTGAGCCCGGCGCGGATCACGCTCCATTTCGACGAATCGACCATGATGGGGACGCGCGCGATGTCCGGCTCGGATGCAACGAGCTTCAAGAAGCGTTCCATTGCGGCCGCCGAATCGAGCATGCCCTCGTCCATGTTGACGTCGAGAAGCTGAGCGCCGCTTTCGACCTGCGCTCGCGCGACTTGCAGCGCCTGCTCGAAGTCGTCGGCCTCGATGAGCTTTCTGAAACGCGCCGAGCCGGTGACGTTGCATCGCTCGCCGACGTTGACGAACAAGCTGTCGGGGCCGATGTTGAAGGCCTCGAGCCCGGAGAAACGGCTCAACCGGGCTTTGGGCGCGCGCTTGCGCGGCGGGTGCACCGCCATGGCATCGGCGATCGCGCGAATGTGAGCCGGCGTCGTTCCGCAACAGCCGCCGACGATATTCATCCAGCCGCGCGCGGCGAACTCGCCGAGGACACCGGCCATGTGCTCGGGCGTGTCGTCGTACTCGCCGAACTCGTTCGGCAATCCCGCATTGGGGTGCAGGCTGACCCAGGCATCGGAGATCTTGGCGAGCTCCTCGACATAGGGGCGCAGCTCGTCGGCGCCGAGCGCGCAATTCAAACCGATGGCGGCGGGCCGCGCATGCCGGATCGAGTTGTAGAACGCTTCCAGCGTTTGTCCCGAGAGCGTGCGACCCGATGCATCGGTGATCGTGCCGGAGACGATGACGGGCAGGCGCAGCGATTTTCGATCGAAGACATCCTCAATCGCATAGATCGCCGCCTTGGCGTTCAAGGTATCGAAGACCGTCTCGATGAGCAGCAGATCGACGTCGCCCTCGATCAGCGCCGCGGCCGCATCCGCATAGGTCGCCGCGAGCTCGTCGAAGCTGATGTTCCGCGCGCCGGGGTCGCTCACGTCGGGCGACAGCGAGCAGGTGCGGTTCGTCGGTCCGAGCGCTCCGGCGACGAAGCGGGGCCGGCCGGTTCGCTCGGCGACGTCGTCGGCGACGCCGCGGGCGAGCCGCGCGGCCGCCAGGTTCAACTCGGCGACGAGATCGGACAGGCCGTAGTCGGCCTGCGACGGAAAGTTCGAGTTGAACGTGTTGGTGCAGAGGATGTCGGCGCCGGCGGCGAGAAACTCCCGATGTATTTGCTCGATGTGCCGCGGTTGAGTGATCGAGAGCAGATCGTTGTTGCCCCTGAGCGGCTGAGGCCAGTCGGCGAAGCGCTCGCCGCGAAAGTCCTCCTCGGCGAGCCCGAGCGCCTGAATGCTGGTCCCCATCGCGCCATCGAGTATCGCGATGCGCTCGCCGAGAATGGCCTCGAGCGCCGCCGATCGGTCAGCCATGGGCGGCTCCTAGAGCCGGTGTTTCGGGGCGGATACCGATCGCGTGGCAAATTGCGAAGGTGAGCTCCGCCCGGTTGAGCGTATAGAAGTGAAACTCGTCGACGCCGTGCCGCCTGAGACCCTCGACCTGCTCGATCGCCGTGCTCGCGGCGATCATGCGCAGCGTCTCGGGATCGTCGTCCAGGCCGCTGAACCGATCTCGAAGCCAGTCGGGAACCGACGCACCACAGCTTGCCGCGAACTTCAGCATCCGCGGAAAGTTCGTGATCGGCAGCACGCCGGGTACGATGGTCACCTTGATCCCCTTGCCCGCGCAGCGGTCCCTGAACCGCAGATAGGCGTCAGGCTCGAAGAAGAACTGGGTGATCGCGCGCGTAGCTCCGGCGTCGATCTTGCGTCGCAGGTTGTCGAGATCGAACTCGGCGCTGGGCGCCTCGGGATGCGTCTCGGGATAGGCGGCAACCGAGACGTCGAAGTTACCGACCGTCGCCAGGCCTTCGACGAGATCCGCGGCGTAGGCGAAGCCACCCGGCTCGGGCACGTAGCCGGCGGCATCCTTCGGTGGGTCGCCGCGCAGCGCCACGAGGTAGCGAATGCCATTGCTCCAGTAGGCCCTGGCCGCCGCCAGCACGTCCTCGCGGCGCGCGCCGATGCAGGTCAGGTGTGGCGCGCAGGTCAGGCGGGTCTCCGTTTGTATGCGGCGGACGATCCGATGGGTGCGATCGCGAGTCGATCCGTCGGCGCCGTAAGTCACCGATACGAATCGCGGCTTGAGCGGCGCGAGTCGTTGGATGGAGCTCCACAGCGTTTCTTCCATCTTCGGCGTCGCGGGCGGGAAGAACTCGAACGAGACTTGAGGCTTGGCGGTCATCGCGCTCATGCCACGTTTGCGCGGGCCGCCGCCGGTCGCCTTGCGACCGCGATAGTCGAGCCCCTGGTCTTGTCGCGCGTCAGCGCCGGCGAGAAGCCGGCGTCGCCGAGCCAGGCTTCGAGACTCTCGCGGCCGGCGATCGAGTGCCCCGTCTCTACGACCAGCAAGCGCCCGCCCGGGCGAAGCAGTCGCGCCGCTTCGGCGACCGCGCTCTCGGGCCGGCTTGCGACGCCGAGGACCCGGTCCATCGTTACGGTGTCGAAGTAGGCATCCGCGAAGCTCAGCGCATACATGTCGCCGTCTTGAACCGTGCAATTGACGAGCCCATTCGCGAGCACGCGTGCGCGCGCCACCAGGCGCATTTCCCGGGAGTGATCAACGGCGACGATGCGATCCGCATGCGGACTCAATAGCGGCAGCATCGTGCCGGTGCCGGTGCCGACGTCGAGCAAGCGCCCGAGCGCGGGCCATTCACCGGACGGGACGCTCTCGGTTTGCGCGAGCAATTCCCTCAAGCAAGCGGCCACGGCTTCCGCGGCCGCGTCGTCGAGCGGCTCGATGCCGAGCGCCGTGAGCAACCCCTGCGCGCGAGCGCGGCGCCTGTCGAGTATCGACTTCAAGCGCGCGTGGTCCTGCGTGAGATCGGGGTCGCCAGGCGATAGGCTGTCGAGCGTTTGCTGAACGAGGGCACGGCGATCCGCATCGACGTTCGCCCGGTAATAGACCTCGTTGCGATCGCGCGCGCGGCGCAGCACTCGCGCCTCGCAGAGCAGCCGCAGATGCCGGGAGACCCGGGGCTGGCTGAGCCCGGTAACCTCGGTCATCTCGCCCACCGTGAGCTCCCCTTGCTCGAGAGCGCGCAACAGCCGCAGGCGGCTCGGGTCGCCCAGGGCGCGGAGTAAGGTGGCCAGCGCTTCGGCGGATTCCATAACGATAGTTGGCATATAAAGATGTCTTTATATACTAGGACCACCAAGCATTGTCAATCGCCCGGATGGCGGTTCAGGAGAATCGACGGGGTCAGTGCAGCCGTTGCGCCGGCGAATGCCCTTCGAAAATCTCGGCTACGGCCTGCTCGTCATAGCGGAAGCTGCGGTTGCAGAACTCGCAAGTGATCTCGACGCGCCCGGTCTCGGCGAGCAGCGTCTCGAGCTCCCCGGCGCCGAGCATCCGGACAACACCGGCGAGGTGCTCGGCCGTGCAGCGGCAATCGTGCGCGACCGGGCGGGGCTTGAACACGCGAAGCTCGTACGCCGGAAACAGCCGCCGCAGGAGGCTCGCGGCCGGCAGGTCGTTGAGCTCGGCGGCGGATACGGTATGCGCCAGCGCGGCCACGGTGTCGAAAGCCGGCTCGCGATCACTGGCCGGGAGCACCTGGAGCAACATCCCGGCGACGCGCTGGTCCTCCGTCGCGAGCAGCAGCCGCGTCGGCAGCTGCTCCGATTGCGCAAAGTACGCTTCCAGGCAGGTGTCGAGGGTCTCGCCGACGAGCGGCACGATGCCCTGAAAACTGAAGCCTCCCTCCTGAGCCTCGAGATTCACGGCCAGTCGGCCCGAGCCGAGCAGGGGCTCGCTATCGCGAGATTGCCGCCAGTGAGCCATGCCGCGGACATTGAATTCGCTCGAGCACTGAATGAGCAACAGCTTGACCGGGCCTTCGCTTTGGAGTTGCAGTGAAAGCCTGGGCCGTCCTTTGAGCCCGGTCGCGAGCAACACAGCGGCCGCGACGCCTTCGCCGAGCAGGCGGCGCAGCGGCTCCGGATAATGGTGTTGCGCCAAGACCTGCCGCCAGGTTTCCTCGAGTCGTACGATCGCGCCGCGGATCCCCAGATCCTCGAACACAAACGTTTGAACCTCGTTCACCGGATCATTCCCGCAGCCGCTTGCGCAGCGCGTCGTTGACCTGCTTGGGGTTGGCCTTGCCTTGCGAGGCTTTCATGACTTGGCCGACGAGAAAGCCGATGACTTTCTCGTTGCCGTCGCGGCACTGTTGGGTTTGAACGGGGTATGCGGCAAGGACCTCGGCGACGAGCCGAGCGATGGCACCTTCGTCGGTGATCTGCCTGAGCCCGCGTTGCTCGATGATCGTATCGACCGAGCCGTCCCCCGCGCGAATCGCGGCGAAGACTTCGTTCGCGAGCGTGCCGGAAAGCGTGCCGTCGGCGATCTTGTCGGCGAGGGCAGCAAGCTCGGCGGGAGTGACGCTGAACTCTCGGATATCCAGCCCGTCCTCGTTGAGCGCCGCGATGACCTGGCTCTGTACCCAATTGGCGATGAGCTTGGGCGAGGCGCTGTTGGCTGCAAGCACGGTTTCTTCGTAGTACTTCGCAAGCGCCGCGCTCGACGTCAGCACGCCGGCGTCGTAGTCCGACAGCGCGTACTCGCGGGAGAACCGCGCGCGTTTTGCGTCAGGCAACTCCGGCAGCGTCGCGCGTATTTTTTCTACGAGCCGATCGTCGATGACGACCGGCAAAAGATCGGGCTCGGGGAAGTATCGATAGTCGTTGGCGTCCTCCTTGGTGCGCATCGCGCGAGTCTCGTCCCGGTCGGGATCGTAGAGGCGCGTTTCCTGAAGTACGCTGCCGCCGCCCTCGAGGATGCCTATTTGCCGGGCGGCCTCGATCTCTATGGCTTTCTCGACGAAGCGAAACGAGTTGAGGTTCTTGACCTCCGTGCGGGTGCCGAGCCGCGACTCGCCACGCGGCCGAACCGAGACGTTCGCATCGCAGCGGAAGGAGCCCTCTTGCATGTTGCCGTCGGAGATCTCGAGGTAACGCACGAGCTCGTGAATCTTGCGCATGTAAGCACCGGCCTCGGACGCCGAGCGCAGATCCGGCTCGGAAACGATCTCGAGCAAGGGCGTGCCGGCGCGGTTGAGGTCTATCCCCGAGTAAGCCCGGAAGTCCTCGTGCAGCGATTTGCCGGCATCTTCCTCGAGGTGGGCGCGCGTGATGCCGACAGTCTTCACTCCGCCTGCTTCGGTCGCGATCTCGATGCGCCCCGTGTGCACGATGGGCAGCTCGTATTGGGAGATTTGGTACCCCTTCGGCAGGTCCGGATAGAAGTAGTTCTTGCGTGCAAACACTGAGCGCGGCGCGATCCGGCAACCGGTCGCGAGCCCGAACTTGATCGCCATGACGACGGCCTGCTCGTTCAGGACGGGCAGCACGCCCGGGTAGCCGAGGTCGACCAGGCAGGCCTGGGAGTTGGGCGCCGCGCCGTAGGCCGTCGAGGCGCCCGAAAAGATCTTGCTGGCCGTCGCCAGCTGGGTATGGATCTCGAGGCCGATGACGATTTCCCACTGCATTAGCGGTAGATCCCCGGCGTTCTAAGGTGCCAGTCGGTTTCGAGCTGGAAATAATGCGCCGCTTTCAGGAGCTCGGCTTCGCGCAGATGCGGCCCGACGAGCTGCAATCCGACCGGCAATCCCGATACGAATCCGCAGGGAATCGAGACCGCCGGCAGGCCCGCGAGATTCGCGCCGATCGTATAGATGTCGTTCAGATACATTTGCACCGGGTCGTCGACCTTCTGCCCGATTCGAAACGCGGGCGTCGGTGTCGTCGGTCCTGCGATGAGGTCGACGTCCTCGAATGCGAGGCGGAAATCCTCGCTGATGAGCTTGCGCACCTTCTGTGCCTGGAGGTAGTAAGCGTCGTAATAGCCCGTGGAGAGCACATAGGTGCCCGTGAGGATTCGGCGTTTGACCTCGGCGCCGAAACCTTCGCCGCGCGTGCGTTTGTAGAGCTCGATCAAATCGTCGTCGCCCGCGGCGCGATAGCCGAAGCGCACGCCATCGAATCGAGATAGATTGGATGAGGCTTCCGCCGGCGCGACTACGTAATAGACCGGGACGGAAAGATGAATGTGGCTCAGCGTCACGGGCTTGAGCGTCGCGCCGAGCTTCTCGAACACGCTCAAGCCCGCTCGGACCGCTGCGGCGGTGTCGGCATCCAGCCCGTCGTCGAAAAAGCTTTCCGGCACGCCGATCGTGAGCTTTTCCCACGGCGTGCGTATCGCACGGTCGTAGTCCGGCACCGGCTCGTCGAGCGAGGTCGAATCCCGTTCGTCGAGTCCGGCGATCTCTTGAAGCAGCAGTGCCGCGTCCTCGGCGCTGTGGGTCAAGGTGCCGGCTTGATCGAGACTGGATGCGAAAGCCACCATGCCGTATCGGGACACGCGCCCATACGTCGGCTTGAGCCCGGTCAGTCCCGAGAGCGCCGCCGGTTGCCGAATCGATCCGCCCGTGTCCGTTCCGGTCGCGGCGCTCACGAGTCTCGCGGTGACCGCGGCGGCGGAGCCGCCCGAAGAGCCCCCCGGCACTCGTTCGCGGTCCCAGGGGTTGCGCACCGGGCCGTAGTAGCTCGTCTCGTTCGACGAGCCCATTGCGAACTCGTCCATGTTCGTCTTGCCGAGCATGATCGCACCGGCTCGCTCCAATCTCTCGACGACCGTGGCGTCGTACGGCGAAACAAAATTGTCGAGCATGCGCGAGCCGCAAGTCGTCTTCACGCCGCGCGTGCAGAAGATGTCCTTGTGAGCGATCGGTAATCCGGTCAACGCGCTCGACCGTCCCGCTGCAAGATTTCGGTCCGCATGCTCGGCCTGCCTCAGCGCCTGCTCTGCAGTCACCGAGATGAACGCGTTGAGCTCACCGTCGAAACGAGCGATGCGATCGAGAAAGTGCCGAGTGAGCTCGGTAGCCGAGAAACGCTCGCCCAGCAATCCCTCTCTGAGTCGTGCCAGCGTGTAGTCGTGCATCACCAACCCGATCTCGTTCGGTGAGCGTTGCAGAAGCGCCGGCTATCGCGGCACGCTCCTCCAAGCACTATTCGATGACCTTCGGAACCAGATACAGATCGCGTTCGACCAAGGGCGCGTTGGCTTGGTACAAGGCGTGCTCGTCGGACTCGGTGACGACGTCGGCGCGCAGCCGCTGGGGCCGGTCCAGGGGGTGCGCCATGGGAACGACTCCGCGAGTGTCCTGGGCCTGGAGCTCGTCGACCAGGCGTACGATGTCGGTCAGCTTTGCCAGCAGATCGGCGCTTTCGGCAGGGGCGATTTCAAGCCTGGCGAGGGAGCAGAGCTTTTCGACGTCTTCGGATTTGAGAGACACGGCATAGAACTCGGAAGCAGTACGCATTTACTATACTACTCGCTTGCCCAATGTCCTACCCGTTGATAAAGTGCCGGATTGTTTTGGCCTAGCGGCCTTGGCGCCCAATGTTAAAGAGTTTTCTAGGATACTTTTCAAACGATCTTTCGATCGATTTGGGGACCGCGAATACCCTGATTTACGTTCGCGGTCGGGGTATCGTTCTCAACGAGCCGTCGGTCGTCGCAATCCGGGAGGTGCCCGGCCGCGGCGGCAAAGTCCTGGAAGCGGTCGGCGTCGACGCCAAGAACATGCTCGGCAGGACGCCCGGCAATATTACCGCGATCCGGCCTCTCAAGGACGGTGTGATCGCGGACTTCAACATCACGGAGAAGATGCTCCAGTACTTCATCAAGAAGGCGCACGGCTCGCGCTACTTTCGACCGAGCCCCCGAGTGCTGATCTGCGTTCCTTACGGCTCGACCCAGGTGGAACGCCGCGCGATTCGTGAGTCCGCCGAAGGGGCGGGCGCCAGGAAGGTTTATCTCGTCGAGGAACCGATGGCCGCCGCCATCGGTGCCGGCATGCCGGTGCACGAGGCCCGCGGATCCATGGTGCTCGACATCGGCGGCGGCACCTCGGAGGTCGCCGTGATCTCGCTGAACGGCATCGTTTATGCCGCCTCCGTCCGTATCGGCGGCGACCGCTTCGATGAAGCCATCACGAACTACGTGCGTCGCAACTACGGTATTCTGATCGGCGAGGCGACCGCCGAGCGCATCAAGACGGAGATCGGCTCGGCCTACCCGGGCCAGGAAGTGAGGGAGATCTCCGTGAAGGGCCGAAATCTCTCCGAAGGAGTGCCGCGCGCGTTCACATTGAATAGTAATGAGATACTCGAAGCCTTGCAGGAGCCGCTGCAAGGTATCGTCGGCGCGGTCAAGGCTGCGCTCGAGCAGACACCCCCGGAGCTCGGCGCCGACGTCGCCGAGCGCGGAATCGTGCTCACGGGCGGGGGCGCGCTGCTCATTGACTTGGACAAGCTGTTGACCGAGGAGACCGGACTGCCGGTCGTAGTAGCCGACGAGCCCCTGACTTGCGTGGCTCGCGGGGGGGGGCGCATTCTCGAGCTGCTAGACGAATACGGCCCCGCAGCCTTTGCCGTGGAGTAATCGACACCAGGTCGAGTTGGAAACCGAGGGAGTGGCGTAGGCCATGAGTGCTCCAGGAGGAACCATCGGCGACTTCACGCGAGGGGGACGTACGCTGACCTTTCGGTTTTTCCTGATCTGCGCGGTCAGCCTGTCGCTGATGTTTCTGGATCATCGCGACGAGCACTTGAGGAGCATCCGGCAGGCTTTTTCCGTCGTCGTCTATCCAATCCAGCTGATCGTCGATCTGCCGTTCAGGGGCTGGAGCTGGGCGGAGCAGGCGCTCGTGGATCGCAGTCTGCTCCTCGAGGAGAACCAGCAGCTCAAACGCGAGCACTTGAGCTCAAACTTCAGACTGCAACAGCTGGCGGCGCTCGAGGCCGAGAACAGGCGGCTGCGAGCGATGCTGGACTCGAGCGCCCGAGTCGCGGACCGGGTCCTGGTCGCCGAGATTCTCGCCGTCGACCTGGATCCTTACAGACAGCGCTTCACGATCAACCGCGGCGTCAACGACGGCGTCTACGTCGGTCAGGCGCTCTTGGATGCGGACGGCATCGTCGGCCAGATCATGCGCGTCGACTTGTTTACCTCCGAAGCCGTGTTGATCAGCGACGCTGATCACGCGCTTCCGGTCGCCGTCAACCGCAACGGTTTGCGAACGATCATCGTCGGGACCGGCGACAGCGTCAGGCTCAGATTGCCCTATCTGACCAATAGCGCCGATATCGCGGTAGGCGATCTGGTCGTGTCATCCGGTCTCGGCGGCGTCTTCCCATCCGGTTATCCGGTCGGCAATGTCGTTCAGGTGGAGCGCCGTCCCGGGCAATCGTTCGCGGAAGTCCTGGTCGAGCCTGCGGCCAAGCTCGACAGGGCGCGTGAAGTCCTGCTGGTTTGGACCGCGGATACGGGACCGGGATCGGCGAGTGATCCGACGAATCTCGCGAAGGCCCCCTGACATGAGCGGTGGAATCGGATTGCGACTACCGTGGATGACGCTGCTGCTGGCTTTGGTGCTCACGGCCATTCCGTTGCCCGAACCCATTGCCGCCTATCGACCGGAGTGGGTTCCGCTGATCATGATTTTCTGGAGCCTGGTCGCGCCGCACCGTTTCGGCTTGCTGACGGCGTTCTGGATGGGCGTCCTGCTGGATGCGCTGTCGGGCGCTTTGCTCGGACAGCATGCGCTGGCGCTGGTGGTCGTGGTATTTCTAACGATACGCTTCCATTTGCGCATTCGCGTGTTTCCGGTCTGGCAGCTCAGCGTTACCGTGCTGTTGTTGCTGACTCTGTACGAATTCGTGTTGTTCTGGATAGACGGCGTGGCTGGGAGAACCGTGCCTCTGCTGGAGCGCTGGGGGCCGTTGCTCGCGAGCGCCGTCATCTGGCCTCTGATTGTCGTCTATCTGGATCACTATCGGCGTGATGCGCAAGTTCGGGTCCGGGCATGAACGCCGCGGTCCGCTTGAAGGATCATTGGAAGGAACAGCGACTGTTTCTCTCGCGGCTGATCATCGCCGGGTTGGCCGTGCTGCTTTTGACCGGTGTGCTCGTCTACCGGCTCGTTCAGCTGCAAGTCGTCGAGCACCAGGTGTTCGCGGAGATGTCTCAGGGCAATCGCTTGCGCATAGAGCCCCTCGCTCCGACCCGAGGTTTGGTGCTCGACCGCAACGGCAGGATCCTTGCGGAGAACCTTCCTGCATGGGAGCTGGTGTTGATCCCGGAGCAGGTGGCGGACGTCGACCGGATGCTGGAATCGCTCGAGCGGCTCGGATTGGTCGAGCGTGACGATCATGCTGCGCTATCCGATCTGGTGCGATCGCACCGGCGTTTCGAGCGCGTTCGACTGGCCAGCCTCACCGAGGAGCAGGCCGCGCGTTTCGCCGTTCGCCGGCACCAGTACCCCGGTGTCGACATTCGCGAAGGCCTGATCCGGCACTATCCCTACGGCGAGTCGGCCGCGCATGCCATCGGTTACATGGCCAGCATCTCGTCCGCGGATCTCGAGCTCATCGAGCGGCGGGAATATGCGGCGACCTCGCACATCGGCAAGACCGGCATCGAGCGCGGCTTCGAGTACGAGCTCCACGGCCGCGTGGGCTACAGGCAGCAAGTCGTCAATGCGCAAGGCCGCGTGCTCCGCGATCCCGTGAGCCGCAGCGCCGCGGTCGCGTCGATATCGACGCCGGGCAGCTTGGAAACGAAATGGCCCGTGCCCGGCCAGAGCCTGACGCTCAGCCTCGACATTGGCCTTCAACGGGCCGCCGAAGAGGCGCTAGGCGACTTCCGCGGCGCCGTCGTCGCGATCGACCCGCGCAACGGCGACGTGCTCGCGCTCGTGAGCACGCCCTCCTTCGATCCGAACCGTTTCGCCGCGGGCTTGAGCCGGGACGACTTCAAACAGCTCAACGGCGATCCGGACAAGCCCCTGTTCAATCGTGCCTTGGCCGGCACCTATCCGCCCGGCTCCGTGGTGAAGCCGTTCCTCGCGCTTGCGGCGCTGCATTTGGCCAAGGTGGACACGGAAGGCAGGGCCATGTGCCCCGGCTATTTCAGGCTTCCCGGAAACTCGCATCGCTACCGCGACTGGCGGCCGCAAGGCCACGGCCTCGTCGATCTTCACGACGCGATCGTGCAGTCCTGCGACGTCTTTTTCTACAGGCTCGCGGTCGAGCTCGGCATCGACAACATGGAGCTGTTCTTGAAGGCTTTCGGTTTCGGCGCGCGCACGGGCCTGGACATCAGCGGCGAACGGGCCGGTGTGGTGCCGTCTCGAGCGTGGAAGCAACAATACTTCTCGCAACCTGAGAACAAAGTGTGGTTTCCGGGCGAGACGGTGATTACGGGAATCGGCCAGGGCTTCACGACGGTCACGCCGCTACAGCTCGCACATGCGACCGCGGTCATGGCGAGCCGCGGCGCGATCTATCAGCCGCGCCTGGTAACGAGCATCGAGAATGAGCTCACGGGCGAAGTCACGACGCTGGACCCGGTCAATCTGGGGCGTCTCGACGTCGAGGATCAACACTGGCAATACGTTCATGAGGCGATGCTCGGCGTCACCCACGAGCCGCGCGGCTCCGGCTTCAACGTGATGCGGGGAGCGCCGTATCGCGTGGCCGGCAAGACCGGGACGGCACAGGTGTTTTCGATCGCGCAGGAAGAGGAATATGAGGAAGAAAAGGTGGACGAGCGCCTGCGCGATCACGGGTTGTTCGTCGCTTTCGCTCCCGTCGAGAACCCCGAGATCGCCATAGCGGTCGTGGTCGAGAACGGCGGCGGCGGAGCCAGGGCGGCGGCGCCCGTCGCGCGAGCGGCGCTGGATGCATTCTTCGCAGGTGAGGAATATGTCACTCGGCGGCCTTGAGCTCGGCACGCATCCCGCGGGGGCGCTGCGGCCGCTGCGCCTGCGCGGCATCGTCATGGACTTCCCGTTGCTGATTTGCCTGCTCGCGGTCTGCGCCTACGGCTTCATCGTCTTGTACAGCGCGCTCGAAGAGAGTACGGCGCTGCTCACCAGGCAAGGGACTCGGCTGGGCATCGCGTTGACCGCTTTCTTCGTCGTTGCTCAGATTCAGCCGAGAATTCTGCGGGCGTGGACCCCCTGGCTGTTCGGCGTGGGTTTGGGTCTCCTGATGTGGGTCGAGATCAACGGCGACATCGGCAACGGAGCACAGCGTTGGCTGGATCTGGGCTTCATTCGGTTCCAGCCCTCGGAGATGATGAAGCTGGCCGTGCCTATGATGGTTGCGTGGTTCATGCACGAACGCAGCTTGCCGCCGAAGTTCACGCATCTGTTCGTGCTGATGTTTGTCGTGTTCGTTCCGGCGGCCATGATCGCGCGGCAGCCGGATCTCGGCACCGCGATCCTGGTCGTCGGCGCCGGCGGGCTCGCGATCGTCCTGGCCGGTGTAAGCGCCCGGGTGATTCTCGCATGCGGACTGCTCGCGCTCGGCTGCGTGCCGCTGCTTTGGAGCCAGATGCTCGACTATCAGCGCGCGCGCGTGACGACCTTCCTCAATCCCGAGTCTGACCCCCTGGGAGCCGGATACAACATCATTCAATCGAAGATCGCGCTCGGCTCCGGTGGGTTGTTCGGCAAGGGTTGGTTGAACGGAACTCAGGCGCACCTGGAGTTCTTGCCGGAGCGCTCGACGGACTTCGTTTTTGCGGTGATGGGCGAGGAATTCGGCTTGCTGGGCCTGCTGCTCCTGCTCGGAATCTACCTCGCGCTGATCGGCCGTGGGCTGTACATCGCCTCGCAGGCGCAAGACACCTATACGCGACTGCTCGCGGGTACGCTGAGCCTGACTTTTTTCGTCTATGTATTCGTGAATGCCGGTATGGTTTGCGGCTTGTTGCCGATCGTAGGCGTGCCGCTTCCATTCATCAGCGCGGGTGGTACGTCCATGGTGACGCTGATGGCCGGTTTCGGTATCCTCGTGGCCATCCAGGGAAACAAAAAGTTGCTGGCACCATGAAAGTAGGGAAGCTGAGGTTCATCGTACTGGCAACGCTCGGCCTCGCCGTGCTCGTGTCACGGACGAACGCGCAAGACGTCGCTGCGGCACAAGCAGCGTTCATCGATCGCATGGTCGCGAGCCACGGCTTCGACCCAGAGGAGCTTGCGAGCATCTTTGCCGGCGTCGAGATCGATGAGCGTATCCTCGAGTCGATGTCGAGACCCGCGGAGCGTGTCATGCCCTGGCATGAATATCGCACCCTGTTCGTCACCGACGAGCGCATCAGCTCCGGCGTGCAGTTTTGGTCCGAACACGCCGAGGAAATTCTCGCGGCGGCGGAGCTTTACGGCGTCGCCCCCGAGATGCTCGTTTCCATTTTGGGCATCGAAACCTGGTTCGGCCAGCGCATGGGGCGCTACCGCGTGCTGGAATCCCTGAGCACGCTCGCCTTCGCTTATCCGCCGCGGGCTTCGTTTTTCTCGTCGGAGCTCGAGGCCTTCCTGTTGCTCACGCGGGAAGAGCGCCTGGATCCGCGCATGGTGCTCGGATCCTACGCCGGCGCGATGGGCGCGGGGCAGTTCATTCCGACGAGCTTTCGCGCCTACGCCGTCGACGCGAACGGCGACGGCCAACGCGATCTCTGGGAAGACTGGGAAGACGTGCTCGGCAGCATCGCAAACTATTTCAAGGTGCACGGCTGGCGCCGGTCCGAGCCCGTCGTCGACAGAGCGACCCTGTCGACGGATTGGAGCGGACCGGAGCCCGCCAACAGCATGAATCTCGACGACACCGTCGCTTCTTTGAGCGAGCGCGGCTATGTGTTTCCCACGGCACTGCCCGAATCGGCGCCGGCAACGGCGCTCGGGCTCGAAGGCCAGGGCGGCACTGAGTACTGGGTCGGTTACCACAACTTCCGTGTGATCACACGCTACAACCGCAGCGTCAAATATGCGCTCGCGGCAAAGGAGCTCGCCGACGCGATCCTGGCAGCGGCCCAGCAGGCCGCCGTCGTGACCGAAACGACCGAGGACGACGTCTAGTCGCTCGTCGATGCAGAGGCCGCACGACAACCGACTCGTGGGGTTGCTAGTGCTGGGGTGCCTCGCGCAGGCTGCGTGTGCCCCCTACCGCTCGGAGCGCGGCGACCAAGTCGCGAACGACCGTGAGGCGGTGATCAACCCGGAGCGCACCCGCGCGGGAAACCCGCCGGTCTACGAGATCTTCGGCGAGCGTTATTACGTGCAAGACACGAGCGCTGGGTATCGTGAGCGCGGCGTCGCCTCGTGGTACGGCAAGGATTTTCACGGGCGATCGACGGCGAACGGCGAGTCTTACGACATGTACGCGCTCACTGCGGCGCACAAGACGCTGCCGATACCGACCTGGGTCGAAGTGACGCACCTGGATAGCGGCAAGCGAGTGATCGTCAAAGTGAACGACCGCGGACCCTTCGTGGGCGGGCGAATCATCGATCTTTCCTACGCGGCCGCGCAGGCTTTGGGGATGGTGAACGCAGGCACGGCGCGCGTCGAGGTTCGCGCCCTGGGCGTCCCCGTCGGCGGCGACGTCGTAGAACCCGAGCGTGTCGTCGAAAGCCCACCGGAGAGAGGGCGTGGAGGGTTCTCCCTGATCTCCGAGGCCGCCGCCGCCGTGCCGGGGCCGACGGATCGCCCTTTGCGGCAGGTCTACGCCCAAGTCGGCGCCTTCGCCGACCGTGACAACGCCGTTCGCCTCGTCGGCCGGCTCAAGGCCGGCGGGCATGACGATGTCTTCGTGATCACGGAGAACGGCGGCGCCGGTCGGTTGTATAGAGTGCGCATCGGCCCTCTGGCCGACGCTTCCGAGTTTGATGCTCTTGCGACGCGGCTCCGCGCCGCTGGCATCCGCGAGAGCCATTTGGTGGTCGAGAATTGAATGGATCGCGGCCGCTGGTGCCGTCCGGCGAACGGAGTGGGCAGGAGGTATTCGATGACTCGAGCCTGGTTGGCGTTGCTTGGGCTTACGTTTGCCGCTCCCGGTTTCGCGGCAGAGATCCCGATCCCCGCGCCTCCCCAGATCGGCGCCAAGAGCCACCTGCTGATGGATTTCTCCAGCCGCAAGATTCTCGCCGAGGGGGCGGCCGACGAGCCGGTGCATCCGGCGAGCCTAACCAAGCTCATGACGGCCTACGTTGTGTTTGCCGCGCTGGCCGAGGGCCGGATCGGGCTCGACGATCAGGTGCTGGTCAGCGAAAAGGCTTGGCGCACCAAAGGCTCACGTATGTTCATCGAAGTCGGCACGGAAGTCGCGGTCGAGGATCTGCTTCGAGGCATGATCATTCAGTCGGGAAACGACGCCAGCGTCGCGCTCGCGGAGCACGTCGCGGGATCGGAGGAAGCCTTCGTCGGATTGATGAATCAGCACGCGGGAAGTCTCGGAATGACCGGATCTTCGTTCAAGAACCCCACCGGCTTGCCGGCGGAGGACCACCATATGACGGCCCGGGACGTCGCGGCCCTGGCGGCAGCGATCATTGGAGAGTTCCCGGAGCACTATCGATACTATTCCGAGCGCGAGTTCACCTATAACGAGATCCGGCAGCACAATCGAAACTCCTTGCTATGGCGCGACGACTCGGTCGACGGCTTGAAGACGGGTCACACCGACGCCGCGGGTTACTGTCTCGTGACGTCCGCGGAGCGCGACGGGATGCGGCTCATCTCCGTGGTGCTCGGGTCCGCAAGCCCTCAAGTAAGGGCCGACGCCACCCAAGCTCTGCTGGGCTATGGATTCGGATTCTTCGAGACGCACAAACTGTACTCGAGCGGTGAAGCGATCACGACGGCGCGCGTCTGGAAAGGGACTCCCGAGGTCGCGGGCCTCGGGTTGGCCGACGACCTCTACGTGACGATACCTCGAGGCCAGTATGAAGCTCTTTCGGCCGTCATGGACTTGAACACGGACCTCGTCGCACCGATCGACGCCCAGGCCGTCGTCGGAGCCGTGCGTGTCTCACTCGACGGCGAGCCCGTGTCCGACGTGCCGCTCGTCGTTCTCAGCGGAGTCGCCGAAGCCGGCCTATTGACGCGTCTCAAGGATGAACTGATGCTCTGGCTCCAGTAGCTCGCGCGTCACGTGGCCGAAGAGTCCTTGTTGCAGTTTCCCTGCGAGCTTCCGATCAAGGTACTCGGCCGCAACGATCAAAGCTTCCGTTCCGAAGCCACGAGAATCGTTCGAAGCCACGTCGGCACGCTCGACGACGGGCGTGTGAGCGAGCAGCAGAGCAGAAACCAGAGCTATCTGAGCTTGACCTTCCTTATTCTTGCGGAAAGCCGCGAACATGTCGATTCGCTGTATCGGGATCTCACGGCCAGCGATGAGATCATGATGGTGTTTTGATCAACGTTCGCAACCTCGGTCGGCAAGAGCTCCCGGCTGTCTGGGCTCGGATGCGCGACTATACGGACCGGCGCACCGAGCAATCGCCGGACGAGCTCTGGTTTGTCGAGCACCCACCCATCTTCACGCTCGGGCAGAACGCGGACCGGGCGCATCTGTTGAATCCGGCGGAGATCCCGGTATTGCAGATCGATCGCGGCGGACAGGTGACCTACCACGGGCCGGGGCAACTCGTCGTCTATGCCTTGATCGACTTACGCCGCGCCAAGTTGTCGGTGCGCCGGCTCGTGGAAAGCTTGGAATGCGGGGTCGTCAACGCTGTCGCGGCCTACGGCGTCGAAGCGCGAGGGCGGCGCGATGCGCCGGGTGTCTACGTGGGGGATATGAAGCTCGCTGCGGTCGGCCTTCGGATTCGCCGCAACTGCTCCTATCACGGCATTGCAATCAATGTCGACATGGACCTGGAGCCGTTCTCGAGAATCAATCCGTGCGGTTTCGAGCACCTGGCGGTCACACAGCTCCGCGAGCTGTGCGGCATGGGCTCGATGGAGCGCTTGCGCGCCGATCTCGAGGCGGAGTATCTAAAGAGATTTTGCTGAACGGCGGCCCGGACGCCGCCTGTACGCCGCGCGCTACTTCTTGGCGGCCGTATGTGTCTGATAGGCGGCCGGCGCTTCCGTCGAGAGGAATTCGTACTTGCGCTTCCAGGTGCTCATGGATTCCGTCAGCTCGCGGATCTTCGCTTGAAGCTCCTGCTCGCGTTCGTTGGATGGCTCCGTTCCCGAAGGCTTGCTCTGCTCGAGGCTTTCCAGCATCGCGCGCAATTCGGCGTTTTCCCGCTCGAGGATCTCGATCTTGGAACGATCCTGCTCCTTCACGGCTCGCAAGCGCATCGTTTCGGAATCACTTCCTCGAAGCTTGGCGAGCTTGCGTTGCTGATCGTCGATATCGGACTGTAGCCTCGAGATGATCGTGCTCTTGGTTTCCAATTCCTCGTGCAGCTGGGCGACCTCGCCGTGCTTCTCTTCAGCGTCGCGTTTGAACGCCTTGGCGGTCTTGAGGTCTTCCTCCAGCGACTGAATGAGCTCGGCCTGAGTCTTCAGGCGCTCCTTCAGGCCGGATATCTGGGATTTGCTGTTTTCGAGCTCCTTCTTGGTCATCGTGGAGCTTTGGTATTCCTGAATGGTTTCCTTGGCGGCGCCGAGCTCGTTCTTGAGCGCTTCCATACGCGCCAGCAGTTTCTGCTGCGTCTCCTCCGCGAGCGCCTTATGGGATCTCAAGCTGTCGAGTCCCGCCTTGAGCGCGACCATGGCCTTATTGCGCGCGCGCAGGGATTCGATGAGCGAGCCGATGAGCGATTTTCGGCGGGCGACGAGCCGCTCGAAATGCTTCGCCTTGTCCAAACGCCAGAGGGCGTCGTCGAGACGCTCCTGGGCTTCGTCGACGCTGTCTTGGAGCTTGTTGATCTGATCCATGCGGCCGTTGGAGAGCTCGCTCAGATTCTCGGAGAATTCCTTTTCCTCTCTGAGCTCCGCTTCGAGATCGGTGATCCGCTTGTCCGCCTCGACCGCTCTGAGCTCCGCTTGAGAAGCAGCCTCCGAGAGTTGCCTGGTTCGCTCATCGTGGCCGGCAAGCGATTGTCGCGCAGCCTCGAGATCCGCTTGCAGTTGCCCTTCCCGCTGCCGCGACGTGTCGAGCTCTTGCGCCACGGCGTCGTGCTGCTTCCTGAGCTCCGCGGCGGCGCTTTCGTGTTGATCGCGGAGCGCGGAGATCTCACGGGTCGACTCCTCGAGGGCGATACGCAGCTCGGAATTCTGCTGCCGCGCCCGTTCGAGCTGGCCTTCGAGATCCGCTAGCGCCGCTTCGGAGGCGGCTTGCGCGGAGGCTCGGTCCTCTTGCTCCGTGAGCGCTTGCTGTAGCGCCGCCAGCTCGTTACGCAACCCGTCTTCGCGCTCTCGCGCTTCGTCGAGCTGTTTTGCATAGGCTGTGTGTTCCTGGCTGAGCTGGGCCGTTTTCGCTGTTTCGGATTGAGCTCGGCGATTGAACTCGGCGATCTCGTCGGCCAGTTTCTGCCGCTCTTTGCGCGCCTGGGCGAGCTCCGCGCGCGTCTGGCTGAGCGCTTCAGCGGAGCCGTCCTGCGGCTTCGGTCTACTGGCGGCCTCGCGCACGAGCGATTCAAGCCGTTCTCGGGCCTCGGCGAGCTCGGTTGCAAGGCCCTTCCTCGTGGCGTGCGCCGCGGCGAGTGCCGAGTTGAGCCCGGTAAGTTGCTCCTTGAGGGCCGAAATCTCCGCCGTCGCGCTCGACAGGGCTTCGGCGCTGGCCCGGGAGTCGGGGTCCGGCCGGGCGTTTTCGGTCTCCAGCTGCTGCATCGGGCGCTGATCGCTCTCACTCATCTCGCGTCGCAAGGCGGCGATGCGCGCCTTGTAGGAATTGACCTGCTCGTCGAATTTCTCGGCGTTGGCTCGCCAGTAGTTGATCTCTTTCTTGGTGAGCTTGTCGGGCCCGGATTCGGCGATATCGAGCTTTTTCTTGAGCTGCTCGATGCGGGTGCGCTCGTTGGCGAGCACATCCTCCAACTGCGCGGCTTCGCGTTTCCATTGCTCGCACTCCTGCTCGGTTTTTTCGAGACGGTGCGTGAGCACGTCGACGCGATTCGACAACTGGTCCTTCGTTGCCGGTTTGCGCGCAAGCTCCTTGCCAAGCTCGTCGGCCCGCGCCTCTGAGCTTCGAAGCGCGTTCTGGAGCATGCTGAAGGCTTGCTGGGCTAGTTCCCGCGGATCGGTCATGGACTCAGGTCATAGCTCTGGAGCACGGAAAATGGTAAGAATCCTATCGGCTTTTTGCCAAGGCGACGCGGTACTCAGTCACGTTTTGACATAAACGTCGTGGCATACTAACCGGGCCTCTCTGGACCGTAAACCGATGACGATCATCTCGACGGAGGCGCACGCTTTGCTGCGCGACGATAGCGACGCCGTTGAGCGGCTCGCCAGCCGGCTGATCAAGCCAGTTAACAATAACCTCGTCGAGCGCCCCTGGGGCGGCCGGATGCTGCTCGACTACAAGGGGCTGCGCGGCTCATCGCGGCCGACCGCCGCGCCCGGAATGGGCTTCGGCGAGGCATTCGAGATCGCAGCTTACGACCGGGATCCCGAGGCGCGGCGATTTCCAAGCCGTCTGCTCCTGGGCGACGGCTCGAGCTTGACGCTGCCCGAGCTGCTCGAGCGGCACGCCGCGGCCATCCTCGGTGACGATTTCGCCGATCGTTACGGCGCTTGCTTCCCGCTGCTGCCGAAGACGCTCGACATCGCGGAGATGCTGTCCGTGCAGGGACACCCGCCCGGAAACACGGAGGTGTACATCATCATCGCCGCGGATCCCGGGGCGACCATACGCCTGGGCTTCTCCGAGGATATCGATCGCGACGAGTTCGCGAGGGCGTTGCGCGCCGGCCGCGAGCAGCAGGCCGAGCTCGCCGCCCTGGGCGACGGGCTCACGGAGAGCGGCGAGTTTCAGTCGCTCTTGAAGGCGTGGTTCGCGGACCGCGAAGCGACCTCCGCCGAGCTTTGGACGCGGCCGATCGGAGCGGCGTTTGCCGAGGGCGCTTGGCCGGTCGCGCGGCGCTTGCTCGATGCTCTCAAAGACGTCTATTGGCGCGTCCTGGACGTCATGAATGCCGTGCCCGTCACGCCGGGACAGGTGATTTACAACGCAACCCCACGACGGCTCCTCAGCGCGCATGAGCTCGCTTCCGCCGAGGTTCACGCCTTGGGCAACCCCGAGGGCAAGGAAATTCTGGCGTTGGAAGTCAGGCGTCCCGGGCCGACGTTTCGGGCTTGGGACAACGTGCGTTTCCCGCTGCGAGAGATCGATATCGAGGCCGCCTTGGATGCCTTGAATCTCAAGGCCACCTCAGTCGACGAGTTCATTGTCGAGCCCGCTGCGGTCGCCGGCCGTCCCGGCGTGTTCGTATCCGTCGACGCCGACGGTTTCCGCGTCGAGCACTTGCGTCCGAAAGCCGATCTCGCGATCTCCGTCCCGCATGAAGCGGCGCATTGCCTGCACGCGATCCGTGGCGAAGCGAGCTTTCGAACGCCCGACGGTATCGAGATCGGGCAGCTTCGATGCGGTGAGTCCGCGCTCGTGCCGATCGGAACCGGCGCCTACGTCGTGAGCTCGACCGACGCCGACAACGAGATCGTCAAGGTCGGCTTGACGTCGAGCTAGCGGCCTGCAACGGCCACTAGCCCGCGCGGCAGGCATGACGTACGCTTGTCGTGCGTTTCCCGGCGGGATTCCCATGGAAGGCTTCGAGAGCATGACCAATGTCGATGGCGTGATCACGCGCACCGCGGATGCGCGTATCCCCGTCATGGACAGAGGCTTTCTCTACGGCGACTCCGTTTACGAGGTTTTCCGGACCTACGGCGGCATACCGCTGTTCTACGACGAGCATTGGGAGCGCTTCGAGAACTCGGCCGCGTTGATCCATCTCGAGCTCGAGCTCACGAAGGAGCAGATGGCCGGCGAGATTCGTCAAACGGTCCAGACGACCAACGCGGCGGAGCGCGGCCGCGACGTCTACGTGCGCTACACGGTCACGCGTGGAGAAGGGGCGATCGATCTCTTTCCAAGGCCGGGGTTGCGGCAGCGTTACGTGATCATCGTGAAGGCGCTGCAAGATTGGGATCCGAAGTACTACACCGAAGGCGTGCGCCTGGCGATCACGCCGACGCGGCGCAACGCGATCAGTGCCCTGGATCCGAATATCAAGGGCGGCAACTACCTCAACAACGTGCTTGGCGTCATCGAGGCCAGGACTTTGGGCGCGGACGACTGCCTGATGCTCAACCATGCTGGGCAGGTGACCGAGTGTTCCAACAGCAACGTCTTCTTCGTGCTCGACGGCCAGCTGGTGACGCCGGCGCGAACCGCGGGGAATCTGCGCGGCTTGACCAAAGAGGCCGTCCATCGAGCCTGCGAAGCCAACCGCGTCGCGACCTACGAGCGTGAAATCGGCGCTGCCGCTCTGATCGAGGCGACCGAATGCTTCGTCACCAGCGCGACGCGCGAGGTCATGCCGGTGAAGAGCTTGAGGCTCGGCGACGGCACCGAGATCGAGTTCCCTTCAGGCGGCGGCTCGCTGACGCAGCGCGTGAGGGGCTACTACCGGGAATATGTGGACGCCTACCTCAACGCTCATGAGCATCTATCGATGTTCTGAGCCGCAAGGATTCGCCGCCGGCAAGCCTCGAAAGGCCTCGCTGTTGCGGTAGAATGATCGAATTCAAAGCAAGCGCCCGTAGTTCAGCTGGATAGAACGCCGGCCTACGAAGCCGGAAGTCGGGAGTTCGAATCTCTCCGGGCGCGCCAATTTCGCATATAGCTGGGCACCTGATCGGTCCCAGCTTTTCCTCCAGCCACCAATTCCATGAGGCGAGCGTTGCTCCCAGAAAGCGTTGCCGTTTCTCCGCGTACGACGACCTCGGACAAAACCGCCTGCAAATAATCTTTGGCGAAGCTCGAACTACGGTCTTGGAGCTTCTGGCGCATCACTCGCGCGAATGCTTGGACCTGACTCGGTAGGATCCGTTTAACGGGTAGCTGCTGACGGCGACGCAACGTAGCCATCTCTAGTAGCACCGATTCTCTATTCGTTCTACGCTAGGCGAGCGAGAACTCGCGGTATTAAGGCCATTCTTGGAAACGACGCTTTCCACATTGAAATCCACACTTGGCAGCAGATAATCGAAGGCGAAATCGACACGTGAGACGCTTTCCGCCTGAACGAAGCGGAGACCAGCGCCGACGGCCCACGCTTCGAACTCTCGGTGCAACGC
>DASWKF010000109.1:0-7377 GCA_036396795.1 Gammaproteobacteria bacterium | reverse complement strand
TCTGGTCCCGGCCGGCGCCCGCGGTCTTGATACCGGCCTGCTTCACCGCATCGAGCGTCTCCAGTAACCCCTCGCGGCCCCAGTCGAGGACATGATTGTTGGCAAGCACGCAGCAGTCGATGCCGGCCGCACCGACGCAGGGCAGGTTGGCGGGGTTCATCCGATAGTTGATGCCCTTGAGCTCGGGCCGGTCGGAGCGCGTGACAGCCGTTTCCAGGTTGATGATGCGCAGGTCGGGCTTGCGGCGATCGAGCTCGTCCAGCGCGTCGCCCCACACGTACGAAAATGGAACGGCCCGCGGGATGGGTCCGTTGGTGCGCTCGGCCAGCGCCACGTAGTCGAGTGCTGAACGGACGTAGCCTTCATACAGCACCGGCGAGCTAGGATGCGGCAGGATCTGGTCGATGCCGCGGCCGAGCATCACGTCGCCGCAGAGCATCAGCGTGACTTCGCCGACGGCACTCACGCCCTTGCCCTTTCCACTACATGCCAGTTCTGCTCATCGCCCTCGGACCAAGAAGGAGATGAAGGGATTGCGGCCTCAGCGCCGCCCTCCCTTGATCCAAGTCAAGGGACGCTTCCTCCCTCCGGCCTCTCTTATGATGTCCGGCCGTGAAAGGGGAACCCCATGTCGATGCTGAAGGTGATCGAGGTGCTCGCCGAATCCGAAAAAAGCTGGGAGGACGCAACCCAAAGCGCGATCTCTCAAGCGTCGAAGACCGTTCGCAACATCAGGTCGATCTATATCGACAATTTCGAGGCGGCCGTCGAGAACGGGCGCGTCGCGAAATACCGCATCAACGCGAAGATCTCGTTCCTCCTGGACTGAGCTGACTACGCCGCACTTTGACCGAGGCGCCGCCAGCGCAGCGAAGATTGGTTGCCGACCATCAGCGATCCTGTCTTCCTCCTGAAGCTGCTCGTGCTGCTCGGGGTTGCCAACGGCACCCCCGTCTTTGCGACGAAGCTCTTCAAAAACCGCTTCGCGACGCCGCTCGATGGGGGTCTCAAGCTCGCCGATGGGCGCCCGTTGTTTGGAACCTCGAAAACGATCCGCGGCATTCTCGTATCCATCGCCTGCACGACGCTTGCCGCTCCAGCGCTCGGCTTGGGCTGGACGGTTGGAGCGACCTCGGCGGTTGGCTCCGTTATCGGCGATCTCGCGTCGAGCTTCGTGAAGCGAAGGCTCGGTTTCAGGGTGCATGCGCAGGCCTTCGGGCTGGACCAGGTTCCGGAGGCCTTGCTGCCGCTCCTGCTCCTGCGGTCGCGGCTGGAGCTCAGCGTCGTCGACATGGCGATACTGGTCGCGGCCTTCATTCTCTTCGAGGTGGTCCTCTCCTACGTTCTGTTCAAATTGCGCATCCGCGACCGACCTTATTGAGCGCCTCGCGAACCTTGCGCTTACGGCCAGGAGTTCTTGCCGATGGCGAGGCAAGCGTCACAGCCGTGGAGGAGACAGGAGATACAGGCGGAGCCTGCCGTGTCGGCGTGCCCCCGCGACGAATGCCGCGGCTCACCGCCGCAAGGCTATCCCGTGGACGCCTTTGAAGCGCCGGGTTGCTCGACTGGAAAGCGCGCGAGGGTATTGATCACCTCCTCATCCGAGACCTGCCGGAAATCGGAGTAGTAGACGCCGATTGCGTAAAAGGGCTCGTGCTCTTCCAGGCAGACGATCTCGTCCGCTTCACCGCGCAACTCGGCAAGCGTGGTCGTCGGCGCCACCGGAACCGCAAGGATCACCCGCGCCGGCTTCTGGGCCCGGGCCGCCCTCAACGCGGCGCGCGTGGTGGCGCCGGTGGCGATTCCGTCATCGACCACAACGGCAACCCTTTGCTTCAAGTCGGGCCGAGGACGATTCCCGAGATATCGGGTCCGGCGTCGCTGGATTTCCGCGAGTTCCCGATCGCGAACGGCGCCGAAATCCGCATCGGAGACTCCCGAAAGCGCAATCACGTCCTCGTTGCGCACGACGAGCGGGTTTGGGCCGTCGACCACCGCCCCCATCGCCAGTTCAGGCTGGTACGGCACGCCGATCTTGCGCACCAGGATCAGATCGAGCGGCGCATCGAGGGCCTGCGCGACTTCCGCCGCTACAGCCACGCCGCCGCGCGGCAGGGCAAGCACGATCGGGCGTTGATCCCGATACCCGGCGAGGGCGCCGGCAAGCCGTCGTCCAGCGTCTGTCCGGTCGCGAAATGGCATGATGCATCTCCTCGTCAGCTACCGCGGCTGCGACCTGTCATTTCGCCGGCGCGATCAGGGCGCAAGGCGAGCCAAAGAGAGCTCCATCAGTCTGAAAGAGACGGAATGCCCAACCGGACGTTGGCGAAGGAGCGGTCAGTCGCGCGGGCGTTCATGGTCCTCATGCGGGCGGTGGCCGTGCGGCCGCCAATGCCAGGGCCGGCCGAAGTGGAATTGAACGATAGGCGCGCCGAAATACCGGTAGTAGCCTGGCACCAGCACGCGTCGCCCACTATACAGGAACTCGAGCCTTCTGGAGCTGATCCAGCCGCGGATGGCGCCCACCGAAACGTCGCACCACGCCCGGTCAGGCAGGCATCCGATGACGTTGACCCGCGTACCCCCGACGACCCGGGCGATGACGGGATAGCGCGTGCCGGGCCCGGAGCGCACGTTGGTGGTGCCGGCCACGGCGTAGGCCAAGGCCGCGTCCGCCGCGCGCGGAACGGTGACGGAGCCGATCGCGAACAGAAGGGCCGCAAGCGCGAGCAGCGGAAATGTCTTCGTCGGGAGCCGCGTGGCGTAATCCGCCCGTCCAGCCGCCCGGCGTCCTCGGCAGCGATCCGACGATTGGGCGGCCGTGCTCGTGCTGGATCCGTTTGCTGCGGCCGGGGTAGCCGCCGAGATCAGTGCGCCGAACGTCATTTCAGAATTCCTCCGGGTCAGAGCCTAGCGCCACACGAGTCCGAAGCGCGACGGGAAAGCTGGCCCGCGCAAGCGCCTTACACCTTGACGCAGATCAATGGTGAAGCGCGTCCCGTTCGCGACCGAGAACCTGACGCGCTGTGGCCTTCCGGAACCGCACCGACCTGCGCCCGCGACCGGCGATCGTATAATTTGCGGCCGGCGGGCTCACTTTTTCCCCTCGGTATCAATAGCGTTCCGCACCTGCTTGGATTCCTCCTCGGCAAGCAGCCGCAAAAGCATCCGTCTACGCGACTCCTCCATTGTCTCGCTCAGCAATCGCCGAAAACGCTCGATGTTCAGTCGAATAATGTCCTCTTCCATGGGCGCCTCCCGCCGCACGCTCCCGCCCTTTTGCATTCTGCGCCATCCGGCAAACTACGTCGACCGTCTCGTGCAAATTCGCAGTTCGCGGACTCCGGCCAGGGCCGTTTGATCCACCGCAATGTCGACGACGCGCTCAGATGGTCCTGTCTTCGCTTGCGGCGCGCGGGAGCGCTGCCAATACGGGAGACCGATCATGACAGACATTCAACTCCGCCAGGACATACTCGATGAGCTCGAGTTCGAGCCGAGCATCGACGCCGCCAGTATCGGTGTCGCCGTCGACGACGGTGTCGTGACGTTGACGGGCCACGTCTCAAGCTACGCCCAGAAGCTGGCCACCGAGGCCGCCGTACGACGCGTTCGCGGCGTTCGCGCCATCGCCCAGGAGATCGAGGTGCGCTACCCGACCGACCGGAAGACTTCGGACGACGAGATCGCCAAACGGGCGCTGAACGCGCTTCGGTGGGATGCCACGGTTCCGGACGAGAACATCAAGCTCACCGTCAACAAGGGACTGGTAACCTTGGCCGGCGAGGTTCCCTGGTATTATCAGAAGAGTGCGGCCGAGCAGGCGGTTCGCGGGCTGGCGGGGGTAACCGGGGTGCTCAACAACATCACGATCAGGCCGCGGGTGGAGGCCTCCGACGTCAAGCGGAAGATCGAGGACGCTCTGAAGCGGCACGCCGAGGTGGAAGCGCAGGCCATCCGGGTGAGTGTCCTCAACGACAAGGTCACTCTGGCCGGCAAAGTGGACAACTGGGATGAGCGCCAGGCCGTTGAAAATGCGGCATGGTCAGCGCCGGGCGTGCGCTACGTTGAGGATCATCTGACGATCGGCAGATGACAAGGGAGGCGCTCTTGTCCGGCACTTCCTTCTGAATGGATGCACTTTTGTCCTTGGCGGAGCGGAAGCTGCTCCGCCTCGTTTCCCGAAGCAGCGCGACACGGCTGTCGTGCGGGGTCGACTGGCAACACCGATCCCCACGGAAAAGCGTCCGCAAAGACGCTCGCCCCGTGAAGCAGCGCCTTCGCCGATCGCCTTCGCACGAGGCTTCCGCTCGCTAGCGTCCTGCAGTGCCTCTCCGCGCTGCGCTCGGTGCAGCACTGGATCGGGCGGCGTCGCGCTTTCGCTCGGCCTCGGCGACGTGCTGCTTCACTTCCAGGAAGCTGTCGGGACTGACGGAGATGGAATCGATGCCGCATTCGACCAGAAAGGCGGCGAACTCCGGGTGGTCGCTCGGCGCCTGGCCGCAGAGTCCGATCTTGGCGCCGGCTTGGTTCGCCTTGGCGATCACGGTGCGGATCATCCATTTCACCGCCTCGTCCTGCTCGTCGAACAGCCCTGCGAGTTCCTCAGAATCGCGGTCCACCCCGAGCGTCAGCTGGGTCAGGTCGTTCGAGCCAATGGAGAAGCCGTCGAAGCGGCGGGCAAACGCCTTCGCCAGGATGACATTGGACGGGATCTCGCACATGACATACGTTTCCAGACCGTTCTCCCCGCGCTTCAGTCCATTCTCGGCCATGACCTCAAGAACGCGGTCGGCCTCCTGCGGCGAGCGGCAGAACGGAATCATCACCACCACGTTGCGGAAACCCATAGTCTCGCGGAGCCGCCGGAGGGCGCGGCACTCAAGCGCGAAGCCCTCCCGGTAGCGCTCCGAATAATAGCGCGCGGCGCCGCGGAACCCGATCATGGGATTCTCCTCCTTCGGCTCGAACTCGGCGCCGCCAAGCAGATTGGCGTATTCGTTGGTCTTGAAATCACTCATCCGGACAATGACCGGGTTCGGATAGGCGGCTGCGGCAATGCGCGAGAGACCGAGCGCGAGCTGTTCGACGAAATATTCGGGCTTGTCGGCGTAGCCGCGCGTCAGCGCCTCGACCGCGGCCTTGGCGGCGGGGTCGCGCAGCTGGTCGAAATGAACGAGCGCCATTGGGTGGACCTTGATGGTGTTGGAGATGACGAATTCCATCCGCGCCAGACCCACGCCGTCGGCCGGCACGCGCCACCAGCGGAACGCGGCGGCCGGGTTGGCGAGATTGAACATGACCTTCGTTCGCGTCTGCGGGACCTTGGTGAGATCGAGGCTCTCGACCGAAAAATCGACGATGCCCTCGTAGATGTGTCCCTTGTCCCCCTCGGCGCAGGAGACGGTCACGTCTTGCCCGTCATGCAGCACTTGCGAGGCATTGCCGGTCCCTACGACGGCGGGAAGACCGAGCTCGCGGCTGACGATCGCCGCATGCGAGGTGCGCCCGCCATGGTCGGTTACGATTGCCACCGCCTTTTTCATGATCGGCACCCAGTCGGGATCGGTGGTGGCTGTCACGAGCACCGAGCCCCCGACAAAGCGCCCGATGTCGCGCGCGCTTTCGATTAGGCAGACCCGCCCCGCGGCAACCGCGTCGCCGATGCTGAGGCCGGTCGCAAGCTTCTTTCCTTTCGCCCGGATCGTGTAGGTCTGCAGCGCGCCCGTGGCGCGCCGCGCCTGCACCGTTTCGGGCCGCGCCTGGACGATGAAAAGCTCGCCGCTCTCGCCGTCTTTCGCCCATTCGATGTCCATCGGCATGCCGTAGTGCCGCTCGATCGCGACCGCATGACGGGCAAGCGTGAGGATGTCCGCATCGGAGAGAACGAAGGCGGAGCGCTCGGCGCGCGAGGTGGGCACGTTGCGCGTGGGCGCATCCGCGCCGCCTGCGTAGATCAGCTTCTGCGCCTTCTCGCCTTTCTTCTTCTCGATGATCGGCACGAGCCGGCTGTCGGAGAGGAGCGGCTTGAACACCTGGTATTCGTCGGGATTGACGGCGCCTTGAACGACGTTCTCGCCCAGGCCCCACGCGGCGTCGATCAGCACGATCTTGTCGAACCCGGTCTCCGTGTCGATGGAGAACATCACCCCGGCGCCGCCGAGATCGGAGCGCACCATCTGCTGCACGCCGACCGACAGCGCCACCTTCAGATCGTCGAAGCCCTTCGCCCGCCGATAGCTGATGGCGCGATCCGTGAAGAGCGAAGCGTAGCAGCGGCGGCAAGCGTCGAGGAGCGTCTGCTCGCCCGAAATATTCAGAAACGTTTCCTGCTGGCCGGCAAAGCTTGCATCCGGCAGGTCCTCGGCGGTGGCGCTGGAGCGCACCGCCACGTCGGCTTGCGGCTTTCCGGCGCGCGACGATAGCTCCCGATAGGCGACCCGGATGGCCTCGGCGGTCTCTGCCGGCCAGCTCCCGCGCAGGAATGCGCGCCGGATCGTCTCGCCCGCTTCGGCTAACGGCAACTTGCTCTCGCCGAAGTCCTTCAGGGTCGACGCGATGACGCTGCGTAGCCCGTTTGCCTCGATGAAGCGCCAATAGGCGCGCGATGTTGTGGCGAAGCCGGCCGGCACCTTGATGCCTTCCGCGCCGAGACCGCGAATCAGCTCGCCGAGGGAAGCATTCTTGCCTCCGACCAACGGCACATCGTCACGACCGAGAGTCTCGAACCAGACGACTTCAGGATTGCTGTCCATGCTGTCCATGCTGTCCTTGCGGTTGGTGCGCGCCTCGTGCGAGGGCGAATGGTATGCGCTGCAACGAGTATCCCCTGCGATCAGCTGCGGCTTGATCCACGTCAACGCAGAATTGCGCTGTTGCCAATTTTCTGTCCCGACGAGACGAGGAGGGTGATCTTGAACATCTCCAGAGACGACATTATCGGAATGTGCGGACTGAGCGAGGAAGAGGTTGCGGCAATCGCCGAGCACGAGCACATCCCCGAGGTGGCGGCGGCTGCGCTCGCCGACTATCTGACCAATCGAAAAGGAGGCGTTCAGGAAGTGCGGCGCATGATCCGCGACGACATCAAAAGCGCGCTCGATCGAGGTGACGACCGGCATGCGGCGGAGCTTTTTATGGCTCTCACGCACCTCCATGAGACGTATGAATCGGAGCTCGGGACACTGAATTGAATCGGGTCGCAACGCCGGCTTTGGAGCGCAGCCTCATCGTTGTTGCAGGAGCGGAAATGGCGGAGACCGCGAACGGCGGCATTTCGGGGCTGACATCAGAGGAGGTGCGCCGCATCTGCGGCGATCTCTCCGACTGGAAGGTCAGCGCGATCCTGGAAACGCACGCCACAATCGGTGATCTCGA
>DASWKF010000108.1:0-16454 GCA_036396795.1 Gammaproteobacteria bacterium | reverse complement strand
TCGCCGGCCGGCACCATGAATGGTTCGGGATCTGACTGGAATTCGTAACCGTCGTCGCTGCGCGCGATTCCAATAATCGATCGTCCGTTGCGCAGATGCGAGCGGAACAGCAGGATGTACTGGCCGTTAAGCTTGCATGCCGCCGCATTGTGAACTGTCTCCACGGCGTAAGGGATGTCGTGCCTGGTGAGAATCGGATTGCCCTCATAGCGCGTCACCAATGGTTTATTGATCATCGTGTGCTTCCCCGTTCAGGATCTTCCGGTATACACGAACATAGTCGCGTGCCATACGCGTACTGGAAAAGCACTTTTCGACATCGGAGCGGCAGTTCGATCTGTCTATCGTCCTTATGGCAGCCACCGCGTTTATTGCGCCATCAATGTCGCCGACGATAAAGCCGGTTTCGCCGTCGCGGATAATTTCCGGTATTGAACCGCGATCGAATGCAATGACGGGTGTCCCACATGCCATGGACTCAATCAGGCTCAGTCCAAATGGCTCGTCGAAACTGATCAGGTGCAACAGCGCGAGCGCATGCCCCAGCACGTCCGCCCGTCGGTCGGAGCCCACGGAACCCAGGTATTCCACCGTGGTGCCGTCAATATAAGGCTCCACCTGGGTTGCGAAATAGTCATGATCCTGAATAATTCCGGCAATCAGGAGCTTGATTCCCGTGCGCTGTGCGACTTCGATTGCCTCACGTACGCCTTTCTCCGGATGGATTCGACCAAAAAACAGCAGGTACTGGTTGTCGGCACCGCAAAAAGGGAATTGCGCAACATCGATTCCGTGATGGATGGTCGCAATGTAATCGAGTTCCGGCGACTTGTCTGAGTCAGTGATGGCCACGTAGTGGCTGCTGGCATTGTATTTTTTGTACACCGGCAGGATTTCCGGCGAAGAAAAACCGTGTATCGTCGTCAGCACCGGGGTATCAACCAGTCCGGAATACGTTAGCGGCAGAAAGTCGAAGTTATTGTGAATGAGATCGAATTCGGCGGCACGCTCGAAAGCCCCGGCAATATGCAGGCATTCTGCGACTTTCGGATCGATCGATCGGTCCTCCGAATACGGGCGTGCACACACGGCGACCAGCTTGCCGCTGGTTCGCGAATCGCCGGTGGCGAAAAGAGTCACATCCACGCCCATACGGATCAGCTCTTCGCTCAGAAGGCTGACCATGGTTTCCCACGGTCCGTAATGGACAGGAGGAGTGCGCCACGAAATGGGGCTGAGGATGGCGATACGCATGAACAGGCTCGATCAGACGGTTCTAAAAAGCGGGAACTTGTCGCAAGCTTCCAAAGGTCTGCACCGCTATACTCCGCGGCTCTGAACCCTGGTCGACGAACCAGGGGCATTGTTAGCCAGATTACCGCGGGGCGCAATCAATCGTGAGAATCAAGGAACAACGCAGGCAAGTGGTCCGGCGGCGCCCGACATTGCTGAATGCCGAGAGTTCACGCGTTATCACGAGGCCGCACATTCCAGCAGACGGCGCCCGCATCCGGGTTCTGATCGATCGGGTTTCGGCGCTTGCCGACGATGACGTGCGGAATTTGCTGGACGCTGTCATTCAGGACTTCGCCGGGCGCCATCGGAAGTTCCGGGAAACCCTGCAGAGGAACTTCAGGCGAATTGAGGCGCACGTGCCGCCAGGAGTTTCCTTTTCGACGGAGCGGCAACTTTTGCTCGGCGCCTACTTTACTGCGGAGTACTCTGTGGAGTCAGCCGCATTGTTCAACCCGGGCATCGTGGCCCATCCTGACCAGAAAGGTTTGGACAAGGGTTCGAAGCGATTCGTCATGAGCTTCAGAGCGACTGGTGAAGGCCATGTATCGTCAATAGAATTTCGAAGCGGCACCGTTGACGCAAACCACGACATCTACTTCGACCCTGTAAGCCAGTACGTAGCCACACCCGAGATACACACCTATTTGGCCCACACCCGCGTTGATTTTCGGCGAAAGCTCGAAGAGATGGGAGTACGGGACCGCGTCGCGAATCACCTCCTGGAACAATTGCCGGAGGCTTTTACATACGATGAGCTGGCAATACAGCTCAAGAATCTACGTTCGACGAAATTTCGACGGAAAGACAAAGACCACGTGATCGATTCGGCGTTGTGGCTTGCAAGGTCCAATTACGAAGTGAGATTCGGCGCGGATAAACCGATTTCCGAGAGAGTGATTTTCCCGGTGACCGCAAATGAGAGCCGAGGTATCGAGGATGCTCGATTTGTGCGTTTCGTCGACGACAGGAAAGCCACTTACTACGCAACCTACACCGCATACAATGGCTTCGACATACTGCCGCAGATTCTCGAGACCACCGACTTCGTGACATTCCGGATTCATACGCTCAGCGGCAAAGCGGTCCACAACAAGGGGATGGCGCTATTTCCGAGAAAGGTCAACGGTCACTACGTGATGTTGTCACGTCAGGATGGCGTCAACAACTACATTATGTTCTCGGACAACCTTCGTTTCTGGAATGAGGCCAAGCTCTTGCAGGAGCCGGTCCACCCGCTGGAGTTCGTGCAGGTCGGCAACTGCGGATCACCGGTGGAGACGTCTGAAGGGTGGCTGGCTCTGTTCCACGGTGTCGGGCCGATGCGCCGATATAGCATCTGGGCCGAGCTTCTGGACCTTGACGATCCGTCTCAAGTCATCGGTCGGCTGGATGAGCCGATACTGGCGCCGGATGAGCACGAGCGGGATGGTTACGTGCCGAACGTGGTCTATACCTGCGGCACGATGATTCATGGGGATACGTTGATGATTCCGTATGGCATTGCTGACCAGAGATGCAGACTGGCCACGGCTTCCATATCGGCGCTGCTCTCGCAGCTCAAAGCAAGTTGAGGTGCGCTAAGGCTGTGTCAGAATGACCCGGGCGGCGCCTTTTGGAATCGACCACGTGATGAACATCCGTTGTCAATCCTCGCCGACCATGCATGGCCAGCAGCGAGTGCAGGTAAGACAATGTCGATTCCGCGCCCTGATTCTCATTGACACCATCCGCGGTGAGCCTGTTGGGTGCGAATTCCCGCTGCGTAGCACAATCGCTCTAGAAATCCGAGGCTTGAGATCCCGGACTAGCGCAGTACGCTGTCACGCATGCGCGACGTCACGAGCCTCTTCATCCATCTGATTTGGGCCCTGTTGCGGCTGCTCAGTCCGGGCGGTGCGCGGTCGGTTCTCGCAGAGACGCTGCTCGTCAAGCACCAGCTGCTGATTCTCAATCGGTCTAGACAACGCGCCCCGAACCTGCGGCCGTCAGACCGAATCATCGCGGGCCTTCTCGCCGCAGTGATCCGCCCTGCCCGGCTGGCACGAGCCGCCGTCGTGCTCAAGCCCTCGACGATCATGAGCTTTCGTCGAGTGTTGGTCAGACGGAAGTACCGTCTTCTGTTCACGCCGAAGCGCCGTCGGAAGCCCGGACCCAAGGGCCCTTCGCGAGAACTGATCGCCGCCATCTGTGAGATGAAAAGCAGAAATCCAACGTTTGGATACCAGCGAATCGCGCAACAGCTGTCTCTCGTACTCGATCTGGAGATCGACAAGGATGTCGTTCGGCGCGTCCTAGCCAAGCATTATCGTCCGGATCCCAGCGCTCGGGGCCCGTCTTGGCTGACCTTCCTGGGACACGCCAAGGAAAGCCTCTGGTCTCTCGATTTCTTTCGGTGCGAGTCACTGACGCTGAGAACCCACTGGGTCATGGTGGTGATGGACCAGTGCACACGGCGGATCGTCGGCTTTGCCATCCATGCCGGGGTGCTGGACGGCCCTACCGTCTGTCGCATGTTCGGCACCGTCGTGTCCCAAGCTCGCGCCGTCCCGAATTCGCTCAGCTCTGACCACGATCCGCTCTTTGAATTTCATCGCTGGAAAGCAAACCTCCGAGTTCTCGAAGTCAAAGAGATCAAGACAGTGCCCGATGTTCCGCTGTCGCATCCATTCGTGGAACGCCTGATCGGGACCATTCGTCGTGAATTCATGGACCACGTGCCATTCTGGACGAGTCGAGACCTCGAGCGGAAGCTCTATGCCTTTAGAGACTATTACAACCATGCTCGGTGTCATCGAGCGCTTGATGGCAAAACGCCGATCCCTTCCCGGCGATCGAAAGGATCGCCTGACTCAATCAAGTGGAAGAACTATTGCCGTGGGCTGTACGAGCTGCCGATCGCGGCGTAATTGGGAACCGGCCTCTTGGTAGACACTTTCCATCGTGAAGACCAAGAGAGGCGATCCTCGGTTGTGTGTCCCGAATATTCAGCGTCGGCAGCCGAGGCCGCCGTCAACAACGTTAAAGCTCGTACTTTTTGCGGTTTGTTGCGAATTCGCACCCCACTGGCTGCCGAATCCGTTACTGCCGTTCATTTGGTTTCGAGTCGCACTGCCCGGGATGCATCCGGAGCTGACCGTTGAACATTTTGAGGAGATCAACGTCCCCTGTCGCCGGCGGCAGCGCTCCTTATCCTCCTGACGATGCTCTCCATGTCCGGCACGCGGCCCGGCCCCGCATAGACTCGGCATCCGACACCGTCACCTTGGGGATGTCCGGTGACGTCTTCGCCGTTGACGAGGATCGTGGGCGACCCCCAAGCCCTCAATTCCTCCGGCGTGGCGGGATCGAGGATATCGATCGTCTGGTAACGGCTCATGCCGCAATCGGCAAGAGCGCGTTCCAGCACGTTCCTCGCATTGTCCGCTAAGGGACAACCGTCGAACGAGAGTAACTGCACCAAGACTCCGGTCATTGGCGTTTCAGTGTAGCGGGATAGCCGGCGCCCGTTGAAGCCGCCGCGAGCGCGTGCCAATCCGTCACCGTGTCGTCGAAAGTGACTGCCGCGGTCTTACTCTCAAAGTCGACATCCACGCTCACAACGCCTTCGACCTTCTCGATCGCCTTGCCGACTGTCACCGGACACAAGGCGCAGTACATCTTCTCGACGGCCAAGGTAACCGTTCTCTCGCCGGCGAACGCCGTTCCAGGCAGCCCGATCAGCAAGACCGTTGCCATCAATAAATTTTTCACTTGGGGGACCTCCTCAAACAAATAACGGTGTCAGGACGTTTGCCGCAACAGCGGCCGCAATCAGAACCGTTCCCGCCCATAACGCGATCTTAACGACCCGATCCGCAGTCGGGGTTGCACAATAACCGCCGGCCGAACACGCAGCGGTGCGCCTGAAGTAAACGGCCCAGAATCCGGCACCGAGAAAACCGACGGAGACGGTAAGAAACAACCACTGGTACGGAGCAAGCGCCGTCAGATTGCCTATCCAGGCGCCGCTGACGCCCAACGTCACGAAGACCAGCGGCGCAATGCAACACGTGGATGCGAGAACGGCGCCGATGAGCCCGCCCGTGGCAAGCAGGCCGCGCTTTTCAGCCACATTCGTCGCAACGCTCATTACGTGACTCCAGATCTCGGATCGGGCTATGATAAAAGCTGTAGTGACTACAGATACAAGTGTTTTCTAACGATTGTGGGCACGCATATCGGCATCGGGACGCTCGCAAGGCGAACGGGCGTCAAGATCGAGACCATCCGCTATTACGAGCATGAGGGTCTGCTCCCCAGTCCGCCGCGAACGCCCGGCGGCCACCGCGCCTACGGCGAGGATCACGTCAAACGCCTCATGTTCATTCGGCGTTCGCGGCAGCTCGGTTTCTCCATGCAAGAGATCCGCACGCTGCTCGAGCTCGTCGACGGCGGCGGATATACATGCGGTGAAGTAAAGGCGTTGACGCTGGAGCACGCCGAGGCGATCCGCGAGAAAATCGCGGACTTGCAGCGTATGGAGGCCACGCTGACGCGCATCGCCGCCCGATGCGAAGGCGGCGACGTGCCGGACTGTCCGGTCATCGATGCGTTGCTGCGGCCGGCAGACGGTCTGGGTTAAACGCACAAAAAGAGCTTGACCTGGAGTTGACTCCAGGGCGTAGGCTGCGAAGCCATGAACTCGACCGCAAAGATCGACACTGCGGTCAGCTCGCTGACCCTTACCGCCACGGCCAGCACCCTCGTGTGCTGCGCTATTCCCATAGGGCTCGTCGCCATCGGCATGGGCGCTACCGTGGCTGCGGCGACGAGCGCCTTCCCGGTTTTGATCGCTTTGAGTCAGCAGAAAGCCTATCTGTTCGCAGGGTCCGGGCTCCTGCTCGGCGTGTCGGCGTGCCTACAGTACCGGCCCGGCCGCGCGTGTCCCGTCGACCCCGTCCTAGCGGAGCGCTGCCGGCGAGCGCGGTCATGGAACCGTAGGGTATTGATCGGATCAACCCTCATATGGAGCGTGGGTTTCTTTTCCGCCTATCTCGCTTTGCCACTGCGGCTCGCGCTAGGCGGGTGAGAGGACACCGTGATGAGACAACTGCTTGGGATTGCGTTGTTGCTGCTTTCGTGCCCGTTCGCGGCGTTCCCCGAGGAGAGCACGGTCCTCGAGATCGACGTTCGCGGGATGGTCTGTGCGTTCTGCGTCGAAGGCTTGCGCAGCAATTTATTGGAGTTGCCCGGTGTCAAAGACGTTCGAGTAAGCCTGAAGCGGAGCCTCGCGAGAATCGAGATCGGCGAGGGACGCGCGCTCGACTTGGACGAGCTCAAGCAAACGATCATCGATGCGGGCTTCACTCCGGGCGATGTCCGGGAAGGCCCATAAGCCGGGCATCCGGTTCCGCCTGGCCTGTTTGGTCATTTGCGCGGCGCTCAGCCGGACGGGCTGGTCGATGGGACTGCGCTCGTTTGTCGCCTTACCCGTCGAGAAAGGCGAGCAAAGTGCTCAGGCTTCAGCTCGAGCGCACCCCCGACGCGCATCGAGAGACGGCCACCGTGAGCATGGCCTGGGGCTTGAGCGGCACGCAAACGCTGCTCTTCGGCGTGCCGTATCGCCTCTCCCCGGGCGGCGACGCTCGGTGGGGTGACGTCTCAGCGCTCTATCGCTACGTCGTCCGGCAGGTCGACGGGCCTCGTCGCACGAGCCGGCTGGCGGTGCTCGGCGGCGCGGTGGTCGCGGCTTACGCAGAGAAAACTGCTAGAGATAGAGCACAATCTTGAAGACCTGACCGTGCTGCGCAACGAGCTTCAGTTGCTGGTCAATTTATGCAGGGCCGCGGAAGACGGCTGTCCGATCCTCGAGAAGATCGAGGAAAGGTAGTCGGCGCCGTGCCGCTCGACCTTCGGCAGTCGTCGGCTTGCTCCCAATTCAGTCGCGCTCGACGGGCTCGTCCTGCGTCCAGGCGGACAGCCGAAGGATACGGCCATGTTGACCGGCGGCACGCAGATAACGATCGTCGGCTGTCAAGAGAATTGCGTCCGGCAGCTCCAGTGCGAGCGCGTGATACAGCGTGTCGAAAAGATGTTGCTCCAAGTCAACCGCCAATCTACAAGCACGGCCGAGAACACCGGGGCTATCGTCGACCGCGAGCTCCAGACCTTGCAGCATGAGAAGGTCATCCGCTACTGTTTCCGGGCTCAGGCGCGCGAGCACAGCGCCGACTTCCACGAGCCAGTGCACGGGTTGAACGACCGGTTCCCTCCCCTCCACAATCCATCGCATCAAGCGAGTGGCCCGCTCCGTGTCCTCTTCCCGTTCAGGGTCGTTCAGCAGCCACTTGACGACGATGCTGGCATCGACAACCAGCGTCATGAACGCGCTGCTGTGCGCACCGCGCGAATCTCGCGGTTGCTTGCTGCCGGTCGTCGATCCCGCCGCTCCGTCAGCATGCGGAACAACTCCGCGCGTCGTTTATCACGGTGGGCTTCCGCAACCGCCTGGCGCATTAGTTCCGCGATCACCGCACTTTTGTTCCGGTTCTTGAACGTTTGGTCGAATGCTTTCTTAACGTCGTCCGGCACGCTGAAATTCACCGTTGCCATGGTTGTCCCTGGTTGTTGAACTTTTCAACAATCATACCCTAGCCGTGAGCTTGAAGCTATCAAGGCGGAGGACGAAAAATAGGTCTCTGGTGTCCTGCCCCGCGAGGCGCAGTGCGCCCCTCGATTACCAAGTAGGCTGTGACCTCGGCGAGGGACGCCAGGAGCCAGGGATCCTGACGATTATCTCGCCAGCGCGTCATCTGCCTCGAACTCGATCATCGGATAGGTCACGAACCCGAGCGCTTCGAACAGCGGCTGACCGATTTTGGTGGGCAGTGCAGGGGTCGAACCTGCGACCATCGGATTAAAAGTCCGGGTCGCGATTCTATTTAGCGTGCTGATCTATATAGGCTTTCACACCCTTGAAACTTGATCAACTTTCGAGAGATCCGGGGAGTTAAGCCATTGTTCCAGCGAGATACGGCCGGTTAGTTGATCACTCTCGGGCCCGTTCGAGAGAAGATATGACAAATCTGTGCACTGACGAGGGAATGCGATTGTTGCGTCGCCCTTTCGACTACCTCGTTCGTACAATCGGGGTGCGCACACTGGTTATAGCTGAGGGCAAAAAGAAGCTTTATGGTGCTCTCGGGGTATCTGCGCTGTAATTTCTTCGCACGAGCCGGCGTTGTTGGTTGGCTCGCCTTCCTTGATCTTTTCTGATCGCCCTTCCCAGACTTCTTCACTTTTGCTGACGCTGAACGACCGTTCTTGACTGAATCGTGCCTCTTCCCTTTCCGCGTCTTCGCATTTTTCGCCTTTCCACGTGCCATGGCTCTAGACCTTCAACGCGCTCGCACCGCTCGACGTTCGTCCGCGTCTGCGCTGATACATGGCGTTACACCCTCAGTGCCATTGTGAGTAACTCTTCATTGCTCTCAATTTTCGATCCGACGCGCGCCCACTCCACTTGTAGAACGTTATGGAACATAATCAACTCACAAGATCAACCGCACCGCATCTCGTTCGCCGTGCTCGAACGCTCGGGTAAAGGGTTCAAGCTCGGCAACTGTCATCCCGATCTCCCGACCCCGCTCGCGCCATCTGGATACTGCGCCCTCGACCTTGCCAAGAATCTCCTTCGCGCGCTTTGGGGAAATCCGAAAATACGGCGCAACCGCCATAAGGCCCTTGATTGTGGCATCTGGCCCCACGTCCTCAGAAATCCACAACGACAATTCGCGGGCACGATCTGGAAACGGGTTGATGTCGAAGGCCGGGGCAAGCCTCCAGAGGTCTCCACGCTCGTGAAGGAAGCCATGATTGAGCAGATGGTCATCGACGTTGGTTATGAGGATAGAGAACGCGATGCGCCTCCACAGCTCCTCGATGTCCGCCTGAGCGTCCGCTCCACGGACGCGGATGGCATCGACGATTTCCGTGTAGCTGTGTTCCTCTGGAGTTCGCCGCTCGACCGCGATCATCGTCGCGGCAGAGATATACATCAGCCTCTGTCCATCACCGAGCCGGTCAAAGCGCCGTATCAGTGCGACCGGCACGCCCTCGCTATCGACCACACGCGCCTCCGCCGCGTTGATTCCGGCGTCTTCTGCCAACCGGAGAGCGAGCACTTCGCCCTTCGTCACGGCACGCTGATCGTCAATGCTCGGAAGCTTTCCGATGGAAAGGCGACCGTCATCGTCGATGACGGTACATTTAGGGCGCAGGCCGCCCAGCGACGTGCCCCGTCCACGCAAATAGGCGAGATCGGCGGCGGTCTCTGTGTTGTTTTCGACGGCGCGGGAGGCGGACATGAGCGTGGCAAGTTCGATCAGAGGTGGTGCGGTACGCCGTCCTTCTTCTGCCTGGCGCTGGAAGACTCCGTCTTCGTCAGCGAAGCGCAGCGCGCCGACGCGGCTCGCGTCGTCGACGGCAAGAAGGAAGTCCATGGCGTTCAGAACCTCCGCTTGACGCTCCTGCTGTTGCTGCTGCCGTTTGACGTGGTCGCGCAAGATCACGCGCTTTCCCCAGCCGTCCGGTTCCGTATCCGCGATTGCGTCATGGAACACCGAGCCGCTATCTACGCGTTTGTGGAACTGTGGCCCTGCGAGAAGAGGAAGAGATGACCCGAATGGATAGCGACCGGCGTCGCCGAGCCACTCGGCCGTATATTCAAAGGCAGCGCTTTCGCGTCTGCGCTGCAAGTCGTAGTGGAGCGTTCCGACCTGTGGCCCGTCTCCCAGAAAAACGCCGACCATTCGTTTCATGGCATCTTACGTTTCTTCTTCAGACGGACGCGCTTGGGCAAGCGCTCTTCGTCGAGCATCAGACCGGTATCGTCACGGCTTGGATCGATCACGTCCTTAAACGCGTCACCGAAACCCAGAACAAAAAGCACCATCGCATAGATGCCGAGCATGACAGTGGGGTCACCCTTCTCGACACGCAGATAGGTGCTCTTGGAGACGCCCGCCCGTTCGGCAACCATAGCGGCCGTGAGACCGCGTTTGCGGCGTGCGGTGGCGAGATCCACGCCCAACTGCTTGAGGGAGCGCTTGACCGCCGGGGGCAAGACATCTAGAACTGCGGAACGCATAAAGACCTCATATATAAATCCATAACATGCTTTATGAGTTCATATATAGCACCTTATTTAAGACGTGTACAGAAAAATCAGCAACTGGGAATTGGTGCTATCCAAATGGTTAACGCCCAGCAAAGTGACCGGTATTCACCGCACTGCGTGTCTTACTGGACGCTACAGCTTCCAAATCGTGACTCTCGACGTTCTGGCATAGGCGGCCACGTAGACTGACCACGGAATTGGCGGAACTCGTAGAACGGCAGCCTCCAAAACTGCGCACTACCCGGCATAAGCAGTGCTCGGCAGCCGGAAGTTCCTGAATCCGAGCGAACAAGCGGTGCGCGCGAACTACGAACACGTGAGTTTTCCGTGAGAAGTGCCTGACCGTATTCCCGCAAATCGAGCCATGCCCTGTGTGGGATTTCCTTGCACTTCCTGACGGAAAAGTCCGGTGCTCGTCTTGTTGTAAGTGATTGCTTGTAAATGCGACTTGGGAGAATCAAGCACGCCATTTTTGGTCAAGCTAGTCGGAATTGATCAAGTCCTTGCTCAAAAAAAACACCGCAAGTTCTTGTATTGATTGGTGGGCCGTGCAGGGGTCGAACCTGCGACCATCGGATTAAAAGTCTTTCAGAATTACACGCAAAAACAATCTGTTACGGAAATTTGTCTACCAAAATCCCCCCGAAAACCCTCCTATTTCGCTGTATTTCCGGCCTCTTGGTAGACACTTTCCATCGTGAAGACCAAGAGGGGCGATCCTCGGTCATCGGTCCCGAATATTCAGCGTCGGCAGCCGAGGCCGCCGTTAACAACGTTAAAGCTCGTGCTTTTGCGGCTTGTTACGAATTCGCACCCCACAGGCTGCCCAGCGCCGACCAGTTGCTCGCGTTTCGCCTTAAGCCCCAGGCATCGTAAGCCAGCGACTGCACCAGCGATCCCGTCGAGCTCGTCACCTCGACCACGTTCGCCTGGTGATCCCGGTGCAGGAACTGCAGTGTGTTCGTCGTCCCCACCCGGTTGACCACCCCGATTACCCGATCCAGGCCGTGCCGGTACGTCGTCGTCGAGCCGACTTCCTTCTCGAACAGCTGCCCCACGTAGTACGCTCAAGTCATCGCGTGCTGCCTTGCGAAGCGTGACTCGCAAAGCGGAACGGGCCCGGGAAAATCCGGGCCCGTCGTGGGATACCAGCGGATCAGAAGTATCCGAAGCCGTCAGGATTTCTCTGCGATGAGCTCCAGTGCCTGATCGAGTAGCTCCGCATCCGCGTTTATCGCCTGGGCAACAAGATTGTACTGTTCTAGCGACCATCCGTGACCTTGGATCAAGTTGGCCGTCTCCTGTTGAAGTCGGGTCTGTACTTCCTGCGCTTCGGCCCCAGACGTTGCGGACGACATTTCTGCCTCGAACCGGCTGTTCAACTCCTGCAGATCAAGATAAATAGTGGTGAACGTATCCAGCTCCGCGTCTGACACTTCAGGCGCTGCCTCCGGGTCCGCCGGCATGGGGGGCGGCGGTGGCACGGGACTTTGCGCGAGCGCGACATGCGTGAAACCAACGATCATGGCCAACACGCAAAGCAGTCCGAATGGTCTTTCTCTGAATGGTCTTTTCATGGGGGTCTCCTACCTCGTTGCGAACACTCGTCGTGATAAGTGCTGCAAGCCTCATGCCAGACCTCCATTTGCGCATCAGGCAGTCATATCCGCATCTCGAACTGACCGTAGTGCGTGTGTCATTCGGATACACACATCTCGCCAACCCTGAAGTCGCGCGACACCTATGTCACTTCGCTCAAGCTGAGCCAGGTTGGCACATGCGCCGTCTTGTTGTTAAGGTCATTGGATGCTCAGTTTGCGAAGCGCTGTGATCATGGTTGTCCTAGTTCCACTGCTTGCCGTGTTCGGCGCGGGCGGTCTCTTGGTACTAACGGCGTTGGAGCGACAACTGGAAGCGCGCCTCCAAGAAGACATCGCACTGATCTCCCGCGCGCTCAAAGTGCCGCTCGCCCGCTCACTCGAGCGAGAGCGAGAGTATTCGCTCGACAGGGCGTTGCGCTCGGCATCTGAGTTCAGCCGCGTCTACGGAGTCTATCTCTACGATGCAAAAGGCACGTTGATCTCGCGCGCCGATCAGCTTCCCAATGTGAGCATGCCGTCGCTCACAGACCTCGACGTGCAAAGCGTGCAAGAGACTGCGGAATATCGATCGGTGGGCGGACGCGAAGTGTATTCCTACTTCACGCCGTTGACCGATGCAGGGGGCCAGACGATCGGCATGCTGCAGATCACACGCCGTGCGAGCGAGATCCGTGATTATCTCGACGCGCTGCGCGTCAATGCCGGGCTCGTCATGCTCGGGTTCTGCGCCCTGTTCATCGCGATCGTCATTCTCGGCCACCATCTGGCGATCGGCCGTCCACTAGGCTATCTGGCCGACGCCATGGGATTGGTTGCTGCCGGCGACAAGACGGTCCGCGCCTCCGCGCGTGGTCCGCTGGAGGTCCGGTGGTTGGCCGCACGGTTCAACAGAATGCTCGACGGCATGGCCGAGCGGGACCGTGTGCTGTCTAAAGAAAAGGCGCGCAAGATCAACCTCGAAAACAGACTGCGTCAGTCGGAGAAATACGCCCTCGCCGGCCGGTTGGCGTCCGGTGTCGCACACGAGCTAGGAGCGCCATTGAGCGTCGTGGATGGGCACGCTCAACAGCTCATGAGGCGTGGACGGCTCGACTCCAAGGAACACGGGATGCTCGCAGGCATTCGAGCATCGGCGGCGCGCATGGCTGCCATCGTGCAACAATTGCTGGGCTTCGGGCGCGAGCCCGCGGTTGCGCTGGAGCAGGTATCCGTGCGACGTATCATAACGTTGGCGCTTGCGGATGTACGCGCACAAACAGAAGGAACCGACGCTGAGATCGAGCTCGTGGCCGGTCCAGCGGATGCGCAGATCCTTGGAGACGAAGGCCGCCTGAGGGAAGCGTTGGCGCACCTCCTGCGCAACGCGCTCTACGCGGCCGACGGTGGACAAGTTCGCATCGGATGGGAACGAAACGAAGACGACACACGGGTATTCGTTGAGAACTCCGGGAAGCCAATCCCGACCAGCCACCGCGAACGTATCTTCGAGCCGTTCTTCACGACCAAGCAGGCCGGCCACGGAAGCGGGCTGGGTCTCGCGATCGTAAAAGGGACTGTCGCCGATCATGGCGCTGAGATCACCGTCTACGATGTGCCACTCGGAGGAGCCGGCTTCCGGATCGACTTTCCTCCGGAGCACGAAGCAAGCGAATGACCGAGACCGCCCACCCTGCTCAGCCACCGGGCCGACTGCTGGTCGTCGAGGACGATCAAGCCTTGTGCGAGCTCATCGCAAGCGAGTTCGAAGACCGCGGCTATCTCGTGGAAACCGCGGTAGACAGGACAGGAGCTCTCGGGGCTTTGCGCGTGGGCGCGCCCGATCTTGTGCTCACCGATCTGCGCCTGCCCGACGGCAGCGGGTTCGACGTGCTGCAGGCGGCTCAGACACATCGCGCTCCACCGGCCGTGCTGCTGATCACGGCCTTCGGCTCGGTCCCACAAGCGGTGGAGGCGCTGAAAGCCGGCGCCGACGACTTTCTCACGAAACCGTTGGATCTGGAGCACCTGGCGGTGCGGGTCGAACGCGCGCTCCTGCAGCGACACACGAACGTGATGCTCCAGCACCTGCGCGAGACGCTACGAGAGTCGAGCCGTGACGGCCTATTTCACGGCATGGTTGGCCAAAGCCCGGTGATGCAACATCTGTTCGCCGCCATTCGGCGTGTCGGGAAGGTAGATGAACCGGTGTTAATCACCGGAGAAAGCGGCACCGGCAAGGAACTCGTCGCAAAGGCCATTCATGCCGAAAGCCGCCGCGTGGAGCGCCCGTTCATCGCCGTCAATTGCGCGAGCATTCCGGAAACGCTCCTCGAAGCGGAGTTCTTTGGACATACGGCGAGCGCGTTCACCGGAGCGCGGGCCGCGCGTCGCGGTCTCTTCGCGGAAGCGGACCACGGCACGCTTTTCCTCGACGAGATCGGGGAAATGCCGATGCCGCTGCAGGCGAAGCTTTTGCGGGCTTTGCAGGAGCAGCGCATTCGCCCACTTGGCGGAGCCCGGGAAACTCCGATTGATGTGCGCATTATTGCAGCAACGAATCGCGACATCGACGCGGAGATGAAAGCGCGCCGTTGGCGCGAAGATCTCTACTACCGTCTGGAGGCGCTTGCACTCCACGTGCCGCCGCTGCGCGAGCGCGATGACGACGACCGCACGGCGCTGATCGCCCACTTCCTCGCCGGCTTGGCCGCGGAACGGAACCTTCCGAGGCTCCACGTTTCCGAACCCGCCTTCGAGGCGCTGCAGAGCTATCCCTTTCCGGGCAATGTGCGCGAACTCAACAATGCGCTGACGCGTGCCGCAACGTTTTGCGAGAACAGCAAGATTGAAGTTCGCCATCTACCCGAGCGCATGCGGGTAGGTCTCCGCCGTGCGCCCTTGGACACCGATCCGCTCGGTATCCAAGACGACCCCCCTCCGACGCTGGCCCAGCTGGAGGAACGTTACATCCGGTGGATCCTCGAACGAGCGGGGGATAACAAGAAACGAGCCGCTAAGATTCTCCACGTGGGGCGACGGACCATCTATCGCAAGCTCGATGGCGCCAACGCGTAGAATGGCGTCGAGTGTTACCGTGTCCTCACTATCGTTGAGAGATGCGGTCGCCGGCGCAAGAGGTGTTAACGTCGGTTCCGGTATTAGCTGTCATCTAAGCCCCCGGAAAGGGCGCTTGAATTTTGGTGGGCCGTGCAGGGGTCGAACCTGCGACCATCGGATTAAAAGTCCGGCGCGGATTTTCGCCTAACATACTAATCCAACGATACATTCTTCTCCTTCGAACTTGATCAACTTTCGTGAGATCTGGTCAGCTGAGAGACTGTTCGTGCTAGATACCACCCGTTATTTGATCAAGCGGATCTCATCCGCAGCTTGCGCCCAAAATGGGCACATGATAGCGTGCTCTCATGCGAATCATTGCCCGGCGGACCTTGAGGGAATTCGTCGATTCTCTCGCCGGGCGACGAGACCAACCGGCCGTGAAGGCGGCGCTGGACGCTTGGTTTCATGAAGTCAAGAAGGCGAGATGGGCAAGCACAGCTGATGTGAAGCGATCCTACGCGACGGCGAGCATCGTCACCGCCGATCGCATCGTGTTCAATGTGAAGGGGAACGCTTATCGCTTGGTTGTGGCGGTCGATTTCGAGAAGGGAATCGCCTGGATCAAGTGGATAGGCACTCATAAAGACTACGACCATATCGATGTCGAAGAAGTGGACCATGAAAACTGAATTGAAACCGATCCGCTCGAAAGCAGACTACGAAAAGAGCCTGGCCGAAGTCGAGCGTCTTTGGGGCGCGAAGAGTGGGACGCCGGAGGGAGATCGCCTCGACGTGCTGGCAACCTTGATCGACGCCTACGAGGCCGAACACTATCCGATGGATCCACCGGATCCCGTCGAAGCCATCAAGTTTCGCATGGAGCAACAAGGGCTAAGCCGCAAGGATCTCGAGCCCATCATCGGAACGCGGACGCGTGTCGCGGAGGTTCTGAATCGCAAGCGCGGCCTGTCTATCAGCATGATTCGTCGCCTTCATGCAGAGCTCGGCATTTCGGCAGAGGTGCTCATTCGCCCGTCTCGTGGCGATCGACCACGTGCTCGCGCGGCTAAGCAATAGAACGCTAGCCAGACTTCTGATCCTCAATCGCTCCCGAGACACCCAACTTCGCCCAATGGACCGGTGTCGGTCCCGAAAACTCACGCAGCTTCTGGCAAGTAGTAGTGATGAAGCTGTGTATACCAAATATTCATCCGTAATCATCACGCTGCCATCCGAACATACTCGTGATGAAGTCCGCCAAGGTGCTCGAGCTCGACGACAACGCCCTCGCCGGGCACCTGGACGCATCGCTCCTCAGGAGCGTCCTTAGACAGGGAGAGATGCGTACGTACGCGGTTGTA
>DASWKF010000107.1:0-2727 GCA_036396795.1 Gammaproteobacteria bacterium | reverse complement strand
GTGTAAACAAGCTTCGGATCGCCGCTGTTGTAGTACTGGTCTACGGGCGCTGCTTGGGCGTGCTGCAGTCGGGCCGCGCTGGTCCGGGGAAATGGCTGATTGGTCCAGCCTTGGACAGCATCTCTCTCCATGCTATCGGGGAACAGTGCGCGATAACCGTCCCAACCAATGTAGCGGTCAAAGTATCGAACCTTGGGGTTGCGCTCCGCTCTGTTCAGTCGCTCGCATTCCCGCACCAACGGGTCGAACCCGAACGCGCAAAGATCCGGTTCGAACTCACGCCAGTGAATAGCGAGTCCGCCGCTGACACCGATGTCCGCAAGCACGAAGGGCTCGTCTGCGAGAAGGCGCCGCCGCACAATCTCTCGCGTGACTCTCGAGGCGGACTTGTTTCGTGGAGTGTTCATGCCCCCGCCGCTAGTGGGCGGCTGCGATGCACGGCCACTATGTTCTGACTGTTCGAATCGAGTTTCTCCAGCGGCTCCGGCAGGCCAGTGGAGTCACTGAACGCGTAGAACGAATAGCCAAGCTCCGCCAGTTGAGCCAGAACCGCTTCCGCGCTGGTTCCCTGCTGGCGCAGCGCCCCCTCAAAAAGTTCGAAGAGCAGGGTTGGCTGGTATCGTTCCAGCGTCTTCAGGCCGCCTTTTATCACCTCGAGCTCCGCTCCCTCGACGTCCATCTTGATTACGTCGACCTTGCGGAGTACCTGTTCCTGCGTCAGCGAATCAAGATCAATCAGGTCGATCTCGACATGATCGACGGCCGTCACCCCCGCATGACCAAATTCGCCGAGCGTGTTCTGGCCGTTATGCTCCGGGTCGGCGATGTGCAGCAGGGCCTTGCGCCTTCGTGCACCAAGACCGCACCTCACGAGGCTCACATTGGAGAGGCGATTGATGGCGACGTTGCTCTCCAGCCTTGCATACTCCCGCGGGCTGGGCTCGACGGCAATGACGCGGCCACGCGGTCCTACGAGGTGCGCCGCGAACACCGTGTAGAAGCCTTCGTTGGCCCCTATATCGATGAAGACTGCGTCTCGAGTCAGTGCCTTCTGCAGGAATGCGAACTCGTTCGGCTCGAAGCTGCCGCATACGAACAGGCATCGGCTCTGATCATTGCCCAGCACTAGATTGAGCTTCAGGCCCTCGACCCAGCGGATCCGTACCGGTTGTTGAACATGGAGTGCCTTGAAATGACTCCACAGTTTTTGGCGGGCCACTATTCGAGACGTCGGGTGACGTTCTTCGATTGCAAAACGCCATCCTGGGAACGGTCCTACCGCGCGCGTCCTCGACATCAACGTGCCGATACGACGGAGAAGCGAAATGGGCAGGTGTGGTATGAGGCGCCTGATCACCCCCCACGACACGCGTTCAATTTGATGGCCGATTCTGGCTGGAAGGCTCACGTCCGCAGAACATGCCGTGTCTGCACTCTGGGTATTGCGGTCGTGAGCACCGGCGACGCCAGTGGTTCCTTTGCACCAACAAACACCGCTCTGTACAAGAGACGTGTTTCAGGCATGTCCCAGTTCAGCGGGAAATCGGCGTGATCGGGTTGTGTTGCGGTGTGATAGGCATTGCCAAAGTGCTCCTTCAATTTCTCCATGATCCAGTATCGCGTCGGCCGACAGCCGATGCCGGTCGTAGCCTGGTTATTGCTGCGGAAATCCTCCAGGAACGTGACCTCTGAAAACCGGCCAAGCGAAACGCAGGTTTCGAGCAACAGCGTCCCTGTGCATACACTCGCCATGCGTTTCAGAGCGCGATCAGGATCAGCAAGGTGATAGAGAAGACCGTAGCAATAGACAATATCGAATGAGCCGAGGAACGCCAAATCTGAGTCATCGTCCAGATCAACGCGCTCGGCTCGCAGCCCGGGGTGGCGTCGTTTGATCTCGGAGACATTCTCCTCGTTGCCGTCGGTGACAACCACGGTGCAGTCGCGATCCAGGAAGAACTTGGTATGCAGGCCGATCCCCGCCCCCACCTCCAGCACGGCCTTCCGTTCGATAGCGAGCCCTAGCGAACCCAGGTGTGCCTGGCGAGCGCGATTGATGGCAAGCGCATTGTCACTGAGGAACACGTCGAAGGGGCTCTGTGTTGCCCTTTGCGCTAGCGGCCCGATGCCGGCAATTGCGCCTGCGTGCTCGAGGATCTTGGAGAGATGGTATCCGGCGCTCATTCAGCGTTGCTGGAACTCGGCTTCCTTGCCCTCATGCGGAGAATACCGAGCGCCTGGACGCGGCACCTGAGCCTAATTCGCTTTCGATCCAGCGATACGTCTTTTCCATCCCGATGCGCAGCGCAATCGACGGCGCCCACCCCAGCCGCGTCTTGATCAGCGCGTTGTCGCTGTTGCGCCCGCGTACGCCCTTCGGCGCGTCGAGCTTGTACTTTCTCTTAAGCTTCACACCCGCAATCTCTTCGACGATGTCCACCAACTGGTTTATGGTTACCAGCTCGTCGCTGCCGAGATTCAACGGCTCGGTGACATCGCTCGCCATGAGCCCCAATGTGCCGGTCAGGCAATCGTCGATGTACATGAAGCTGCGCGTCTGCTCGCCGTCGCCCCAGATCTCAATCTCGTTGGAACCGTTCATCTTGGCGGCGATGACCTTGCGGCAGATCGCCGCAGGCGCCTTCTCCCGTCCGCCGTCATACGTTCCGAGCGGCCCGTATACGTTGTGATAGCGCGCGACCCGCGTGGCGAGCTTGAAGTCCTCGG
>DASWKF010000106.1:0-8942 GCA_036396795.1 Gammaproteobacteria bacterium | reverse complement strand
CCGTGGAAGTCGGATTTGGGAGAACTAGAGACGACCAGCAGCATCGGCGTCGCGCTGTACCCCGACGACGGCAGCGACCCGGACACGCTGCTCAAGCATGCCGATGCCGCCATGTACCGGGCCAAGGAGCAAGGCCGCAACAACTTCCAGTTCTTCACGAGTGACCTCAACGTCCTGATGAAGGAAAGACTGGAGCTCGAAAGCAATCTCAGGCGCGCCCAGGAACGCGAGCAATTCGAGCTTCACTATCAGCCCCGAGTTGATCTGGCGACCGGCCGAGTCATCGGCTGCGAGGCCCTGATCCGGTGGGCGTTGACGGACGACGAGTTGATTCAACCGGGGCGTTTCATCCCCTTGGCGGAGGAGACCGGATTGATCGGGTCGATCGGCAAGTGGGTGTTGCGCACGGCCTGCGCGCAAAACAAGGCCTGGCAGGACGCAGGTCTTCCGCCGATGACCGTTTCCGTCAACGTCTCGCCCAGGCAGTTTCATAACGACAATCTCGTGCACACGATCGCCTGCGTCTTGCAGGAAACGCGCCTGGAAGCGCGTTATCTGGAAATCGAGCTGACGGAGAACATGGTCATGCACGACGCGCAGCAGATGATCGCGATGCTTCAGGCGATCAAGCGCCTAGGCGTGCAAATCGCCGTCGACGATTTCGGCACCGGATACTCGAGCTTGAGCTATCTGAAACGCTTCCCCGTCGATCGCCTGAAAGTCGACCGCTCGTTCGTCAAGGACATCAACGTCGATTCCGACGATGCCGCGATCGTGCGCACGATCATCGCGCTCGGCCACAATCTCGGGCTGAAAGTGCTTGCCGAAGGCGTCGAGACCGAGGAGCAGATCGAGTTTCTCAGTCGCTACGCATGCGACGAGCTTCAGGGGTTCTACTTTTCAAGGCCGATCCCCGCAGAGCGTTTCCGCGGGTGGCTCGAAAGCGCGCGCACGGGCCTTGCGTCGGACGACGGCCGGTTCCGCTATACCGTAGCGTTGTGAAGAGCAGTCGCCGTGACTATTCCGAGGACCCGTAGGGATCGTATCCGCCGCCTTTGGATTGCTTGTCGTCCAAGATCTCGAACTTCACGCGTTTTCCACTCTCCGGCGGCCGCTTGTGGTCCTTGAACGATCTCTGGCGGCGGAACAGCTCGATGGGCGGTTTGAGTCCCTCGAACGTATGCGACGTGTCGTAAGGATCATGTGCTCCTTCTTGTGGCTCGCGGCGTCGAATGAATCGCCCGGAGAGCTCCAGGCTCGGCAGCTCATCACCCGTATCGCTGGGGTTATCTTTGTTGTCCGACGGCATCTCGTCGCCTCCACGGGCGCGGGAAAATTATGAGTCGGTGAGGTTACCGCTACGTTGACCTGATTCACGGAATTCCCGAGCCGGGGCCGCGTTATGCAAAGCCCGGTGGAGAATCCTCAGCCCGCGCCTACAGGCTCGGAGCCGTGATCTTTCTTGCGTGCCTTCTCTCTACCAACCGATGGGTCTTGATCGGCCCGCGCCTGGCATGACAGAAGGTCGAGCAGTAGTAGCAGCCGTCACAATGCTCGAAGACGACCTTGGCCTTCTTTATCGCAGGAACACAGGATTCGAAATCACCGAGATAGAGCCAGCCCTCCGGGCTGGGCATGTAAACGCAACCGTACCGGTGAACCTCGTGGTCACCATCGGCTTGCGTGCTCCTATTCACATAGTAGCGTGCCATAGCGCAACCCCCTCCTTGTCTAATTTATTCGTCGGCGGGTCGTTCACGCAAGACTACAACGCGATTCGAGAATATCCTAAAAAATGTAGATTCGCCAGGACGAACTCGATAAAGGCCTATGTATGAATGTACAGTTCCCTATGGTTTCGGCTCGGTGGGGAGGGCGAAGTAGAAGGTCGCGCCCTCGCCGGGCTTGCCGTCCGCCCAGATACGGCCGCCGTGGCGTTTCAGGATGCGGTCGACCAAAGCCAGGCCTACGCCCGTGCCCGGAAACTCGTGATCGTGATGCAGCCGCTGAAACACGGCGAACAGTTTCGCCTCGTAGTTGGGGTCGAAGCCGGCGCCGTTGTCCCGGACTGAATAGACGTGCTCTCCGCCGGCACTGCTCGCCGCGATCTCAACGACAGGACGTTCCTTCTTGGAGGAGAACTTGACGGCATTCGACAACAGATTGGCCCATACCTGCTCGATCAGGGTGGGATCACCGATAGCAGGCGGCAGGGCCGAGCCTAAGCGAAGCTCGACGTTCGCCCGGTGTTGTTCTTGGAGTTGTCTTTGAAACGCTTGCTCCGCGAGCTTTTCCATGTCCAGCTCCACGGGCTCCAGCGCCCGGCGCCCCAATCTCGAGAACTCGAGCAGCTCATCGATCAGGGAGCCCAGGCGAATCGCTTCGTTTTCAATGACGCCGAGCTTTCGTTGCGCCTCCTTGTCCAAAGAGTCTCGATGATCCTCGCGTAGCAGCCCAGTGAAGCCTGCGATTGCGCGCACCGGCGCGCGCAAATCGTGAGACACGGAATAGCTGAAACTTTCCAGATCGCCGTTGGCGGTTTCGAGCTCCGCCGTCCGTTTCCGGACTCGCTGCTCGAGCTCCGTGTAGACCCGCACATTCTCCATGGCGACGGCCGTCGTATCCGCCAAGGCTTGCAGTAACCGAACTTCCTCTGCGCTCGGGGCGTGTTGTCTTGCCCAATAGTTGCCGATCGCACCGATGGGGTCGAGCGCTCGGACGGGAACCATCGCTAGGCTCTTGACAAAGGTTGGCCTGTACGCCTCGTGGGGGATTCGGGGGTCGACGTAGATATCCTCGATGATCGCCGGTTGCCGGTTCAGCATCGCCCAGCCGCTGATGCACGCCGTCATGGGGAACCGCCGCCCTTTCCAGAGCGGAGCGATGGCGTCCTCGTCGGCGTAGTAGCACTGCTCGCCGTCCCTGAGGATGAACGTCGCGCCGTCGGCGCCGGTGAGACTTCGAGCGGCTTCGCGCACGATCTTCATGATGGTGTCGAGGTCGCGCGCGAGAGACAGTTCCTGGACCACGCGCACCAGGCGCTCCATCGCGCGTACGTAGACTACCGAAGCGTGCGAGGCGTCGTCAGGAGGAGTATTGAGATGCACAGCTTCAGGGCTTTGATCTGATGGGTTTTTCGAGGCATTTCCCGTTTTCGTGAATGGGGTCGCGGCGGCCTGATGCGGCTTATGGCATTTTTAACACACAGGGGAGATATAGGGCCATCGAATGAGAAAACTCGCGGTGTCTTTGGCGCTAACGATAGCCGCCTGTGGCGGCTCGAGCACCGACCCTCCAATGATCGCGCTGCCGCCTCCGGGTGATCTGTCTCCGGGTGGGCTCTGGGAAGGCACGCATACCAACGGCGATTACATCCTCGGGCTCATCGGGGAAGACGGCGAGTTCCATTTCGTCGACGACTTCGGTCAGGGATACGGTGTCATGTCGGTGGACGGCGACCAGGTCGCGGCCGATTACACGCATGCCGCTTACCTCGGAGAAACTTTCGAGGACGGCAGCGTCATCGCGGCCTGCACGCTGTCCGGAACGCTGGTCGAGCGCGACGTGCTGACGTTCACCTCCGAATGCATCACGGGCTTCGGTACCGAGTCCGAGGTCACGCTGTCGCTTGCGTTCAATGACAACTACTTCCGCGACGGGAGCCTCGACACACTTGCCGGTCAATTCGACGATCTCGGCAACGTGCTGACGATCGACAGCAACGGCGTGTTGTTCGAGCAGGATCCGGCGAGCGGCTGTGTCATGAACGGTCAGGTATCCGTCATCGATCCGGACTTCAACGCCTACGCGATGGAATTTATTTTCGAGAGCTGCGAGGGGGAGGTCGAGTTTCTCAACGGATCGACCTGGTCGGGCATCGGCGCGCTCGACCATACGAACCTCGTGGGTCCCGAGAAGCTCGTGTTCGGCGCGACGACCGAGATCGACTTTCCGGGCGAGGGCACGGAGGCGTTCGCGATCGAGGGCGTTGCGCCGCGGCTTTAGAAGCGCATTACTCGGCCAGATGGCCGTGCTGATTACGCGGATCTGATCAAGGGCTAACGACGACCGGGCTCGGTACGCAAGGGCTCCGTTCGTGGTTCGGGTTGCTCTCAATGGGTGGCCGAGGGCCTGTCGGACAGCAAAGTCAATTCCTTCCCCAATCGCGCGAGCTCGAGCGCAAGCTGCTTATTTGCGGTGCCTTTGTCCATGAGGTTGAGGTATCCATGAAGTCGAATCTGAGCAAGCGTCCCACCATAGCTGACGGAAAGACACCAGGTTTCTGTTCTTTCTTCCGGCACAACGTGGATATAGGCTTCTGTTGTCATAACAGCTCCCGGTCTTCTTACTCTTCGCGGGAATAGGGGTCGTAGCCAGCCTCCTTGAGAGGCTTGGGTTCCGGCTCGTCGCCTTCGAGAGAGAGTGAATCGACTTCGAGAGCTTTCTTGAGGTTCAGCGTGTCATCGTCCTTCCGCCGCAACCTGATGGTTTTCAGCCTCCAGACGGGACTCCCCTTGTCATCGAATTCAACTTCGCCGGAGGATGTATCCTCGGGATAGCGGCCACGGCGATCCGGACCACGATAGGTCCGAGTCACAATCTTGGGGTTGGAGGGAAAGGGTTTCTTTTCCTTCGACACAGGCAGCAAACATTCCGACAATCAAGGCGCCAGAAACCTTAGATTACAGTTACGTTACGGTGTGTGATTCGCTTCACGTTCCAATTGGATGTGCAGAAAAGCCGCGCCGAAGCGGGGCTGAAACAGACGACTTCGGGCTCAGGACTATCCCCGGGCTCGACTTCTCGGAGATCTCGCCTCTCAGCGGACCCCTCCAGGCCAAGAATCGACTCCACGGCCCAGCTTGACCGCTTCGTACAGATGATCCCTCGCGCCGGAAATGGCGCCCACCACGTGTCTGTTGAGGTCATTCTTGCTGTCCAGCATCAGCTCGTTGACGCCGTTTGCCCATCGGATTCGATCGGTGAGTTCGCCGACGATCCGGAATCGCTCGAATTCGTAAGGTGTGGGGATGTTGGCGCGGTTGTTGGGTACGCCCAAAAAACTCGCGTAACTTATTGAATAAAAAATAGCTATGGCGGTGCAGGGAGTCTACTGCGAACTCGTCTCCGAATTTCCCGGCTAACAGCGAAAAATACAGGGAAGATCTCTGTTTTCAGCGCGCTTTCGCGGTCTCAGTTGCCGACTTCACAGCTGTGATCAATAGCTTAGAGTGTTCCGCTGCTCACATTGCCAGCAGCAAGACAGGGAAGAACAGGGAAAAGCTTGGCTATTGAAGCGTTTTGGTGCTCCAGGATCCTATGGGGCGCTACTCAGTCCCATTGTTGAGCTTTCTTTACGCTCTTGGTGATGTCTTTCACGCCGGGTAGAGACCAGTCCCCTGACGAGGACGGCGAAACTCGAGCGGCACGCACATGATTCGCGCTTGGCGTTTGACGTTCAAGTTCTTTACCGTCCTGCCGCCGTATTTGGTGGAAGTCGTGTTACGGCAAGATGTTCGGCCGTGTAGGTAGTCCGGTCTTTATCTCTACCCAGCCTGACGAGAGAAACGTTCCGCCCGCTATGGGATGCAACGACGCGAAGACTCCAGTTCTCGAGTGTTCTGTGTATTGCTCCCGGTCCTCGAGCGGGCCATCCAAGAACCCCGATCAAAGCGAGACAGCCCGGTGGTCTACAAGGTAGACCGACTGACGCGCTCGCTCCACGACTTTGCCACGATCGTCGAGATCTTCGACCGAAATTCCGTCTCCTTCGTTTCCGTGACCCAGCAGTTCAATACGACGACCTCGATGGGGCGTCTTACGCTCAATATGCTCTTGTCCTTCGCGCAGTTCGAACGCGAGGTGACCGGGGAACGGATCCGAGACAAGATCGCGGCCTCGAAGCGCAAGGGCTTATGGATGGGCGGCGTGCCGCCGCTAGGGTACGACGTCAAGGACAAAAAGCTCGTTGCGAATCCAGAAGAAGCGTGGCAGGTCCGGGAAGATCTATCGCCGGTACTTCGAGGTCAAGACTGTCCACGCCCTCAAAGCCTCGCTCGATCAGGACGGGTTCTTGAGCAAGGTCCGGATCGATCGGCACGGCAGGCGAACCGGTGGTAAGCCTTGCGCGCGTGGTGCGTTGTACAAGCTCCTGCAAACCCGGATCTATCTCGGCGAGATTGTGCACAAGGACGCGAGCTACCCCGGCCAGCACGACGCGATCATCTCAAACGAACTTTGGGATCGCGTTCAGCAGCTGCTTGCGCAAAATCGGGTCGAGAGGGAACTCGGCTCGGAGGCCCGGGTGCCGAGCCTTCTGGTCGGGCTCGTCTATGACGAAACCGGACAGCGCATGACGCCGACGCACGCCAACAAGAAGGGGGTGCGCTATCGCTACTACGTCTCGCAACCGCTGACGGCATCGGCACGGAGCGGCGTGCCTCGGGGACGACGAGTCCCGGCCAGGGACCTGGAACGCATCGTTATCCATCGCTTAAGGCAATTTCCGCGAGTCCGATCTAGAGGTTGCTCCCGTGCGTGGCAAGCGTGTGCGAAGGGAGGGCTAGACGTTGGTAGCTCTTGACCTGTCGAAGAGCTGCGATCGCGGAAGTCCTATCAGCATGCGCCATTTGCTGTCTTCATAGTCCAAGCCCAATCGATCGTCTGGAGCGACTGATTCTGGATCGGTGAAGGTGCCGAAAAGTCGGTCCCATACTGAGAAGACAAACCCGTAGTTACTGTTGGAGCAGTTCTTCCGCGCGCTGTGATGGACGAAATGCATGCGTGGTGTTACGAAGAGTTTTTCGATTTGCCGGGCCATCGGAATATACAGGTTGGAATGAATGTAATGCTGGTTGGCAACCTCCACCGCGAAGACGACGATGCCCGCAGATCCGTTTTCTGGGAAAGGGAAAATGCTGTATGCGACAACCAACGGCAGGAAGAGCACGAGAATGTGTATTGGCGACCCGCGAAGTCCGGCAAGGACATTGACGTGCTCTGACGAGTGGTGGAACGCATGCGTGGGCCATAGAGCACGTGTGTGCAGGAGCCGGTGAGCCCAATACAGGCCCAAATCCCCTACGACCAGGTAAAACAGGAGCAGTATCCAGGCAGGCAATTGATCGACCAGCTCGCGCCATGTGCGAAGCCCGTCATAAAGCCAATCCGCGGGTATGGCGAGAGCCTCGTCAATCGCGAGGGCGAACAAAAATGCGCAGCCGACGGCGAATAGGTCCCATCGTAGGTCCGGTCGGACATTCATTTTGCGGAAGGGGACGACCAGCGACAACAGCCAGATCGTCGCGGCGATCGCAATCTCGAACAGATGATCCTGCAGCATGAGTCGATTCAAGCCGAAACTCGGTAGCGTTGCTGTGATCCGCCACTCATAAGGAAGCTCCGCTGGCCATCAGTCTGCTCGCCTCTCTAACAGATCCGAGCGCCGAGGGCTAGAGTTGCGGGCCCGAGCCGCGCCGATGGCGTGCGGCCCCGCTGCCGTTCCGTCAACAACTGCTGGACTTTGTCGCTGTTGACTTGCACCGAATATTGAGCCAGTTAGGGCAAGATATTTGCATTGCGCCGTGATCCGGGACGTAGGTGCTGCAGCTGTTCTACGGCCTGGATATGTGGATCGCTACCGGGGTCGCGTTTCAGTGCAAAAGCCGGCTCAGTTCTTGGTGCAAATCAACAAGGCGGGCTCATCGCCGCCGGATTCGGGTGCTATGCGTCCGCCTGGCCCCACAATGACCGGCTCTGGATCATTCGTTTGTTCTTGATTAGTGGTGGTTTCGGTCTCTATGCCTTGTTGTTCTGGCTGGGGTGGTTCCTGAGCCATACTCCAGCCGGCCCATAGCAAAGGGATGATGGCAACGTAGGCCGTTCGAGGCGAAGGCTTCATCGGCATGCCTTTCTTTTCGTTTGCGGCTAGTCTGCCACAAAATCCCAACACCCGCCGCCGGAGAGGGGCCCGGTTCTGGAGGGAGCGTGTTGGTGAGGCTAGTCGTATGGTTTATCCGTGCCTGTTAACAGATCGTCCACGATTTGATCGATGTAAGTGGTTATTTCTAATATTTTTGAAACAAACATGACTGGTGATTGAGTTTCGCTTTGTAGCTGAAAAGCAAGGGCGACAATATCGCGATGGGGTTGCCTTAGTATCGGTGGCAGATCTTTGAGGCTTAGTGAAGCCAGATACAGCCAAGCATGAAGTGCCTGTTCCCGAGTTACGGTATGGCCATTGCGATTGCCAGAGAGAATCCTTCGGGCTCTGTAGAAGAGTAAAAAGGCTCTTGCGTATTTTGGAATATCCCGTGCCAGGACAGGCAATTCATCGGTATCGTCAGCATCCTTCACAGCCGCAACTTGAGGCGCGTCGGGAACGGTATCTGTGAAGTCGTCCACGGATTAGGGTGCCTGGTACGCAGAGATGGGCTGAGTTTTAACGCACCTAGGGTTGCTGGACGTGAATTGAAGTCACAAAATCCCGAAGTCAGTTGACTGCTGTGGGGAGGACGAATTTCTGAGACTCTGGACGCTGCGGGGCGGTGATCCAGCTCGCAATCGAAGCACCTTTGACGGCGAACGCCTTGCAGGCCTTCCCGCTGGCAGCGCACCGCTGAGCGTGCGAGCAGTCGTCGCACGGTGCGGGTCCCTCGTTCACGGCCGTGGTTCGAAGCGCACTACCCCTTCTGTCTGCGCCCTGACAGAAGGCGGCCGCCGGACATGGTTATTCTCCAGAGATCCCCGTAATTTCTGGATCAGAGAGGAAGCGCGCGATGATGCCGAGACCGCCGTGGCATTCAGTGATGGGAACGGTACATCACACGCACCTGGAGTGTGCAGTGGGCATGAGCATCGGGCTGGATCACATTAGGTTCGGGGAAGGCGGCAAGCCGCTTTGTGACGAGTGTGCTCGTCTCGAAGCGGAAGACGAAGCAAAG
>DASWKF010000105.1:0-8293 GCA_036396795.1 Gammaproteobacteria bacterium | reverse complement strand
CTTTGCTTCGTCTTCCGCTTCGAGACGAGCACACTCGTCACAAAGCGGCTTGCCGCCTTCCCCGAACCTAATGTGATCCAGCCCGATGCTCATGCCCACTGCACACTCCAGGTGCGTGTGATGTACCGTTCCCATCACTGAGTGCCACGGCGGTCTCGGTAGCATCGCGCTTTCTCTGGTCTATAAGCCCGAGGATAGCCATATCCGGCGGCCGCCTTCTGTCAGCGAGTAGACAGAAACTCTCCCTAACCCGAACCACGAACGGAGTCCTTGCGTGCCGAGCCCGGTCGTCGTTAGCCCTTGATCGTGTGAGTTGCCGAGGGAGGGGATTGTAAGGATTCGCATCAAGAACGATCGCGTCCCACGGCGGCGCAGCGCGGCACTACCAGCAGTCGTTAGCGTCGTCGTCCTGGTCCTGAGAACCCTGCTGGCCTGTGCTCGTCAGGCGCAAGACGCCGCATCGAGTGTCGCCGACCTGTACGTTTTGCGGCGTCGCTGCGAGCGTGAACGCAGCGCTGGTGATAGCACCGACGGCGGAAACCGTGTAGAACCCTTCCGCCGAGCTCAGAGGCAGCGCTACGTTGCAGTTCGCATCGTCATACCGTCCGAAACGCGTATAGCAACGCTCGAGCCGTTGGGCGACGTCCAGCAGCGTTGCCTTGCCGTCCCCGCGACGCGCCCGTCTCACCTGATCCTGATAAGCGGGATAGGCGACCACGGCCAAGATCGAGATGATCACGATCGCGATCATGAGCTCAATGAGCGTGAAGCCTCGCACTCGATGGCATCTGCTCGACTTCTGCATTGCCATTACCTCAGCTGACGCCAGGACTGACGGCCGATGCCGATACCGCCGCGCTCGGAGATACGTATCAACTGACCTGAAGAGCCGCTAACGACCTTGATTTCATTTTCATCCGGCCCGACGCCGGAAATGACCGCCGGCGTATCCATGATGCCGATCTCGGGCGCGACCGCGGATGGCGGGATCAGCACTTCCTCGCCGCCCGGCAAGGTCACCGTGATCCAGTCGTCTTCATCGAACTCACCGTCCTCGGTTATGTCGTAAACGGCGTAGTTCAGACGCCCGCCGCTGAAGGCATTGAGCTCCATGAGCCAGCTTTCTCCGCCCGGTGAGCAAGGGTCGGGATCGGGAATCAATGTCGTGACAATGACACGGTCCCCGCGCACGACAGCGCGTGACACCACCCTCTCTCCTCTCGGGCCTGGGCCGCCATAGACGTTCTTCCAAACGAGATCCACATACCAGCCGCTATGCCCCGGCTCCATCTCGTTGTCCGTGACGCCGCGAACGCGCATCGAACCGGCGATTTGCTCGGTCAGGATTTCCTGCTCCAAGAGCTCGCTCCGGCCCGTGATCGGCACACCTCTATCGATGAGCCCATAGAAGGTATCGACCTGCGGATTTGGCGGCACGACGTTGTCGTCTACCCTGTAAAAGCTGCCCGTGCCGAAAAACAGGGCGTGCTCACCGTCGTTGTTGAAAGCCGAGGTTGGCGGTGCGGTGATCGCCTGCGGAACGCCGCTGGGGTCGCGGGCGACGAACAGCGGAAGCGGCGTGTTTCCGGAGCGAAGCCCTGCGGGTGGCTGCCACTGACTGGGATTGCTGCCCTCGAGATCGAACCGCCACATGTTGCCCGCGGTGTCGCCGACATAGATACGATCGGCGACGCGATCGCCGTTCAGGTCGGCCAGCAGCGGCGCGCCGAGGTCGCCGCTGTTAGGCAGCGTAAACGTGCGGATGATCGACCCGTTCGCCGGATTGAGAATCCAGATCCGACCGTCCGTCCCGCCGGTGTAGCCGCTGGTCACGACGACGCCGAAAGCGCCATTTGGCAAGGGCACGACGGCCGGCTGGCCCAAAGTGTAGCCCATTTCCGGATGAGTGAATTCCCACAGCACGTCGCTGCTGCTCACGGCCTCCGGATCGGTGATGTCCAGCGCGAATACGCTAGCCCCACCGGCCCCGGTTATGCCGACCGCGATCGTGCGCCAACCCAGACCACCGAGCCACGCATCGGCGAACCGTGTCGTACCGTCCACATTGTAGCGATGCGAATACGCAGGCAGCGTAAGCTCGTAGAGGTGCTCGAACGCCGCATGCGGCACAAACGCGAACAGCTCCCGGCCGCCGTCGGCCCCAAGCCCCGCGTGAAAGCCATGGAGCATGCCGTCGTTGGCGCCGACGACCGCCAGCGGCGGGCGGTTCTGATACACGCCAGATTGACGGAACGTGCGATACGCCGATGCGACGCTGCTCGAAAACGCGCCTGACTGATCCAGCAGCTCGTATCCGAAGTCCTGATTGTGGACAAACTGAGGATCGGAGTTGACGATGTCTCCGAGCCGGCTGTCGCGCTGTCTGAAGGGCCCGCCGGGTTGCTCCAGCGTGCGGGAACCGCGGAGATAATCCAAGCGCTGCTGGCCCACGGTATCGCTCACGGGTTGTCCCCCGCCGGGCTGTTGCCGAATGGCGTCCTGTTGCGAGGTCGCGAGTGAGGTCCAAAGAAAATCGACGCCGGTGGCCGAAAGCAGCGAGCCTCCGCCGCCGTCGCTCGGCGGCAAGATCGAAAGGATGTTGCGGTTGCTGATGCTCGATTCCGGTAATGCGTCGAGTCGCTCGGCTCCGCTCCAGACCGGGTCACTCAAAATCGTGCCGCCGGTCGTGATTCGAAACGCCTGAAGGTCGCCGCTCCACCGGTGGCTGTCGAACGCGGCCTGGAAGACCGCCGTGTCCGAGTCGACACGGGTCGAGTTCGCCGCAACCGAGGACGCGGAGCTTCTGAGTTCCGCGGCGATTTTCGCGAAAGCCGTCGTCAAGCTTTCGACCATCGCGTCCGCTCTCCCGGCGACGTAGTAATTGTCGGGACGCGGAAAGGCGAAGCCCGCGGGGTTCGCCCTCGGTCCGAAGGATACCAGCGTTTCGCCGTTGGTGTTCCACCATTCCAGCGGCAGGGGTCCTCCGAAGGTGGCGGGGTCAAACTCTTCGTCGTCGGGCAACTTGAAGCCGCCGTATTTGGTCGCCAGGTAGTACTGGTTCTCGATCGGCGCCTCGAGGCTTTGTCCCTCAAGCACGTCCACCCAATGGGTCGCGGCGGTTTGCGTACCGGGAAGGTCGTCGGGCCGGATATCCGTCGTGTTCGCGTAATACGCGAGCCCGGCGATGTAGGCGGAGTTGAATCGCCCCGACCAGTTGTTCGTGTTCGCAATATTGCCCAGGCCTTCGAGCTGCCCGACCCTGTTCGTCCAGATCAGCACGTCGACGTCGTTGTCCCCGGACACCTCCGGTGGCATCGCCGGCTCGTCCGTGCTGTAAACGCTGCCAGGCAGGTTCTTGTCCCGGTGCGTGTAAACGTCCCCGATGCCAAGCATCACGTTCTTCTGGCAAGCGTACTGAATCGGGTCGTCCCAGTTCGTGATGACCGGGAAGCCGTCGACGGCACGGTGTGCATCGACGCCCGTCACCCCGGGTATCACCGTATACGCCGGTACATTCCCCTCGTTTCTGAGGTAGCGAAGCGCCGTGTAGAAAAGCTCACTGACGGGGTCCGACCGCTTGTGTTCGTACGAGGTCATCTGCCCGAACTTGTTCAGGTAGTTGATTACGCCGCTGTCTTGGACTGTCACGCCGTAGGCAGCCTGCGTAGCCGACGCGTCAGCCGGATTGGGGTTTTTCACCAGCGCGCCGGTGACGGGGTCCCATTCCACGTCGGGATTGGACATCTTGCCTTGAACGCCCGGCACGACCATGTTCGGGCCGACGAACTTCTGCCGTGCGCGCAGCACGCCGCCGTCGCGGAAGTCGTTGGGATCGTTCAGATATCCGAACACGCTCAGGCGCAGGTCTTCGGAGTACTGTTGGATCAGGCCTTCGGGCTTCCATCCCTGGGAGTACTGGCGACAGTTCGGCTCGAGCAGCCCCGGCACGCAAACCGCGACGCGGACGCTGAGCTCGTAAGCATCGTCGTCGTCGATCGAATTAGCGGGATCGTACGGCGTGACATCCTCATTGACGTCGTCATCGTTGAGCCTGAAGCGCATCTTGTTGCCGAGATTCTCGATGCGCATGCGCATCCAATCCTCGTTGAACGGCGTGGCACCGAGCATCATCGACGAATCATTGCCGCTGGCAGGGAGCCGGCGATTTGGATAGATGTTCGTTCCGCCCTGTCCCGTATGCCGCGCTTTCTCGATCCAGGTCTCCGTAGCCGTGTCCCTGACGCGGTAGCCGCCGGTCAGCACCCAGCGGAACGGGTCGATCGTCTGCGTCGCAGCCCAGTTCATGAAGTTGCCGCTCCACTCGTTGACGTCCGTGCAACGGTGGTTGGATGCGAATCTGACGGGATAGAAATGCCGCAATGCCTCAGTGTTGTTGTAGCTATAGCGGTAACACTTTCCCGGATCGAAGTAGCCGAGATACTCTTCGTTTTCGCTGTAGTCGCCGAGGCTCGACACGCTCGTGATCGTCGGCCACTCTACGGACGGCACGAGCACGAGGTTGCCGGGCACGTTGCCGCCGCCCAGATAGAGCGGCGTTTGAGCCACCTGCGCGCTGGCCGCATAGACGGGAAGGACCGTCAGCACGACCGCCGCGAGCACGTGGCATGCCTTGCCTATTGCTGCTCGCGTTCCTTCGAAGCGCCATATTTTGATGTTCATCGCGTTACCTATCCTTGGTGAGTCGCCGGCCCTTTCCGTTCTCCGGGTGAACCCGTGCCGGTGCTCTACCGACTGCGATACACGGTACTCAGCACAACCGACGCCACTGGGTCGCCGGCGGTATTCACGGCGGCACCGAAGCCGATCGCCGTAACACGGAAATAGAAGATCTCCTCCAACGGCGTGCCGGCTTCCGTTTCCGTGCCGGCGGGCCTGATCGTGCTCAGCTCCTCCAGGTAGTACCTCGGTTGCTCGGCGGCGCCGTCCAGCGCGCCGCCGTAAGCAATGAAGCCGTTGCCGTCACTCGGCGCGTCCCCGGTCCATACGGGCCTGTCGGGCGAGTTCATCTGGTAAAGGCCGCCGGTGTCGTCGAACTCCGGCAGAACCGGCGTCGTCAGCAGAAAATCCTCGGCTTCCCGCAGCCCGGCTTCGGCTGCCTGGAATGAGAAATTCCAATCGCGCATGTTACCCGCCATCCGCTCCTGCATCGTCGAGCCGCGCATCGCCGCCGTGCCGATCAACGTCATCAGGAGCAGAAATATCAGCGAGACGATCATCGCCGAGCCGATTTGACGAGCGCCGTTGTAATAGCCGTGCTTCATGAGGTGTCTCACTACCCTAGGGCAATCGGTTCCGCACGCCGACCGTGGTCGTGAAGACTTGCCGCAGGCGGCGGTCATCAACGGGATCGAACCGCATGCCGCCGGCGTTGTAGATGGCCGTATCGGTTTCGGTGCCGTACTCCTCGGCGCCGCGCGCCAGCAACGTAATCTCGACGCTCAGCACGTTGCCCCAATCGTTCGCCGCAGCGACGGCGTCTGCGGTCCGCCAGGCGTCGACCTGCCGGTCGGCGTCCGTATCCACCCCGTAGCGCACCTGCATCGTGTCGATCCCTTCGACGAGCTCCTCGGGCTCGACTCGGCTGGTCGTGGCATCGATGCGCTGCAGGCGTAGCTGGAACAGCGACGGCTGCCCGCTCTCGCCTCGGCCGACATAAAACGCGACCGTTTGCAGGCGCGCGATCTCCGAGCCCAGGCCGTAGCTTTGCTGAGGGCCCCAGGCCGAGGGGGCGCTGTTGCCGGGCGTGTAGCTGGCGTTGCTGTGGGCCAGATTCACGTCGGGACCGCCGCCGACAAGCTGCACCTGCGTTATTTGGAAGATCGAGGCCTTCTGGCAGTCCGTCACCACGACGATCTCGCCTTCCTGGAAATCGCTGGGTCCGCCGACAAAAACCTGCGCGGAATCGCTGAACGGGGTGACGAGGGAATTCGAATCGCCGTTGACGTAACGCACGACGAGGACGTCGCTGCCGGGAATCACGCGCGCCGTGGGATTGACCAGCTCCGGCGGCAGCGCGGGGGACCAAGCGTTCGCGTTGCCCAGCGGCATCGGATCGACGGCGCCCGCGGCGAAGAGCTGCCCCGTGCCCGTGCCGAGAAACTCGAAGCCTTGCAGGCCGTTCTCGAGGTCGTCCCTAAACGGATTCGGGCTGTTCAAATTGTTGATAACGGCAACATCCGATAGACAACCGGCGTAGCCCGCCATTCTCGCGTTGTTCGCAATCTGGTCGACGGCGAATCTGGCGTTCTCCTGAATCCACGACAGGCTCTCATTGAACGCGTAGGTGGCGCGATTGCCGATAAAGACCTGGATCACGCCCGCCGTGAGCAGCAAGCCGAGCACCATCGCAACCATGAGCTCGATCAGGGTCACGCCTCGCTGGTGCACGCCAAGACCTTGGCGTAACACCGCTCGATTTGGATTCGTCTGGCTCATAACGCGGTAGTGAAAGCGAACTCTTCGGGCGGTTCCTCGCCGCGGCTGTCATCCCATTGGACGGTGATCGTGAACTCGGCGCCGTTTCGAGCGACCGAGCCGGTCCCTTCCGGCAGTTGGCAGGCAAGCATATTGCGCCAGGCGGCGACGTCCTGAGCCGGCGTGCCGCCGCCTCCGGCGTTGGGGTCGCATGCCGGCGCCGGATTCTCAAAAACGCCGTTGTACAAATTGTTGAGCGCGCCCTGGCGGTTGGCGCGCGTGCGATCGGCGAGGCTGTAGGCGAGCGCGGTAGCTTGCGTGCGATAATACGCGCTCGTATTGAACTGCAGCGATCTCGTTTGAAGACCCGCGAGGCCCAGCAGGCCGACCGATAGGATCACCAGCGAGACCATTACCTCCACCAGTGTCACGCCACGGCAGCCGGAGAGCGCCGCTCGGGGCAGGTAAGCTCTGTGCTCGGCGCTCATCCGCAATCCACCCTGGTCACCGACACACGGCCGGCGACGTTGACGCGCACGTCTCGTCCCTGATCGCCGATGCAGTCCGGCACTCTGACGCGAAGCGTGGTCCCGGCTGCGACCGAGCCTCGAGGCTGAAACTGAACTTGGTCGACGTCGCCCGCCAGGACACCGGGGGCGCTGCGCGCAGGCCACGTGCGCACAACCTCGTCGTTTGGCGCGAGCACGACCCAGCCGTCGCTCCAGTCGCCCTCGCCGCTACAGCTCACTCCGTCCGAGGAGCTGCAGACCAGGACCGGCGCCCCGCGCAGCGTCGCCTCGCTGCGTCCCAGATTGAGCGCAGTGACGATTTCGTTGGTGTTCGCCGTAGCGCGGTTGTTTTGCACGAAGCCGACAAAGCCCGGCACGGCCACCGACGCGAGGACGGCCGCCACGCCGAGCGTGACCACAAGCTCCAGCAGCGTGAAGCCCCGGGAACTCGCGCGCCGATTTGCGGGCCACAAACACTGTTGCATCGTTCCGACTCCTCTCGCAACGAGTCGTCGCCGAGATTCCATTCGTGCGCCCATCCTAGGCGCTCCGCCACTTGAAATCGTTGATACATATCACGCTGTACGGAACTTGGAATAATGTTAAATACGGGCTGCTTCACACTCCCGGCGAAGGCCATCGCTAGATGCCGACCCCGTGTGCCGACTGGTCCAGAAGGAACCAAGACTACCGATTTCGATCGAGGCCTGAGAGCAAGCGGTAGCGTCACGGGCACCGCACGGACAACACCGGAGCTGCCCATTACTTTTCCTGGTTTAGGGCACAGCGCCGCCCGGCCGACAGGGATCGTTGGATTGAAAATCGCTTTATGTCTTTAATTTATATGAGTAAAGTAGCGCTCGCGGCGATCTCGCCGGCGCTGCTTCCCGCCGCCGTTGCGCTAGCGCAGGACGCCGCCACAGCCAAGACCTTATTGATTTTGGTAGCGGGGGCAGGATTCGAACCTGCGACCTTCGGGTTATGAGTCCGCGCTCCAAATCGACGTAACATATTGAGTAATAGAGAGAATATGACGTATCTAATGGCAAATGAATTCCCGAGTTTTGCGCAATTTCCCCGCGTCTTCCCCGGTTTCTGAGGGTTTTTATTTGCCAATCGTTCGGCCGTCGACGCAGCGAGCACCGAGCAGCTCGCGCTCGCCGAGTCCGTAACGGGACAACGGGGGCATCCTAAAGGCCTTCGGAGATTCCTGGGACAGGGCCGGCCCCGTAGAGGGTTGCGCGTTCATACTCCGACGTTCATACTTCCTCGCATGTCTTCGGTTCGAAAAACAGTCTCGCTCCCGCCCGCGATCGCCGAACGCCTAGACAAAGAGGCGAAGCGACGCC
>DASWKF010000104.1:0-19221 GCA_036396795.1 Gammaproteobacteria bacterium | reverse complement strand
CATCATTTGTGCGTGGAGGGACCACCAACATTCCAAACAGAGACTTTTCAACACAAGCCCCGCGTTTCACGCGCAGAAAGAGTCTCCGTTGCCTGCTGACGACTGTCGCGTAGCCGTAACGCTCGGAAAGTAGGGCACTGTTCCGCACAGCCACGTAGATAAAAAAGACTGTAAAAACAAATAGTTATTCGTGGCGGAGGGAGTGGGATTCGAACCCACGGTGCGGAAAACCGCACACTTGATTTCGAGTCAAGCCCGTTCGACCACTCCGGCATCCCTCCGCGGGCGAATCTAGCAGTTCGCATGGCGTGCGGCAAACCAGCGCGCCGCAGCGGCGCGAGCGTTCCGCCGCTAACGATTGATCGCGCTGGCGCTCAGGTGCCCGAGCCACACGGCAAGCAGGCAAAGCCCCACGGACGACAGCACGTTCGCGACCGCAAAAGGCCATTCTCCGGCTCGCAGCAGGCTCAAGGTCTCGATGCTGAACGATGAGAAGGTCGTATAGCCGCCGCAAATCCCGAACATCAGGAACGCCCGGGCATCCGCCGCCAATAGCCGGCCGTCGGCACTGAGCCAAGTCGCCAAGAATCCGATGAGTAAGGATCCGCTGACGTTGACTATGATCGTGCCCCACGGGAACGCAGTGCCGAAGTGCCTCGTGACGAAACTGGAGCACCAAAAGCGAGCGACGCCGCCGAGAGCGCTTCCCAGTCCGATCCACCAATAGGTCAACATTTTCAGTACCTTCGTCGAGACCTCCGCGGAGGACCGGTATAGTAGCACCGCCGCCGCGTCGCTCACGCCGGGCCCGGCGAACGCAGAGCGTCAGCGTGAGATTGCAGTGCTAAGGAGTTGCCTGTTTGGAGCGTTCACGAGCCCTCGAGCAAATTTCGAAGATCGTCGGCCCGCAAGGCGTCGTCGATGCTGACGCCGCTAAGAGCCTGCTGAGAGACGAGCGTGGCCTCTACACGGGTGCCGCCGCCCTCGTCGTGCGTCCCGGCTCGACGCAGGAGTGCGCCGCGATTCTGCGTATCTGCAATGACTCGGGCCTCGGGGTCGTTCCGCAGGGAGGCAATACGGGCTATTGCGGCGGCGCGACGCCGTTTGACGGCGAGAGGCAGATACTGCTGAATCTCTCCCGCATGCGGCGGGTGCGCCGCATCGACAGCGTTAGGTTCACGATGACGGCCGAGGCCGGCGTGGTGCTCGCCGATGCTCAGGCCGCCGCCGCCGAGCACCAGCTCCTGTTTCCGCTGAGCATGGGGTCGGAGGGTTCCTGCGAGCTCGGCGGCAATCTTTCGACCAATGCCGGCGGTCTCAACGTGGTGCGCTACGGCATGGCGCGCGATCTCGTTCTCGGGCTCGAGGTGGTGCTGCCGAGCGGCGACGTGCTTTCCGATCTCAAGGGCCTGCACAAGGACAATACCGGCTACAATCTGAAAAGCCTGTTTCTCGGCGCCGAAGGGACCTTGGGCGTAATCACCGCCGCCGTCCTCAAGCTGTTTCCAGAGCCGCAAAGCCGCCAGACCGCCTGGCTCGCGGTTGCAGACGTCGACGCCGCTTGCCGGTTGCTCGGCACGGCGCGGCGCCGCAGCGGCGATCAGGTCGTCTCAGCCGAGTACATTTCCCGCCAGTCCTTGCAGCTCGTCTTGACTCACGTCGGCGACGTCATGGATCCGCTCGGGGAACCGTACGAGCACCAGGTCTTGCTCGAGCTCGCGGGCTCCACCAGCGATGCGGCGCTGCGCGAGGTGCTGGAAGAGATGCTCGAGCGCGGCCTCGCCGACGGCGATATTCTCGACGGCGTGCTCGCGGAGTCGAGCCGGCAGCGCGATGCCCTGTGGCGGCTGCGAGAAACGATACCCGAGGCCGAGCGTCGCGAGGCGCGCGGCGTGAAGCACGATATCGCCGTGCCGATCACGGCGATACCGGCGTTTCTCGACGCCGCGAAGCAGCAGCTGTCGGCCATCGCCGCACACCGTCTGTCCGTATTCGGTCATTTGGGTGATGAGAATCTGCATTACAATTTGATGCCGCCGCCGGGATCGCCGCGCTTCGATGACGGCGTGGCGCGCGCGCTGTCGGAGGCGCTCTATGCGCACGTGGAGGAGCTGGGCGGCAGCTTCAGCGCCGAGCACGGCGTCGGCATCTTCAAGCGCGCTGAGCTCGAGCGCTTCAAGTCGCCCGAGGCCCTCGAGCTCATGCGGCGCATTAAGGCGGCATTGGATCCGAAGGGCATCATGAATCCGGGCAAGGTCGTCGGGTAAGGTCGGTGCTTCGCGCCAGACAGAAACTCGGCAAATACAAAATCCAACGCTGTTTGAGCAACGGCAGCATCGCTGCCGTCTATCAAGCCTACGACACGATTCACGGCTTGCGCGTAGCGCTCAAGGTTCCTCACCCGAAGGCCATGGATGAATATTTTCTCGCGGATTTTCGCCGTGAGGCGCGGATGGCGCCCAAGCTCGAGCACGCCAACATCGTGCCGATACGCGATGCTTCCTTCGTCGACGGCCACTTCGTGATCTCCATGCCGCTCGGCGAGTGCTCGCTCGCCGATCGAATGCGCCGTCGCCTGGCGACGAGCACTGCGCTCGACTACGCGGACCAGGCGCTGGCGGCTGTAGCTCATGCTCACGAGCGCAAGGTCATTCACTGCGACATCAAGCCCGACAACTTCGTGATTTTTCCGGGCAACCAATTGAAGCTCGGTGACTTCGCGTTCTCCAAGATTGCACAACGAACCCTGAAACAGGCCTCGGGTTCGGGGACTGTCGGTTACATGGCGCCGGAGCAAGCCGTCGGCCGGCCAATGTTCCAATCGGACGTATTCGCCCTGGGCTTGCTGATATACGAGCTGTTCTCCGGGCACCTGCACGGCTGGCCGTATCAATGGCCGCCTGCGCGCATCAAGCGCGTTCGCGAGAGGCTGGGCCCGGAGCTCGTCGAATGGCTCCGAAAAGCGGTGCAGGTTCGGCCCGAGAAGCGTTATAAAGATGCCGTTGCGATGTATCGTGAATTCAAGCGCGTACGCAACGGCACGGGCAAACGGCGCCGGCGCGCGAGCCGCAAGCCCATCGATCCGTCATTGTGGGAATCGGTGCGCGTCCAACAGTTCCAGAAGAAATACCAACAGGTCCTGGAAACGCGTCACAAGTGCACGCACTGCGACGGCCCGATCTCGGAAGCGATGCAGTGCTGCCCGTGGTGCAGCACGAGCGTGCGGCATACCGCGCTGGAGACCGCGTTTCCGTCGGAGTGCCCGCGCTGCCACGGCGGCGCGAAGCTCGATTGGCGATATTGCGCATGGTGCTACGGTTACGGTTTCGACGTGGAAACGAAACGCCGCTATTCCGACCGACGCTACAGCGCGCATTGCTCGAACGCCAAGTGCAAGGGGCTGCTGCTGCCCTTCATGCGCTACTGCCCCTGGTGTCGAACCAAGGTCAAACGCGCTTGGACGCTTCCGGGAAGCCAGCAGCGTTGCCCGACATGCCGCTGGGGCGTGGACACCGATTTCTGGAGTCATTGTCCCTGGTGCAATAAGGAGCTCGCGAGATGAAGCCAGAGTCAGCGAAGAGCCGGCTCTTTCTGGGCGAGGAAGCTTTCGAGTGTGTGGATCACGTCTGGCCTCAGGGGCAGATCTGCGTGCGCACCTATCGGGGGCCGGACAAGGAGTCGGCCAACGAGGACGCCGCGGCGATCATCCCTTATGGGCAAGGCGGGCTCGTGCTGGCCGTTGCCGACGGCGTCGGCGGCGGCCCGGGCGGACGGGACGCTTCGAATCGAGCCGTGCAAACGCTTCACGACGTGCTCAAGGATATCGACGGCGAGCCGGACTCGCTGCGGGCCGCGATCGTGGACGCGGTCGAGGCGGCCAATCGAAAGATCCTCGAGCTCGGTCGCGGCGCGGCGACGACGCTGGTCGTCGGTGAAATGTTGAACGGCCGGATACGCAGCTATCATGTCGGCGACTCGGAGCTCATGAGCGTCGGCCAGCGCGGTCGAATCAAGCTGCGCGTGACGCCGCACTCGCCGACCGGCTTCGCGGTGGAAGCCGGTCTGCTCGATGAGGATGAGGCCGTCGAGCACGACGCGCGACATCTGCTTTTCAACGTGATCGGGGCGCCGGATATGCGAATCGAGATCGGCACACCGGTAAAGCTCGGCGGCTACGACACGGTGCTGTTGAGCAGCGACGGCTTGTTGGACAATCTCTATCTCGATGAGATCGTCGGCATCATTCGCGCCGGGAGCCTGCGGAGGGCCGCCGACGCTCTGGTGAAGCTGGCGCGTGACCGCATGGCCGGAACGTCCGAGGGACCCTCGAAGCCAGACGACCTGACCGTGATTCTCTACCGTCTGCCGCGCAAGCGCCGCAAGAAGACATGAGCCCGAAAGTGTGTAGTATGAGCTCAGTGTACGAGCTATATTCGTCAACAAGGAGAATGCAAATGAGTATCCGACCTCAGAGGGGTTTTGTCATGGCGGCCGTGCTGCTGATCCCGTTGCCGCTGATGGCGGAGGTGACGAACTTTGACGTTTCGATGAGCGGCGATCAAGAAGTGCCCGGCCCGGGCGACGAGGACGGGCAGGCGAGCGGCACTTTGTCCATCGATGACGTAGCCGGAACGATCTCCTGGAACTTCAGCTACTCGGGTATCGCCGCGCCTGCGGCGATGCACATCCACACCGGCGCCTCTGGTGAGGGCGGCGGCGTCGTCGTGCCGCTCAATGTGGAGACGAGCGGAGGCGAGGGCACGCTGATCGGATCGGTGACGGTGGAAGCGGATGCGATTGCATCGATTCTCGCGTCTCCCGAGAGTTTCTACGTCAACGTGCACAACGCCGATTTCAGACCCGGCGCGATCAGGGGCCAACTCGGCAACTAGCGCCCTACGGCCCGATCGAGAACGGGCTGCCGGCTAGGACGGGCCGGCGGAGGCCGGCCTGTTTTGCGTGCTCGCGTAACGCTCGAGCACGCGCTCGTAGGCCTGAGCGAAGATCTCCAGAAATCCCTGCGGCATCTGACCGGGCGGTTGCCGCGCGAGCGCCGTGTATAGGGCCGTGTAGCGCTGCCAGTATTTCGTGGCGTTGCTCGTTCCCAGAATCGCGCCGCGCTTGCCGCCGGAGTTGCAACTTTGCTCGATCTCGTCGGGATCCAATTTCTCGAGGTATTCGCTCAGCGCCGAGGACATCGCCAGCAACAGCGCCCGCTCGTGCGCGGCGATATCGTCGAAAGCCTCGCGCACTGCATTGACCGCGGAGAGATACTCGGGCTTGTCGAGAAAGAATAGATTCTCGAGAGCCTCGTCGACGTTCGCCGAGAACTTCAACAGATTGTTCGCTCGAGGCTGGATCGTCGTGTTCGGCAGGCGCAGCGCCTTTTTCTGGCTGGCGCGCTGCTCCACGCCGCGGCGCAGGCCGATTGCCAGCTCCCGCATGAGCCGCCCGGCCCTGTGAAGCATCAGCGCCGAGTCCTTCTGTTCGAGCGGCCGGGGCGTGATGCCGGCACCCCGCAGGAACGCGAAAAGGCCGACCTGATCGTCGCTCGGCGTCGGGATATCGACGGGGGCCTTGCTCGGCCCCGCTTCCCCGGCAGGCGGCGGCTGCTCGTCCGCCGCCGCCGGTGCAGGCGCCGTATCCGAATGCTCCTTCGCGGCGGCTGCTCGCCGCTGGCGCCGCTTCGCGCTGCGTTCGGCGGTATCTTCGACGAGCCGCAGCTGCGCGGCGCGTTCAGCGGCCGCTTTGAGCGTATCCGTCGCCGTGTCGTCGTCGAGGATTTCCTCTATCGCAAGCGCGCTGAGCTCGTCTTCGGATACCAGCGTGTAGCCGGTCGGCGTGGCCGTCTCGGCCAGCTGAGCTTGCGTGACCGGGTCGATGTGCGACGTCTCCATGAGCCCATCCTCGTCGTCACGATCGCCGTCGATGTGCACGAGCATCACGTACTCGCCGAGGCGCAGGCGATCGCCGTCGAACAGGCGCTGCGGTTTCGCCTTGCCCACGGGGGTCGTTGCATCGTTGACGTAGATGCCGTTGGTGGACGTATCGATGATGTAGTAGCTGCCGGAGCGAAAATCGATCGACGCGTGGCGGCTGGACAGGAAGCGATTGCTGTCCTCGAGGGCCCAATCGCTTTCCAGCGAGCGGCCGATCGTGCCGCCCTTGATGCCGAATTGCTTATTGCGGCGCTCGCCGAGCCGGACCCGATGATGACTAACGATTTCCAGGCGTAGCGGCATGTGGTGATGTTTCCTCTCGGCACCACGCGATGACCTCGAGCCGGCACGCTGGCGGCCAGCCCGTCCTTGCGCGAGTATAGCTCCCGAGTCCGGCTCGATCGTGGCCAGGGTGCCCGTACTGTGACCCGGGTCTCAGAAACGGATCGACGCTCGGATCCTATGCTAAGCTCGAACCGCGTGCGCGAGTTTCAGGACATGCGGAATGAGCGGCCAGCCGATTTACAAGGTCATCTTCTTGAGCCAGGGAAAGGTGTTCGAGATCTATGCTCGTCACGTCAGCCACGGCTCGCTCTTCGGTTTCGTCGAGATCGAGAAACTCGTTTTCGGCGCCCGATCGACCGTCGTCGTCGATCCTTCCGAGGAGAGGATTCAAACGGAGTTCGCCGGCGTAACGCGCAGCTACTTGCCGTTGCATTCCATCATTCGTATCGACGAGGTGGAGAAGCAGGGCGTCAGCAAGGTCAGCAATCTCGAAGCCAGCAACGTCACCCAGTTTCCAATGCCGATCTATGCGCCTTCCGGCGAGAGCGGCAAGGGCGGACCGAAAGAGCGATAGCCGGGTGACGTTGAAGCTTGCGTCACTCGGCAGCGGCAGTCGCGGCAATGCGCTGCTGGTGGAATTCCAACAAACCCTATTGATGATCGACTGCGGCTTGACGCGCGCGGCCGTGGAGGAGCGCATGAAGCTTCTCGGCCGGCATCCTTCGGATCTGACGGCCGTGCTCGTGACTCACGAGCACGGCGATCATGCTCAAGGTGTGCGCGCGCTCTCGAGGCGTTACCCGGTCCCCGTTTGGATGACGGCCGGCACGGCGGCAGGCGGTGCCGCCCGCGGCATCCCCCAGGTGAAAACGTTCAACTGTCATCGCCCTCTCGAGATCAGGGACTTGCAGGTATGCCCGTTTCCGGTGCCGCACGACGCGCGCGAGCCTTGTCAATTCACCTTCAGCGGCGGTGGCCGGAAGCTCGGCATATTGTCGGATACCGGCCACGTCACGGCGCACATCCGGCAACGCCTCTCCGGCTGCGACGCTGTCGCCGTGGAGTTCAACCATGACCGCGAAGCGCTGCTCGGCGGGCAATATCCCGAGCACCTGAAGCAGCGCATCGCTTCGCAGCACGGACACCTGAGCAACGCTCAAGCGGCCGAGCTCGTGCGCGGAATCGCGCACCCGGAGCTTCAGTGGGTTCTGGCTTTGCATCTCAGCGAGGCGAACAACTCACCGCAACGGGTGCGTCAGAGCCTGCACGTCGCGTTCGAGGAAACCCACCCGGCGGGGCGGCATCTTGCGCTGCAAGACGCGCCGAGCGAGTGGTTCGAGATCGTCTAAGCCGGCTGTGAGGGCCGCTCGCAATCCGGTATCATTTGTTTTTGACGCCCATCCGCCCGTGAATTTATTGCGACTCCCTGGACCGGTTGCAGAGACCGCGTTTCGACTCGAGAAGCTCACCGCCGCCGTGCGCGAAGTATCGGCAGCCGTCACGAGCGTCGGCGCCCGGTACCTGCACCTTGTGCAGCTCGAGCGAGCCCTGCTCCCCCACGAACGGCGCTTGCTCGAGGCGCTGCTGACTTACGGCTTTGCGGGCGCACCGCAGGAGACGGAGCAAACGCTGATCGTCGTGCCGCGCCTCGGCACGATCTCTCCCTGGGCCTCCAAGGCTACGGATATCGCGAGAAACTGTGGTCTGCCCGTGCGGCGCCTCGAGCGTGGCCGGATCTATGCGTTCGAGACCGAGCCGCGACTCGGGACTGCCGAGCTCGAGAAGCTCGAGCCCCTCGTGCATGACCGCATGGTCGAGACCGTGATGCCGGACGGCGGCTTGCCGGACGAGCTTTTTGCCGCGCACGGGCCGCGCCCGATGACGCGCGTCGACGTGCTCGCGCGAGGTCGTGCGGCTTTGGTCGACGCGAACGAAGCGCTAGGGCTCGCGCTTTCCGACGACGAGATCGCTTATCTCGCGGAGCAGTTCGCCGCGCTCGGCCGAAATCCATCCGACATGGAGCTCATGATGTTCGCGCAGGCCAACTCGGAGCACTGCCGTCACAAGATCTTCAACGCCGACTGGATCATCGACGGGCGTCCCGCCGATAAGAGCTTGTTTCAGCTCATCAAGAACACCCATGCGCAGGCCTCGGCGGGCATATTGTCGGCGTACAAGGACAACGCCGCCGTCGTCGCGGGCAGCGCGGCGGAATGGTTTTATCCCGGCGCGGCGGGAGGCGCTTACGCCTACCACCGGGAACCCGTCCACCTGGTCATGAAGGTCGAGACGCACAATCATCCGACCGCGATATCGCCGTTTCCCGGCGCGGCCACCGGCGCGGGCGGCGAGATCCGCGACGAAGGCGCCACCGGCCGCGGCGCGAAACCCAAGGCCGGGCTCACGGGCTTCACGGTCTCGCATTTGCGGATACCGGGTTGGCCGCAGCCATGGGAGGATCCCGACCCAGGCTATCCGGACCACATCGCGAGCCCGCTCAAGATCATGCTCGAGGGCCCGATCGGCAGCGCCCAGTTCAACAACGAGTTCGGTCGGCCGAATCTAGCGGGCTACTTCCGGACGTATTTGGCACGCGCGGACGAAGGCTGGCGTGGATACCACAAGCCGATCATGGTCGCGGGCGGTCTCGGCAACATTCGCGGCGCCCACGTCGACAAGCTCGAGGCGAAACCCGGCGCCAGGCTGGTGGTCCTAGGCGGCCCGGCGATGCTGATCGGGCTCGGCGGTGGGGCGGCGTCGTCGCGCGGCAGCGGCGCCGGCGAGCAGGATCTCGATTTCGCGTCGGTGCAGAGGGGCAACCCCGAAATGCAGCGCCGCGTCCAGGAAGTCATCGACACCTGCTGGGGGCTCGGCGACGACAACCCGATTCTCTCCATCCACGACGTCGGCGCCGGCGGGCTCTCCAATGCCGTTCCGGAGATCGTCGAGCAGAGCCATCGCGGCGCCCGCATCGAGCTCAGGAACGTGCCCAATGACGAGCCCGGCATGACGCCGATGGAGCTATGGTGCAACGAATCCCAGGAGCGCTACGTGATCACCGTCGAGGCCGCCTCGCTCGACCGGCTGCGGGCGATTTGTGAGCGCGAGCGCTGCCCCTACGCGGTCATCGGCGAGCTCACCGAGGAGCGCGAGCTCGAGGTGTCGGATGCCCACTTCGGCAACGAGCCGGTTGCGATGCCGATGGACGTGCTCTTTGGTAAGCCGCCGAAGATGACCCGCGAGATCGAGGCCTCGCGTTCGTCGCCCCCGGCGTGGAATCATCGGAGCGTCGAGCTCGCGGAGGCGATTCAGCGCGTGTTGCGTTTTCCCGCCGTCGCCGACAAGTCGTTCCTGATTCACATCGGCGACCGCACCGTCGGCGGCCTGACGGCGCGCGACCAGCTCATCGGCCGCTGGCAGGTGCCCGTGAGCGACGTCGCGGTCACGAGCGCGGGCTTTCGCGCCTTGAGCGGCGAGGCGATGGCGATGGGGGAACGGACGCCCGTCGCCGTCTACGACGGGCCGGCTTCGGCGCGTCTCGCCGTCACCGAGGCGATCGCCAACATCGCCGCGGCCGACGTCGAGCGCATCGGCGACATTCGTTTATCGGCGAACTGGATGGCTGCGGCGGGACACGCAGGCGACGACTACGTGCTCTATGAGATGGTGCGCGCCATCGGCGAGCAGCTCTGTCCCGCTTTGGGCGTCGCCGTACCCGTCGGCAAGGACTCCTTGTCCATGCGCACCTCGTGGCGGGAAGCCGGCACGGACGTTTTGATCGCAGCGCCCGTGTCGCTGATCGTCTCGGCCTTCGCGCCGGTCGGCGACGTGCGCAAGACTTTGACGCCGGAGCTGCGGCACGGCGAGGGTGAGACCGCGTTGCTGCTGCTCGACCTCTCGGCAGGCCGGTGCCGCTTGGGCGGATCGGCATTCGCGCAAGCTCACGGGCAGTTCGGCGGCCCCGCCGCGGACCTCGATGACCCGCGCCGGCTGACGTCGTTTTTCGCGGCGCTGCGCGCCTTGCGGCAGAGCGGCCTTGTGCTCGCCTATCACGACCGCGCCGACGGCGGTGTGCTCGTGACCCTGATCGAGATGGCTTTCGCCGGCGGAGTCGGCCTCGATATCGATGTTCCCGCCGACGTCGAGGACGCGCTTGCGTTCCTGTTCAACGAGGAGCCCGGCGCCGTCGTGCAGATTCGCACGAGTGAGCTCGGCCGCGTCCGGCAAATCCTCGAGCAAGCGGGGCTCGGCGAGAGCAGCGTCGTCGCCCGGCCGAGCGAGGCACGCGAGATCACGATTCGTCATCGCGAAGCCGAGCTCTTCAGAGCCTCCCTTGCGCGCCTGCGCGCGTGGTGGTCGGAGCTCACGTTCAGAATGCAGTGCTTGCGGGACGATCCCGAGTGTGCCCGGGAAGCCTTCGACGCGGCCTTGGATATCGACGATCCGGGCTTGAGCGCGCGTCTGAGCTTCGAGATCCCGGCGCGCGAGCGCGCGGCAGGCCGCGGAGCACGACCGAAGCTCGCGATCCTGCGCGAGCAGGGCGTCAACGGCCAGCGCGAGATGGCCGCCGCGTTCGAGCGCGCCGGCTTCCAAGCCCATGACGTGCACATGACGGATCTGATCACCGGCCGAGCGCGTCTACTTGACTTTCGCGGCCTGATCGCCTGCGGCGGTTTCTCCTACGGCGACGTGCTCGGCGCCGGCGAGGGCTGGGCGAAATCGATTCTCTACAACCCCGCGTTGCGGCGGCAGTTCGAGGAGTTTCTCGCCCGCGGCGACGTGTTCGCGCTCGGCGTGTGCAACGGCTGCCAGATGCTGGCGGCGCTCAAGGATTTGATTCCGGGCACGGCGAGCTGGCCGCGATTCGTGCGCAACCGTTCCGACCAGTTCGAGGGCAGGCTGTCCCTGGTGCGTATCGAGCCCGGCCCTTCGATCCTGCTTGCCGGCATGGCGGGCAGCTGGATCCCCGTGGTGACCTCCCACGGCGAGGGTCGCGCCGAGTTCGCCACCGAGCAGGCGCTGCTCGCCTGCGACCGCAAGCTCGCGGGCTTGCGCTACATCGACCATCGCGGCGAGGCGGCGCAGCGCTATCCGCAAAACCCCAACGGCTCGCCGCGCGGGCTCGCGGGTCTCGCAAACGAGGATGGCCGCGTAACCATCATGATGCCGCACCCGGAACGCTCGTTCCGCAGCTCGCAGCTATCCTGGCATCCGCGCGCGTGGGGCGAGGACTCACCGTGGATGCGGTTGTTCGACAACGCCCGCGCCTGGGTGGATTCCGTGGCCTAGATCGAGATCCGCGCCTCAGAGATTCTCTGCTAAGAGGCTCGATAAGCCTCCAGCTCGGAGATCATCGAGCCCAAGTTGGTGTCCTACGGCCCCGCCCTCCAAGGTCAGATAGCTGCTCCAGGCGATCGGACAGCACTTGTGTCCAGCGCTCCACCAAATCCTCAGTTTGCATCCATACCGCACCCGCTTCCAGCAACCCTTGCGCGTTTCGCCGATCGATCGTGCGTGCCAACAGCTCGGCGGTCGTAGCATCCCGCAACTCGAGGACGACGGTCACTGACCAGGGATCCTTGACGAGGGTGTAGTTGCTGCCAACCGCATTGGGGGGGATGCGAGAGACGACGTCGACAAGGAATCCTTGAACGACGAGCACGTCAGATTCCACCCCGTCGTAGAGTTCATAAGACTCTTCTTGCGCAAATCTTGCATCGACGGCCCGGCGCCACACTCCACGAAGCCATTCTTTCTCTTTGTCATCGAGAGGGAATTCCGTTACGCGAAGGCTACTGCGCGAGTTGTAACGCTGTTCAGCCACTTCGCGAAACTGGACGGCGGTGGGCATGAGCAGAATCCTCGTGTAGCGCGAGAGATCCAGATCCGGCCTTACCCAAGCAGCCTCCATGAGCGACGGATCCACCCGATGAAGACCTTCTTCGGTGACATCTGCATCCGACCCGGCTGCCAGTATGGGTTGCGCGCCGCTCCCTCCCGCATACCCGGACAGTACGAGCCCGACTGCGGCAGACAGGATTGTCGCCAGTATTCCGCGCCTCATTGTGTCCTCCAGCTCTAGACTCAGTCGCAATGTCTATATCCAGCTGCTTACATTCAAATCGAGGGCAAGAATATATCACCTCGAGGCCCGCTATACCCTCGAACGCGGCCATTCAGTGCTCTCGAATTCAGCTGCTCGCCAGGCTCGGCCAGTAGCCGAAAGCGGCTGTCAACTCGGCAAGCGCCGCAACCTTCAAGTCGCCGCCGTCTATTTCGCCGCTCGTGGGGGTAGAATCGGCCAGGTTCATGCCAGCGCGGGGGGGAAACCGATGAAACAACAGATTCCGAGGCTTTGTCTGGCGGTGACGCTCGCCGCAACCCTATTCACGGGTGGCGCGCGCGCTCAGGGCGTGTCGTCCGAGTTCGTCGTTTCCGGCGCGGCAGCTGACGCGATTCTGGATTCGACGACGATCAATCTTGCGACCGCCGAGGCCATCGCCGGCACCTGCGCGAGGCTCGCCGAGGAGGAGGGCGTTGCGGTCAGCGTCTACGTCATCGACAACGACGGCAATCATGTCTATGTGCACCGCATGGACGGGCAGACTTGGACTAATGTCGCCACCGCCGAGATGAAAGCGCTCACTGCATTGAGGATCCGCGGGCCGAGCAAGGCGCTGATGAATCAGGTCATCCGCAATCCGAACGACGAGTGGCGGGAGATGGAGCTCGGATTGTTCGCCAACGCCGGTGGATTGCCGATCATCGTGGACAATCAACTCATCGGCGCGATTGGCGTCGGCGGTTCCGCTGCGCGGGTCGCGGAGGGCTGGAGTGACGAGATCTGCGCTCACGAGGCAATGACTGAGGTTCTCGGGCCGCAGCCGCCGCTTCTCGAGGATCTGCCGCGGGAGCGACCCGCCGCACAGGTTCCGATGCCGCGTTTCTCTCCGGAGGCGCCGCCGCGGCCGACCTTGCCCGCCGAGTTCGTGGTCTCCGGCCCTGCCGCGGGACGTATCTACGACGCCCATCAGGTTTCGGCCGGCGCCGCGGCCACCGTTGCGGCCGGATGTCGTCAATGGATTGCCGCTCGTGGCGGCAGCGCCTCGATATTCGTCATAGACAATACCGGGCTCGCCGTGCACGCCGAACGGATGGACGGACAGGTGTCGCAGGACGTCAAGACCGCGTTGCGCAAGGCGGAGACGGCGCTGCGAGGCCGAGGACCGACTTCGGCCCGTGAGGCGGGAGCGCATAACAATCCCGGAGGGTTTCCGCGCTCGGTCACGCTGTTCGACTTTTACTCGGTCGCGGGCGGGGTCCCGATCGTGGTGGAAGGGCAGTTGATCGGCTCCGTCGGTGTTTCCGGCACCGGCGAGAACGACGAGGCGTGTGCCGTGGCCGGCCTCCAGGCCGCCTTCGGCGAGCGCGTGACGGTGCCGGTCTATCCGGAGGCCGGCCGGCGCTAGTCGAGGGGCTCTTCGTATTCGGTCTGCTTGTCTCTGTGGTGGCCACAGAGATCCGAGGGGGTAGTTGTGATGCGATACAGGAACCTGATCCCAGCCATCGCGATTGGCGCAAGTTGCGGTCTGGCCCAACTCGGCTATACGCAAGGCTTCGGTACGGGCGAAGGATTGCCGAGGCATGAGATCACTCATCTGACCGGCGACCTCTATCGGTTCAGGCACGTCCGGCACTTCGGGATGTTTCTGGTCACGCCCGATGGAATCGTCGTCGTCGATCCGACGAACTCAGAGGCTGCCGCGTGGCTCAAGGATCAGCTGGACCAGCGATTCGGGCTGCCGGTGAAGTATGTGATCTACAGCCACAGTCACAATGATCACGCCAGCGGCGGTGAAGTCTTCGCGGAAACGGCGACCTTCATCGGCCACGAGAACATGCGCAAAAACCTGCAATCCCCGGCGGCCGATGCGCCGCTGCTGATGCGCGAGCGACTCTGGGACACGAACGGCGATGGCGTCATTCGGGCGGCGGAAGCCGAGGGGACGGTTTTGGCGGGTGAGTTCACGGAGGTGGACACGAACCGGGACGGCGCCCTGACCAGCGCGGAGATCTGGGCACGCCGGTTCGGCGGCGAGCAAGTGCCTCCGGATATCTACTATGCACATCGTGCATCCATCACCTTGGGCGGCAAGACCGTGGAGCTCCACTACATGGGACGCAACCACACCGACGACATGACCGTGGTGCTGTTTCCCGAAGAGCGCACGATATACACCGTGGATTTTCTGACGCCCAAACGCCCGCCGCGCACAACACTGTACGGCGGCTTTTTCCCGGACTGGGTCGATTCCTTGCGTCAGGTCGAGCAGCTGGATTTCGACATTATCTCACCGGGTCATGAGTTGCCGGGAACCAAGGCAGACGTGATCGAGCAACGGCGCTATCTAGAAGATCTGGTGGCTGCCGTTTCCGCGGGTATTGCGGAAGGAAAAACGAAACAACAGCTCGTCGAAACGGTTCTCATGGAAGACTACGATCATCTGATCGAGTATGACGAGTCCCGCGCGGGTAACGTGGTCGGAGTCTACGAAACGTTGATGTCCAAGCGAGCGACTCGAGCGCCCGTATCGTCGAGATACGTTCCGACGTTCCGTGTGGACCCGGATTGGCCCCGGCTGCCGGCGCAGTGGCGGCTGGGCGACGTCTCGAGCATCGCCATCGACGCGCAGGACAACGCGTGGCTTCTGCACCGGCCGCGCACGCTTTCCGCCGACGAGGCCCCTATGGCTGCGCCGCCGGTAGTGGGGTTCGACAACGAGGGCAACTTCCTCGATGCTTGGGGAGGGGCCGGGGACGGCTACGAATGGCCGCAGCGAGAGCACGGGCTGCATATCGACTATCGGGGCTTCGTCTGGCTCGGCGGGAACAACTGTCCAGCCAGAAATATCGCGGGCCTGGAGCCGGCCTCGGACGACCAGCTGCTGAAGTTCACCCCGCAGGGCGAGCTGGTGATGCAGCTTGGGCGCAGCAATGCGAGTCGCGGCAACGCCGACACGGAGAACTTACACGAGCCGGCAGATGCGGTCGTTCACCCGCCGACCAACGAGCTCTTCGTCGCCGACGGGTACGGGAACCACCGTGTGGCCGTGTTCGACGCCGACAGCGGCGTCTTCAAGCGCATGTGGGGCGCATTCGGCAACGTGCCGCAGGATGACGACCACTGCCCCAACCTCACCGTCGACTCCGTGCCGGAAGGCCCCGGACCACCGCAGCTCAGCGTCGTCCATGCTATTCGCGTCTCCAATGACGGCAGCGTGTATGTCGCCGATCGTGAGAATCGACGCGTTCAGGTTTTTACGCTCGACGGCGAGTACCTCGATCAGATCGTTTGGGGAGAGGCGCCGTTCGCACGCAACTTGGCTCTGTCACCGGATCCGGAGCAGCAGTTCCTGTACGTCGGTGGTGGCAACGGGATTAGAGTGTATGACCGCCGCACGCTCGAGTTCCTGACGACGATCGAAGGCGAAGGCGTGGTCGGCGCGGGCCATCAGATCCAGACTGATTCGCATGGCAACCTCTACATCGCCGCCACGGGTTCGGGATACCAGAGGCTCGTCTTCACGGGTTTGTCGTTGGCGACTGCCGACTGAGCGGCGTCTCCGCGCGATCCTCGGGCTGCCGTCGTTGAGGCGCCAAGGCCGGGACATTGGCACTCTCAGTCGAGGGGCAAACTCCTTCGAGCACCAATGTCCCGGCCTTCGCGTTGTGCGAAATCGCACGACGCGGGAGCGTTCTCAGGCTTACGCGGATTCGGCGCGATGGCGGTCGAGCGAGGTGATCTTGCCGCCGTGCTCCTCGGCGAAAAAGCGCCGCATCTTCATGGCCGTGCGAAGCTTCGCAGTGCGGACGAAGCACTGATAAGCCATGTCCTTGATCGTCTCGACGAGCACCGCGGCCTGATCCCCGGTGATCTCGGGAACCGGCACGTCGCCGCCGAACAGCGTCGTCTCGAGAGTCTGAGCCGTCGCGCGATCGATCTCGCCGATCCGCACGACGTCCTTATAGAGCTCGAACCATTGCAACTTGGCGTTGCTGCCGAGCTCCGCAATCGCGACTTGCACGGTGCGCCGGCACATCGACGCGAAGGCGTTGTAGCAATCGGCCGTGTAACAGCGCAGCGCCTCTCTGAAGATTCGCTCCACGGGCGCGGGCAAGTAGCTGTATGGAAAGCGCTGCTGCGAGCGCCCGACTTCGACGATGTTCGACGACAACTCCACGCGAACCGTGTCGATGGCGCGCACGGTAGTGCGCCCGAAGCGCGGTTCGTCGCAGGCGGCGCAGCGAAACGCGATGCCGACCTGGCGCGGTCGCGCGCTGCGAATCGCTTCGAAGGACGGCGTCGCCAGCGGTATCATCTGGGCGTGCGCGCCGCAGTGGGGGCACTCGCGCGTGATGGGGTCCGCCTGTTCGAAGGTGTTGTCTTTCTTTACATAAACTGCCACGAATCTACCCTCGCGGATCAGTCTACCGCTTTGAGTCAGCTGCCGAAACGCTTTTCGGCGGCGAGCCCCTGCGGACCGCTCAGGCCGACAGGCGCTTATAGCGGATGCGGTGCGGCTGGTCGGCGTCCTCACCCTTGCGGCGCCTGAGGTCCTCTATGTAGTCCGCGTAGTTGCCCTGGAAAAAGACCACTTCGCTGTCGCCCTCGAACGCGAGCATGTGCGTGGCGATCCGGTCCAGGAACCAGCGGTCGTGGGAGATGACGACAGCCGAGCCCGGAAAGCTCAGCAACGCGTCTTCGAGCGCGCGCAGCGTTCCGACGTCGAGATCGTTGGTCGGCTCGTCGAGCAGCAGCAGATTGCCGCCGGAGCGCAGCAGCTTCGCCAGGTGCACGCGGTTGCGCTCGCCGCCGGAGAGCAGGCCGACCTTCTTCTGCTGCTCCGCACCGCGGAAGTTGAATCGCCCGAGGTAGGCCCTGGACGGTATCTCGTAGTTCCCGACCTTCAATATGTCCTGGCCGTCGGAGACCTCCTGCCAAACTGTCTTGTCGTCGTCCAAAGTGTCTCTCGACTGGTCGACATAGGCGAGCTCGACGGTGTCACCGAGACGGATCGTGCCGGTGTCGGGTGTTTCCTGGCCGACCAGCATGCGAAACAGCGTCGTCTTTCCCGCACCGTTCGGACCGATCACGCCGACGATGCCTCCGGGAGGCAGATTGAAGGACAGGTTCTCGAACAGCACGCGCTCACCGAAGGACTTGCCGATGCCGGTCGCTTCGACGACGAGATCCCCGAGCCTGGCTCCGGGCGGGATGTAGATCTCGTTGGTCTCGTTGCGCGTTTGAAATTCTTTCGAGTTCAGCTCCTCGAAGCGTTGCAGCCTCGCTTTGGCTTTCGCCTGGCGCGCCTTGGGATTCGAGCGTACCCACTCGAGCTCCGTCCTGATGGCGCGTTGGCGCGCCGCCTCCTGCTTTTCCTCGATCTTCAGTCGTTGCTCCTTTTGCTCGAGCCACGACGTGTAGTTCCCCTGCCAGGGAATGCCGTAACCGCGATCGAGCTCCAGGATCCAACCGGCGACGTTGTCGAGAAAATACCGGTCGTGCGTCACCGCCATGACCGTGCCGGGATATTCGGCGAGAAAGCGCTCGAGCCATGCGACCGATTCGGCGTCCAGATGGTTGGTCGGCTCGTCGAGCAGCAGCATGTCGGGCGCCGACAGGAGCAGACGGCAGAGCGCCACGCGGCGGCGTTCGCCGCCCGACAGCGTTTCGACCCTGGTGTCCCAGGGGGGGAGCCGCAGCGCGTCGGCGGCGACCTCGAGCTTGCGCTCGAGCTCCCAGCCGCCGGCGGCATCGATGGCATCTTGCAGCGTGCCTTGCTCGGCCAGCAGATCGTTCATCTCCTCGTCGTCCATGGGCTCGGCGAAGCGGTCGCTGATCGCGTTGAAGCGCGCGATGAGCTCGGCGAGCTCGCGGACGCCTTCCTCGACGTTGCCGCGCACGTCCTTGCTTGCGTCGAGCTCGGGCTCCTGCGGCAGAAAGCCGATCTTGATGCCCGCCTGCGGGCGGGCCTCGCCGTCGAAATTGGGGTCCACGCCCGCCATGATCCGAAGCAGCGTCGACTTGCCGGCGCCGTTGAGCCCGAGGACGCCGATCTTCGCCCCCGGGAAGAAGCTCAGGCTGATATCGCGCAGGATGTAGCGCTTCGGCGGCACCACCTTCGAGAGGCGGTTCGTGGTATAGATGTATTGGGCCATGGGTTGGGGATCGACGTCGAAAGGGCGCGATTATCGATGAACCGGCGCGGGCATGCCAGCCGCAGTCGCCGCCGCTTGCGACTTCGGCCGAGCGCAGGCTCCGAAAAGACGAGCTTGAGAGGCATCGATGACCGAGCGAGTGTTGCTGATATGCGGTGAAGAGGTCGCGGCCTATGGATTTCCCGGCGGACACCCCTTCGGTCCCGACCGGCACGACGCGTTCATGGCGGAGCTTACGCGCTCTCCCAAGGCGGGCTCGGTCGACAAGCAGCGCGCGAGGCTCGCGAGCCGCGAGGAGATCGAGTACTTCCATACGAGCGAATACGTCGACCACGTAATCGCCCATTCCGAGCAGGGCTACGGCGCGCTCGACTATGGCGATACGCCCGCCTACCCAGGAGTCTACGAGGCCGCCGCGCATGTCGTCGGCGGCACGCTCGACGCGCTCGCGGCAGTCATGTCCGGGTCGCCTCGCAAGGCCTTCGCGCCGATCGGCGGCCTGCATCACGCTGCGCGCGGCGCCGCCGCCGGGTTTTGCGTGTTCAACGACGCCGGTGTCGCGATCGAGGCGGCTTTCAGCCTGCACGGCCTCTCGCGTGTCGCCTATCTCGATATCGACGCCCATCATGGCGACGGCGTGTTCTACGGCTTCGAGGACGATCCGCGCGCGCTGTTCGCGGACATTCACGAGGACGGCCGCTATCTGTACCCCGGCACGGGGAGCCGCGACGAGACCGGGCGCGGCGCGGCGGCGGGCACGAAGCTCAATATCCCGATG
>DASWKF010000103.1:0-77297 GCA_036396795.1 Gammaproteobacteria bacterium | reverse complement strand
AGCAGATACAGCGTGCCGAAAGTCCAACGTTCGATCGCCGTGTTCGGCTCCTCGCCGGTCGTTGCCACCATGACGCCGAGCGCGGCCGCGGCCAAGCCTTTGAGTCGCGCGTTGCCGCTCAGCACACCGACCAGCGACAGCCCAAAAACGCAAAACGCGAGCAGCTCGGGCGAGCCGAAGCTCAGGATGATCGGGCGCAGGATCGGGATGCTGAACGCGAGGAACAGTGCGCCGAACAGCCCGCCCAGCACCGATGCCGAGAAGGACGCGCCGAAAGCGCGCGCCGCCAGGCCTTGCTTGGCCATCGGGTGACCGTCGAGGATGGTCGCGGCCGATCCGACGGTGCCCGGCACACCGAAGAGGATGGCCGGGATCGTGTCGGAGGTGGCGACCACGGACTGCAAACCGACGAGGAAGGCTAGCGCGGTCAACGGATCCATGTCGAAGGTGAACGGCAACAGCAGCGACAAGCCGACCACGCCGCCTAGGCCCGGAATGACGCCGAGCGAGAGCCCGATCAAGACACCCAAGGCAACGAAGCTCAACCGCTCCGGATCGAAGACGATGGCCAGGGCGCTCAGCGCCATCTCTAGCATCGGCGAATCCGCATGGAGGTCCTTCCGTCGGTATGGGGCGGGAACGATCTGAGCATGATTGCCACCGCTGCCGCGGAGGCTCGTCAGTCGATGCCGAGTATGGTCTTGGCGGCGGCCAGGGTCGCCGGTGACGTATCGAGCGCCCGCCGCACGTAGGCGGTGAGATCGTCACCCGTCGTCGGGTCGAGCTTACCCTTCACCGTCGATTCGAAAGCTTCGGCGAATTCGGGGTTTTCGACCAGGCTCGCGAACGCGGCCTGTAAGGCGTCGATGCGCTCGGCGGGGACTCCCGGCGGAGCGAACAAGGGCCATCCCATCGTCGAGCCGATCTCGATGAAGTCCACGAGCGCCTTGTCCTCGTCGGACGTCACGAGATCCCCGAGGTAGGGCACGCCCGGCATGCCGAGCGGATCGGGGGGGCCGACGTACAGCAAGTGGGATATCCGCCCGTTGGTCAACCAGTCCGGCCGCGAGATGGCCCAATACTCCAGGCTGCTCGACTGCCCGTGCACCTCGCCGCGTTCCATGGCCAAAGCGACGTCGTTGCTGCTTTCGTAACCGGCGATGAGATTGAACTTGAGCCCCAACAGCGCCTGCGCGATCGCCGGGAACTGGAACGCGGGCGAGCCTCGTCCGGTGGTGCCGATGAACACCTCGGTCTCTCTCGCCTGCTCGATCGTGACCGCCGGCGCAGTGCTCACGACCGAAATGATGCCGGTGTACTTGAGCGCCGAGCCGATCCAGTTGAGCTCCCGCCCGTCGTAGCGCGCGCGCCGCGGCTCGAGCAGCTGCGCCGTGATCACGCCCGGCAATGAATAGCCCAGCGTGCTCCCGTCCTTGGAAGCCGAGCGGTAGACGTGATTCGTCATCGTGACGCTGCCGCCGCCGGGCATGTTGACGACGACGACGGTCGGGCGGCCGGGGATGTATTCACCCAGATACTGAGCGATGACGCGCGCGGAGATGTCGGTCGCGCCTCCGGCTCCCGAGCCCACGAGTATCGTCACGGTTCGATCGGTGTAGAACTCGGCGGCGGTTTGCGCCAGCGCGATCCCCGGAGACAACGCGAGACAAAGAAGCAAGCGATTCAACAATAGAGTCATCGACGGATGCAGCACCCGCGGCTTGTTCAGCTAAAGACTTGGAAGGATAATTGCTCGCGTACTGGAGTCAACTTATGTCGATCGAGCCGGCTCCACGATGTGAACCCTCCGTTGAAGCGGGTCTTTAGAGCGGGTCGGTGTGGATATTTCAGGTCAGTACCGTATTGCGTTGCCGCGTGAGGAAGTCTGGAAGGCGCTCATGGAGCCTTCGGTGTTGCGCCGCTGCGTGCCGGGCTGTGAATCGCTCGAACAGATCGGCCCCGATAAATACCGCGCGAAAGTCGCTCTCGTCATCGGTCCTGCCAAGGCCGTGTTCGATACGGAGCTGCGCGTCAGCAACAAGAAACCGCCCGAGAGGTATCGCTTGAGCGGCGAGGGGAAGGGCGGAGCGCTGGGCTTCGGCCAGGGCAACGCGGATATCGTGCTCATGGCCGACGGCACGGCGACGGTCCTGAAGTACACGGCAGGATTCCAGGTCGGCGGGCGGTTGGCGCAGATCGGGTCGCGCCTGGTCCTGGGCGCTAGTCGGATGCTCGTCGATGCGTTCTTCGAGAACCTCGGCAAGATCCTCGGCGGCGGGCCCGTGGCGGGCGCCGCTTTCGGCGAGAGCCATCCGGGGCCGGCGCGCCGGTTGACGCTGTGGCTCGCGCTCGCGATCCTGCTCGTGACTGCTCTCGTCCTGTGGCTGCTCGTCTCGGGCAACGCGGCCTGACCGGCCCCCATCGCTGTGACTCGCCATCAACTATCCTTCACCTTGAACGGCGAGCCCGTCGACGTGGAGATAGAGGCGAACCTGCTGCTCGTGGAGCTGTTGCGCGAGCGGCTCGAGAAAACCGGGACCCACGTCGGCTGCGACACGAGCCAATGCGGTTGTTGCGTGGTTCATGTCGACGGCGTCGGCGTCAAGAGTTGCACGCTGTTGGCCGTGTCGGTGCAGGGCGCACAGGTCTTGACGATCGAAGGCCTGGAGTCCGCGGCAGTGCTGCACCCGATGCAACAGGCATTTCGCGAGCATCATGCCTTGCAGTGCGGCTTTTGCACGCCCGGCATGATCATGAGCGCGCTCGAGCTTCTACGGCACAATCCGAATCCGAGCGAGCGCGAGGTTCGCGATGGCCTCGAAGGCAATCTCTGCCGCTGCACGGGCTACCACAATATCGTCAAAGCGGTGCTCGCGGCCGCCGCCGAAATGCGAGGGCCGTAGTCTCTTGCAGGCGTTCGACTATCATCGGCCTCAAAGCCTGAGCGAAGCGCTGGAGCTCAAGCGCTCCTCGACGGACGCGAAATGGCTGGCCGGCGGCATGACCCTGCTGCCTGCGATGAAGCTGCGCCTGGCGGCGCCTCGCCGGCTCATCGATCTGGCCGGCCTCGATGAATTGAAGCGCGTCTCGGTCGATAAGCGCCGCGTGGTGCTCGGCAGCATGGCGGCGCATGGGGTCGTGGCGCGCTCGCGCGAGATTCGCGATTCGATTCCGGCGTTGACGGCGCTCGCGGGGGGCATCGCCGATCCGCTCGTGCGCAACCGCGGCACCGTCGGCGGATCCATCGCCAACAACGATCCGGCGGCGGACTATCCCGCGGCCTTGCTGGGCTTGAGCGCTACCGTGCGCACCTCGAGACGTGAGCTCGGCGCCGACGAGTTCTTCACTGGAATGTTCGCGACGGCGCTCGAAGAGGACGAGCTGGTGCAAACGGTGACGTTTCCTAAGCCTGAGCGCGCGGCCTACATGAAATTCGCGAACCCGGGCTCGAGATACGCGATCGTCGGCGTGTTTGTGGCGCAAACGGGGAGTGGTGTCCGCGTCGCGGTCACGGGCGCCGGCATGTGCGCCTACCGCATTTCGGAGATGGAGCAGGCGCTCGGCGAGCGATTCGACCCCGCGGCGCTCGACGAGATCGACGTGAGCGCCGCGACGCTGAACGTCGACATCCATGCCGACGCCGACTACCGGGCGCACCTCATCAAAGTCATGGCGCGTCGCGCGACGGCTGCCGCTTTAGCGCAGTGAAGCTCCGAGCATGAGCAAGCCTCGAAACGACTATCCCGATTTGCAAGATCATCTCGCCTCGCTCGAGAAGCACGGGCTGCTACGCAGAATCGACCGGCCGATCGACAAGGACACCGAGCTGCATCCGCTGGTGCGCTGGCAGTTCATCGGCGGGCTCGACGAGTCGCAGCGCACGGCCTTCTTGTTCACGCAGGTTACCGACAGCGCGGGCCGGCACTACGACATGCCGGTGGCCGTCGGCGCCTTCGCCGCCAGCGCCCGTATTTACGCGCTCGGCATGGGCGTGCCGGAAGAGGCCATCGGCGCCGCCTGGCTCAAGGCGATGGCGAACCCGATCCCGCCGCTGATGGTGACCGATGCACCCTGCCAGGAGGTCGTCGTCAGCGGCGATGCGCTGCGCGAGCCGGGCAAAGGCCTCGATCGCTTTCCGGTGCCGATCTCCACGCCCGGTTACGACGCCGCACCGTACCTCGTCGCGACCGTGGTGATCACCAAGGATGCCGAAACCGGCGTGCGCAACATGGGCACCTATCGAGCCGCGCTCAAGGCTCGCGACCGGCTCGGCGTGCGCATGGCAACGCGCGTCGGAGGCGCAGGCGGTTATCTGCATTGGCAGCAATACCGCGCGCGCGGCGAGCCGATGCCGTGCGCGGTCGTGGTCGGCGCGCCGCCTGCCGTCGCGTTCACCGGGCCGCAGAAGCTCGCAGTCGGCCAGGACGAGATGGGTGTCGCGGGCGCGCTCGCCGGCGCGCCCATTCGCGTCGTCAAGGCCAAGACCGTCGATCTCGAAGTTCCGGCCGATGCCGAGATCGTCATCGAAGGGCTCATCGACACCGGGCTGCTGGAGCCGGAGGGGCCTTTCGGCGAGAGCCACGGCCACGTTGCGCTCGAAGACTTCAACATGTCGATGCAAGTCACCGCGATCACCTCGAAGCGCAAGCCCGTGTTCGCCTCCATCATCAGCCAAGTCACTCCGAGCGAGTCCAGCCTGCTCAAGCGGGTCGCCTACGAGCCGCTGTTCTTCTCGCATCTCAAGGACGAGCTCGGGATCGCCGGAATTCTGAGCGTCACCATGCACGAGCCCTTGTCCAACATCCGGCCGGTGATATTCCTGCGCTTCACCGACGGCACGTCGCGCGAGGACGTCTGGCGGGGTCTGCGCGGCGCGGCGAGCTTGCAGGCTCAGTGCGGCAAGATCGTCATCGCCGTCAGCGAGGACGTGGACCCGTTGAACGTCGACGCCGTCTTCTGGTCGCTCGCCTATCGATCGAGTCCCGCCGACGACGTTGAGATCGTTCCTGAGCGCCGTCTCGGGCACGGGCCGAAGTCGGGGCGCGGCAAGAACGACTCGGGCATGCTGATCGATGCGACCCGCAAGCATGCATTCCCGCCGCTCGCCTTGCCGCGCGAGGAATACATGACGCACGCCAAGGCGATCTGGGAAGAGCTCGGCTTGCCGCCGCTCAAGCTCAAGCCGCCGTGGTTCGGCTATTCGATGGGTGACTGGACAGAGGCCTGGGAAGCCTTCGCCCGCGCAGCCGTCGACGGCCGATGGATCGACAACGGCCGCGCGACCTATGCGCGTCGCCGTCCCGGCATCACCCCGGAGACGCCCGTGCGCAACGTCGAGAACGATGACACAACTTAAGCTCCCCGGCTTCCCCGACATCGACACCTCCGGGTTTCGTTCCATCGGGCGGCCCGTCCGGCGGCGTGAAGACCGGCGCCTGATCACCGGCCGCGGCCGCTTCAGCGACGATTTCAAGTTGCCGGGCCAGGCCTATGCGGCGATGGTGCGCTCGCCTTACCCGCAGGCCCGGATCGAAGCGATCGACGCGGCCACGGTCCGCGCCATGCCCGGAGTGTTGGCGATCTACACGGGGCGTGACTGCATCGCCGACGGCTTGAGCGTGATCTCACACAATCCGGTGCCGTCGACGCGCACCGATCTGAAGCTCACGGGGCCGGGCGGCGGTGAGATCTTCGTAGGTCCGCATGCGCTGTTGCCCGTCGACCAGGCGCGCTACGTCGGTGAGGCCGTGGCAATGGTCGTCGCCGACAGCCAGGACCAGGCGCTAGCCGCGGCCGAGGCCGTGAGCGTCGATTACCAGCCGCTGCCCTGGGTCAGCGACAGCGTCGCCGCCGCGGCCGAGGGCGCACCCGCGGTCTGGGACGAGCTGCCGGGCAACGTCTGTGTCGATACGCGCTTCGGCGATGCCACCGCAACCGATGCCGCGTTCGCGGCGGCGGCGCACACGATCGCGATGGAGTTTGCGATTCAGCGCGTCACCGGCGTGCCGCTGGAGCCGCGCGCGGCGCTCGGCGTCTTCGATCCCGAGACGGGCCGGTATACCTTGCACGCCGGCAGCAACGGTGCGGTGCGCCACAAGCATGAGATCGCGGCGGCGCTCGGCGAGGATGCGCAGAAGCTGCGCGTGCTCTGCCACGACGTCGGTGGCAATTTCGGCACCAAGAATCGCGTCTATGTGGAGTTCCCGCTGGTGCTTTGGGCGGCGCGCAAGCTCGGCCGGCCGGTCAAGTTCCTCGCGAGCCGCTCGGAGTCGTTCCTGAGCGACTATCAAGGCCGCGATCTGCTATCGCGCGTTGACCTCGCCTTGAGCGAGGACGGGCGCTTCCTGGGCCTGCGCGCGTCCAACTTGAGCAACGTCGGCGCGCATATCGTGTCGTTGTCGCCGCTCGGCAAGGGCATCGCGCTGGTGACGGGAAGTTATCGCATACCGGCCGTGGATGCGCATGCGCGCGCGGTGTTCACCAACACGGTTCCGACCAACGCGTATCGCAGCTCCGGGCGCCCGGAGGTCAATCACGCGCTCGAGCGTCTCATCGATCTCGCGGCGCAGGAGTTCGGCTTCGATCGCATCGAGTTGCGACGCAAGAATCTGGTGACGCCTCAAGAAATGCCCTATGCGAATGCTCTCGGCGTCGTCTACGACAGCGGCGACTACCCCAAGAACATGGCGCGGGCGTTAGAGCTCGCCGATTGGGACGGATTCCCGGCGCGCGAGCGCAATGCCCGTGCTCGCGGCTTGAGGCTCGGCCGGGGTCTTGCGAACTACGTTGAGTCGTCGATCGGCAGCCCGCACGAATGGGTGCGCATGACCGTGCAAGGCGGCGGACGCGTCGAGCTCGTCGTCGGCACGCAGCCCACGGGGCAGGGGCAGGAGACCAGCTTTGCCCAGGTCGCCGCGGATCTCCTGGGAATGGACGCCGAAGACGTGGATATCGTTTTCGGCGATACGGATGTGGTCGCAGGCGGCGGCGGCTCGCATTCGGGGCGCTCGATGCGCCATGCAGGCACGGTCATCGCCCTGGCCGCGGAAGCGCTCAAAGCGCTCGGCCGCCGCAGCGCCGCGCGGCGGCTCGGCGTGGACGAAGACAGGCTCCTATTTAGAGACGGCCGCTTCGAAGCCGACTCGGGTGAGACCCTGGCCTGGTTCGAGCTCGCCGCCGCCCAGCCCGCCGGCGCCGCGCTCGCGGTGACTCAAACCAACGAGATGCACACGCCGGTGTTTCCCAACGGCTGCGCCGCATGCGAGGTCGAGGTCGACCCGGATACCGGCCACGTCACGCTCACTCGCTATGTCGCTGTCGACGACGTCGGCCGCGTCATCAATCCGCTGATCGTCGACGGTCAGACTCACGGATCCATCGCCCAAGGTGTCGGCCAGGCGCTGTGGGAGCAATGTGTCGTCGATCCGGATTCGGGGCAGCCGTTGTGCGGCTCGCTGATGGACTATGCGCTGCCGCGAGCGGACCAGCTGCCGTCGTTTACGACCGCGGTCAACGAGGTGCTGTCGCCGACCAACCCGCTCGGGATCAAGTCCGCGGGCGAGGGGCCGACGACGCCGACGCTGGCGGTGGTCGTGAATGCAATCGTCAACGCGCTGCGAGAGTTCGGCGTGCGTGACATCGCCTTGCCGGCGACGCCGCTTCGGGTTTGGCGCGCGATTCGCGACGCGCAAGCTCGATCAGGCGGCGCTGATTCTCGAGGGGCCCAGAGTGGGCGATAGCGGTAATGTATCGACCGCCAGGCTGATCGCATTTCCGGGCGCGCCGAACCTGCCCATCTTCGCGGCTCAGGCGCTCGGCTTCTTCGAGCGAGCTTCGCTCGATTTGACGCTCGAGACCACGCCGAGCTCGAGCGTGCAAATGCAACGTCTCATAGGCGGTCAATTCGAGCTCGCGGCGACCGCGTTCGACAACGTCGTCGCCTACCAGGAAAGCCAGGGCGCCGTCGAGCTGCCCGAGGACCCGGACCTGTTCGTATTCATGGGCGCGACGCGCATCGAGCTGTCGCTCGTCGTCGCGCCGCAAGTCCGTTCCTTCGGCGATCTGCGCGGCCGGCCGCTGGCGCTCGACGCGCTCGCTACCGGTTTTGCGTTCGTGCTCTACGAGATGCTGGAGCATGCCGGGCTGTCGATCGTGGACTGCGAGCTCAAGACTGTCGGTGCAACACCGCAGCGCTGGCAATCGCTGCGCGCGGGTGAAGCGGCAGCGACCTTGATGATCGAGCCGTTCACGAGCATCGCGATAGCGCAGGGTTTTCGCGTGCTGGAATCCAGCCGCGAGCGCCTGCCGCGGTATCAGGGAGGCATCTTCGCCGCGCGCCGCGGCTGGGCCGCCGCCCACCGCGGCGCGCTGCGCGCGTTCATCGAGGGCTATCTCGACGGCTTGAGCTGGGTTTACGACCCCGCGAACCGCGACGAGGCCGTCGAGATCCTGCTGCGTCGCATGCCGGCAATCGAGCCGGCCGTTGCACCCAAGGTCATCGCCAAGCTGCTGACACCCGACACGGGGCTCACGCCGGACGGCGCCGTCGACCGCGAAGGCATGCGCACGGTGCTGAGCTTGAGAAGCCGTTACGCCTCGCCGACGAAACGGCTCGAGGCGATCGACCGCTACCTCGACCTGAGCGAGTATTCGGCCGTGCGCCGCGCCCGCGATCCCCGCGACGCAGGCGAGTCGCCGCGGGCCTAGGCCGCACGGGGCCGGCGAGCTGAGGGCGCTGGAAATACGCATCGACAGGCTCTATGCTGCAATCGAGCACGGTGCTGCTACGGAGGGGGATGCTCATGAGCACTGAAGACAAATCCGCGGGTTTGAGCCGGCGCGAATTCATTGCCGCCACCGGCGCCGGAATCGCCGCCACGAGCCTGGTGCAGTCGCGCAATGCGCTCGCGCAGGAAAGCGGGCAGGCGCTGGTCGCCGCGACGCCGCCGCATGCGGGTGCGCTCGAGATGGAAGGCGACCTTCCGGCGGGTTACAGCGCCGAAGAGGTGAGAGAGTATTTCGTCCGCCGTCCGGGCTCCGATTTCATGGTCGACGTGCTCAAGAGCCTCGAGCTCGAATACATCACCACCAACCCCGGCTCGAGCTTCCGCGGCATTCACGAATCGCTGGTCAACTACGGCGGCAATAGCGAGCCCGAGCTCCTGACCTGTCCCCACGAAGAGCAGGCGATCGCGATGGCGCACGGTTACGCCAAGGTAGCGGGCCGCCCGATCGGCGTGCTCTGCCACGGCACGGTCGGCTTGCAGCATGCCGCGATGGCGGTCTACAACGCCTGGTGCGACCGCGCGCCGATGGTCATTCTCGGCGGCAATCATCTGGATGCGACCGAGAGGCGCTCCGGGGTCGAGTGGTCGCACTCGGCGCAGGATGCCGCGCGCGTCCTTCGCGACTACACCAAGTGGGACGACACGCCGATGTCCTTGCAGCACTTCTCCGAATCGACGGTGCGTGCCTACAAGATCGCCACCACGCCGCCGATGGGCCCCGTGGTGGTGACGATCGACGGCCACTTGCAGGAATACGACATGGCCGGCGAGACGCCGGGGATTCCGGCGATGGCGACAACGCAACCGCCGCGCGGCGATCAAGCGGCGCTCGCTGAGGCCGCGCGTTGGCTCGTCGAGGCCGAGTCGCCGGTGATCGTGGCCGATCTCATGGCGAACGATCAGGAAGGCATCGAGCATCTGATCGCGCTTGCCGAAGCCTTACAGGCCCCAGTCGTCAACCAGGCCGGACGCATGAATTTCCCCAACACGCACTATCTGTCGCAGCGCGGCGGCGTCGTCGGGGAAGCCGACGTGATCCTCGGGCTCGAGCTCTACGACACCTGGGGCCTGCTGCACAATCTACGCGATCGCGTGCATCGCGACTCGCAGCGCGTGGCGCGCCCGGACGCGCGAGTCATCGACATCGGCGTCAAGGATTTATTCACGAAATCGAATTACCAGAGCTTCCAGCGCTACAACGCTTCGGACCTTTCCATCGCCGGTGACGCGCAAGCGACGCTGCCGTCGCTGCTCGAGGAAGTCGAGCGGCAGATGTCGCGGGCGCGGCGGACGAGCAACGCCGAGCGCGAGCGGCGCTGGCGCGCGGCGCACGAGCGGGCACGCACGCAAGCGATCGACGCGGCGCGCTACGGCTGGGACGCATCCCCCGTGAGCACGGCGCGCATCTACATGGAGCTCTGGCAGCTGGTGCAGAACCGCGATTGGGCATTGGTTTCCGACGACGGACGCCAGAGCAACTGGGCCTATCGCCTCTGGCCCATCGAGCGTCACTATCAGCACATCGGCCGCTCCGGGGGCGCCGGTGTCGGTTACGGCGCGCCCGCCGCGGTGGGCGCGGCGCTCGCGCATCGGGCGCACGGGCGCTTGCCGATAAACATTCAGACCGACGGCGACATGATGTACGTGCCGGGCGTGTTCTGGACCGCGGCGCATCACGGCATTCCGATGCTGACGATCACGCACAACAACCGCGGTTACCACCAGGAGTTCATGCATCTGCAGCGCATGGCCGCGCGGCGCCAGCGGGGCGCCGACGGCAGCTCCAGGGTCGGCAACGAGCTCGACAATCCGCCACCCGATCTGGCGATGATCGCCAAAGGCATGGGCGTCTGGTCCGAAGGGCCGATCACGAATCCAGGCGATCTGCGGAGCGCGATGCAGCGTGCGCTGGACGTCGTCGACAGCGGCGAGCCCGCGTTCATCGACGTCGTCTCGCAACCGCGCTGAGCGGGCCCGCGATGAGAGACGATCTGCGCAGCCTGGTGCTCGTCGGCCTTGCGAGCCTGCCGGCACTCGGCTTGCTCCAGGCCCAGGAAACGAGCTCGAGCCGGTCCGGCCGGCAACTTTTCACCGACTTCCAATGCTGGCAGTGCCACGGCTACGAAGGCCAGGGTGGCGCGGCAGCGCGAATCGCGCCGACGGCTTATCCGTTCGAGGCTTTCGCGCAGCTCGTCAGGCACACGAACGTCATGCCGCCGTATTCGCCCAACGTGCTCAGCGACGCGCAGCTCCGCCAGATCTACGATTTCGTGCGCGCGGTTCCGGAGCCTCCGGCGGTCGAGGACATCCCCGAGCTGCGCGACCTTTGACGACGGCTTACGAAGGCGCCGGCGCGTCGCCGTGATGCGCGCCACGCTCTCCGAGCCGAGCTCGACTCGATGAACGCCGGAGGCAAGCGTGCAGCGTTCGCGCGGGCTTTGCGCTCGGACGGCATCATCCTCGCACCCGGCGTCTTCGACATGATCTCGGCGAAGCTCGCCGACCGCCAAGGCTTCGAGGCGCTCTACGTGACGGGCTATGGGCTTGCGGCATCGCATCTCGGGGTCCCCGATGCGGGTCTTGCGAGCTACACTGACGTGGTTGAGCGCGTGCGGGTACTGGCACGTGGCACTGTGACGCCCTTGATCTGCGATGCCGATACCGGCTTCGGGGGACTCTTAAATATTAGGCGCACCGTCGAAGGATTCGAGGACGCCGGTTGTGTCGCCCTACAGCTCGAGGATCAGGAATCACCGAAGCAGTGCGGGCTGACCGGTGGCGCGACCGTCATCGACAGCGACGACATGATCAAGAAGCTCGGCGTGGCCTTGGAAGCCCGGCGCGACCCCAATTTCATCATCATCGCGCGAACCGATGCGAGACAGACGCTCGGTATCGACGAGGCCTTGCAGCGTGCGGCTCGCTACGCCGAAGCCGGTGCCGACATCGTATTCGTTCAAGGCTTGGCCTCTGAGCTGGAGCTCGCGCAAGCGCGCGATCGCACGGCTAAGCCGCTGCTCGTGAACATCTCTGCGCCGGCCGGTCTCGGCAAACTGAGCGCCGAAGAACTGCGTGCGCTCGGATGCAGAATCGCGGTTTTCCCGGGCTCCGCGATGCTGGCCGCGGCCGAGGCGATGAACGGCGTTTTTCGGCGGCTGAAGAGCGACGGTCGGCTGCCGGACGACGTGCCGCTGTTCGACCGTGAGGAGATGCACCGGCTTATGGGTTTCGAGGACGTTTGGGCGTTCGAGCAGCGCTGGCGTGACAAGGTCTAGAAGGGTATGGTTCTGAAAAATTGCATGAGCGGGCCGTCAAGCGCTTTAGAGCTCGCTGCGACAGCGGGGGGTGCGCGCTGCCTCTACCAGACTGCGCGCCGCCTCTACCTAGAATATAGATAAATAATCGGAGATAAGTACATGAAAATACGTATTCTATCTGTCGTAAGCACAGGTCTCCTCAGCCTCGGTTTATTGGCCGGCCAGGCGGGGAACGCGCAGCAACACGATGTTCCCGGGGCCGGTTTTGCCGCCATCCCGGGGCTCAAGGGCGGGCAGGACATTTTCGGACCGTACGAGGTCGTGCCCGACTGGCCGAAGCCGATGTCCGAGAGCTTGCCCGGGCACGAGGGTTGGACTTGGTCCGTGGTCATGGACGTATTCGCCGAGAGCCCGGACCGCGTGATTCTCTTGCAGAAAGGCGAGCTGCCCGTTCTGGAGCGCATACCCCGGCAATGGCTGCCGGAGCTTGGCCCCGGCATTCAATTCCCGGTCATGCGCCTGCCCCTGCGCCAGGCCGGCTCCGCGATTCCCAATCGGCCCACCTGGAGCGAAAGCGACGGCGGCCGGCCGGGAACCGACTGGCGCTGGGAGCACGCAGTGGTCGTCGTGAATCGCGAAGGCTACATCGTCGAAGAGTGGACGCAGTGGGACGATATCTGGTATCGACCGCATGACGTCGAGATCAGCCCCTACGACCCCGAGAAGCATGTTTGGATTGTCGATGCCGAGGGGCACGCAGTCTACAAATTCACCAACGACGGCTCAGAGCTCCTCCTGACCTTGGGGACGCCGGGCGAGCCCGGTGCCGACGACACGCACTTGAACCGTCCGACGTTCCTCGTGTTCATGGACGAGAACACGATGTATTTGGCCGACGGTTACGACGGCACGCGAGTCATCAAATACGACATGGACGGCAACATCCTCGCTCAATGGGGAGAGAAGGGTAACGAAGGGAGCGAGACCCGTCCGGGCTACTGGAACAACGTCCACGGCATCGCCGTCGATCCGACGACCCGGCGCGTGTTCGTCAACGATCGCGACAACAGCCGCGTGCAGGTATTCGACGAGGACGGCAAATACTTGGACGAATGGACGTTCGGCCCACGGCCGCCGATGGACATCCACAGCTTCATCGTCACCAGCGATCACAAGCTCTGGGCCGCCGACCAGGGCACGCACAAGATCCTTGGCTACGACCTCGACGGCAATTTCCTCTATTCCTGGGGTAGCTGGGGTGAGTATCCCGGTGGAATGTGGGGCGTGCACGGCTTGTCCACGGACAAGGAGGGCAATTTCTACGTCGCCGAAGTCAACAACGGCCGCATTCAGAAGTTCCGCCCGCGCGAAGGCGCGAACCCGGAATTCCTGGTCGGCAAGCCCTGGCCGGGCGTCTGGTAGCGCCGAGCGCCTAGCTAATCTATCGCGAAGCAGTAGAACAGGCCGACGCCGCCCGCGTTGACGAGATCTGTTTGGCTGCAGCCGGTGGTGGCGTGCGAGGAGTTCCACGACTGGTTGCCGTGGCCGATCCGATCGGAATGGCCGACCTGCGCGGAGCCTTCGCCGTTGCTGGTCCAGTTGTTGCACGTGTGGTCGGCGTCGTCGGTGAAGGCGCGTCCATCCGCTTGCGAGCCGGTCAATATGTCGTGGCGCGTCGGTAACGGGTCGCCGATGCCGTTGACGAGCTCGCCTTTCTCGGTGAGCGCGAATTCCTTGCTCATGTTGCTGCCGCGCTGTGCTTCCTCGAGCGTATCGCCGTGTATCCGCGACTTGATGAGCGATCGGTCCAGTCGCCGGCCGAGGTAGTCGATGAGCTTGGCTCTCGGGTAGTACCAAGGTCCGTCGCCGATACGATCTCGTGCGTTGACGGCCGGCTGGCCCGGGCGCGCCTGCGTGCTCAGATAGGCACGCCAAGTCTTGTCGCCCGCGCCGACGGCGGTCGCGAGCTCTTGGCAGTGAGCATCCGCGCCTTCGAGTCCGCCGAGATTGCCGCCGTCGCCGATCGGCTCACTGGTCACGAAAAACGTCATCAGGCTTGAGGGGACGTTTTCCGACTCCGGCATCATGTCGGTGGGTTGCGGGAAAGCCGGGTGGAAGGTCGCCAGGACCAAGAAGAGGGCGGCGCCTATCGATAGCGTTCTTTTTTTCATGGCGTTCTCAGTCGATCGCAAAGCAATAGAGCTTGCCGACGCCGTGCGTCCTCACCAAAGCCGTCTGACTACAGCCGGTCGTGCCGTGAGAAGAATTCCAAGAGCCGTTGCCGCCGCCGTTGCGGTCGGGAAATCCGATCTGGGCATTGGGCCGATTCGGGCCGGCGCCCATCCCCGGAGCGTCGGGATCCGCATTGCTGGTCCAGTTGTCGCAGGTATAGTCGAGGTCCGGCGGGAAGGCCGTGCCGTCGAGCTGCGACCCCGTCAACACCTCGTGGCGGTTGGAGTAGGGCGTCGTCTTGACGTAGTTCCAATCGGTGTCCCGCCGGTCCTTGTAGTCGTTCAAACCGGGCACGATCTGGCCCAGCTCGGTGAGCCCCGTGCGCTTCGTCAAGTTGTTGCCGAGCCGTGCGAGTTCGAGCGTGTCTCCGTGAAGCTGCGCGAGATCGCTTGTGATCATGACGCCGTCGAAGTTGTGCCAGGGGCCCGTGCCGATTCGATCGCGCGCGTTGACGGCGGGTCGACCCGGGCGAGCCTGCGTGCTCAGATAGGCGCGCCAAGTCTTGCCGCCCGCGCCGACGGCGGTCGCCAGCTTCTGACAATGCGCGTCCGCCCCGGCGAGCCCGCCTAAATTACCGCCGTCGCCGATCGGCTCGCTGGTGACGAAGAAGGTCATCGGCGTGCCGCCCGGCATGCCGTGCTGTGCGTTCGCCGCGCAAGGCGCGAGGCCGGACAGCGTCAGGATCGCTGCGAGAATAGAAAGCTCTTTCATGCGTCCCCCGTACGATCTCCCAGGCAATCATAGCGGCATGCGATCATCCGGTGTAGCTCCCGAGACTTCGCAATCGCCGGCACAAATAGGCGGGCGGAACGCGACGATGTCCAGGTATCTGCTAGGCTGTGCTCTGGTTGCAGGCAAGGGCGGTTCCATCTCATTCTGGAGCGAATATCGTCATGAAACCAAGAATAGCGATTGCCGTAGTCATGACCGCGCTCGTCTCGCAGGCGCCGTTCCGTTTGGTGCTGGGTCAGCCGAACCAGACGCCGGTCGTCGTCGGCGCGGCGACAGAAATCCCCGGGGTGGCCGAGGGTGGCTCGGAGATTGTACGCATCCTGGAAGGGTATAACGGCTTGGATGATCCGATCGGCCTGATGGACGGATCGCTGGCGTTTTCGGAGCCGGACGCTCTCCGGATCCACCGCATGGACCCCGAGACCAATCAGGTGTCGGTGCTCGTCGCCGAGTCCAACGAGTCGCACGGCGTCACCCAGGACTCCGAAGGCCGCTTGATCTCGGCCCAGGCCTGGGATGGGTCCACGAGGATCGGGGTGATCTATCCGCCGGGCAGCGAAGCCGTGCTCGCGGACGGCTTCGAAGGTCAGCCGTTCAGCCGTCCCAACGATTTGATCGTCACCAGAGACGGCGGCGTCTACTTCACCGATCCCGGGCTCACGATGGGACAGGCCGAGGAGTTGCTTGAGAGATACGGCGGCAGGCCCTTGGGGCCGCGTCTGCCGCCGGCCGTGTACTACATCCCGCCGGGCGGTGATCCGATCAGGATCGAGGAGAACATGATCCGGCCGAACGGTATTCAGCTCAGCCGCGACGAACGTACGCTGTATGTCAGCGATTCCAACGGCGAGCATGTCATCGCGTGGGATATCCAACCGAACGGTCTCGTGCAGAACCGGCGCGAGCTCGGCACTCTGCAGGGTCGAAGCAACCGGGACAATGGCCTGGGCGGAATCAGGACCTTCGCGGACGGGATGGCCGTTGACAGCGAAGACCGACTCTACGTGACCACCGGCGGCGGCGTGGAGGTCCTAAGCCCTGACGGGGCGCACCTCGGCATCATACCGGTGCGGTGTCTCCCGCGAGACTGCCAGAACCTCGCGTTCGGCGGGCCTTCGAAACAGACGCTGTACGTCGCCGGCGCCGGCTCTCTCTACAAAATTGAACTGCTTGCGCGGGGACTACCGCAACGCGCGAAATAGCGGAGGATGCATGCGCAACCTATCACGTTGTCTGCTCGTCTCGGTGTTGCTGGCTGGGCCGATCACGGTCGCCCTGTCACAGGACCGGGACAGTCTCGACATCTACGTCTTGGACACCGAAGGCGGGGAAGCCGTTCTCTATATCGCGCCGACGGGCGAGGCCATGTTGTTCGACACCGGCCGCGAAGAAACCTTCGACCGAATGCTTGCTCTGGTAGAGCAGGAAGCGATCCAAGTGCTCGACTACGTGATCGTGTCGCACTACCACGGCGATCATGTAGGAGGTGCCGCGAACCTGCCCAAGCTGCCTGTTCGAAATATCCGACAGTTCCTCGATCACGGTCCCTACACTACCGAGCTGCAACCGCAGCAACGCGCGTCATTCGAGCGATATCTGGCGTTGCGAAACATCGCAAAAGCGAGGCGGGCTGAGCCCGGCGAGAAATTCTCGTTCGGCGCTGTCGACGTGTATGTGGTGGCATCATCGGGTGAGCAAGTCAGCGAACCGCTGCCCGGGGCCGGCGAGCCGAATCCATTGTGCCGTAACCACGTGCCGAAGATCGACTTACGCGCGGTGGAGAACGATGAGGTCGTGTCCGTCGTGGTTCGCTACGGCGATTTCGTTTTCCTCGAGCTCGGCGACATGATCTGGAATCACGAACAGCGGCTCGTTTGTCCGAATAACCTGATCGGTACCGTCGACGTGTACCACACCTCGGGACATGGCGCGGAATGGGGTTCGAATCCGGTGATGGTGCAGGCGGTTCGGCCGAGAGTTGCGGTGATGAACAACGCGGCGGTGAAGGGTGGGCACGCCGACACCTTCGAGACGCTTCGCAGCTCACCGAGATTGCAGGACATCTGGCAAGCTCATTTCTCAATGGAGAATGCGGCTGAGCAGGACAACTCGCCGGAGGAGCTCATCGCAAACCTGGATGGGGCCGAGGGGCACGTCGGGCACTACATCAAATTTTCCGCCAGACCCGACGGTAGTTTCACCGTGACGAACAGTCGCAACGGTTTCAGCAAGGAGTATTCGGCGATCTTAGGGACAGGCTCGAACCGCTGATGATATCGGAGCCAATTGGCCGCTGAGCGGCATTCGAGTATGCGCGATACTCGTCAAGTGCTGTGCAGGCAGGCCATACCCCTAACGTGCGGCGCAATCCCGATGGGTAGTCCGCGGGCTGCTTATGGAGGCGTCGCCCGCGGCTAGATACGCTTGAACGTCTCCTCGGGCTGCCACCATATCGGGCATGGTGGCGATGGCACGATCAGGTATGGTTGGCATGCCGATCGGGGCGGCAATCATACAGATCCTGTGCGCCGGCCGCATTGCCGTGAGCAAGTAGCAGGTGATCGCGCCGGCGACTTGGGCAGGCCGGCTTGCCGCGCACTTGCGAGCTGTGGCCTTCATCGCTGTCGATCCGAGGACGCTCATGGCTCAATTGGGGCCTGTACATCTGATGCTCTCTTGCTGCCATACGTAGGCTCGCCGTCCTGCCTCCTCCAGCTCAGCTACGTTCATTCTGATCCGAAGCGCGCCCAGCGCGCGGCTCGCTTCGTCGTGCAATCGCGCGTCGTTCGGCGAATAGCTCGCGGCGAGCGAGAACCACTTGTACGCCTCAACCAAGTCCTGGCGCAGGCCACGGCCCCACTCCCACGCCGCGCCGAGAAACAGGAACGCATCCAGAAGTCGCTCGTGTGAAATGTCATATTCCACCGACCGATGGATCCATTCATACGCCTGTGCGTCATCCTGCACGATTCCTCTGCCGTCACGATAGTATTGCCCGAGATAATATTGGGCGTCCGCGTTCCCGCCGCGTGCAGCCTCCAGCATCCATCGAGCGGCCGCCCGATAGTCTTGCGCAACGCCTTCGCCGTTTTCGTAGGCCGTGGCGAGGCGAAGTTGAGCACCGGCGTGCCCGCTATCTGCCGCTCGCCTCAACCAGCGTGCGCCGTTCTCTGCGTTTGCCGCGACGCCGAGACCCTCCATGTGCATTACGCCCAGATAGTAAGCGGCGATCCAGTTGTTCCTTCCTGCAAGCGGTAGAAATTCAGCGTAGGCGCGATCGAAATCGCCGACAGCGAACGCTTCGTGACCTTCAAGGAGTCCTGCGCGCGCTTGCGAGACCAGCGAGCAGGCAATCAGAAGCAAGATCGAGTGACGCTTCACGGATTCTAGTGCCTTCGCTGATCATGGACGGCACGCGGCCGAGCGGAAGTTGCTGGGATCTCTGAGGGCATTTCCGTCTCGACCGCAAGGTCTCGTCGATCAGCAAGCATCTCGCTCACCAGATCCCCCTCTATGATGGGTTTGTTGCTCGCGAAGCCGTAGACGAGGGCGAGGTCGCACAGCGTATTGATCCTTCGGGCAATCCCATCGCTTTCGGCCCAGATCAGCGAGATCGCCTTGGCGCTGAACGTGCCCGGCCGTCCGCCGGCGACTCCGAGCCGATGGTCTATGTACGCTTGCGTTTCGTTCTTGGAGAGAGGATTGAGACGATAGAAGACGGAGATTCGTTGATTGAGCTGGCGAAAATCCGGGCGTTTGAGCGTTTCGCAGAACTCCGGCTGACCGACGAGAATCAATTGCAACAACGTCTCTCTGGCATTCACGTTCGACAGCATGCGCAGATTCTCCAGTGCCGTCGGGCCGAGATTCTGTGCCTCGTCGACGATCAGGACGAACGTGCGTTCGCGCTCATAGCCGGCACAGAGAAATGTCAGGAAGTCGTCGTACATTTCGACCACGCTCCTCTTGGAGTGGCCCAGGCCGAAGGCGTGCAGGATCCAGGGCCATAGTTGGGTGACACCTGGATCCGTGAAGTTGATCAGCCCTACCGTGTGCCGGTCATCGAGGTCGTCGAGAAGCCTGTTGACCAGCGTGGTCTTACCGGCCCCCACCTCTCCCGCAATGACTGTGAACGGATGCTTGCTCATCAGGCTGTACTTGAGCAGTGTCAATGCCATGGCATGCTTACGTGATAGAAAAAGAAACGCCGGGTCGGGCAACAGCGAAAAGGGACTACGATCGAGGTGGTAGAACTTCTCGTACATGAAGGCTCGCCTTACGTGCGGCTGCGCGCTCTATTGAGCACGGTGCCGATCAGCTTGCGTTCGCTGAAGCATGCCAATACGCGCCGGTAATCGCGCTCTCTCGTCACACCGTCCTCGATCACCAGCAAGATTCCGTCGACCAAGGCTTCGAAAGCTTGCGCGTCACTGGCCGTAGCAACAGACGGCAAGTCGATCAGAATGGTCGTATCCGGGTAGGACGCTTTGATCGCGCCGAGTAATGCATCGAGATGGCACGATCTCAGCACTTGATCGACGTTCTCGCATTTGCCCTGCGCGGCAAGCACTGCGACGAGATCGATCCCAAGGGAGACGAGGGCATCCGAAATGGGAACGCCATTGAAAAGGCAGTCTTCCACCCCCGTTTCGGGAACGAAATCGAAGAGTTCATGGATGCGGGGCGCGTGTAGATTGAAGTCCGTGACTATGGTCGGCCGGTGAGCATCTACTGCGAGGCTGATGGCGAGGTTCGCGGTTGTCAGTGTTTTCCCGCTCCCGTGGCACGGACCGGTCACGCCTATGACGCGGCCTCCGTGGGTAAGACGTTGCATGACGGCTGCCTGCAAGAGGCAATAGGCCTGGCGCTCCTGATTTTCGGGCAGGGCCGCGACCAGGCGGTTACGGGCAAGCGTCTCGACAGGTACCGGTAGTGAGCGGGGCGAAAGCTTGCCTGCGGCCGGTCGCAGCCCGCGACGAAGGTGGGCGCCGCGATCTCGAATGCGAGAGCCGGCGTCGACCCGCGGCGATCCGGTCGCCGCTTGGGGACGCGCCGGCCCCTTCCAGTGCTCCTGGATGGCGGCTTCCATGGCGTTGCGAAGGCTATCCATGAGGACCTCAATGAACCTGCAACGTTGGGATCTCGGCGAGCGGTGGCTGCCCCTGCAATCTCGCGACCAGCTCCGCGCCGTCTATCGTGCGATGCGCGCTCTCGATGCGTCCGATGAGCCACATGACCGTCAGGAAGCCCAGCAGGCAGAGCACTCCGCCGATGACGGCTGGCCCACTCATGATCAAGCGCCTAGTCTGCCCCCCGGCTGCGAGTGACAGCTCTCCCGGCCTTTCAGCGCGCGCGCCGTCCATCACAGCCTGCAAAGCAGCGTACTCGGCGTTCATCGTCTCGTGCCGCATCCGAGCGTTCGTCAGTTGCTCCTGCAGAATGGCGTACTGTTGCTCCAGTACGGGTGCTTGCTGGACAAGTGACTCGCGGTCGGCTCTCTGCGTCTGCAGCGCCGCCAGGCGGTCTCGCAGCTCATTGATCTGACCGTCGATCGCACCTCGTTCCCGAGCAAGATCCTCTATGTACGCTTGCTCCCGGTTCGTCAGACCCGTAACGCGTGTCTCGGCGACGTCCACTTCCAATGCGGAAACGCGATGGGCTAGAAGAACGACATCGGGGTGGTCGATGGGATGCAGTCTCTGCAGACGATTGAACTCGGACCTGGCTTCCTCCAGCTCCGCCACGAGCGCATTGGTGCGATCGTTGGCGGCTGCCTCGGCCTCCCTGATCGCCGCCCCGAGCTCCACTGCTTGCGAATACTCCCGGCCGTAGAGACCTCGCAGCACGGCCCATCGGGCTTGTGCCGCTGCGAGCAGCTCGCTGGACAGGGCTCTACTGGAGTCCACGCTGAACTGCGCCGCTCCACGCTGCATGTCCTGCAACCCGCGGTCGAGCTCGTTTCTGCGTCCTTCCAGCATGCGCAGCTCCTGGCTGACGCGCGTCTCCTCACGTTCCGATTGCTCGATCGTCTGAGCGTTCAACTCCTCCATTCCCGATAGGCCGGCGGCGTTGTCTTGCTCGAACTTCTCCGTCTCATGCGCGAGCCGTTCGAGCTCGGCGGCGGCTTTCTTCGAGGCTACGCGCGCCGCTTCGAGCGTCTCGGCTGGAACAGGTGGTGTTGTCGTCGCGCGCCGATGATCCTCCAGATAGGCGGCGGCGACATCGCTGGTGGCGCGCTCTGCCGCTCGCGGATTCGAGTCATCCACGAAGATCTCGAAGCCGATTGAGACCGAAGGGCGCTCAGAGGCGCCCGAGGTGGTGGTCTCGACCTCGATGATGGACAGCCCGACTTCGCGTCGCGGCCGAAGCGAGCCCATCATGCGGCCGTGCCTGGCCTGCAAATGCTCCTGAGCGAAGCTGCGGGCATCGGCCCCCGTGTCTGGCGGCAATGTTTTTCCTGCGAGATGAAGGGTTGCGGTTGCGCGGTATCTCGGTTGCGTCGACCAAACCGTCACGAGGACCGCCAGCGAAGAGATCAATCCCGCCGCAGCTACCCAACGACGGCGGTCGCGCCGGTTCCTCGCAGGCCGCCGTCCCCTCGAGGCTCGTACTGCCTTGCGCATCTCAGCTCCCATCGCGTCCGGCGGCGGTAAGGCTGCCCGAGATCAGATCTGGAAATGGTTTGCCGAGTGCGGGGCTCGCGTCCGTTTGGCCGCGCATTCTGGCACGCACCGACTCCAGGTTCTTGTTGGCCGTCTCGTAATAGACGGGCGAGAGGCGCACGGCCTCACTCAGCAGCATCTCCGATTCAGGCAGATCGCCGCGTTGGAAGGCGACATAGCCGATATCGTTGTACGCCGTTGGCTTGTCCTCTATTTTCAAGAGCGTCTGCACAGCTTCCGAGTACAGGCCGCGATGGGCATACACCAAAGCGAGATTCGACCAGGCGGGCTTGTAGCTCGGGTCCGCTTGCGTGGCGGCATAGAAGTCGCGGGCGGCTTGATCGAGGTCGCCCGACAGATGCCTCGAATAGCCCAGATTATTCAACAGCATCGGTGATCTGGGGTTGAGATCGAGCGCCGTCTCGTAGTGCGCGATCGCCGAGCCGTGATCTTCCGCCTGGTCGGCCAGAATGCCGAGAGCGTTGTGTGAGCGCCAACGCTGTGGATCGATCTCGACCGCTCGTGCGAGGTGCTCGCGCGCGGCCGCGGCGTCTCCGAGCGCCATGTGCTCGAGCCCGGCCCCCTCCAGCGCGTCGGCTCGATTCGGCTCGAGCGCAATGACCTGAAGATAAGCGTGCAGGGCGCGCTCCGAGTTGCCCAACCGCGTCGATACCGCACCGATCCTGATCCAGCCCTCGACTGTCGGTTCCGCTCCGACTGCGCGCAGGTAGTAGGCGAGGGCGCGCTCGAAGTCCCCGCGCCGCGCGGCTTCGTCGCCGGCAGCGAGCGATTGCTCCGTCGATGGGGGCTGAGCCTCTGTCGAGTCGGCCCTTCCGCGGCTGGCGGTCGTCGCGCAGCCCGTCAGCAGAAAAAGACCGACGAGCGCGAGCGTCACCCTGAAAGGGCGGAGCCGTTGCACATTCCCTGTCATCTGTTGCTCTCCTTCGCTCTATATTGTCTGGAATACGGAAACCAATCCCACGACTGCGGGTCCCACGGCGACGACGAAGAAGCCGGGAAACAGGAAGATGACAAGCGGAAAGACCATCTTCGTGCCGATCTTCGCGGCTTGCTCCTCGGCCTTCTGCATGCGCTTGTCGCGGAACTCAACCGAGTAGACGCGCAGAGATTCGGCGATGCTCGTGCCGAAGCGCAGCGTCTGCACGAGAAGGCTCACGAGCCCCTGAACGTCCTCGAGCCCCGTGCGATATGCGAGATTCTTGAGCGCCGCGACTCGATCGACGCCCGCGCGTATCTCCGCATTGACCAGCGCGAGCTCCTGGGCGAGCTCTGGATGGCTGACTCCGAGCTCGTCGGCAACACGTTGGATGGCCTGCGACATGCCGAGGCCTGCCTCCACGCAAACGACGAGCATGTCCAGCGCGTCCGGAAAGCCGTTGCGGAGCTTTCTCTTGCGGTTCTGCATTAGGCGATCGAGCACCATGTTCGGCATGAGCATGCCGGCGCCGCAGGCGCCGACGATGGCAATGAGCTCCATCTGGGTCGTTAGGTTCGGCAGCCAGCGGGAGATGAGGAGAACGATCGCCGGCAGCATGATCGCGAGCACGACCTTGATCGCATAGAAATTTTGCACTGCACTCGGTGAACGGAACCCGGCGTGCACGAGTTTCTGGTTGATACGATCGCGCTCGATCTCACTCTGCGGCAACACGTAGCTGGACACAGGTCCGAGCATCGTATTGATCCAAACGAGCGTGCGGCCTTTCTCCTTCTTTACCTCTCGTTTGGCCCCGCGGCTCAAGCGGCGGCGGATCGGGTCGGTGGCGCTGAGCGCCAGGAAGCCCAGACCGAGACCGAAGATCACGAACGTGCCGCTCATCAGAACGACGACGACCAGACGCAGCGTCTGCGGATCCTCGATCCATTGTTGCAGCAATGTGATAAGACCTTCCACGTGGCGCTCCTAGGCTTCTATGCGAATGATCCGCCGAATCCAGTAGATACCGATGCCGCCCCAGATGAATGCGAATGTCGCGAGTTGCCGCCCCGCGGGCTCATCGAGCAGCAGCGGCAGATAGTCGGGGTTCATGATCATCATGGCGCCGAACAGGATCAAAGGCACGAGGGCGAGGACCCAGGCGGACATCCTTCCTTCGGCCGACAGCGTGCGGACTCTGCGTTGGAAGCGAAATCGTCCGCGCACCACGTTTGCGATCTGGTTCAATATTTCGGCAAGATTGCCGCCCGTTTCCTTCTGTACGAGGACGGCGGTCACGAAGGCCATCACGGTGACGCTCGGCACGCGGGCGAGCAGGCCCAGCATCGCCCTGCGTACGTCGTTGCCGTAGTTGATGTCGGCAAAGGTCAAGTCGAACTCGCGCGCAATCGGATCGTTCATGTCTTCCGAGACAAGCTTCAGCGCGGCGTTGAAGGGGTGGCCGGCCATCAAGGCCCGGCGTATGATGTCGATCGCATCGGGAAGCTGCTCCTCGAGTTTCGCGAAGCGCTGCGTGCGATCGCGGACGATCTTGAGAAACGGCAGGCTCCCGGCAACCAGCGTGCCGACCGCGACCGCCGCCGGCATACGCGAGAACGTCCAGACCGCAACCGCCGCGCCCAGCGTCATCACGACGGAAACCATCACGAGCCGGTATGCCAGAATGCGGTTGCCCGACTGCTCGATGTAGGCTCGCAACGGCTCCATTCCCGGCAGCGCCTCCAGGCGGCGCTCCAGAGGAGAGAGCTTGCGCAGATAGCGTTCGCGCAACAGCGAGGAAATAGCATCCTCGTGCGCGACCTTGTCGATATCGGCGAGTCTCTTTCGCAGCAGCTGCCTGGCCTTGCGGCCGTCGCCGAAGGCCGGAATGATCATGCCTTGTGACAACAGGAAGACTGCAGCAAACACGAGGCCGATATAGATGAATATTCCGCTGTTTTCCATGGCCGCTATTTCCCTTGGTCGAGCCACGCAGGCTCGAACACGTCAACGGGTATGTCGATGGATTTTGCTTTGAGCTTGCTGTGGAACGCCGGAATGATCCCGGTCGCGCGCAGCGCCCCCAGCACGTTGCCGTTCCCGTCGAGGCCTTCGCGCCGGAATTGGAACAGCTCCGACATCGTGATCACTTCCCCCTCCATGCCGTTGATTTCCTGCAGGCTGACCAGCCTGCGCTTGCCGTCCTCATGCCGTTCGACCTGAACCACGACGTCCAGGGCGGAGGCGAGCTGTGCCCGCAGCGTCTTCGTCGGGAAGCTGATGCCGGTCATCGACACCATGTTCTCGATCCGGCTCAGCGCGTCGCGAGGGGTGTTGGCGTGGACGGTCGTCAACGACCCGTCGTGACCGGTATTCATGGCTTGCAGCATGTCGAGCGCTTCAGCGCCGCGAACCTCACCGACGATGATCCGCTCCGGGCGCATGCGTAGGCTATTGCGCACGAGCTCACGCTGAGTCACCTCACCCTTGCCCTCGATGTTGGAGGGTCGCGTTTCGAGCCTGACGATGTGAGGCTGCTGGAGCTGGAGCTCGGCCGAATCCTCGATCGTGATGATGCGCTCGTCCGCGGGGATGAAGCCGGAGAGGATGTTCAGCAGCGTCGTCTTGCCCGCACCCGTTCCGCCGGATACCAGGACGTTCAACCGGCCTTTTACGATCGCCTTAAGAACGCGAGCGACTCCCGCCGTCACCGAGCCCAGCTCGATCAAGTCGTCCATCGACAAGAGCTCCACGGCGAAACGCCGGATAGAGAGCGTCGGACCATCGATGGCAAGTGGCGGAATGATCACGTTGACCCGGGAGCCGTCTTTCAAGCGGGCGTCCACCATCGGAGCCGATTCGTCGATGCGGCGGCCGACGGCCGATACGATGCGGTCGATGATGTTGAGCAGATGCCGATCGTCGTTGAAGCGCACGTCCGTGAGCTTCAGCTTGCCTGCCCGCTCGACATAGACGCTGTTTGCGCCGTTCACGAGAATGTCCGATATGGTCGGATCCTGTAGCAGTGGCTCGAGTGGACCGAGGCCCAGAACTTCGTCTTCGATGCGCCGCACGACACGTTTGCGCTGCTCGACGTTGAGCGGCGCTGCCTCCTCGACGAGCAACCGCTGGCTCAAGTCCCGGATCTGCACGCGCGCCTGCTCGTTTTCGAGCTGACCGATCAGAGACAGATCCATCATGTCCAGCAAACGGCCGTGAATACGCTCCTTCCATTCACTTTCGAGCTTCGAAAGCGAGGTCTCCGGGCCGGTTTGACCATTGACGGGGCGTGAGGCAGCACGCGGCGCAATCGGCGCCGCGGCGTTCACGCTTTGCGATCGGTTCATCGTCATGAAAGCCATCTATGTCACCTCTTCTCTCAACCGGTCCTGAGCAATCTTGGGAGGAAGCTTTTATCGGCCCCCGTGGCCCGTCCGCCGAGCTGCTTTTCGAGCTGGATGAGGGCCTTCGTGACCGGCGACCGGCGCGCATGCCGGTAGATCGGAACGCCGATGTCGATGCTCTCCGTCACGGACCGATAATCGTTGGGAATGCAGGTAACCTTTCGGTCACCGAAGAACTGTTGAATGTCGGACAGCTCGACGGCCGCCGCGCGGCGATAGCGGTTCACGATGATCGTGACACGCTCGGGCGGGATCGCGAGATGACGCACCAGCAGATCGTACGTGCGCGCAGTATCGTGCAGGCTCGGCACGGATTGCTGTATCACGAGCACGATCTGATCCGCCTGCTCGAGCACCAGCGCGCTGAATGGCTCGATCCGCCTTGGCAGATCGACCACGCAATGCTCGAAACTCGTGAACAGAAGCTGCAGAACCGTTTCCAAGCGTTCGGTCATCAGATCCTGTTGCAGCAGCGTGTTGTCCTGCGAGGCCGCGAGCAGCGCCAGCCCGGAATCATGCCGTGTCAAATAGGCATCGATGGCCGCTCCATCGAGGTCGCCCGCGACCTCGAGGGCTTCCAGCAAGCCTCGCTTCGGCTGCAAATCGAGATAGCGCGGCAACGATGCGAATTGCGTGTCGAGGCCGAGCAGCGCGGTCTTGAGACCCGAGAGCTCAGCAAACAGATGCGCGACATTGCAAGCCAGAAACGTCGCGCCCGATCCACCTTTGCCGTTGACGAACGCCGTCAAGCGACACTGTCCGGAGGCGCTAGATGGCTTTTGCTCCGACGCCAGACGTGCGATGACTTCGAGCAACTCGGCTTTCGAGACGGGCTCCGTCAAAAAATCACGCGCGCCCGCTTGCATCGCGGCGCGCATGCAGCCGGGATGGTTGGCGTCGCCGATCACGATCAGCGGCGGCCGCTCGGAATGCGAGTAGCCCGCGAGCGCTTCCAGCGCAGCTTGCGAGTCCGCGCCGACTCGAAGCAACAGAAGATCCGGTGCGTGCTCGAAGCACCGCAGCGGCTCCGGGCTTCGGAGGTCGATGATGCAGCCCTCCGCCGAGAGATTGTGGGCGCCGCGGATCAAGCCCTGAATGGCCTCGACCGCGTCCTTGGAGTCGCTTGCGATGAGAATGCGAAGCCTCGACACGTCAGCTCCTCTTCCTGGATATGCCTAACATGGTGAAAAGCCTCCGGGCCAAACACCCAGGCTCTCTCTGGGCAAGGTCGCGGCGAAGGCTGGGGTCGTGAAACTCGAAACGAACAGCGGAATCAACAACTGATGTGTGAAGTTGACGATCCGCACGCGTACGTACTCGATTGCTCCGAAGCTTCCGATCGGATCGCCGACAATATTGCCCGCAAAGTCCATGTAGTCCACGGCGATATTGGCGGCGGTGAGACCGCCGACCACAGGTGAGCCGGAAGCGTTGAACGAGGCGATCTGAGCAATGGCCGGATCGTTCACTTGACAAACGGCCGCCACCCTGGCGCCGCGACGGGTGGCTTCCTCCAAGGCGTTGAAGACGAAGAACACGCGTCCGACCTCCAGCACGCCGAACAGCGATATCAGCGCGAGCAGCGTGACGATTGCCGCCTCGACCGTGGTGATGCCTTGCTGCCGTCGGTACATATCAAAGCGCCCTGACGGTGATCGACGTCTGCAGCGTGTACGCCGAGGCGTCGATGCCGCCGCCGTAGAAGAATCCCGGCACGAAGCCGAAGATCGGGCCGTAGGGGTAGCTCGCCGAGACGGACACGTTACCGGCGCCGGCGTCGGCGACCACGACGTTGGTGGCGGTCAGCCCGGGCAGTACCGGCGCTCCCGCGCCGAAAATATTCCCGTAGACGACGAGGTTTTGTGTTTCGGTCTCGAGACCGGACGAAATCGTGACCGTGCCCGTCGAGCCGAACAACGCCTTGCCAGCGAGATGCCGGGCGCCGTCGCGCACCGTCTTCGTCAACGCGTTGTACTGAAGGAACGCGCGACCGAATTCAGCCGTGGCGATGATCAGTATCAGGCAGATTGGCAGAACAATGACGAACTCGACGATCGCCAAGCCACGGCAACGCCGGACGGCCTCCTGTGCTTTTCGTGTTGGCATCACGCTTCTACGACGCCTCCCGCGCCTCGTCCTTGTACAACTGAATAATGAAGGGGCCGGTGGCCGTGCCGGGGCTCGGGCCGGGCCGGCCGGTGATCGGGCAGCCCGAGTCGATGAACTGCCCGAAGATGTGCGACTCATTGCCTTTTTGCATGGCCTGCTGGATCAGGTGGTAACAGAGAAAGCCGAGCAGCGGCACGTCCCCTTGGCCGTTGGTGGTGCCCGTGCAGTCGCCTATCGATACCGCCAGTGTCCGGCGGCCGAACGCACCGGTGCCGCCGTCTTGCAGCGGTATGTAGTCGTAGCCACCCGACATGATCTGCGCCCTGTACGCATCGTAGTCGTAATAGGTCGGATCCGGCGCACCGTCGAGCGGCTCGGACCCGACGTAGATCGTGTCGGTATCGGAGTCGTACGTCAGCGGCGGGGTCGGCTCGCCGACGACGACGTCGGGCGGATATTGGCTCTGGCTTCCGCCCATCGGCCCCGAATACACGCCGAATCGCGTGTTGAGCCCTTGAACCACGGGCCCGACCGTGTTGCCGGGCTCGGTCGGCACCGTATTGCCGCTGGTCAGGCAGCCGGCATAGTTGCCGGCCATCGCCTCGCGGATGACGGCGCCTCCTTGTCCGTCGCCGAGCCGGATCAGCTGGAAGTTGCCGGGTCCGACCTCGGAGTCGGAGGTCGAGGTTTTCAGCACGTCGGGCTCGCCGAGCTCGTAGCCGAAGTGGTCTTCCGGCGCTGCGGTAGGATCGCCGCAAACCAGCATCGGCGCCAAGTTGCAGGCGGTCTGAATCGTCGGGCTGGGTCCTGCGACTGCCGAGGCCCCGACGATCTTCTCGTTGAAGCCCATGACAGGGATGAACCATCCGGGCAGCCTGAAATTCGTCGCCGCGACGCGCACGTACTGTGCCGGTGCGCTGCCGGAAACGAACGGATGCAGCGTCGCCGAGAACGCGACGGCGACGTTGATGTCACCCGCGGAATAGGACGCCGCCATCTCGCTGTTGCCGAGTGCCGAGGCGTTCTGGGAGAACGCCTGCAGCGCCTCGGCGTGAGCGAGCGCTGTGTCGGAAGTCTCCGCGAGTGTCTTTGCCGCGCTCAACGCCGCCGCGTCGACCGTATTCTGCAGCCGCGTCTTGTTCAGCATGCCATGAGCCCCGTCGAGCGCCATGCCGACGACGCCAAGCATCACCAGCATCCCGGCCGCGAACAGCACCAGCATGATGCCTCGCTGTCGCCGCGGCGGCGGGGTTATGCGAACGGATCTCGGATTTCGATGCTTCATTGACTTGTACCGATTACTGAGATTGCGGCGTGCCGCCGAATTGCACAGCGACCGGCGGCGGCGCCTCCTCGGTCCTGGAGACGTCCGTGCGGTAGGCTTCGAGCACGCCGTTCAACCGCTCACCGTCGCCGCTCTCGACCGGAGCGGTATCCACGGGCCCTGTGACGACGGTCTGGCTTCGCACCATGTGCCTCACCGAATTGCCGAAGTCGGCCTCGGTCCTCGGGTAGGCGGCGCAGGCAGCCAGCGCCGCGATGACCGGTAGCGCCGACAATGCCCTTAGCTTGCGTATGTTCATCTGCCTCTTCCTTCTGTTATTTCTCAATCGAGCTGGTGACCGAAGGTGCCTTCGGTGCCGCCTGTCGGTTGAGTCCGGTTGCTCGCTCGCGGTGCACTGCCCTCGAGCTTTCCAAGCAAATAGAACTGTGCGTCATTCGGCTCGACAAAATTATCCGTCGGCAGGCGAACGTCCTCGGAGGCCATCGGTTTTGCCAGGCGCGGCGTGACCGTGATGACCAGCTCCGTCTCCTGATCCAGGAAATCCTGACTTCTGAACAGCGCACCGAGGATGGGAATGCTGCCGAGGCCCGGGAACTTCTCGACGGCCTCGCGGAGGTTCTCGTTGATCAGACCCGCCAACCCCATGGTTTGACCCTCCCGGAGCTCCACCGAAGACGTCGCCCGGCGCGTGCCGAGCTGCAGCGGGATCATGCTGCCGGGATCGAGCCGCGTGATCTCGCTGACGGTCACGTCGACCTTGAGATTGATGAGCCCGGACCCGAGCACGACGGGAAGAAAGGTCACGCCGACACCGAACTCCTTGAACTCGAACGTGGTGCGGAAATCGCCCTGCGGCACCGGAATCGCGATCTCGCCGCCGGATAGGAAGGTGGCTTGCTCACCGGTGAGCGTCGTCAGCGTCGGCTCAGCGAGAATCTTGGCGAGCCGGTTCTCTTTCGCGATGTCGAGTGCCATGTTGAACAGCGAGTCCTCGCTGAGGAAGCTCGCAAACAGACCTTGGTTCTGGATACGCATCGAGGTGGGCGCGAACTCGTCGATCGCAGGTCCCCAAGGAGCGAGCTCGCCGGGGAAATGCGGAAACCGGATAGGCGGGACGTTGTTGAACCCGTTAGCCCCCGTTAGTAGGTCGCCCGGGGCTGAAATGAAGGGCACGTCGGGAAACACGGCGCCACCGTTCACGCCGCCGAAGCTCCACTCGCCTGCGCGGTTGATGCCGTTGAATTGAGCGTTCATTCGCCTGAGCTCAGAGCGATTGATCTCCGCGACCTTGATCTCGAGCATGACCTGCTGCACGCCCCCGACCTGCATCAGGTTGATGACCTCGCCGACGGCACGATCCTCGCGTCTAGATTGGGTCTGCTGCTCGAACTGGCCCGCTTCGACAGCCGTGGAGACCTGTGCCAGGTAGGTATCGGCGACGCGCAGCGCCGCGTTCATCGCCGTGATGCTCGATACTTGGCCGGCGAGCACGATGGATCGCTGTGACGAGTAGACTTCAATCGGCTCGGTCGGCAGCAGCTCGTAGAGCTTTTCCTTGAGATGGTCGAGGTCATGACTGACCTCGATGTTGACCGCGCCGATCAGCCGGTCCTCGGAATCCCATACCAGCACGTTGGTGGTGCCGAGATCCTTGCCGAGGATATAAAGTTGTGTCGAGCGCAGGATCAAGATGTCGGCGATGTCGGGATTGCCGACTGAAACCCGCGTTGCCGGTGCATCCAAACGCAACACTCGCGACTTGAACAATGGCACAATCAGCTGATTACCGCCTGCGACGAGATTCGAAGGTGCAACGATGCTCTGCGCGTTCGCGCCGGTCAGCCAGAGCCCGCTCAGCAATACGAGGCCGCAGACCCAGTTCGTTGCGATGCGTCTATCCCTGTTCATGATGTTCTTCTCTCACTGTAATTCCCTATTGATGTTGCCGGTTGCAGCCGAGTGTCACACTCGTGCTAATTCGGGGGCCGCGTCGTGTCTACCGCCGTGCCGCGAATGACCGTGATGGTCGTATCTCTCGCGGCGGTGCGGCGCGTGACCGGCCTGACGACCGGCCGTGGGGCAGGTTGCACCTGCTCCTCGACGACGGGCTGCGCCTCTTCCTCGAGCGGATTGCGCAGAGTCAGCTGGATGGAGCCCTCTTCGCGCGCCTTGACTAAGATCTCGGATTGATCCGGCTTCATTTCGAGCGTGACGGCGCGGACGATCACGGGCTCGTTCTTGTCGGTCGAGGCGGTCTGATCGACTGCGAGGACTTTTAGGTTCTTCAGGATGGTCTCGCTCGTAGCCCGTCTAGTGGCGTTGTCGAGGCGGCTCGCGATCACGTCGACACGGTTGCCGGGAAGCAGGAAGCCGGCGACACCGACGACGTCGTCGACGCGTACTGTGACGGCACGCATATCCTTCTGAACCAGGGCAGCCAGAGTGCTGCCGCTGTCATGCTCGGCGAAGCGGTCTTGCATCAGGATCTCACCTCGCAGAATCTCGCTCGTAGCGACCATGCCGACGACCGATTCTTGATCACGAATCGCGCGCTCGGGCGCAGTACCTATCGGCAACGCGAGCACTTTCACGTGCCGCCCTTCGACCTTCATGCCGTATGGAATGTCGATCGCGGCAACCATGACCGTGTCGACCGCGACGTCTCCGCCGTCGGCTAGCCCAAGCCGCGCTTGCACCCAGTTGTTTGCCGCCCAGGCGGCAATCCCACCCATCACGAGCGAGATCAGCACCAAGAACAGGCCTCTTCTCTTGAACATCACGCAACCTCTCTGTCGATACGCTCGGCCATCTCAGGCGCCAGCGCTGTCGGCGTCTTTGAATGAGACAAAGTAATTCCTCCAGGCCCAGCGCAACTGTTGCTTGGTCAACCGTCTCGGCTGGCCGAGATAAACGGTCAGATCTACAGCGATGCCGAGCAGGTCTCTCGGATGGCAGGGCAGCAACGGCACGGACTCTCTCTCATGCAGCTCCGTCAGAACGAACTCCAGCGCCTCCGGATCGAACACGACGCCGTGCTCTCGACAAGCGTCCTGCCAGATCTTTCGATACTGATCCTTGCTCAGGTATTCGAACCCGATCTTGTATCCGATGCGGCGCAGGAAAGCGTCGTCGGCTAGATCGAGCGGATGCATGTTCGTGGAGAAGATCAGCACCACGTCGAATGGGACGCTGAAATGCCGGCCGCCACCGAGGCTCAGGTAATCCTTCTTGTCCTCCATCGGGACGATCCAGCGGTTGAAAATTGCCGCGGGAGGAACCTTCTGCCGCCCCATGTCATCGATGAGGAACAGTCCGTTGTTCGCCTTGAGCTGCAGCGGTGCACGGTACTCCCTCGTCGCCTGGTCGTACTGGATCTCGAGCATGTCGACCGTCAATTCACCGCCCGCGATCACGACGGGTCGTGCGCAGCAGACGAATCGCGGATCGTAGCCAGTATCCAAGCTCAAGTCGGGCTTGGAAGCCGTGGGCACGGCAACGCGATGCGCGACAGGATCGAAAACACCGACGACGGTCTCGTTAATGCTTATCGCATGGGGGATCAGCACTCGATCGTGAAACAATCGAGTGAGCTTCTGCGCGATAAAGGTCTTGCCCGTTCCCGCGGGCCCATAGATGAAGATCGGCCGGCCCGAGTTCAATGATGGTCCGAGCCGATCGAGAAGGCCTTCCTGGAGCACCACCTCTTCGAAGGCCGCCCGCATCGTGCTTTTCGTAATCGAGCGCTCGTGCACCGTCTGTGCTCGCACGATTTCCGCGTAGGCATGCAAAGGCACGGGCGCAAAGCCGACATAGCTGCTGCGCAGGAGAGCGTCCGACGCACTCGCGCGACCTCTGTCGGTCAAGCGGTAGCGCAGAGCGGAGCTCGAGTCTCGTGCCGGCGTGACCTCGATACGCGCTTCCTGCCGCATGAAATGCAGCACCGACTCGAGGATCTTTCCGGAGAGAGCCAGACGCTGCACGAGCTCCGTCAGGGTGAGCGTGCCTCCTTCCAGCAGTTGCTTCGCGACGAGATCCGCGACGAAGCTTTGAGTCAAGCCGGTGTCTTCGAGAGACTGAGGCCGGGGAGCGAGACGCGCGAGGTGGGCGTCGAGCTCGATCTCGATGCGCGAAGAATCGGAGGGATGGGCTACCATTGCATCACCGCGGCAAGCGTTCCCAGGGAAATGGCGACCGAATAGGGCAGCTGTTCAGATGCAATCTCCGGCGGAGAAGCCGCGATCGAGCAACGGCTGAGGGCCGAAGCCCTCAGGTACCGGCATGCAATCACCGCCAGGCCGAGCAGAGCGCCGGCGACCAAAGTGAAGATGCCGGCAAGCAACGCGCCGGAAGGCCCGAAAAAGCTTCCTACTGCGGCAAGCAATTTTACGTCGCCGGCTCCCATGCCCCCGAGCGCATAGAAAGGCAGCAGGATCAAAAAGCCCACGGCTGCCCCGCTCCCGCTCGCCAGCAGGGCACTTCCGGCGTCGTCGAGCGATGCCAGGTGGACCGCTAGGCCGCAAGCAAGCATCAGCGCGACCAAGATATTCGGAATACGTCGGTGCAAGATATCGCTAGCGACGGCCGCGCCGAGAAACGGCAGCATCAATGTCGCCGTTCTGATTCCCACCAAAGTGGTGTCGAGTTCTGCTGTATCGAGCATATGTAGCTTCTTCCAACGCGCCTCACGGCAAAATCGAGACTAGTAAAAGCAGGCTGAATGACTTTGTACGCCTGCCGTTGCAAAGAACGGTAGGACTCTTTTGCCAGAGAACGGGAGTTTCTTGCAGCCCCGAAGAGAACCGGGGCTCATGTTGGCAGTATGGCTTTTGCGTCTAGCGGGGGAAAGGAACGGATTCGGCGACGAGCTGGGTTTGCTCTATTGCACGGTAGTCGGGAAATCCATTCGATTATCGCCGCCGTTGGCAGTTGCCATGGCGTGACCGATCAGCGTTGAAGGCGCTATCCCGAGGCGTTGCTTGAATATCCGCGTGAAATAGGAGGGATCGTGGAAGCCTACGGCGAATGCGACGTCGGCAACCGTTACCGTGGGGTTCTCGAGCAGACGATAGGCTTCTTTGAGGCGATAATCGATGAGGTAGTCGCGAAAGGTCAGGCCGAACGTTTCCTTGAAGAGGCGGCTGAAGCGGAACGGGCTCAGACCACAACGTGCCGCAACGTCGTCACTCCTCACTCTCGAGCGGAAGTTTTGCTCGATGTAATAGACCGCCGGCGCAAGTGAGCAATCTTCCGGCTTCGGTGTGAATGAGATCTCGTCAGGAATGCGATCGGGTTGTGAAGCAGTGCTGCGCGGAGTCTGAGAGCTCCGATGATCCAAGACGCGCGATAGCGCGGCCAGGCATCGCTCGGCTTCCCGCTTTGGCACGGGCTTGACGAGGTAGTCCCAGCATTTCGTTCGAAATGCCCAGATCGCAAGCGCTTCCGAGTGTTGAACCGTCAACATCAAGAACGGCAATGAAGGTTGGGCGATTTTCGCCGAGCGAACGAGCCGTAGTCCCTGCCGATCGGGATAGTCGAAGTCGAAACAAACGAGGTCGATCTCACGCGACTTGCGTGCCAATAGATCATCGAGAGCCTCGACGTCGGCGCAGTAAGTGATTTCACAACAGCGCCGAAAGGCGGGCGGTGCCTCACCCTCCTTAGTGGCGACGGTCATGTCGATCCAGAGTGCTCGGAGAATCGTCATGCGTATTTGCCAATAAGTTCCGCTGTCCCGTTCCTTTCGAATCGCGCTTTATACTCGACTAAGCGGTAGCTCGAATAGGAAACCCGTCACGGATGCTTGGAAAACAGCCATGGGAGAGAGCATCCCACCCTTGAGAGAAACACTGTAAGTAATTGATTAGAAGCCCAGAAGGCTGGGCTGACTACCACTCGGGGAGCGCCGCTGGTACCACGGATCTGATCCAAGGCGACCATTGCATGCCGCCTCGGAAGACCAGGGGCGCTGCGAGTTATGGTAAGACAGTCGCGAAGAACGACAGGAAAAAGTGCCTGCCGATTTGCAAAAGACTCCTATCCCCCGCGCATGAGAGTGGCGTAAAAAGTGCGCGACGGCTTCATACAGCGTCGCAGCGGGTCATGATCAGCTCGCGGCCGCTCCTTGGGGCTCCATGTGGAACGCTGGAAGCTGTTTGTTCCTAGAGATGGAGAAATGGTGATCTAAATGAAAAAGAGCATTATCAACTTCCTCAGAGATGAGCGTGGGCTCACCACGGTCGAGTATGCGGTCGCAGGTGGCCTGATTTCGTTGGCGGTGGTTGGCGCGTTTCAGGCCCTGGGTCTTACCGTCAGCGGGATTATTGCCGCCATCGACGTTGCTATAGCCCCGTAAGCACCTCCCAGAGGACCGGCTGCGGCGGCCCCCGAGCCCAGCCGGTATCCTCTGAGGCTCTCAAGGCTCGCACATGCTACGTGAAGTTCGCCTTGCGATGATCAACTGTGTGCTCGCGACGGTTTTCGCGCTGTTCGCGTACGCCCATCTGCAACAGTTCGTCACCCAGCCTCGCCTGAGCTTGGTCCTGCTCGTCGGCATGGAGACGGTCTTGGTGATCTTGTTCTTGATAAGGAAGGATCCGGATCGGACTTCATATTCTTGGCAAGCGTGGCTGACGACCACTGCAGGAACCTTATATCCGTTGTTGCTGCGGCCGGCGGAGATCGCAGAGGACGTCCTCGTTGGACAGATCATACAGACGATAGGCGTGGCGCTTCAGATCGGAGCACTCTTGGCGTTGAACCGGAGCATGGGCCTGTTGCCTGCGCATCGTGGTGTGAAGACGAGCGGTGCCTACCGCATTGTCCGACATCCTCTGTACGCCGCGTACGCCGTCGCATTGATCGGCTACCTGATCAACAACTGGAGTGGCTACAATGTCGCGGTCATCGCGATCGGTATGGCGTTCCAGATCATGCGCATTCGGAACGAAGAGCGGCTTCTGCTCGGATATTCCGATTACGTTACGTTCGCCCAGAAGACTCGCTGGCGGCTGCTTCCCTTCGTCTGGTAGCTTGCCGGTGCGAGGCCAGGCTAGCGTGTAGCGCAGTCCGGATACCGTTCGTAGTCCACCGGCTGCCCGAGCCGAAACTCCGTATCGAGCAGCACGAGCCGGCCGATGTAGAGGCCGATCTCGTAGTTCGCGAACGTCGTAGGCACGCCGTCCTCCATGAGCTCGACTCCGGGAAATCGATAGCTCATCCAACGGATCCATGCGCTCACGCTGCCTCCCGGGAGCCCCCTGTAGGTGCGATCGATCGCGGTGACCTGAAAATTCTGGCGGCCTCGCTCGCCCGCGGGCGTGACGCCAAAGGCGACAATGACCGTATCGTAGCCGGGGATCTCGAGCCTGGCCGAGAATTCACCCGGCCGGCAAGACGCTTCGACCATGCCGAGCAGCGCCACGCGCTCGTCGATGGGGGTGTCGGGCGCCTGCAGCCGCCGGTACTCGGCATCGCCGAGCCCCACGAATGGGTTCATGTCCGCGGCGGTCAAAGTGTCCAGCCCGCTCACGATGCGATCCCAATCGAGCCCAACCAGGCTTTCGAGGCTGTCGCGCAAGCACACGCCGGCTTCGCAATACTCCGCCGGGTCGAGGCGCCAATTCGATTCGCCCGTCTGCAGGCAAATCTCGGCCCCGCAATCTCCCGTGGGCTCGTTGCGTTGCGACTCGGCCGTCTGCGGTTGCAGCGCGCCGAGACCCACCAGCAAGCAATACCAGCGAAGCTTACCGCTCAAGGCAATCCGAGTGCGCTGCATATTCCGCCGGTTCGCCAAGCTCGAATTCCGTGTCCAACAAGACCACAGTGGCGACGAACGGTCCGATTTCGTAGTTCGTCAATGCGGTCGGCGGGCCGCTCATCAAGGAGATGCCAGGAAAGCGCCAATGAATCCAGCGGAGCCAGGTGCTTCGGTTGGTGTCCGCGATTCGGTAGCTGCGATCGATGCGGATGACCTGGAAGCCTTGGTAGTCGCCGCCGCGCGCAAGCGGCGTACCGAAGGTCACGTTTGCGGTATCCTGCCCGGGAATGGAGAGGTCGACCGAAAATTCCCCGGGCCGGCAGGCCGTTTGCACCTTGCCGAGCAGCCGCATGCGCTCCGCGCCTTCGCCGTCGCCCAGTTCCTTGAGCCTCGCGTATTCGCCGTCCGTCAGGCCGATGAACGGGCTCGCTTGCGCGTCGGTCAGTGAATCCTGTCCAGCCGTCATTCGACCCCAACCGAGTGAAACCAAGGTCTCTAAACGATCGCGCAAGCAAACGTCGGATTCGCAATATTCGGAAGGCGGCTGCGACCGGGCGCTATGCGAAAGCCACAGGCTCATGACTACGAGCAAGCAATACCGACCACTGATTTCCCGGCGCATGACGACTCTCCGGATAGGTTACGCGCTCTCCGTCCTATGGACGGCGCCGCGTCTTCTCGGCGCGCGCGGGCCGACGATCGCTTTCGGCCGCCCAACGACGTTCCTACTTTCGAGACGGAAGTGCAAGAGGCAGCGGGAAACACGCGCTGCGACGCGACGCATCGCGCGTTCGGCAACGATTTTCGCGCTCGCAGCGTGGCTGATCAGCGGCACGGTGCCAGCCACGGCGCAGGTCGGCGCCGTCGCGGGCGCGGGCTCGCGCAGCTGCGAGCAGGTGCAAGCCGACATTGCCGATCTGCCGAACCTCCGGCGTGCCTATGTCTCTTGGATGCAGGGCTACCTGAGCGGCCGCAATGCCGCCCGTGAGGCCGAAGCGCTCGCGCTCGTCGATCTCGACGACTATGAGGCGCAGTGGGCCTGGCTCTCGAGCTGGTGCGCCGAGCGACCCTCGAGCAGCTTCGCCCAAGCCGTCGATGCGTTGTTCGACGAGCGCGTACGGGTGATCGCGAGCGAATGAGCGGGGTCCGCTGGGCCGCTCGGCGAGATAGTCGGCTGGCCGCTTTACCGCTGGCCATCGATACGTTCCGGGTATACGCTTATGCCACACACGCGTCGCGCGCGCTTATACAAAGAAGGGGGGGAGCCGCATGTCGCTCAATAGACTGATCCTCGTGGGTCTGGCGCTTGTGTTGCCGCCTGCTCTCGCCCAGGAGTCGGGCCCGGTGTCGCTGGATTTCGAGTACTTCAAAGCGCAGGTCCAGCCCGTCTTCACGACCAAACGAGACGGCAACTCTCGCTGTGTTTCCTGCCATTCCATCAGGCCGCAAATGCATCTCCAGGCGTTGCCAGACGGCAGCGCCACCTGGAGCGACGAGGACGCTCGGGAGAATTTCGACTCAGTGCGGGCGTACGTCATCCCGGGTAATCCCGACGCGAGCCGGCTGCTGCGCCATCCGCTCGCCGAGGGCGCCGGCGGCGATCCGCACCACGACGGCGGCAAGCACTGGAAGTCGAAGGACGACCCCGAATGGCAAAGGATGGCTGCCTGGGTTCGGGGCGAGACCTTGGCGGGCGCCGCGCAATCGACCGGGCTCGAGACGCGAATCATTCAAACCAACAGCGCCGGCGACAACGTCCACATCATCGACCCCGCGACCAATCGCGTGGTCGGTGAGATCGAGGGCATCGAAGTCGGCCACGGCGCCGCGGCGGCTCCGGACGGCAGCCGCATCTACGTCAGCAACGAAGCCGACTCCACGCTCGATGTCGTCGACGGCAGAACCTTGCGCGTGATGACCAAGATCCGCTTGAGCGGGCATCCCAACAACATCTCCGCGAGCCCCGATGGATCGCGCGTATACGTCGCCATCCGCCAGACCCCAGGTGCGGTCGACGTCATCGATACGCAGGCACTCGCGCTCGTCAAGAGCATTCCGATAGACGGCCAGGTGCACAACACCTACGTGACCCCGGACGGACGCTACGTCGTCGCGGGGTCGATCGACGGCAAGAACGCGACCGTGATCGACACGGAGACCGAGGAGCCCGCGTGGGTCAAGTATTTCGAGCTCGGCGTGCGCCCGATGGCGTTCGAGACCAATCCCGACGGGTCCACGAAACGCATGTTCGTGCAGCTCACCGGGTTCAACGGCTTCGCCGTCGTCGATTTCGCCACGCAGGAGGAAACGGCGCGCATCGAGTTACCGAAGCTGCCGCCGGGGAAGGAACCGGTGCTCGAGGGCGGCAACGCCTCACACGGCATGGCCGTGACCGCGGACAATTCGGCCCTGGTCGTCGACAGCCGGCTCAACAGCGCCGTCTACGTCTATTCGCTGCCGGATCTGCGCTTGCTCGGCTCGGTCGACGTCGGCACCGCCCCGGATTGGGTGACGCTGACGCCCGACGGCAGCACGGCATATGTCGCCAACGCGGGCTCGAACGACGTGTCCGTGGTCGACATTCGCGCGCTCGAGGAGATTACCCGCATTCCCGTCGGCCAGGTGCCCAAGCGCAACATCACGGCGATGTTGCCCTATTGAAGCCGGATCTGCCGATACGTTGTCGTTGCGGGTCGCTGCGAGGCGTCGTGCACGGGGTCTCGAGAAACGCCGGCAATCGGCTGGTTTGCTACTGCGATGATTGTCAGGCTTACGCCCGCGCGCTCGGACGCGCGGACGACGTGCTCGATGCCCACGGCGGAACCGAGGTGTATCAGATTTCTCCGGCGCGACTGGAGATCACCGACGGCCTGGAGGCGCTTGCGTGCATGCGACTAACGCCGCGGGGACCTCTGCGTTGGTACGCCCGCTGCTGCCGCACGCCGCTCGGCAACACGCTGTCGACGCGGCAGATTCCCTATGTCGGTCTGCTCCGTGCCTGCATAGACGCGAGCGGCTCATCGCTCGATGAAGTGCTCGGTCCGGTAAAATCGGGCGTCTGGGCTCGGTATGCGACCGGTGATCGAAGCGCGATCAATGCGTACGACGGCGTCCCGCTATCGGTGCTGTTTCAAATCGCGGCCAGGGTCGTCTGCTGGCGTCTGCGCGGCGACCATCGTCGCTCACCGTTCTTCGACGAGGCCGGTGTACCCATCGTCAGCCCCGGAAGCGCCGGCCTACGATAAATAACTTCATATATATTTCATATCTAAATGATATTCAAAAGATTATTTTAATGGAGATTGAGCCGAGAGCGGTGCTAGGGCTCGATCATGCCGAGCTCGAGCATCGCTCGCTGCGCCTGGTCATAGAGCTGCCGTAGCTGCGCCGCGAAGACCTCACGCCCGGCAACGCCGTCGGCTGACAGGCCCACGCCGGCCAGATAATTCTGATAAGCGGGGTCGCGCATGCCGGCTAGCAGACCCTGCTCGAGCCGGGCGAGACGATCCTCTGGCGTGCCTCGCAACGCCACGTAGCCGCGAACCGTCGAGTAGACGACCTGGTGGCCGAGCTCGACCGTGGTCGGCACTTGGGCGATCGGCTCGAGCCTGCGTTCGGCCATGACGGCGAGCGCGCGAAACTCGCCGCGTTCGATCTCATCGAGCGCCTCGCTCAGGTTCAAAGCGGCCACGTCGATATTGCCGCCGAGCAGGTTCGCTGCAACCTCGCCGCCGCCGTTGAACGGCACGGCGTTGAGCGGGGTGCCGAGGGCGCGCGCGAGTTCGAGGCCGGCGATGTGATCGATGCCGCCGACGAGCCCGGTGCCCCATTTGATCGGCCGCTCGCGGCCCAAGGCGGCCAGATCGGCGAGCGAACGGACCGGCCCGCGCGCGCTCGCCGTGACCACGAGCGGATCCTCCGTAGCACGCGCGACGCCGATGAGGTCGTCGATCCGTAAGGCACCTTGACCGCGGGCGAGGGCGAACAGGTGGGTCGGCGTGATCGCCATCAGCGTGTAGCCGTCGCGCGGCCGCTCGTCGACGTAGTTCATCGCGACTACGCCGCCGCCACCGCCCTTGAACAGCACCGCCATGTCGACGCCGAGCGCTCGACGCGCGCCGACGATCATCGTGCGCGCCGTGATGTCCGTGCCGCCGCCCGGGGATGCGTGCGTCACGACGTCGATCGGCCTGGAGGGAAACTCTTCTTCGACGCCGGAACAGGCGGCGCCGAGCCCCAGCAGCGTGCTACAGATCAGCCCCGCGTGTCTTACTGCCAAGCGGAGCGTACGGGTAAGCCGACGAGAAAATCGGGGTTCGCGCCGGCGCGGGGCGCGAACTTTTGCGCGCGGCCGTTGTTGACCTCGGCGATATACAGGTTGCCGTCCTGGTCGACGCTCATGCCGTGCACGTTCCACATCGCCCCCGGCCATTGTCCCTGGTTGCCCCAGGAGTAGAGGAAATGGCCCTCCATATCGTATTTGACGATCTTGCTGGTAACGTTGTCGGCGACCCAGATGCTGCGGTCCGCGCCGAGATAGATGTATTGCGGCGTCGACGGACTGCCGGTCGCAAACTGGTGCAGGAACTGGCCGTTCTCGTCGAAGACTTGAATCCGCCGGTTCTCGCGGTCGGTCACATAGACGCGCCGCGTATCGGGGTCGACGACGACGCCGTGCACGGCGTTGAAATAGCCCGGACGCGTGTCGTTCGGCGGAGATCCCGCCTCTCCCCAGGCGAGCAGGAAGTTGCCTTCGAAATCGAACTTCAGGACGCGCGTATTCGTATAACCGTCGGTGACGAACAGCGTGCTGTCCGGCAGCCAGGCGAGAAAAGTCGGCCGGTTGAAATGTGCTTCGTCGGTGCCGGGCTCCCCGGGCACGCCGAGCGTTTGCACGAGCTCACTGCCGTCGTTGCTGAACTTGTAAACCGCGTGCTGCCGATCGTCGACGACCCAGACGTGTTTTTCTGCGTCGTAGGGATTGATCGCAACGGAATGCGGGCGCCGGAACAGATGGTCCCATTGAGTCCATTCCTCGGTGATGTTGCCCTCGGCGTCGACGACGATCAGGCAATGCTCCCAGCGCGCGTCTATGCCCAGCGTGCCTTGCCAGGCGTTCCAGCCGTCGGAGCCCGAGTTGCCCGGGCTCGTGACCGGCCCGACGGATGCGTTGCGAAACGGCGTCTGCGAGACCGGGAAGGAAATGCTCGGGCCCACGGACGGGTAGGGGACTTCCTCCGGACGCTCGAGCTCGGGCAGCTCGCCGCGCATCAACAGAAACACGCGATCCGGGCTTTCGGCGAAAATGCCCTGCACGGCGCCCCAGGTCCAGTCTTCGTGCCCGGGAAGCTGGGACAGCGGCTTCGGCCAGCCCTCGACGACGTCGTAAGGTCCGGTTTGGTCCTGATCGCCGATTTGTCCCGGTATCGCGGCGAAGCTCATCGACGCGCTCGGCTCGTCGTCCGCCTGGCGGCCGGCTAGCACGAACCCGACCAAAATCCCGACCAAGGCTGCAACGGCAACCAACGCCCTGCTGTTCATCGAAGCTGTCCCCCGCGAGATGGTCTTATGGCGAGCGCCCGCTGTGCCGCGAGACGGCGATGCCGCTGTTGCGCTTCACCCTATGCCAGCCGCCCCCGGCCGTCAATGTCGTCGCCCAATCCCGTAGGGTACACTCCGCAGCGTGCAACAAGATCACAGTCACCGCACGAGCATCGGCGGCGCGGAAAATCGCGAGCCCAGGGCGTAGAGCGCCATGAGCCTTGCGCGACGCACGGTCGCCATCGTCGGCGGCGGCATGGGGGGGCTCGCAACCGCCGCGACCTTGAGCCGCGCAGGCCTCGACGTCACGATCTACGAGCAGGCGAAGGCCTTCACGCGCATCGGCGCCGGCATTCAGATGATGCCGAACTCGATGAAAGTGCTGCGCCGCATCGGTGTCGAGGAGGTGTTGCGGGCGACGTCCTTCAAGCCCTATTCGCACCTGAACCGCGTCTGGGACAGCGGCGAGATCATCCGCGAGCTGCCGATGCCCGAGAGCCTGTTCGGCGCGCCGTATCTATGCATGCACCGAGCCGACCTGACGGCGGCGCTCACGAGCGCGATCCCCGAAGGCTCGTTGACGCTCAACAAAAAGCTCGTCGGCCTGGATCACAAAAACGGCCGCGTGGAGCTTGCGTTCGAAGACGGCACACGCGCGCAGGCCGATGCGGTCGTCGGCGCAGACGGCGCGCATTCGGTCGTCCGCGATATCATCGTCGGCCCGGACGAGCCGCTGCACAAGGGCCGCATCGCATACCGTGCCGTATTTTCGTCATCCCGGCTCGCGGGCCGCGACATCGGCCCCTCGCGCACCAAATGGTGGGGCATCGACCGGCACATCGTCATTTACTACGTGAGGTCCGATCGCAGCGAAATCTATTTCGTCACCAGCGTGCCGGAGCCCGCCGGATGGCTGACGCGGGAATCCTGGTCGGCGAAAGGCGACGTCGACGAGCTGTGCGCGGCCTATGAAGGATTCCATTCCGACGTCCGCGCCGTGCTCGAGGCCTGCCCGGATTGCCACAAGTGGGCGATTCTCGAGCGCGAGCCGCTGTCGCGTTGGAGCGCCGGGCGCGTGGCGCTGCTCGGCGACGCTTGCCACGCGATGACGCCGTACATGGCGCAAGGCGCTGCGACGGCGATCGAGGACGCGGCCGTGCTCGCGCGCTGCATCGAAGCTTTCGGCGGCGACGACTTCGCAGCGGCCTTCAAGCTCTATGAGGCGCATCGCAAGCCGCGCACTTCGAAGATCCAGGCGATCTCGAGCGCCAACACCTGGATGAAGGGCGGCGACGACGACACCAGCTGGCTGTACGGCTACGACGCCTGGAGCGCGCCGCTCGAGACCGAAAACAGCGATGTCGTCGCCTGATGCCGGGGACCGCCCCGGCTTCGCGCGCAGGGATCTGAGGTCCGGTAGTGACGGCGCGCCCGCAGCAGCTGCTCGAGCGCATGGAGCGCGTGCCGTTCACACGCTGGCACCGCAAGCCGCGCATCGTCATCGGTACCGCGACCTTCTTCGACGCCTTCGACGCGTTGTCGCTTGCGTTCGCGCTGCCCGTGCTCATTGGCCTGTGGGCGATCTCACCGGCGCAGATCGGCGTGCTGATCTCTGCGAGCTACCTGGGCCAGCTGCTCGGCGCGCTGCTGTTCAGCAGTCTCGCGGAGCGCTACGGACGCATACGCGGCGCCACCGCCGCCGTGTCGATCATGTCAATCATGAGCCTGGCCTGCGTGTTCGCCGGAAACTTCGAGTCGCTGCTGGTGCTGCGGTTCTTGCAAGGCATCGGCATCGGCGGCCACATGCCGGTGGCGGCCGCTTATATCAGCGAGCTGTCGCGGGCCCGCGGCCGCGGGCGATTCTTCCTGCTCTACGAGATGATCTTTCCGATCGGGCTCATGGCAACGGGGCAGATCGGCGCAATCGTCGTTCCGGAGCTCGGCTGGAAGGCGATGTTTCTAGCCGGTGCAATTCCCGGCCTGATCGTGGCCTTGCTGGTCTACCGGCTGCCGGAATCGCCGCGGTGGCTGATCTCGCGCGGGCGGCTCGACGAGGCCGAGCGGATCATCGAAACGATCGAGGCGAGCACCGCCGCTTCCACGCTGCCGGTTGTCGAACCCGCGCCCGCCCGGCCTCAGCCGCCGACTGCGCCTCCAGCCAAGACCCGCTGGTTGGAGGTGCTCTCGCCCGTGTATCGCACTCGCACCGCCGTGGTCTGGGTGCTGTGGGCGAGCGCCTATTTCATCGCCAACGGCCTCAACAACTGGATGCCGACGCTGTATCAGTCGGTGTACGGGCTCGAGCTGCAGGACTCCTTGCGTGCGGCATCGCTGACGAACGTGGCCCAGGTAATCTTGCTGCTCGTGTGCGCATTCACGATCGACCGTATCGGCAGGCGCACCTGGGTCACGGCATCGTTCCTGCTCGGCGGCGGTTTGCTGGCCATGCTCGGATTGTTCGGTGCCGCCAACGTCGTCGCTGTGATGGTCATGGGCACCTTGGCTTACGGCGTCATCGGCTCCACCAACGCCGTGCTCTATCTTTATACGCCCGAGATCTATCCGACACGGATGCGCGCGATCGCGACGGGGCTTGCGACCTCCTGGCTCAGGCTCGCCTCGGCGGTTGCCCCCGCGATCGTCGGTCTTTTGGTCGGCGTGCAGGGCATCGCGGCGGTGTTTCTGATGTTCGCCGGCGTCAGCGCGGTCGGCGTGCTGGCGGCGAGCCGCATGATCGAGACCCGCAACAAGCCGCTCGAGGCGATCGCGCAGTAGCGCGTGCGCTGCGCACCGCGCCCATGCCGGCCCGCGCTCGGATCGGCGGCGGCTATGGTAATCTTGGGCGCTCCAGGATTGCCGAGGGATGGCATGGCCTTAGTGACGTTAATGGTGGACGGCGCAAGCCATACGCTCGACGTCGAGCCGGACATGCCGCTGCTGTACGCGCTTCGCGACCATCTCGGCCTCAGAAACCCCCGCTTCGGCTGCGGCCTCGCCCAGTGCGGCGCCTGCACCGTTCTCATGGACGGCCAGCCCGTGCGCTCCTGCATCCTGCCGGTGTCGGCCGCCACCGGCGCGCTGACGACGCTCGCGGGTCTGGGCACCGAAGCGCAGCCGCACCCGGTGCAGCAGGCCTTCATCGAAGAGCAGGTGCCGTTTTGCGGCTACTGCATCAGCGGCTGGGCACTCTACGCGGTGGCGCTGCTCGAGCGTGACCCGGCGCCTACTGATGCCGCCATCCGTGAGGCCTTCGCGGGGATCAAGTGCCGCTGCGGCGCACACTCGGCCATTCTCCGAGCCGTGAAGCGCGCGGCGCAGCAAATCCAGGCGCAGCAGGCGTAAGCTCCATGCAGCCGTTTGCGGTCAACGTCAGCCGGCGCAGCGTGCTCAAGGGCGGCGGTGCCTTGGTGGTCTCCATCGTCGCGCCGCGCGGCATTGCGCCCGCCCGCGCAGCGGAAGGCGAAAGCGGACCGTTATGGCGTCCGCTGTCGCCGGGGCAGCTCGATACGTATCTGTCGATCGACGAGTCGGGCCAGGTCACCGCGTACTTCGGCAAGATGGACATGGGGCAGGGCGTCGACCTGTCGATCGCGCAGATCGTCGCCGAGGAGCTCGACACCGCGCTCGAGCGCGTCGACGTCGTCATGGGCGACACCGCGCTGACCGTGAATCAGGGCGGCGCGAGCGGCAGCAGCGGCCTGGAGGAGGGCGGCAATCCCTTGCGCAACGCCGCTGCGGAAGCGCGGCGCGTCTTGAGCGAGCTCGGCGCGCAGCGCCTCGGCGTGCTTATGAGCCAGGTCGGCACGCGCGACGGCAGCGTTTACGTGCTGGACTCGCCAGCGGAGCGCATCGGCTACGGCGAGCTCGTCGGCGGCAAGCATTTCGACGTGCGGCTCGAATGGAACGGCCAATACGGCAATGGGCTCGACGCACACGGGCGGGCCACGCCGAAACCGTCGAGCGAATATTCGATCGTCGGCAAGCCGGCCGCGCGGCGCGACCTGCCGAGCATTGTGTTAGGCACGCGCGAGTACATCGTCGATGTCAAGGTTCCGGGGATGCTGCACGCAAGGGTCATTCGACCCCCGGTCGCGGGCAGCGTGCCGGTAACGGTCGATAACGCCTCGATCGCCGATATCCCGGGCGGCCGCGTCGTGCGCGACGGCGATTTTCTCGCCGTCGTCGCCGACAGCGAATGGGGCGCGATCAAGGCCGCGAGACAACTGAGCGTGACCTGGTCGAACGTGCAGGCGCCGTTCCCGGAGCAGCAGGCGCTCTACGATCACATCCGTAACGCGCCGGTCGTGCGCGAAAGCGCCGGCGGCGGCCGCGGCGCGAACGTCGCGCCCGACGTCGCAGCTTTCGAAGCCGCGCTGTCGCGTGCCGATCGCGTCGTCGAGGCCGAGTACGAGTTTCCGTTTCAGTCGCACGCTTGCATGGCGCCGGCCTGCGCCGTCTGCGACTATCGCGGCGATCACGCGACCTTGTGGACCGGCTCGCAGAAGCCGCATTACGCCGCCGAGGGCGTCGCCAAGCTGCTCGGGCTTCCCGTCGAGAAGGTCAGAGGCATCTGGGTGCCGGGGCCCGGCAGCTACGGGCGCAACGACTCAGGCGACGCCGCGATGGAGGCGGCGCTGATCTCGAAATCAATCGGGCGTCCCGTGCGCGTTCAGGGCATGCGCCATGAGGGCCACGCCTGGGATCCTAAAGGACCGGCGTCGATCCATCACGTGCGCGCCGGGCTCGATGCTTCGGGCAACGTCTTGGCCTTGAGCTTCCGCTCCAAGGGTTTTTCGGCCGGCGACATGGAGAGCAACGAAAGCAATCCCAGCCATACCTATGCGGGCATGCTGACCGGTTGGCCGGACGCGAGCGTGCCGCGATTCAACAATCCGGGCGACCGCTACGAGTTTCCCGTCAAGCTCAACTATTGGCAGACGATCGCGCCCTTACTGCAACGAGCATCGCCCTTGCGTACCGCGCATCTGCGTGACCCCTTGGGTCCGCAGATGCATTTCGCGAGCGAATGCTTCATGGACGAGCTTGCGTACGTCGCCGACGCGGACCCGGTGGAGTTTCGCCTGCGTTACCTCAAGGAGCAGCGCGATGCGGACGTGCTGCGTACCGTCGCGGATCGTTATGCGTGGGAGCCGCGGGTTGCGGGCTCAGGCGTAGAGCGGCGCGGCGACATCGCCGTCGGTCGCGGCGTTGCCTACACGCGGCGCAACAGCTCAGTAGTCGCCGTGATCGCCGAGGTCGAGGTGAATCTGAGCAGCGGCCGGGTGTGGCCGCGCAAGTTCGTCGTCGCCGCGGATCAAGGCGTGATCGTGAATCCGCTGTGGCTGCGGCGCACCTTGGAAGGCAACGTGATTCACGGCACGAGCCGCACGTTGTTCGAAGAGGTGCGATTCTCCCGCGAGACGGTCACGAGCACCGACTGGGCTAGCTATCCGATTCTCGAGATGCGCGACGCGCCCGAGGAGATCGATATCGTGCTGGTGAACGGGCCGGAGCTTCCCCCTTACGGTGCCGGCGAGCCCTCGACGCGCACGATCACGCCGGCGATCGCCAACGCGATCTTCGACGCAACCGGCGCGCGGCTGCGGCGAGCACCGTTCACGCCCGAGCGCGTGCACGCAGCACTTCAGAAAGTCGCAACTTAGCGCTGCCGATCTCAGCAAGCGTTCACCGACTCGAAGAGCCGTTCCGGCGGGTACCCGTGCGCGTTTGGCCAGGAGTGGTCATTCAGGAGCACTTCGCCAGCAAGGCATCCAGATGGCTCGCGAAAAGCTGCCTATCGCTCCGGCTCAATGCGGGCGGGCCGCCGGTATGTATGCCGCTCGCACGCAGGGTATCCATAAAATCCCGCATGGTCAGACGTGCCTTGATGTCGTCCGCCGAATACATCTCACCACGAGGGCTGAGCGCGTAGCCTCCCTTGTCGATTACTGCCGCTGCCAGAGGGATATCGCTTGTTATTACGAGATCTCCAGCCCTGCATCTTTTTGCTATCTCGTTGTCTGCGGCATCAAAGCCCGAAGGGACCTGAATCGTTCGAATCGATGGAGACTTCGGGGCATGCATGGATTGGTTGGCAACGAGCGTCAGCTGAATGCCGGTACGCCGTGCCGCTCTAAACAATATCTCCTTGACCACCACAGGGCATGCGTCGGCGTCCACCCAAATCTCCATCCGCGTCACCCCGTCGAAACATCGTGATCAACAAACATCTGCTTTTTCAGCTGCGGACAGTCGAAATGCAGCTATCTTCGCGTTCGGTATGTATGCGATTTCGGCCCCGGCGACTGAAACTCCACGCCGCCCAAGGAACCGACATAGAGTTGGACCCGGTCATTCCAGCGAAGCGTAACCTTCGCCGAACGCGCAATCGTCGCGATGATGAGGCCCCTTTCCCGAAACGTAAGGATCTCGCCGACTACAGAGACGTCATTCTTGATTCCTGTAATCTGGCAAGTGTCTTCGAAGCGTGTTTCCCGCCCCGCCATGAAAAGCTACTCCCTGAGTTCCTAGCCTCGCCCGGATTCTTAAATTCCTCGCGAGTCAGCTATCGGCCAAAGGCGGGCCTTCGCCCGAGCACAGAATCTTCAGAGATGGATGACTACGAGCTCACCCACCTGCTCGTAGCCGATATTTCGGTAAAGCCGATTCGTCTCCGAAGCACGTTCATCGGCGGCAATCATGCAGTACTTCCTCCCCGAGTCCAAGACGCATCGGCTCGCGGCCGCGACCGCGGCAGTTGCGTATCCTTTGCGTCTGAAGCGCGGCGGCGTGTACACGGAAGAGATCTCCGCGCCGTTTGGCGTCAGCTTTGAGGTTGTCACAACACATCGGGCACCATTGTCGTCCCACAGATATAGCAGCCCTCGTTTTATCATCCGTTCGAAAAACAACTGCATATCGAGCCTTGCGTCGCTTTCGCGGGCATATTCCGGCGCCCATTCATGAAGTAGAGAAAGATCGCTCGCAAGCCCCTTGCGAAGCGAGCCTTTGGCGCGATGCGAAGGTTCGACGACGGACTTTACCCGATAGCACAGGCATCTGATATGTAGCCTCCACTCTCGTGAATTCCATCGCTCGGCAAATGCGGTCGCGATGGGTTCTGGTCCGGTAACCTCCGGTAGCGTCGAATATAGCCCCCGCAATTGCTCAATGATGGTGGACATCGCCTCTTGCGGCAGATCCGTAAGATAAAGGCCATCCGGCGCGGCACGCAGAGCACATCCACACACACGATCATCGGCCTTAACGGTGGCTAGATAGAACGGCGGTTCGAAGTGGCTCTCGCCCTGCAACAGGCGGGCTACGGAAAGTATGGCACGATGGGTAGGCTCATTCTCTTGGAGCCAGGTCTCCGCCCGGTCAAGGAAGACTGTAGCGCTTGGCTGCGGATTTACTTCGATCATGGGTCTCGGCGAGCGTAGGGCATTTTCAGGGCTCGAAGTTCTCCTGTCCACGCAGGAGCCGTCAATCGTTTGATGATATCCGTTTTCGGACAGTTACAGACGTTCCCACGGTTGAGAATAACATTCAAGTGGTTTCTAGCTAGACTTAGGAGCACGAAAAAATTACTTTAAGATGGTACTCGTAACTTTGGAGCGGCAGTTTCTGGCCGAAAACGGAAGGGCAGCTGTCATGCAATCATGAGGACTGGTTGATGCCAAGTGTATTCCCAAGAGCAGACGTTTCGGCGTCTGTACGCGATATGAGAAGGATCGGGGGCCGCTCGGTACAGGCGGCTGCCCTGACCGTTCTCATACTTGGCCAGGCGTTAGCTCAAATATCTTCCGAGCTGACTGACGGCCCGGCCAGTCTGCAATTTCGGGCCTGGATCGCCGCGATAAACAGCGGAGATCTAGCGCAGATCACCGAATTCCAGACTTCGAACCTGCCGGCTGCCATGCGTAACCCGGAGGCGGCCGCTACGCTTAGCTTCGGCACGGGGGGCTTTGACCTTCGGGTGATCGAAGAGACCACTCTCACAAGATTCGTTGGTCTGCTGGAAGCACGCGAGTCCGATGACTTTTGGCGACTCGACTTCGAGGTCGAGCCAGAAAGCCCTCACACATTTGTGCGTGCTTCCTTGCAGAGAACTGCGCGCCCGGACTCTTTCGTGATCCCTCGAATGACCGAGGCGGAGGCGATAGCTGGGCTTCACGCCGAAGCTGAGAGAAAAGTTGCCAGCGATCGTTTCTCGGGAGCTGTCTTGGTAGCCCGGAACGAGGAAGTACTGTTTGAACGTGCCTATGGGCCGGCAGATCACGACAGAGGAACTCCAAACACGGTCGACACTCGATTTCGGATCGGTTCGATGAATAAGATGTTTACGGCAGCATCAGTACTCCAGCTAGTGCAAGCCGGAAGAGTCGAACTCATGGCCTCATTGGCGACCTACGTTGCTGACTACCCGAATGAGGAGCTCGCTGCGAAGGTCACGATCCATCACTTGCTTACCCACACGGGCGGCACGGGAGATTTCTTCGGTCCTGAATATCAAGCCGTGAAGGACGAGCTTCGGACGCTTGATGACTACATGACGCTCCTCGGAGAGCGAGGTCTAGAGTTCGAGCCTGGCACAGAATGGAAGTATAGCAATTACGGCTACATCCTTCTCGGCATCGTTATCGAACGTGTAAGCGGCCAAAGTTATTACGATTACGTGGACGAGCATATCTACGAGCCTGCCGGCATGACGGCCAGCGGCTCGGAGCCCGAGAACCGTGACGTTGCCGATCAGTCCGTAGGATATATGAGACCGCCAGGCAGTGATGATTGGCAGCCGAACTCGGACACGCTGCCTTTTCGAGGAACCTCGGCGGGAGGTGGTTACTCAACTGTCCGTGATCTATTCAGATTTGCGCGGGCGTTGTTGGGACACAAGCTCCTCGATGCGCGTCACACTGATTTGATGACGACCGGGGTAGTAGAGACTGGTTGGGGCCGCTATGGTTATGGTCTACCTGATTTTCGAGGCGCTGATGGAGCCGGATGGGTCGGGCACAATGGCGCTGCGCCGGGCATGAATGGCGACCTGAAGATCTATCCGAAGTCTGGCTACGTGACTGTCGTCCTATCGAATCTGAGCCCGCCTTCCGCGATCGATCTGGGCAATTATCTCTATGCCAGACTACCGATACGCTAGCCGATAAATGTTCGAGATCAGAGGCGATTGAGGGGCGGCAGATTTTGGCCGAAAGCGGAAGTGGGAGAATGCCCTTAGCGCGCCACGAGCGAAACGATGCGACTGATATTCAATGTATTCGGGCGCCGACTTATGGTGGAGACGGCGGCTGGCGGATGGACTGCCTATTTCATGGGAAACGAAGGGAAACTTAGGCCGGCGGATATCGCTATTCCGCCGCAGCTAGACGCAGAAGCGATTTCCCGGTACCCCTCGCAGCAGATCATTGTTTGAGATATGGAATGGACATTGCCCTCTTAGCCGACCATCCGGAGCTGATTCCAGAGCTCGCGGGCTGGTTCCATCGCGAATGGCCGGAAACGTCAGCGAACTACGATTCAGCCGAACGGCTCCGCCAGTTCAGTGTTCGCGATACGATTCCGATGTCTTTCGTCGCCCTAGAACAGGCCAGCCCCATTGGGACGGCCTCGCTGCTGTCGGAGTCGGTGCATTCCCATCGTCATCTATCACCATGGGTGGGCGGCCTGTACGTGATTCCAGAACGGCGTCATCAAGGCGTGGCAACCCAACTAATCTCCGTAGCAGTCCGTGCCGCAGCGTCACTGGGCGAGTCGATCGTGTATATGGGTATCAGTGCCGCCGGGGATTTCTATGAGCGCACTGGCTGGATCTATGAGGCACAGGGTCGCGCTGGCGATGACGAGGTCATGATATTCAGTATGACGAGCCCCGGACCTCCTAGGTAACATTACGCTAGTGCGGCGACCGCTCTTGGAAGCGGACATTTGCAGGTTGAGAACTTCAGAGGGGACGACAATGAACAAACGTATTCTTACAATCGCGGCGGCCTGTGCCGGTCTTCTAGTATTCGTGCTGCTCGGCAGCCGAGTCGGCGCGCAGGAGCAACCGCTGCCGGGCGCCGGGTTCGCCGCGATCCCGGGGCAGGTAGGCGGGCAGGACACGTTCGGCCCCTACGAAATCGTCCCGAACTGGCCGAAGCCGATGTCGGAAAGCCTGCCGGGGCACGAAGGCTGGACCTGGTCGGTCACGATGGACGTATTCGCCGAAAGTCCGGACCGCGTATTCCTCGTGCAGAAAGGTGAGCTGGTCGAGTTCCCCCAGGAGCGGCCGGAGACGATCTGGCTGCCGCAGCTCGGGCCTGGTTATCACTACCCGAACTTCAGGCTGCCGCTGCGGCAAGCGGGCGGAGCCATCCCGAACGGTGATCAGATTGACGAGCCGGGCAACGGCAGACCCGGCATCGACTGGCGCTGGGAGCATTGCGTGCTCGTTATCGACCGCGAGGGCAACATCGTCGAAGAGTGGACGCAATGGGATCACCTCTGGTATCGGCCTCACGACGTGGAGATCAGTCCCTACGATCCCGAGAAGCATGTCTGGATCGTCGATGCCGACGGGCATTTCATGGCCAAGTTCACCAACGATGGCTCCGAGCTGGTGCAGATGTTCGGCACCCCGGGAGAGCCGGGTGAGGACGACAACCACTTCCGCCGCCCGACCTTTCTCGTCTTCATGGACGAGAACACGTTTTATCTGGCCGACGGCTACGACAACACCCGCGTCATCAAGTACGACATGGACGGCAATATCCTGGCGCAGTGGGGTCAGAAGGGCCGGGGAGCGGGCCAGGAAACCCGCCCGGGATACTGGAACAACGTTCACGGTATCGCCGTCGATCCGACGACGCGGCGCGTTTTCGTCAACGATCGCGATAACGGCCGCGTGCAGGTCTTCGACGAAGACGGCAATTATCTGCACGAGTGGAGCTTCTGGAAGGGCCGACGCGGGCAGCCGCACGACATTCATAGCTTCATCGTCACCAGCGATCAGAAGCTCTGGGCAGCCGACCAGGGTACCCACAAGATCGTAGGTTACGATCTCCAGGGGCATTACCTCTATTCCTGGGGCAGCTGGGGCGAATACCCCGGCGGGATGTGGGGCGTGCACGGCATGTCGACCGACAACGAAGGAAACTTTTACACAGCCTCGGTAAACAACGGCCGAATTCAGAAGTTCAGCCCCCGTGCCGGTGCCAATCCTGAGTTTATGGTTGGTAAACCGTGGCCGAGCGTCTGGTAGAGAACGGCAGCTCGCTCGGCGCGTGAGCGAGTGCGGCACTGTACGGGCGGGGCCGCACCCAGCGTGCTCCGCCCGGGCCTGCACGTGGCTGGCATGTTTCAGCCGGCAAGGCGCTGACGGGCTATTGGTCGGCCCGCCCAACCAGCTGTAACAGAGACACCGCGGCGTTGGAGCTTCGCAAGCCGTCGCCGAAATCGGCAATCGCCGTGGCAAGCGCGGGATCGAGCCTGCCGTAGGCGATATTCGCGGCGCATTTCTTCAGGAGCTCCTCGCGCGTGAGCGGGTCGCGGCTGCCGCCGCGCAGGTGCGGCTGAAGCTCCTCGAGCGTGCGTCCGTCCTTGAGCGTCGCGAGAATCCGGCCGGTGTAGTTTCGCGGGTATTCGTCGTTTGGGTCGATCTCGTAGCGCACGCGGCTCGCGAGCTCGAGAATCGCGGGATCGCGAACGGACTCCTCCGTGAACTCCGCGAGTCCGGCGTCGTCGCGCAGGAAACCGACGGCAACGCAATACGGCGTGCTGAACTTGGCCGCATAGGCGTTCGGCGGCTTCTGCTTGAGCGCCAGCGGTTCCCAGAGCCGGTGCACGGTGCCTTCTCCCACGCGGCAAACCAACGCTTCGATCTCGTCCGCAGCGACGCGCTGCGCGAGCCGCCGCGCGCAATCGATGAACGGTTGCGTCATCGTGCCGCAGGCGTACGGCTTGAACGCGGTGCGCTCGGTATGCCAGACCTTGCCCAGATCGTGGGTCAGCAGGGAGAAATCCGCATCGACCGACGGCGCGAAGCCGTGCAGCAGACCGTGCGTGCCTTCGAACACGGTCCCAGGCCCGGTGAAGCCGTGCTTCGCCATGAGCGCGGCGTGTATGCCCGAATGCGCGGCCCAGCCGGCGTGCATGCGCTTCGTCCATGAGCCGTCGGCCAGATACTCGATGATTCCCGAGGCCATGCTGCCTGCAATCCCGAAGGCGCGCGCCGTCGCCACCGTAGGCAGCGCCGCCGCGGCCGCGACACCTCCGGTGGCAGCCATTGCGCCGAGCACCGCGGTCGGGTGGAAGCCGGCCGCATGCACGCCTTTTTGCGCGACCAGGCCGAGCCTGCACATGAGCTCGCTGGCGACGGCCAAACCTTTGAGCGCTTGCCGGCCACTCAAGGCGAACTGCTCGGCGACGGCGAGCACGGCCGGCACCGCCACGGCGCCCGCATGCACGGGACATCCTTCGAAGGTGTTGTCGAAGTCCTCGCCGTGCGCCGCCGTGCCGTTGATCATCGCCGCGCTTACGGCGTCCACAGGCTCGGCGAATCCCCAGGCCGTGCACGCGCCCGGCGTGGTCCAGGCCGCGCGTAGCGCCGCGACGTAGTCAGTGCGGCGCGCGGCGATGCCGAGCCCGACGGTGTCGATCACCGTGTCGGCGCAGGCGCGAGCCACCGCGTCCGGAATATCAGCCGGGTCGAGTGCGGTGATCCACTCAGCCAGCGTGCCGGCAACAGTTCGCGCGCCGCTCACTTCGCAGCGGATCCTCGACGCCGGACCAACAGCCACGCGCGCGTTGCCAGCGAGCCGAAGATAAACAGCGCCGCCACCGCGAGCAGCCCGAGCGCGATGCGGTCCTCGACGAATATCATGTGATCGCCGCCCGAGAGCACGAGCGAGCGGCGATAGTTGGACTCGACCAGATAGCCGAGCACGACGCCGAGCACCGTCGGCAGGAACGGCAGGCCGACGAGCCGCATCAGAAGACCCATCGCGCCGGCGGCGAGCACCAGAGCGAGATCGAACAGGCTGTAGTCGATCGAGTACACGCCCGAGAAGATCAGCGCGTAGATGAAGGCCATCAGATAGGCTTTCGGACGGTTCACCAGCCACAGGCACGCCGGCAATATCAGCATACCCAGGATCGCCATCGAGATCGTCGCGAAGAACAGGCCGGTGTACAGGCTCAGAATCACGTCACCATTCTCTTCGAAGAGGCGCGGACCCGGGATTAGCCCGTGCACGAGCAGTCCGCCGAGCAGGATCGCAGCCGAGTTCGAGCCCGGGATTCCGAAGCTCAGAACCGGCACGAGCGCCGTGGCCGCGACGGTATTGTTGGCGGCCTCGGGCGCCGCGATACCCTCGGGCGAGCCCTTGCCGAACTCCTCCGGATGCCGCGACCAGCGGCGTGCCTCGTTGTAGGACATGAACGAGGCGATCGTCCCGCCCGCGCCCGGCATGACGCCTTCGAAGGTGCCGATGACGGAGCCGAAGAGCTGCGGCTTGAGCAGCCTCCGGCGCAAGCGCCCGCTCGGGAACTTGAGCCGCGTCCGCGTCCGGTCCGCTTTCTGCCACTCGCCCGTGCTCGATTGCTGCAGCAGCTCGCTTACCGCAAACAGCCCGACCATGATCAGGATCGGCGGGATGCCGTCGAGCAGGTCCGCCTCACCGAAAGTGAAGCGCGGCACGCCGGAGATCGGATCCGAGCCGACCGTTGCGACCATGAGGCCGATGAGGCCCGCGGCGAGCCCCTTGAGCAGCGATTCTCCGGACAGCGACGCGATCACGCTCAAGCCCAGAATACCGAGCGCGAAGTAAGCCATCGGCGTGAACGCGAGCGCGACGCGCGCGAGCGGCTCGGTGAGCAGCACGAGCATGAGCAGGCCGAAGAAGCTGCCGATGACACCGGAATAGAGGGAGATACCGAGCGCTTCGCCGCCGCGCCCCAGCTGCTGCATCGCGTAGCCGTCGAGCACCGTTGCAGCGGCGGCGTTGGTCCCGGGCGTGTTGATCAGAATCGCCGGAATAGAGCCGCCGTACTCGGCACCGACGTAGGTTGCCGACAGCATTACGATCGCCGAGCCGGGATCCATGCCGTAGGTGAACGGCAGCACCAGCGCCATCGTGATCGACGGCGAGATGCCGGGCAGCGCGCCGCCGAGAATGCCCCAGGCGACTCCTGCCGCGGCGGCCGGCACCAGCGGCGTAGTCAGCAGGAGCTCGAAGATTTGCGTCAAGGTATCCATGGGCCGGGCATCGGAATATCGAGCAGCCAGACGAACAACAGCCAGAACGCGCTCGCGGCGGTGATCGAGATCACGATCAATCCGCGGCCGAGCTTCCGGCCCTGGTAGAGCGCCATCGCCGGGATCAGTAGCCCGAGCGCGAGCCAGTAGCCGATGACGTCCACGATGGCCACGTAGCCCGCGCCTATCGCAAGCGCGCCGGCGGCGCGGCGTAGCACGAAGCCCATGCCCGGCCCCGAGCGCTGCTGCGGCGCGACCGCGGCGCGGGCGAGCCAGTATTCGAGGGCGGTTTTTGCCGCCAGCAGCAGGGCGACGGCGCCGAGCAGGACGGCGTAAGCGAGCGGCAGCCCGGCCGGGCCGACCTCATCGGCGAGCGCGCTGGCGCCAATGCTGCTCGCGAGCAAATAGTAGACGACCGCGATCGCGGCCAAGACTAGGGAGCAGGTCAAATCACGGGCCATGCAGAGCGCTTACTGCAATACGCCCGTGTTGCGCAGGAACTCCTCGGTGCGCGCCGCGAAGTTCTCGATGAACTGACCGTAGCGCGCATGCGAAATGAATTGCGGCGCGAGGACCTTCGCCTCGTAGGCCGCCTTGTACTGGGGGTTCTCGAGCACGCGCTGCACGCCTTGCTCCCACGCCTCGACGATGGCGGGGGGCGTGCCCCGGGGACCCGCGATGCCGCGGAATTTGGTCAAGACGACATCGTAGCCGAGCTCGGACACCGTCGGCACGTCGGGCAGGCGCTCGGTGCGCTCGGCCCCGAACAACGCGAGGATGCGCAGCTGACCGGCCTCGAGCTGGCTGCGGATCTCCTGAGCCTCGCCGACGCCGATGTCCAGCGTGCCATTGAGCACGTTGAGCATGAGGTCGCCGCCGCCTTCATGGGTCACGATGGCGGGCGTGACGCCAGCGGCGGCCTTGAGCTGCTCCAGGGCCTGGCGTTCCAGAGAGGCGGGATTGGCGGCACCCCACCGCCCGCGGCTCGTTCGCGCTTTCTCGATGACGTCGGCGAGCGACATGAACGGACCATTGGCGCGCGTATAGACGACCTCTTCGTCGAAGAACACGTTGACGACCGGTTCGAGATCACGATAGGTGTTCGCCGGGCGGCTCAGTAAGGACGTGTAGATATACGTCGGTGTCGTCGCATAGAAGATGCTGCCGTCGGGCTCGGCGTTCGCGAGCTGGGCCATCGCGCGCGCGCCGCTGCCGCCGCGAACGTTCTCGACGACGAACTCGACGCCCATCTCGGGGCCGAGATAGCGCGCGAGCTCGCGCAGGAAGACGTCGCTGCCTCCGCCCGGGCTCGAGTGCGTTACGAGGGTTACGACGTGATGGGGATACGCTGCCGAGTCCGTCTGCGCGTCCTGCGCTTCCTGCTCACCGCCGGAACAGCCGGACGCGAGCCCAACGAGCAGGGCGCCGGCGGCGGCCAGACCCCGTAAGCGGGCGAATGTCACGATCAATCTCCTTGCAAGCGAACGGGCTAGAATCGCGACATTATATCGGAGAGCCGCAGGGCGATGGCCAGTCGCCACGAGGCTCCTTAAATCAATAGCCTGAGGCCTGATTCCAGATGTACACCGCCAGCGACTTGATCGTCGCCGCGTCGAGCACTTTGCCCCATGGCGGGCACTCTCCTTGCCGGCCCGTCGCGACGACCTCGAAAATCGTATCGCGATCGCCGCCGTAGAGCCAGATATCGTCGGTGAGATCCGGCCCGCCGTAAGGCTTGTAGCCCCCACCGCTCTCGCCGTGACACTCCGTGCATACGAGCCAATCCTCTTGTGCGCGAGCGACCGCTTCGGCGTCGGCCTCATGGCCGCCCAAGCTCATGACATAGTCGACGAGGTCGGAGATTTGCTCGTTGCTGAAACCGAGCGCGCCGTAACCCGGCATCTCCGAATAGCGCGTGTCGGCGCAGCCGCCGTAGAACGACACGTCCTCGATATCGGGGCAATCGCGGTTGCGGACGCCGTAGAGCAGCGTCTGCTGAATCGCCATGACGGGCTCGGCATCGTTCGCCTCGAAGCCCGTGATGCCCCAGAGCCAGTCGTAGTCGACGAGGTTCGGCACACCCGGCCCGCCCGTTAGATCGGCGCCGTGGCAGCCGGCGCAATGGGTGTCGTAGGCCGCGCGAGCCGTGGTGTTGACGAACTCGCTGAGCTCGGCGTCGGCGCGGATGCTGTACGGCGATACATTGAGGACGCGCGCGGCCAGGTTCGCCTGGGCGTCCTCGGCATCGGTGGGCGGGCCGTTGCCGCCGGGGGCGCAACCGGCCAAGAGCAGGAACAGAGCCGCGACATGGCGGGCGTTATCGGTTTTCATAATGAAGCTCTCCCATGGGGCTAAGTGCTTCATAGAGGGTCCGGGCGGGCGCGTCCATCCGGGAAAACCGCAACGCAACGCGCCCGACGCGATCAGATCCTTTCGATTCGGCTGTTTCGGGCCGCTAGCTCAGTCGCGCGACATGAACAGCTGCAGCACGTACCAGAACATCAGGGCGATCGAGGCAAACAGCTCCAGCGCCGCGGCGACATGCCGGTCCTCGGGGTAATGGCGCATCACGTTCGAAGTGTCGTAAAGGATGGCCGCGCCCGCGAAGCCGATCATCGCGACCGAGAACCAGGTTCCCATGTGGAAGCCGAACAGCACGCTGCCGGCGATCGCGACGAGCGCGAGTATGCCGCCCCACACCAGGATGCCGCGCAGGAACGAAAAATCCCGCTTGGTGATGAAGGCCACCGCGGTCAAGCCGCCGGTGCCGAGCAAGGTCACGCCGGCGGCGCTGTCGATGATGGCCGGCTGCGTTAGGACCGCGATATAGAGCAGCGGCAGAAAGATGATCGCTTCGGCCAATACGAAGCCGGCGAGCGCCGCATATTGCAGCGGCTTCGATTCGACCCGATGAGCGACGTGGCTCGCGAGCCAGCCGACGACCATGAAGGCGCCGAGGATCAGCAGCCAATTGACCCCGAGCATTCGAGGGGCGAGCTGCTCGGCGACACCGCTGCTGAAGAAATAGGACTCGATCGCCGCGAAGCCGAGAATGGCCATCGCGACGTGGGCGTAGGTTCTCGAAATGAATGCCGCGCGTGTCTCGCTGCCGAGTGCGGCAACGGGCAGGTGTGAGCTGATGGTCTGGGCGTGCTGCATGGATGTGTCCTCGGCAACGTCTATGGTCACCAATGTTACTCGCCTCTCCGCGGCTTTCCCAGCAAGCGTCCGCCGCAACCGGCTTGGTCGTTGCAGCCGTGTGTCATAATCGCGCTTTGCTATCACGAAATGCGGCTAGCGGCGCTGTCTTGCTGATCATTCCGTTTACGACGGTTCTGGCGTTCGCGACGCTCTATCTGCCGCAGCCCATTCTTCCCTTGCTCGCTCAGGAATTCGGTGTCGCTGAGACCGATGCCGCTTTGCTCACGGCAGTGGCGATGGCGCCGCTCGGCATCGCCCCGATACTCTACGGCTATCTAGCCGATCAGATATCGGCAAAGCGCGTCCTGCGCGTCGCGGTCGCGCTGCTGGCCGTCAACGAGCTGTTGCTCGCGCTCGTGCCGGGGTTCTGGAGCATGCTAGGCTTGCGCCTCGTGCAGGGGCTGGTGCTGCCGGCGGTGTTTACCTCGCTGATTACCTACTCGGCGAATACGGCCGGGCCCGGACGCGTGCGCAACGCCGTCAACCTCTACATAGGCGCGACGATCATCGGGGGTTTCTCCGGACGATTCGTCGGCGGCTTCGTCAGCGAATATCTGCACTGGCGCGCGGCTTTCGGCTTGCTGGCGTTGCTGCTGGCGCTCGCCTGGCTGGCGCTGGGCGGGCTGCGCGGCGACACGCGCCCGAAGCTGGATCAAATGGGCTCGAGCGCGCTGCGCGAGGCCTTGCGCCGCCCGGTCAATCGCAACGCCTACGTCGGCATCTTTCTCGTCTTTTTCGTGTTCGCCTCGGTGCTGAACTACCTGCCGTTTCGCTTGAAGTCGCTCGACCCGATGATGCTGGAATCGACGATTTCACTGGTGTATGTCGGTTATCTGAGCGGCGCTCTGATCGCGCTCAACGGCGTGCGAATAGCGCGCTGGCTCGGCGGCGAGCTTCGCGGCATTTTTCTCGGGCTGTTGCTGCTCGCGGCGGGGGTCACCGGCATGATGACCACGTCGCTGGCGCAAGTGTTCTTCTTCGTGCTGCTGATGTGCGCCGGATTCTTTTTGATTCACTCGTTGCTGACGGCTTTCTTGAATCACCACGCGGTGAGCGGCAAAGGCGTCGTCAACGGCCTCTATATTTCTTTCTACTACTCGGGTGGCGCGTTGGGCGGATGGCTGCCGGGCTATGTCTACCGCGGCGCCGGCTGGGAGCCGTATCTGTCTGTGCTGGTGGCGCTGCTCGCGGTGGCGGGCTGGTGGTTGTGGCGAATGCGGGTCGCATCGAACGAGCTGACGTGAGCGCGGACATGCTATATTGCTCCAGCCGGCCGAGCTTCGACTCCGTGCAGTGTCGGGAGCCGGCTCGAGCAACAAGAACAGCTGCGCCGCGACAGCCAGCGTGGCGGGAACTCAGACAAACGAAATCTGGAATTCCATAAAGGGGTGACACATGGCCGAGATCTCCAAAGATCAGAACTTCCCTCCCGAAGCCGACCGGACTGCCGGCGCGCAGACGGCCGGAATCAGCCGACGGCAAATGCTCACAGGCGCGGCCGGCGCCGCGGTCGCGGGCCTGACGGGCTCGATGAGCGCTCGGGCGCAGTACTCCGGAATCATGGAAGAAGGCTTGGGTATCCCGTTTCGCCTGCCGATGGGCGCGCTCAACTATCTGGATCGCAACGAGTACATCAGCAACATGGAGATCATCTCCTATACGGAGGGGCGCGAGATCGCGAGCGGCGAGCCGCTCATGGCGATGTGGGCGCGGGGCGCGCAACGCCTGTTGCCCGCAGGCACTGGCTGGCTCGACGTCAGCAACCCGCGCAACCCGGAATGGATAGATGCGGGCGTGCCGATCCGCGGCACGGTCTCGTTCCACGAAGCGACACGCCGCTGGATCCTGCTGCGAACCCACGGTCAGCCGCTGTCGGGTGCCGGCCCCGGGCAACCTTTCGGCCGTTGGCACGAGGAAGTGCGCCGAGTCGCCGAGGCCTACGACGGGCTGCGCGGCGTCAGCACCTACGATATTACAGACCCGAGCTCGCCGGAGCTGCTTGCGGAGTTCAGCACCGGGGCGACCGGCAGCGGCACGCACCACAACTATTACGACGGCGGCCGCTACGCCTTTCTCGACGCCGGCTGGTCGGATCAGTTTCGCATGGAGAACGCCCAGCGGCCGAACGGCAACGGCCTCATGATCCTCGACATGTCCGACCCCGCTAATCCGACCGAGGTGGCGCGATGGCACGTGCCGGGGCAGCTCTACGGTGAAGAGGACGAGTACAAGAAATACTGGTTCGCCGGCGATCGCGCCGCGTGGACGTCTTCGCACGGCGCGCCGAGCACGCCCGTGCGCGTCGAGGAGGGCGGCCGCTACGGTTACGGCGGCTTCGGCCATTTCGGCATGATCACCTTCGATTTCAGCGACATTCGCAATCCGAAACCCGTGAGCCAGCTGATGTGGGACTACGAGGCCATCGGCGGCATCCCGTACCACACGGTGCTGCCGATCGTCGATGCCGACGGGCGCTTCAACAACATGATCATCGGGCTGCCGGAGGCGATCGAGCCCGACTGCCGGGAGCCGTTCATGGCGGTGCAGGTCATCGACGCGAGCGACCCGGCGAATCCGCGGATCGTCGGGCTCTACCCGCGGCCGAAGCCGCCGGCCGAGGCGCCGTATGCGGACTTCTGCCTGTCGCGCGGCCGCTTCGGCACGCACAACACGCATTCGTTCATCCAACCGGGGCGCTCCAACCCGAATCTCGTTGCGACCACCTGGTTCAACGCCGGTATCCGGATTCACGATATTTCCGACCCGCGCAACCCGCGTGAGGTCGCGTCGTACTTGCCGCCGCGCGCCGGGGAGATGGAGGACTACGACAGCTGGCGCCGCGGCGACACCGAGTCGGTGTTTATCGAGTGGGATCGCAACCTGATGTGGGTCGCGACGCACTCGGGGACATATTGCTTGTCCTCGCCGGTGCTCGGCCGGCCGGTGCTCGAGCCGCGACGGATCGAGCGCTGGACGGTGCCGCACGGCAATCGCGGCTGGGACGGCTAGCCGAACGCGCCCGCGTCTTCCTGCGGAGTGCGAAGCGTCAGTGCGTCATCGCGTAGACGATGAAGTTGATACCCATGCGAAACGCGTCGCTCGAGGGCCGCAGCGGATAGCTTCCCTGATCGATACGGTCCCAGAAATTTGCGAGATCGTTGTTGAAGCAGGCGACGCTGGCAAGGTGGCCCTGGTCGGTTTGAAGCCCTAGGAAGACGGGGTCGCTGCCGGGATTGTAGTCCGCCGTTCCCATCAGGTCCTCGAGGCCGAAGACGAGATCGAAGATCGGGTTCTCGATGGTCAGCGGCATGAAGCCGCGCTCGGGGAACACGTTGCGCATCTGCGCCTGAAAATTGCTGAGCTGCCAAGGGCCGTCGAAATCGTCGATGAGAATGAACCCGCCACGGAGAACATACTCCCTGAGGTTCTCGGCTTCCTGCGGTGTGAGGTCCATCTCGCCCGGCTCGGACACATAGGTGAACGGGTGATCGAAAATATCGTTCGTGCCGAGATCCAGTAGTTGGTACGACTCCGGCTGGACGTCGATGCGCGTCGTGTTGTCGACGAACTCGTTCAAGTGCTGCTCGGAGTACGGATAGTTGTGGGACCAGCCGGTGTGGCCGATCATGCCGTTGGTGCTGAATCGCCAACGTGCGGCGATGAGCTCGGTCGCGGGCGGGTTGTTCGAGTTGGGCTCGAAGTAGAAACGCCGGCCCCAGCCCTGCGCGCAGGCGGTCCCGGCTGCGAGCAACAGCAGCAATGTCAGGTGACCTGGCGATGGGCGGCGGCGCGACGGGTCCACGGCGGCAGAATACCACGGCGCGGCAGAGCCGGGAAACGCTGATCTTGCTTCTAAGCTCATGAATTACAGGACATTCTCGACCGCGCAAAAGGTTTTGCGCGATCCTCGCGCGTGATACTCTTAGCGCAGCTTTCGGGCGCTCGAGTACGGGAGACGGTGTGAGCGGACTGAAGTTGGATCGTCGAGCGTTCGTGCTGCAGTGCTCGGCCGCCGCAAGCTTGGGGCTCCTCGCCACGCGCGCGCCGCGTGCCCAGAACGTGCGCATGCTCTTGCGGCCGATTCCACGCACCGGCGAAATGCTGCCGGTCGTCGGCCTCGGGACATCGGACGAGTTCGAGTTCGTGCCCGACGACGGCGATGAGGAGCTCAAAGCCGTCATCTCCACGCTGGTCGAGCAGGGCGGCACCATCATCGATACCGCGCCCGGTTACGGCGATGCCGAGGCCCTGCTCGGAAAATTCCTCGACGAGATGGAGCTCAAGAAGCACATCTTCCTCTGCTCGAAGGTCAAACGCACCGGACGGCAGGCAGGCTTACAGTCGCTCTCGCAGTCCAACGAGCTGCTCGGCAAGGAACCGCTGGACGCGCTAATGGTTCACAGCCTCGAGGACGTGCACACGCAGGTCGAGAACCTGCGTCATTGGAAGGACAGCGGCCGTGTGCGCCACATCGGCATCACCACCTACGGCGGAACCGGCTACGACGTTGTCGAGGAATTCGTCAAGCAGGGCCACGTCGATTTCATCCAAGTGGACTATTCGGTCGTGCAGACGCTTGCCGAGGAGCGGGTCATTCCCGCGGCCGCGGATCACGGTGTCGCGGTCATGATCAACAGCGCTTTCGGTAACGGCGCCTATTTCAGCAGGTTGCGCGGCAAGGCGCTGCCCAACTGGGCGGCGGAGGTCGAATGCGAAAGCTGGGCGCAGTTTTCGCTGAAGTACATACTCGGTCAAGCCGGCGTGACCTGCGTGCTCGCCGCGACCAGCGACCCACGGCACATGCTCGACAACGCCCGCGCCGGCATGGGCGCGCTGCCGGACGCCGCAATGCGACGCCGCATGGCCGAGCACATGGGAACGGTGTAGCTCGTGGCGCGCCGAGCGGCAGCTGTCGCTTTGACGCTCTGGCTCCCCTGCGGCGCCGGCGCGCAGCCGCTGCTGGAGACGGGGGCCAACGCCGAGATCACCGAGGACGGGCTGCACCGCGTCGCCGAATCGATCATGGATGCCGCCTGGGTCGTGCCCGATCTCGACCTGAGCGCTTATGACGCGCTGTATCTGCGACCGACCGGCGTGTCCTTCAATGCCGGTGGCGGGGGCGGCAATCGCGCCGGGCGACTCATTCAGCAGACGGAATTCCCGATCAGCGACGACCTCAAGCTCCAGATGCGCGGTTATTTCCAAGAGACGCTCCTCCAGGAGCTCTCGAGCGTGGCCGGATACGCCGTATCGGCCGTGCCCGGCCGTTCGGTGTTGATGGTGCAGGGCTTCCTCGTCGACGTGTCCTCGGACCTGCCGCCGGCGGAGACCGGCACCGCATTCATCCAGAATCTGAGCTGGGAAACGACCATCGTCCTGGAGCTGCGCGACTCCATGAGCGACGATATCCTCGCGCGCACGGTCGAACGGGAGCGCGTCCAAGAGATCGTCGACAGCGGTTTGCTCCCGGAGCAGATGCGGCAACTCGTCCGGCGCTGGGCGCGGCTGCTGCATACCCGCTTCGACGAGCTTACGGCGATCGCGCAGTAGGAGCCCGATTCCACTAGAATCCGCAGGCCTTTCGGCAGCATGACTGCCGTGACCGACGGCGAGAGCACAGATGACCTCCGGCGAGAAAAAGCTCATCTCCATCATGGATACCACGCTCAGGGACGGTGAGCAGACGCCCGGGATCGCCTACACGCCGTCCGAGAAACTGCACGTCGCCCGCATGCTGCTCGCCGATGTCGGCGTCGACCGGATCGAGATTGCCTCGGCGCGGGTCTCGGAAGGCGAGCGCCAGGCCGCGATGCGCGTCATGGAGTGGGGCGCCGAGAGCGGCTTCACGGACCGCATCGAGATCCTCGGCTTCTGCGACGGGGAGCGCTCCGCCGACTGGATCGTCGCCGTCGGCGGGCGCGTCATGAATCTGCTCGTCAAAGGATCCGAGCAGCACTGTCGAAGTCAGCTTCAGGTCAGCCCGGACGAGCATATCGGGCAGATTGAGGCCACGGTGCGTCACGCGCACGCTCGAGATCTGGAGGTAAATGCGTACCTCGAGGATTGGTCGAACGGCATTCGCGACAATGCGGCCTACGTCGAGCAGATCGTCGAGGCGCTCCTAGCCGCCGGCGTGCGGCACCTGTACTTGGCCGACACGCTGGGTGTGCTCGCGCCGCCGGACGTCTCGAAGTACTTCGGGCTCATGACCTCGAAATGGCCCGGGATCGAGTTCGATTTTCACGGCCACAACGACTACGGGCTTGCGACGGCCAACGCCTTGGCCGCAGTGCATGCGGGCGCGAGCGGCGTGCATACCAGCGTCAACGGCCTCGGAGAGAGGGCCGGCAATACCTCGCTGGCCGAGATCGTGGCGGCCATCAGCGATCACACGGTCTTCGCCACCGCAGTCAAGGAGTCGCGGCTCGCCGCGGTTTCGAGCCTGGTGGAGACTTTCAGCGGCAAGAACGTCGCTGCCAATGCGCCGATACTCGGCAGCGACGTGTTTACGCAGACGGCAGGAGTTCACGCCGACGGCGATGCCAAGGGCAACCTCTATGTGACACGGCTCGCGCCGCAGCGTTTCGGCAGAGAGCGCCGCTACGCGCTCGGCAAGCTTTCGGGGAAGGCCTCGCTCGACCACAACCTCGAGCGGCTCGGCGTCTCGCTTTCCGAGGAAAACCGCAAGAAGGTACTCGAGCGCATCATCGAGCTCGGCGACAAGAAACATACGGTCGTGCCCGAGGACCTTCTGATGATCATCGCGGACGTCATCAAGAGCCCGGCCGAGCACGCGGTGCGGATCGAGCGCTATCGCATCAACGTCGCTTCCGACGGGCCGCCTTCCGCCGACGTGTTGCTGTCCTTCGGCAGCGAGCGCATCGAAGCCTCGGGCACCGGCGACGGCGGCTACGATGCTTTCATGAACGCGCTCGGCGAAGCCGCGGCGAAGCTCGGTATCAGGCTGCCACAGCTCACCGACTACCGCGTCCGCATCCCGCCCGGCGGACGCACCGAAGCCCTGGTCGAGACCCTCATCCGCTGGCGCAGCGACGAGCTGTCGGGAGAGTTCTCGACGCTCGGGGTCGATTCCGATCAGACCGCGGCGGCCGTCATTGCGACCGAGAAGATGTTAAATATCGTCGCTCATGAGCGGGCCCGGGAGCCGTCCACGGGGCGGGCGGCTCGCTGGGCCGAGCTCCAGACGAGCTAGGCACGAGACGGCTCTCCGTTCAGCGAAGATTCAGCCGCGCGCACCTAAGCTGCTCCCCAATCGCGCAGGAATGCCGCGGCGGTCCTTGACGGGAGCGGGCATGAAATCCAAGCTGCATGCCGAGGACGGCACGAGAGAGGTGGATCTGAATGGGCCGTGGCCTACTCGTATCTTTGTTGCTCTTGACGACGATCGCCGCGCATCCCGCGGGATGGGCGTGGCCCGTCGAGGGCGAGTATCGCCTCGCGCAGCTCGGCGCGGAGCTCCAGCCGATAGCCGAAGGAGTAAGCCTGTCGCAAGCGAGAGCAATGGCCGTGGAACGGTTTCCTGGAACGGTCGTGCGCGCCGAGACTCGCATGCGCAACGGGCGCCGCGTGCATCAGGTTCGCATCGCGGGAGTCGACGGCCGAGTCCGAGACGTCCGCATCGACGCCCAGACCGGGGCCTTCCTCTAACGCGCAAACGCTTTGCGGAACCGGTGAGATGCGCCTGCTGCTAGTCGAAGACGACCAGGTTTTGAACCGTTCGCTGGCGGCCCAGCTCGAGCAGGCCGGCTACGCCGTCGACCGCGCCGAGGACGGGCGCGAGGGGCTGTATTACGCGACCGAATACCCTCTGGATCTCGCGATCATCGATCTGGGACTGCCCACCCTTTCGGGCGTGGAGATCATCAAGCAGCTCAGGAGCGCCGGCAAGGTCTATCCGGTGCTGGTGCTGACGGCACGCGACCGCTGGCAGGACAAGGTCGAGGCGCTCAAGTTCGGCGCCGACGACTACGTCGTCAAGCCAGTGCATGTCGAGGAATTGCTTGCGCGCGTCGACGCGCTTTTGCGGCGCGCCGGCGGTTGGGCGCAATCCGAGCTCGTTTGTGGGCACCTGCGGCTCGACACACGCTCGCAAGAGGTGACCGTCGACGGCGAGCCGCTGAGCCTCACGAGCTTCGAATATCGTCTGCTCGAATACCTGATGCTGCACGCCGGCGAGGTCGTCTCAAAGACGCAGATCACCGAGGCGCTCTACGACCAGGATTTCGAGCGCGACAGCAACGTCATCGAAGTCTTCATAGGCCGGCTGCGTAAGAAGCTCGACCCCGAGGGCCGCCATCAGCCGATTGAAACGCTGCGAGGGCGCGGCTACCGTATGAGCCTGCCGAGGGGGCAGGGCGAGAGCTCGTCCGAGCAGGTGGGATAGGCGCCGAGCCTCGCGGCGGCGCCCGGCGGCAGCTCATGGAGTCGAACGCCCCGCATTGGCTCGAATCCCTGAGGGCGCGCGTGCTCCTCGGGGTCAGCGTCGTGCTCGTGGTCTTGTTCGGGATCACCATCGCCGCGCTCGACGTCACCTTTCAACGCAACACCGAGAGGGCGCTCGATGAGCTGCTCAATGCGCAGATCTTAGGCCTGATCGCGCTTGCCGAGCCCGATCCCGTGCTCGGCCTGACATTGCCCGAGGAGGCCGCCGACCCGCAGTTCTACGTCGCCGAGTCGGGGGTGTATGCGGCACTTTGGAACAGCCGCGGAGAGCGCATCTGGCAGTCGCCGTCGCTGCTCGACCACGAAATCGATCCCGGCCCCTTGCCCGCGCCGGGCGAGCGGCGCTACGTCGCTATCGACTTGCTGGGGCTGCCGCCCGGGCGCGGCTTGCTGACGGGCATCAGCTGGGAGATCGCCGACGGCAAGCTAGCGACCTTCGCGCTCGGAACGGCGGTGTCTCTGGAGCCGTACGAACAGCGCCAGCGCGCCTTTCGGCTCAACTTGATCGGCTGGTTCGCGGGCATGACCATCGCGATGCTCGTCGTGATCGCCGGCCTCTTGCGCCGCGTGCTTAAGCCCGTCGGCATGCTCGAAGCCCAAGTCGGTGAGATCGAGGCTGGCCGCCGCCCGGAGCTCAGCGGCCGCTATCCGTCCGAGTTGCAGGGCCTGGCTCGGAACCTCAATGCATTGATCGCCACCGAGCGGCGCCGCCAATCCCGCTATCGCAACACGCTCGACGATCTGGCTCACAGTCTCAAAACGCCGTTGGCGGTGATGCGGAGCCTGCTCGGCGCCGGCATTCCCCTGATCGAGTCCCGCGACGAGCTGGTCCAGGCCGTGGACCGCATGGAGAAACGTGTCACCTACCAGCTCAGACGCGCACGCGCGTCCGGTGCCACGGGCCTCGGGCTCGAGCCCGTCAAGATCGCAGCGATTCTCGACGACCTGAAGTTGACCCTCGACAAGGTGTACCGTGACAAAGGCATCGCTACCACCATCGACGCTCCTCCCGGAACGATTTTTATGGGAGATCCAGGCGATTTCACCGAGGTTGCCGGCAACATCATGGAGAATGCCTACAAGTTCGGCCGCCGCGAGGTGCGCGTGACGGCACGCAACGTCGCAGGCGGCCTGACATTGGTGGTCGAGGACGGCGGCAGCGGCGTGAGCGAGGCACAGGTCGAGGGCCTGATGCAAAGAGGCACGCGCGCCGACGAGTCGGTCCCGGGCCAGGGTATCGGGCTTGCGGTCGTTCGGGAGATCGTAGAGCTCTATCAGGGACGGCTCGACGTCGGTCGCTCGACGCTCGGAGGCGCCCGAGTGACGATTCGGCTCGGGCGGGTCGGCAGCGGGCCCGCCACGGAGCTTGCCTCAAAATCGAATCGCGACAGTACCTGAGATTTATTCTAGGAAATTATTGTAGGATTCTAATAAATATATTGATTTATATACGCATCCGGCCGGTCTAGGTGCCGTCGACCTTGTCCAGAAACGGCTTGATCAAATCCATCGGTAATGGGAACAGGATCGTGGTGCTGTTCTTCTCGTTGGCGATCTCCGTGAGGGTCTGCATGTAGCGCAGCTGCATCGCCTGCGGATGGGCCGCCAGGATCTTGGCCGCCTCGGCGAGCCGCTGTGAAGCCTGAAACTCGCCCTCGGCATGGATGACCTTGGCCCGGCGGGAGCGCTCGGCCTCGGCCTGGGCGGCGATCGCGCGGACCATGGTCTCGTTTAGATCGACGTGCTTGATCTCGACGTTGGTGACCTTGATACCCCAGGTCTCGGTCGTCTGGTCGAGGATCGCCTGGATGTCCGCATTGAGCGTCTCGCGCTCCGCCAGCATGTCGTCGAGCTCGTGCTGACCGAGCACCGAGCGCAGCGTAGTCTGGGCGAGCTGACTCGTGGCCTCGACACGGTTCTCGACCTGAATGATCGCCTTCTCGGGATCCATCACGCGGAAATAGATCACCGCGCTGACCTTGACCGAGACGTTGTCCCGGGAGATCACGTCTTGCGTCGGCACATCCATGACGATGGTGCGAAGATCCACCCGGACCATCCGCTGGACGCCGGGAATGACGATGATCAGTCCGGGGCCTTTGACCTTCCAAAAGCGCCCGAGGAGAAAGATCACACCGCGCTCGTACTCGCTGAGAATCTTGATGGCGCTGAACACGAACAAGGCAGCGGCGGCGATGAGCAGAATGGGAAGTTCGAAAAACATGGCGTCTCCTGGTGTTTTTATGTGTCGGCGGGCTCGACGTATAGCACCAATCCGTCGACTCTGGTTATCTTGAGTAGCTGGCCCTTGCTCACGGGCGCGCTCGTGCGCGCTTTCCAGCGCTCGCCGTGCGCCCAGACCGCACCTTCAGCGGCAAAATCATCGAGGGCTTTCGCGGTCGCGTGCGTCATTTCCTCGACGCCGCTGACCACAGGGCGGACGCGGGATTGCATCGCCAGCCAGACGATGCCGAGCAGTGTCAAGGCGCCAGCGGAAGCGATCGTCGCGATCAACGGGATGGAAACGCCGAAGCCTGGTACGTCGGAGTCCATGAGGATCACCGAGCCGAAAACGAACGCCGCGATACCGCCCATACCGAGCGCCCCGAAGCTCGGCACGAGGAATTCCGCGATCATGAGGATGACGCCGAGCGCGATCAGCGCCAGGCCCGCGTAGTTGACCGGCAGCACCTGAAATGCGAACAGCGCCAGCAACAGCGAGATCGCGCCGACGACGCCGGGCACGATGGCGCCGGGGTTGTAGCCTTCGAAGATCAGGCCGTAGATCCCGAGCAGCATGAGCATGTAGGCGACGGTCGGATTGCTGATGACCTGGAGCAGCTGCGTGCGCCAGTCGGGCTCGATGCGCTCCAACAGCAGGCCGGAGGTCTCGAGCGTCACTTGGCGGCCGCCGAGATCGACCTGCCGGCCGTCGAGCTGCTCCAGGAGATCGTCGAGATCGTCGGCGACGATATCGATGACGTTCGCGTTCAGCGCTTGACGGGCGCTCAGACTCTCGGCGGCGCGCACGGCACGCTCGGCCCAGTCGGCGTTTCTGCCGCGATGCTCGGCGAGACTGCGAATGTAGGCGACCGCGTCGTTGATCGCCTTGCGCTCCATGGCCGTGCCGGGCTCGGGCGCCTCCGTCTCCGCAGGCTCGGCATCCTCAGCCGCGGGTTCCGCGGCCTCGTCGGTCTCGGCATCCGCGTTTCCGGGCTCCGCGGCGTCGTCGGATTCGGACGGGCTCGGCGTGGGCGCGCCGCCGGGCGAGCCGATGGCCACGGGCGTTGCGGCGCCGAGATTGGTGGCGGGCGCCATCGCGGCAACGTGGCTCGCATAGAGAATGTAGGTGCCGGCGCTCGCGGCGCGCGCGCCTTGCGGCGAGACGTAGGTAACTACCGGCACGCTGGAATCGAGAATCGCGCGGATGATGTCGCGCATGGCGCTGTCCAAGCCGCCCGGCGTGTCCATCTCGATGACGACGAGCTCGGCGTTGCGATCCCGCGCCTGCTCGATGCCCCGCACGAGGAAGTCCGCCGTCGCGGGCCCGATCGCACCTTGCACGGCCAGCAGCGTCGCCAAGCCCCTGGTCTCGCCGGGAGCCTCGCCCTCGGTTTGCTCGGGCTCCTGGGCGTTCAGCCACAGCGTGCAGCCGAGGCCGAGCGTCGCAGCCGCGAGGGCCCATCTGGTGCTGGCTGACCGGGGCAACATTGCCGCATCATAGCAGGCTTGCGGCTCGCAGCCCCATTCACGCGGCCCGCGGTTTTTACGCTGCCCGACTGGGCGTGTATAGTCGCGGCCCTATGACGCAGAGGAACCCCATGAGCGACTGGCATCCCGCAAGCTGGCAGGGACGACAAGCCGCGCAGCAGCCGCTGTATCGAGATCAGACCAGGCTCGAGGCCAGCATCGCGCATTTGAGCCGGCTGCCGCCGCTGGTGACGACTTGGGAGATCGAGGTCCTCAAGGACCACCTTGCCAAGGCGCAGCGCGGCGAGGCCTTCCTGCTTCAGGGCGGCGACTGCGCCGAGAGCTTCGAGGAGTGCTCCTCGGAGATCGTCGTGCAGAAGCTCAAGATTCTGCTGCAGATGTCGCTGGTGCTGGTCATGGGTCTGCGCAAGCCCGTGATTCGCGTCGGCCGCATGGCCGGCCAATACGCCAAGCCGCGCAGCGCTGACCTCGAAACCCGCGACGGCCAGTCGCTGCCGAGCTACCGCGGCGACTTGGTCAACCGCCTGCCGTTCACGGCGGCGGACCGCGAGCCGGATCCCGAATTGATGCTGCGCGGTTACGAGCGCGCGGCGTTGACGCTGAACTTCATCCGCTCGCTCGTCGACGGCGGTTTTGCAGACCTTCACCATCCGGAGAACTGGGATCTCAAGTTCATGAGCCGGTCGCCGATGGTCGAGGAGTACCGGAGGATCGTGCAGTCGGTATCGGACTCGCTGGAATTCTTCGAATCGGTGACCGGAGACGCGATGCACTCGCACCGCGTGGAGTTCTATTCTTCGCACGAAGGCCTGCATCTGCCGTACGAGCAGGCGCAGACGCGCTTCCTGCCGCACCGGCAGCGCTGGTACAACTTGACCACGCACTATCCGTGGATCGGCATGCGCACCATCGATTTGAGCGGCGCCCACATCGAATACTTCCGCGGCATCAACAACCCCATCAGCGTGAAGGTCGGCACGGGTGTCAGCGACGAGCAGCTTCAAGCGCTGATCCATGTCTTGAATCCGCACAACGAGCCGGGCCGCTTGACCTTGATCACGCGTTTCGGCGCCAAGCACATCGAGGAGCATCTTCCGCGCGTCATTCGGGCGGTCAGGGCGACCGGATCGCAAGTCCTCTGGGTATGCGACCCGATGCACGGCAACACCGAGTCGACGGCCGACGGCTACAAGACCCGGCGCTTCGACAACATACTCGTCGAGCTCAAGGCGGCGTTTCGCATTCATCGCCAAGCCGGCAGCTACCTCGGCGGCGTGCATCTGGAGCTTACGGGCGACAACGTCACCGAGTGCGTCGGCGGCTCGACCGGCCTCACGGAGGCCGATCTCGCCCGTGCCTACAAGACCCAGGTGGATCCGCGGCTCAACTACGATCAGGCGATGGAGATCGCGATGCTGATCGCAGGATACGCGCGCAACGGCGACTGAACCGCAACGGCGACACAGACGGGGACGTTGACGCGCTTCGATCTCAACTGCACGCGTTGCGCGCGCTTGAGCGCTTTCCTCGCCGAGCTCAGGCAGCTCCACCCCGGCTACTGGAACCGGCCGGTGCCGGCTTTCGGCGACGAGCTCCCAAGGCTGCTCATCGTCGGGCTCGCGCCCGGCCGCCACGGTGCCAACGCCTCGGGCAGGCCGTTCACGGGGGACTTCGCGGGGCTCTTGCTTTACCGCACGCTCCATGAGCTCGGGCTCGCGAGCGCGGCGGAATCCGCGCACGCCGGCGACGATCTCGAGCTCCTGGGCTGCCGCATCACGAACGCCGTAAAATGTCTGCCACCGCAGAATAAGCCGACGACCGCCGAAGTGAACACCTGCAACCGTTATCTCGTCGCGGAGCTGGCTGCGCTGCCCTCGGGCGCGGCGATTCTGGCGCTGGGAACGGTGGCACACGGCGCCGTGCTCAAGGCGCTGAGGCTGCGCCCGGCCGATCACCCGTTCAGTCACGGCGCCCAGCACGCGCTCGCGGACGGCCGCTGGCTGGTCGACTCTTATCATTGCAGCCGCTACAACACCCAGACCGGACGCCTCACCGAGCGGATGTTCTACGACGCCGTCTGTGTGGCAAAAACACTTGCGTTTTCAGCTATATGAACGCAGTACATGAGATAGAATCTAAGAAGCCCGTTTGCGGGCCCGAAAGCCTGACGCGGCACTTGACGCATCGACCGGGGACCTACGAGATGCTCGATGTCCGGGGCAGCGTGATCTACGTCGGCAAAGCCAAGGACTTGAAGCGCCGGGTCTCGAGCTATTTTCAGGGCCGGGCGCAGGATGCCAAGACCATGGCGATGGTCGGCCTCATCGAGGACATCCGCGTGACGGTGACGCGCACGGAGGTCGAAGCGCTGATTCTCGAATACAACCTCATCAAGGAGCATAGGCCGCGATTCAACGTACTTCTCAGGGACGACAAGAGTTATCCCTTCATTCACGTGAGCAGCGACCAAGACTACCCGCGGTTGTCCTTCTACCGCGGGCCGCGCAAGAAAACCGGCCGGCTGTTCGGGCCCTATCCGAGCGCCGGAGCCGTGCGCGAGACCTTGAGTCAGCTGCAGAAGCTGTTTCGGTTGCGGCTGTGCGAGGACAGCTACTTCGCAAATCGCAGCCGGCCCTGTTTGCAGTATCAGATCAGGCGCTGCTCGGCGCCGTGCGTCGGGTTGATCTCCGAGGACGACTACCGTCGCGACCTCGAATCCGCGACGCTGTTTCTGACCGGGCGCAACCAGCTCGTCACCGAGCGGCTGGCCGAGCGCATGGATGCGGCGGCCGCCACGCTCGACTACGAGCAGGCCGCCCGCTATCGCGACCAGCTCGCCAAGCTCAAAGCGATGGAATCCGAGCAGCTCGTGATTCGCTCGGGCGGCGACCTCGACGTCATCGGTTACTTCGAGTCGCACGGCGTGCATTGCGTCTCGGTGATGTTCTTCCGAGCCGGACGACTGCTCGGTAGCCGCAACTACTTTCCGCGCGTGCACGCCGACTCGAGCGCTGCCGAAGTCGTGCGCGCCTTCGTCCTGCAGTATTATGGACGCCGCGTCGCGCCGCAGGAGATTCTCGTCAGCGAGGCCATCGAGGACGCCACCGTGCTCGCCGAGATGCTGACCAAGGAGGCCGGCCGCCGCGTCGAGCTCAAGCACCGCGCTCGCGGCGATCGCGCCCGCTGGCTCGGCATGACCGTCGCGAATGCCGAGCACGCAGCCGCGCTGCGTCTCAACGCGAGCGCCACTACGCAGCGGCAGCTCGAGGAGCTGGCGACGGTCTTGGGCCTCGACGAGGTGCCGGCGCGGCTCGAATGCTTCGACATCAGTCACACGGCCGGCGAAGCGACGAGCGCGTCTTGCGTCGTCTTCGGCACCGACGGGCCGTTGAAATCCGACTACCGGCGCTTCAATATCTCCAACATTGCCGCGGGGGATGATTACGGCGCGATGGCTCAAGCGCTGCGGCGCCGGTACGCGCGCGTGCGCAAGGGCAAGGTACCGCTGCCGGATATCATCTTCATCGACGGGGGCAGGGGACAGCTCAACGCCGCGGCGAAGGTGTTGGCGGAATATCAACTCGAGGGCGTGAAATTGATCGGAGTCGCAAAGGGGAGAAGCCGCCGGCCAGGCGCGGAGCGCCTGTATCTGCTCGACCGCCGTGAGCCGCTGCGCCTCGCGGCCGACTCGCCGGCACTGCTGCTGATCCAGCGTCTGCGCGACGAGGCGCATCGCTTTGCGATCACCGGCCACCGCTCGCGGCGCAAGAACAAGAAGGAAGCGTCGCCGTTGGACGGCATTCCCGGGCTCGGCCCCAAACGCCGGCGGGCATTGCTGCGTCAGTTCGGCGGCCTACAGGCCGTGAGCCGCGCTGGAATCGAGGAGCTCAGCGGCGTGCCCGGCATCTCGCGGCAGCTCGCTCAAGCCGTCTACGAGCATCTGCACGCGGACTGAAGCATGGTGTTCAACGTCCCCAACGCCTTGACCGGATTTCGGATCCTCGCCGTGCCACTGGTGGTGCTCGTGTTTTATCTGCCGTTTCCCTGGGCGCGACCGGCTGCGGGATTGCTGTTCGGCCTGGCCGGGGTCACGGATTGGCTCGACGGCTATCTCGCGCGGCGTTTTGACCAGACCTCCAATTTCGGGGCATTTCTGGACCCTGTAGCCGACAAGCTCATCGTGTCGACCGCCTTGATCATGCTGGTGCAGAGCAGCCCGACCCTGACGATCACCTTCACGGCAGCCGTCATCATCGGCCGCGAGATCACGGTATCCGCCCTGCGGGAGTGGATGTCGGGGCTCGGCGCCCGCGCGCACGTGTCGGTGACCTATTTTGCGAAATGGAAGACGACCCTTCAGATTTTCGGCATCGGCTTCATGCTCTTCGAGCGGACGACCTTCGGCCTGCCGATCTACGACATCGGCCTGGCGCTATTGATCGTCGCCGCCGGCTTGACGCTATGGTCGATGCTCGACTACCTCAAGGCGGCATGGCCGATCATGCGGGGGCAGGCCTAGTGCTCAGGGGCGACCGGCCGGGCTGTACCCGCTGATCGGTCTGAACTAAAATCCCAGCCTTGCGACGCGGGAATAGCTCAGTTGGTAGAGCGCAACCTTGCCAAGGTTGAGGTCGCGAGTTCGAGCCTCGTTTCCCGCTCCAATTCTTCATGTTACTAAATAAGTAACCTCCGTAACTGGCTGAATGTAAAAAGAATTAAAGGCGCCAGTTCGAGAGAGCAAATTCTTCTCCATACTCGGCTTCGGAACGCTTTTCTTTCGTATCCCAACATTGATCGGATTCGCTTCTGCCAAGTTTGCCCATCCAGTCAGATGCGGCGGAACCGCCCCCCAATCGCGACTTTTGGATACATTTTGTAGTACATCGTGTTAGGGGTTGATCGGACCCTCCTTCGTCAAGAAGTACAGAGGCGACGAACGCCGAAGGAGCAGCCGATCGGCCTTCCCG
>DASWKF010000102.1:0-1998 GCA_036396795.1 Gammaproteobacteria bacterium | reverse complement strand
TGCCGTTCTTGAGCCCCGCCCAGCGCATTTGCGGCAGGCCGCCGTTCACGATGTTGACGTGCTCGCGCCCCACCGCGCTCTCCAGCATCTGCAGCGTCGTGTAGTGCGAGCCGGTCAGCTCCTGCACCACGACCGGCACATCGGACATGTCGCGCGGCGTCTGCAAAGCGTCGTCAAACGTCAGGATCGCCTGCGCGGCGACCGCGGCGCGCAAGGCCGCGATGTTGCCACCGCGCTTGCCACGCTCGAGCCGGTCGATGCTCGCCCACTCGCACACGTTGTAGCTGTCGGCCGAGCCGCACTCGAAGAGCTGCTCTTTCAACCGCGACAAAACCGGCTTTTCCGCGCTGTCCCGCTCGCGATCCGCGTAGGTCGCGGAGAAGCTGACATCGAGCCCCGCCCGCTCGAACAGGCGCTCCTCGATGCCGACAATCACCGGCAGATCGAACACGGGGTTATTGGGGGCAATCCTCACCACCGGCCTGGTTGCAGACGTCATGTCCATCTCCTTAGCCCTCAACCGGGAGCTTGCGGTCGTTCCAGTCCACCATCCCGTCCTTGAGATTATAGACGTGCTCGAAGCCCATGCCCACGAGGATGGCTGCGGCGGTCGTGCTGCGCACGCCTGAGCGGCAGACCGCGACGATCGGTCGCTCGCGGTGAGCCTCGAGCTCGGAAGCGCGCGCCGCCAGCTCGCGCAGGGGAATGAGGGCGCTGCCGGCGATATGGCCAAGGGGGCCGTGATACTCGGTCGGCTCGCGCACGTCGAGCACGAGCGGCGGATCGGGCTGCCCGAGCATGGCGCTCACCTCGTCGGCGGCGAGCTGCCGCACGCGATTCAGCTCGGCGAGGTCAGGGAACTTCGTCTTGTCGTCGTCGATGGCGCTCTGGTTGGGCTGCAGCACCTCCTGGATCTTCTCGGGCATCGGAAACTTAAGGCTCGCCATCAGCTCGACGTACTGCGCCCGGCTGCGGCCGGCGATGCGCGGATTGTGCTGCTTCTCCTGCCCGATGGTGGAGCTCAGGTTGCCGCGGTAGTCGTGCGCCGGGAAGACCAGCGTCTGATCCGGCAGCACGAACAGCTTCTTCGTGATGGAATCGTACTGGCTTCCGGCGTCGCCGCCCGCGAAGTCCGCACGCCCGGTCCCCGCGATCAGCAGCACGTCGCCGGTGAAAACGCGGCCATCCGTGTAGAGGCTGATGCTGTCCGGCGTGTGCCCCGGGGTATAGAGCACGCCGATTCGCGCATCGCCGACCTCGATCGTGTCGCCGTCCTCTACGTGGTGCGTCACCCCGGGCGCCGGCGCGCGCCGGTGCATGATGAGGCGCGCGTCCACCAGGTCGCGCAACTGGAAGGAGGCGGTCGGGTGGTCGGCGTGGGTATGGGTGTCGACGACCGCATCGAGCGTCAACCGATGGTAGGCGAGGAAAGCCAAATAGCGGCTGATGTGGTCGCGCACGGGATCGATGAGGAGCGCCTTGCGGGTGCGCGCGCAGGCGACGAGATAGGTCTTGCACTTGCCGCGATTGAGTTCCCGGAACAGCAGCATGGCGGCTATCGTCGCGATATCCTAATGTGGCGTCCTGTAAGTAGCTTACACAATTCCGTTCGGTCTGAGCTTGTCGAAGACCGAACTGAATCAAAGCCGTTCATGGTTCGACAGGCCTGTCCTGAGCAACGTCGAAGGGCTCACCACGAACGGCAGTTCATCTTCGGGACGCCTCACTATCACGGGCCCGCTCCCGACCGGCGGACCTCGCCCTAAGCGTTACGCCGCCGCGCGTCGGCCTTTGACGTCCTCCGCGATCTTGCGGAACTCCGTTTCGGTGAGCAGCCGCTTGTTCTTCAGGGAGTACGCCTTCACCGCGGCCGTCATCTTGAGGGCGTCTTCATCGCTCGCCTCGATGCCCATATCCGCGAGCCAGGCCTTGATCGAATCGATGCCGCTGCCCTTGCCCATCACGATCTCGGCGGGGGGTTGCCCGACAAACTTCGCG
>DASWKF010000101.1:0-14015 GCA_036396795.1 Gammaproteobacteria bacterium | reverse complement strand
TCTCGGAGCATCGCCCGACTGGTACAAGCTGACCATCGCGGGCTTCCTGGTCGTGAACCCGGTTCTGCTGTTCATCGTCGGGCCGTTCGTCACGGGATGGCTGATCCTGCTGCAGTTCATTTTCACGCTGGCGATGGCGCTCCAGTGCTATCCCCTGCAACCGGGCGGCCTGTTGGCGTTCGAGGCCGTCGTCATCGGGATGACCTCGCCGAACGCCGTCGTGCATGAGGTCGAAAGCAATTTCGAGGTCATACTGCTGCTGATATTCATGGTCGCCGGAGTTTTTTTCCTCAAGGATCTTCTGCTTTTCATCTTTACGAAGATTCTCGTCCGGGTTCAATCGAAAACACTGCTCGCCGTCATGATGTGCGCGGTCGCCGCCGTGCTGTCGGCGTTTCTCGACGCCCTGACCGTGACGGCGGTGGTCATAGGGGTGATGGCCGGACTTTATTCCGTATACCAAAAGGTCGCCGAAGCGGACTTTCACGGCAGCGACAACCGCAAAGACGATATGGTTCGATTTCGCGCGTTTTTGCGAAGTCTCGTTATGCACTCAGTCATCGGGACGGCGCTGGGCGGCGTCACCACGGTAGTCGGTGAACCCCAGAATCTGTTGATCGCGACGATCGCCGGATGGGAGTTTCAAGAATTCTTCATGCGAATGGCTCCGATTTCGATGCCGGTGCTCGTAGTCGGGCTCGCGACCTGCGCGCTGCTCGAGCGATTAGGCTGGTTCGGCTACGGCGCGCCGATTCCGGAAACGGTGAGATCGACCTTGATCGATTTCGATCGCGCGCAGAGCGAGAGTCAATCGCCTCGCGCGGCAGGCCACCTTGTCGTGCAAGCCTTGGTCTTAGCCTTCCTTGTCATTGGCTTGGCGTTCCAGCTCGCTGCGGTCGGAATCATCGGCTTGGCCGTGATCGTGCTCGCTACGGCATTCACGGGCATCACGGATGAGCGTCGCCTCGGCCGGGCGTTCGAAGAAGCGCTTCCGTTTACCGCTCTGTTGGTGGTCTTCTTTGTGATCGTGGCCGTCATTCACGAGCAGCACCTGTTTCAACCGATCACAGGCTGGGTGCTGGAGTTCTCTACCGAGAGTCAGCCGGCGATATTCTTCCTCGTGAACGGCGCGCTCTCGATGATCAGCGATAACGTTTTCGTGGCCACCGTCTACATGAGCGAGATGAGCACAGCCTTGGGCTCGGGAATCATCGATCGAGCTCAGTTCGATCGTTTGGTTGTCGCCATCAATACCGGGACCAATCTTCCCAGCATTGCGACACCGAACGGCCAAGCGGCCTTCCTTTTCCTGCTGACGTCGAGCCTGGCGCCGCTGATTCAGCTCTCTTACGGCCGCATGGTGGTCATGGCTTTTCCGTATACCTTGGCCGTGACCGCCGCGGGGCTGCTGGCAATCATGCTTCAATTATGAAGGCTGGGCGTTTATTCCCAATTGGATAGATCAATGGCAGACGAGAAAATCCTGGTAGTCATCGACCCGACCGGCGCCAAGCAGCCGGCGGTCGACCGTGCCGCAGATTTGGCCGAGAGCCTCTCCTTCGATCTCGAGCTCTTCATTTGCTATTACGATCCGGACATCGCCGCGGGGCGAATCTCTACGTTGTGGATCGACAAGCCGGCGCGCGAGCAGCTGATGTCGATTCTGGAGAAGCTAGCCGAGGATCTCGCGGCCCCGCTACGCGAGCGTGGTCTCAACGTCAGCGTAGACGTGGTGTGGGATCATCCCCTCGATGAGGGCATCCTGCGCAAGGTCTTGGCGAGTAGACCTTGGATGGTTGTCAAGGATACTCACCATCACAACGTGCTCAGGCGAACGATCCTATCGAATACCGACTGGAGTCTCATACGCCAATGCCCGGCCCCTTTGCTGCTGGTCAAGCTCGACCCGGATTTCGTGTCACGCAAGATATGCGCGGCGATCGACCCGAGGCACGAGCATGACAAGCCGGCCGAGCTCGATGACGCAATCTTCCGCATGGCCAAAACATTGGCAGACGCGACGGGCGGGGAACTGCACGTCGTTCATACATTCGCCGTAAGAGCCGAGCCCGTGGGTTTGGAAGCCCCTCCGGTGGGCAAAATTTCGGAAGCCGTAGCGCAAGAGCACAGTAGAGCGTTCTTCGGGTTTCTGAGCACACGCCCGGTGCCCGCGGCCAACGCTCATCTCTTGGAAGGCGTAGCTCACGAACAACTCGTCCAGTTTACCGCCAAGGAAGCTATCGGCATCATCGTCATGGGTGCAGTTTCGCGACGCGCTTTGGGCCGCATCTTCATCGGCAGCACGGCGGAAAGAGTGCTCGATCGGCTACCGTGCGATTTGCTGATCGTCAAGCCGGAGCGAATCCGTTCCGCTATTGCCGCGGCCATTTGACTACCGCGCTTTCGATCGAATTCCCCTGAATCCAGCCGATCCGCCGCATGAGCGCGATCGGCCCTCCCGCTTCACCGAGGTCGCCCGGTAACTCGTTCTCTCTCAGGCCGGCGGAGCGTGGGAGACTATTGTCCTCGTATCGCGACGAACGGGAACCCGCCTGCAAGGAGTCGTATAGAAATCAGCGTATTATTGGTGTAACTTCACATATTGTCGGAGATCGGCGGCCCTTTGGCGGAGGCCGAGGCTTGTGTCCGGGCGCGTGCCCGGCCGGGATTTGCTGCTCATCTCTTGACGGACAGCACGGTAATAACTCGAAGACCGGGGCAAGCTAGCTGGCGATGGCAAGGATGAACTTCCACGCATTCGAGGCAGACCGTAAGGGCGCGGGCAGGTTGCTGCGCGCGCCTCAGCTGTTCTGTTTGCTCGGCTTGTTGCTCGCGCCACTGGCCGCAACCCCGCAGGGCGTCGAGCCCGGGTTCGACGCCGATGCCCGGCTCAGCAAAGCCGTGATCGACCTGCTCGAAGCACCACCGCTGCCGGCGATCGCCGTGTCGCCGATGCACCGCTACGCGCTGCTCGTACACGAGCACGGGCTGCTGCCGATGCGCAATCTCGCCGAACCCATTGTCGAGATCGCTCACTTGCGCGTCAATCCGGAAACCTACGGTCCGCACGCGCCGCTGAGTTACTTCGGCTTGACGCAAATCGATCTCGTGACGAACGAGATCGTGAGGATACCGTTGCCGCCCGACGTCACCCTGGGCTTCCCGCGCTGGTCGCCGGACGGCTCCCGCTTCGCGTTCACGGTGACGCGGCCGACCGGCATCGAGCTTTGGATCGGGGAACCGAGCGAGCGCCGCGCCCGCAAGCTGTTCGGTCCGGTGCTCAATGCGGCTACCGGCCTGCCCTGCACCTGGATGTCGGACGGACAGCGCATGCTTTGCCGCACGGTGCCGCGGGAACGCCGCGCGACGGATCCGCTGCTGCTGTCAGCTTACGCTCAGCGCGGCGTGCCGCCGTCGCTGCTTGCTCAGCCCCAGCGGCTGGGCCAAGGCCTGATCGCGCAGGTTCTGGAAGCGCAGCTCGAGATGGTCGACGTGCTCTCCGGTGGCCGCCGTAGCATCGGACCTCCGGTCGCTTTCGAGTCGGTCGAGTCCGCGCCGGGCGGTGCGTTTCTGCTTGTGGAGCGGCTCGCGACGCCTTATCCGCAACTGCCGGACGGTAGCCCGCCGCGGCGAGCGCTGGAGGTTTGGGATACCACCGGCAGAGTCGTTCGCACGTTCGACACGCAGAGCGCGGCGGTTTCGCCGCGTGCGCTCCAGTGGCACGCCTCCAGGCCGGCAACGCTGGTTTGGGCGGAAGACATCGGCGGCAGGGACCGCATCGTCACGCAGACGGCGCCGTTTGCCGCAGCCCCGGTCGAGCTGTTCCAGCTCGAGAATCGCTTTTCCGGTCTTGCCTGGTTGCCAGAGTCTTCCGCCACGATCGTCCGCGACCATGACCCTGCGACGCGCATGACACGCGTCTGGCTCATGGGCGGCGACGACAGCCAAGCGCCGCCGCAATTGCTCGCCAGCGAGAGCATCGATGCACGCTATTCGGCATTCGGCGCGCCGGTCAACACCGTCAATGCTTACGGAAAATCCGTAGTGCGCATGCACGAAAATGGCATTTTTCTGCACGGCCAAGCGCAAGCCGACGACGGCGTGCGGTACTTCCTCGATTTCTTGGATCTCACGACAAGGCAGAGACAGCGGCTCTGGCAATCCGCGATTTCACACTACGAGCCCATCATCGAGGTGCTCTCCCGCGACGGCAGCCTGCTGCTGACTCAGCGCGAAAACGCCGACGAGCCGCCCAACTACATCCTCCACGACACTTCCCTCGGCACCGAGGAGATGCTCACGAACTACGCGCACCCGGCGCCGGGTCTGAATGCAGCGCGGCGGATTTCGCTGCGCTACCTGCGTCCCGACGGCCGCGAGCTCTCGTCTACGCTCTACCTACCCGCGAACGCGAGCCCCAGCAAGCCGTTGCCGGTGGTCATGTGGGCCTATCCACGAGAGTTTGGCAGCGAGACCAGCTCGGTGATCGGCGAGTCCGCGGAACGTTTCCTGGATTTCCGCCGCGCTTTCCGATTGTTCTTCCTGCTGCGGGGCTACGGCGTCATGGACGAGGTGTCGATGCCGATCATCGGCAACCCGGGCGAGGCGAACGACACTTTCATCGAGCAGATCGTCGACAACGCGCGCGCGGCTCTGGATGCCGCGGCGGCGACGGGCTTCATCGATCCTAGCAACGCCGGCATCGCCGGCCACAGCTACGGCGCTTTCATGGTCGCCAACCTGCTCGCCCACTCGCGCTTGTTCAACGCCGGCGTCGCGATGAGCGGCGCCTACAATCGCACGCTGACGCCTTTCGGTTTCCAAACCGAGAGACGCAGCCTCTGGGACGCCCCGGAGATGTATCTGGCGATGTCGCCGCTATTGTTCTCGAATCGGATCGAAGCGCCGCTGTTGCTCGTGCACGGCTTGCAAGATCGCAATGCCGGCACGCAGCCGATTCAGTCACAGCAGTTCTACAACGCGATCCGCTACAACGGCGGCCGCGCCGAGCTATTACTACTGCCGCTGGAAGGCCACAGCTACCGGGCGCGCGAATCGGTGCTGCAGACCGCGGGCGCAATGCTCAATTGGTTCGATCGCTATCTGAAGGCCGGGGAACCCGGCTTAGCGCTCGTTGAATCAGGGCTCGCGAACGCGGCCGCCGAGTGATTGAACCACCGAGTCGAGAGCACGTCCCTGTGCTCAGGACCAAGGTTCATAAACTCCGAACGTAGTTCTTAGGCGGCCTCGTATTCCTCACGGGAGAGCGAACCGCTCTGATCGGTGTCTTTGGCCGCGAAGTCCAAGCCTTCCACCGCCGCCGCTTCCTCTGCGCTAATCGCGCCGTCGCCGTTGGCGTCCACGTCTTCAAACGCGGGCATCTCTTGCGCGACAGCGATCCCAAAGAACATCATCGAAATCATTACAAACAGCTTTCTCATGTCATGTCCCCTTGTGGTTGACTGTGCCGATGATCCGCCGCGCATACGGCGGGTCAACATGTCGCTGTATGGCGACAAGACGTCCTTGCGGGCGCCGATCTCAGACCACCTTGCCGCGTTCTTTACATCTGCTAGGATTGTCAATGAGTTGCTGCATTATGTTGCTCCGGCGTCCAACCGGCCGGGCGACGGCGCGCCAGGAAATGCTCACGCCATTGACCAAGCGGTACATTCTCGAAGTCCTTTTTCCGCGCAGCCTCGGCGGACTGACGAGGGCTTTACTCGCCCTGTTCGCCGGCTTGTGCTTGACCGGACAGGCCGCCGCGCAGATGGATTTCTCCGGCGAGTGGACGGCCGTGCCGGCGCAAGCGAACGTCGAGAATCCGCAGATCGGCGAATACGCCGGCCTGCCCATGAACGACGAAGCATTGCGCCGCGCAGAGATTTGGGATCCGGCGATCGAGTCGCTGCCCGTGTGGCAGTGCCGGCCGCAAACCGGCGCGTCGATCAAGCTCGGGCCTTCGGCCCTGCGGATCTCGAAGCTCATCGACGGTAGCTCGCGCGAGCTCGTGGCCTTCCAAGCCGAGTGGCTTCGATCCGGCGGCGTGCCCATCTACCTCGATGGTCGTCCCCATCCGCCCGGTCATGCCGCCCACAGCTGGGGCGGGTTTTCGACCGGCGTGTGGATCGGCGACATGCTCAAAGTCACTACGACGCATTTGAAGGAAGGCTACTACCGCCGCAACGGCGTTCCGCAAAGCGACCGCGCCGAGCTTACGGAGTACTTGATCCGGCGCAGATTTCGCGGCAAGGACTATCTCACCTGGGTCGTCATTGCGAATGACCCGGTGTATCTGACCGAACCGCTGGTGCGCAGCGGCGAGTACCGCCTCGATCCGGCTCGCAGCCTGGAGCCTTACCCCTGCGCGCTCGTCAAGCCGGTTAACGGCAGCGACGACCTCGTGCCGAGCTACCCGCCCGGCGCCAACGAGCAGATCCATAACTTCGCCGACGGCTACGGCTTGCCTCGCCGAATCGTCGCCGACGGCGCGGCGACCATGTATCCCGAGTTTCGAGCCGTGCTGGCCGAGGGGCAGACAGGCACTCAGGCACCGGCAGTCGGCGTTGTCCAGCCATAGAGACATGCGATGAGATGAGATGAGATGAGATGAGATGAGATGAGACGACACTACACGACGCTCGCGGCTCTCGGCTTGGCTGTCACTTGTGGTGCCTGGAGCGACGCCGCAGGCGCTCAGCAAGCGCGCGCGGGCGGCGCGGCGCAACTCGATTTCTGGCCGGTCCGCGGCAACGTCTACATGCTGGCCGGCGCCGGCGGAAACGTCACCGCCTCGGTCGGCTCCGACGGCGTATTGCTCGTCGACACCGGGACCGCGGAAGCGAGCGATGCGGTGGCGGCGGCGCTCTCGCGGTTGCAGGAGCGTCTCGCGTTGGCCGGCCGGCTCGACGGCGTCCTCGACGCTGACGCGGCGATCGCCGCGCCCCCGCGTTTCCCGAATTACACTCACGCACCCGTCAAGCCGGTGCGCTACGTCATCAACACCAGCGCCCGGCTCGATCACAGCGGCGCGAACGCGGCCCTCGCCGCGCCGCGCAACGGTGGCGCGGCAGCCCCCGTGATCGCGCAGGAGAACGTGCTCATCCGGCTCGTGAGCGGCGAGGCGCCGTTCGAGCGGCTGCCGACGGAGACGTTCTCGAGCGGCGAGCACGTTCTCGGCAACGCGTTCAACGGCGACCGCATCCGGCTCATCCACGTGCCCGCAGCGGTCACCGACGGCGACACGATGGTCTACTTTCGTGCCGCCGACATCATCAGCACGGGCGACGTCTTCTCGATGGAGAGCTTTCCCGTCATCGACGTCAACAGCGGCGGCAGCATCGACGGCGTGATCCGCGCGCTCAATGCCATCTTGCGTCTCGCGATCCCCGAAGCCTACGGCGAAGGCGGCACGCTGATCGTTCCGGGCCACGGCCGCCTCGCCGACTCCGCCGACGTCGGCTACTACCGCGACATGCTGACGATCATCCGCGAGCAGGTGCGAAACGCAATCGATTCGGGCATGACCCTGGATCAGATCAGGGTTCTGCGCCCGACCCTGGGCTTCGAAGGCCGCTTCGGTGCCGAGAGCAGCGGCTGGACCGCCGACATGTTTCTCGAGGCGGTGTATCGAAGCCTCCGAGAACCTCTGCAATGAAGCACGCTGCCGCATCTCGACGTCTCGCCGTGCTCGCAACTGCCGCCGCGTTGATCGCGGCGCATTGCGGCCGCGTCGCTGCCCAGCAGGCCGCACCGCTCGCCCGAGACCCCGCGCCGTTCAACATCACCGGTTACTGGGTATCGCTGATCACCGAGGAGTGGGTGCAGCGCATGACCACTCCGCCGCCGGGCGACTACCGCTTCCTGCCTTTGAATGCCGCCGGCCGCGCGCTGGCCGACAGCTGGAGCCCGGCCGCCGACGAGGCCGCGGGCGAGGCCTGCAAGGGCTACGCGGCACCGGCGATCATGCGCTTGCCGAGCCGTTTACAGATCGGCTGGGAAGACGACATGACCTTGCGAGTCGACATCGACACCGGCACGCAAACGCGGCTGTTTCATTTCGATCATACGCGGACACTGGAAGCGCCGAGCTGGCAAGGTCATTCGACGGCGCAATGGGCGTACTCGGGGCCGCAGCGCGATCTGGCCTCGCCGGCCTCCGCCGACCGCCAGGGCACGCTTCACGTCGATACGACGAACCTGCGACCCGGGTATCTGCAAAAGAACGGCGTGCCGTTCAGCGAAGCAACGTTCATGACGGAGTACTACAACCTCATCGTCATGGACGACGGCACCGAGTACCTGGTGGTGCAGGCCTTCGTCGACGATCCGGTTTACCTGAGCGATCACTGGGTCAGGACCGTTCAGTTCCGCCGCGAGCCGAACGGCGAGGGCTTCAATCCGACGACCTGCTCGGCGTATTGAGCGGGCTCGAAGCAACGGCTTGTCACCGCTGCACTCACTGAAGCCGCTCAAAGACGTCGGCCCGGGCGCGCTCGTCACCGCCGCCTTCATCGGCCCGGGCACGGTCACGGTCTGCACTCTGGCCGGTGCGAGTTTCGGCTACGAGCTCATTTGGGCGCTGCTGTTCGCGACTGCCGCGACGATCGTCTTTCAGGAGATGGCGGGGCGACTCGGCACGATCGCGCAGAAAGGTCTCGGCGAGGCGCTGCGCGCGAGCTTCGCGCGCTCCGCATGGAGATGGCCGCTGTACCTGCTCATCGTGCTCGCGCTTTATGCGGGCAACGCCGCCTACGAAGCCGGCAATCTCTCCGGCGCCGCGCTCGGAGTCGAGGCCCTCATCGGCTCACCGTCAGCCTTCCGCGCGTCCGTGCTCTCGATCGCGAGCGTGGCCGCGTTGGCGCTGTGGCGCGGCAGCTACCGGCAGCTCGAACGGCTGTTGCTGGGGCTGGTCCTGTTCATGGGCGTCGCCTTCATCGGCACGTTCGTCGTCAGTCGGCCCGATCTCGCGGCGTTCGCGCGCGGCCTGCTGATACCGAAGGTCTCATCCGCAAGCCTCATCACCGTCATTGCGCTGATCGGCACCACGGTCGTGCCCTACAATCTGTTCCTGCATGCGTCCGCGGCCAAGGCCAAGTGGTCGGGTGCCGGCGATCTCTCGGCGGTTCGAACGGACGCTGTCCTTTCGATCGGCTTGGGCGGCCTGATCAGCATGCTGATCGTCTCGACGGCGGCGGCAAGCCTGTTCACGCGCGGTTTGTCCGCCGGCAGCGCCGCGGATATGGCGATTCAGCTCGAGCCGTTGTTCGGGCCGCTGTCGAGGTACCTGCTGGGTGCCGGGCTGCTCGCCGCGGGCTTGAGCAGCTCGCTCACGGCGCCGCTCGCGACGGCCTATGCCGTGACCGAAGTCTTCAGCCCCGATCCCTCGAATAGAGCGACGGTTTTCCGCGCCGTCGCCTTGAGCGTGCTCATCATCGGAGTGGGCTTCGCGATGACGGGCATAGAGCCGATCACGATCATCTTGACCGCACAGTTCGCCAACGGCTTGTTGCTGCCGATCATCGCGGCGTTTCTGCTCTATGCCGTGAACGACCGGAAGATCCTCGGCGAGCATGTCAACGGCACGTTGGCCAACTCGCTCGGAGCCGCCGTGTTCCTGATCTCGCTGGCGCTAGGCGCGCGGCTGGTATTGCGTTCGCTCGGGGTTTTCTAGCATGGCCGGCTGCTAGAATTGGCGCTCAGCGGGCGACCGCACACTGATACGCGCGGATTTCCTCGCCCGGCACCCATTCCCAATAGGGACGCCAGACCCAGGGCTCGGTGAAGATCTGCGGATCCGTGACGACGAGCTCATACTCGAGACGGCCCGCCGCCTCGTTCACCGTGAACCGCTCGTCGAGCTCCACGTCCGGGCTGAGCGGCACGCCGACGCGGTTGAAATAGCGGGTATCGATCCTCGTGGTCTCAACGACCAGCGTATCCTCGTCTTCCCAACGGCCGATGGAGTAACCGAGCGGCGAGGGCTCGACGTCGGCCTCGGGGCCGCCGTTCAGATGGATCGTGCGAACGCTGTCGAATTCCTCCAAACGCATCTCGATCATGTCGTCATCCACTTGCACGAACGTGACCGGGTAAGGATTCCCGATCAGCGCCGGCATCCCGGGCGGGACGCACTGCATCATGGGGTTGTCTTCGTACTGGTCGTATTCTTCGACCGCCGCGAGCGCCGACACGGTGAGCGGGAATCGCTCCGGCCCGCTGAAGTACCAGAGCTCGGGCTCCGCATCCCCCCAGGTCCAGACGCGGAAGATGCCTTGCGCCTCCTGAGCTTGCGCCTCGGCTACCTTCGCCTCGTCGAACGCCGCCGATCCCGTGCCGACGGCTTGCGAGCCGCTGAAACGAGGCTCCCGGGTCGTGCGCAGCAGCAGCTCGACCCCGCTGGGCAACAGCAGGTGGTTGAGCATCATGTGGTTCTGCCGGCTGGTCGACGGGTAGCCTGCGACACGCACACTGTCGCCGACCTGCAGCATGTCACCGCTGAGCCCGCGCCGTAGTTGCGAGCTCACCGACGAGCCCTCGAGCTCCCAGACCGTTCGCCGCCCATTTTCGGTTGCGGCCACTTTTACGAGGACGTGAGGATTCCGCCAGAAGACCTCGACGATTTCTCCCTGGATCTCGACCGTCCGGCTGCGGTCGTACTCCGCCTGCGAGTGGTGCGCGAGCACCGGGACGGGCAAAGCCAGGAGACACGCGGCAGCGGCTCGCAGCTCGAATCGGCAAGTCAGGCGCATAATGTTCGCTTGGACCGCACGGCACCCCCCTTTGGCATCTTACCCAAGATCCGGCGGAAAGCACCACACTGCGATCACTCGAGAGTATCGGCCCAGCCGGACTCCATGACTCTGCTTTCGAGCTCGGCGCCGAGCGGTGATCCGTCGATCAGCGCGTCCACCACGGCGTCGAGGGGTGCCGCTGCGCGGCTTGCGGGTCTGTAGATCTCGCCCGCAGCCGGTGGCGACCCCTCTGCCGCGAAGACGGCGACCTCGACATGCCAAACGCCTTGCTGCCGGCACGCGAGCGTCTCGGCCCGCCGGCCGGCGGAGGAGAAACCAACCTGTCTGCAGTAGCCGCCGCCGAGCGCTTTGAACGTGAATCGCGGGGTCGCCGCGAGCTCCGTTCCGAGACGGCGAGACTCACCGCTCGGGACCGACTCGAGCACCTCGTGGAGCACGCTCGCCGGCGCGATCGCGCCGCCGCCGGCGAAATCAAGATCTTCGAGGCCATCGGTGGAGGTGTCGAGAGACACGCCGATCGTCAGCCCGACCGCAAGCGCGATACCGGCGGCGATCGCGGAGGGTATCCAAGCGATGCGCAGTTGCTGCCTGGTGCGCAGCGGGACGATGTTGTCCGCGTGATCATCGCTCTCCAAGAGATCGAGCACCGCCGCCGGCAGGGGCTCGTCCACGATGCCGGCATAGCTGTCTCGAACGCTTTCCTCGGCCTGCTCGAACGCGGCCAGGCGCGCAGCCAGCGCCGGGTCCCGTGCGAGGCGTTCGCGCAGACTGCGAGCTTCCTCGTCCGACAAGGCGCCGTCCATCAACGCGGAGAGCGCCTCGGCATCGGCGTGAGAGAGGCCAGAATTTCGATCAATCATTGCCGGCCTCCAGAAGCTTCGTGCCCGAGTCTTCCGACTGCTCGTCCACGAGGAGATCAGCGAGCGTTGCGCGCGCTCGTGCCAGCCGGCTCATGACGGTTCCAATCGGAATATCCATGACCTCGGCCGCTTCCCGATAACTCAAGCCTTCGACCGCGACGAGCGATATCACTGCCCGTTGCTCCTCGGACAACAGTGCCATCGCCCGCTCCACTTCTCTCAAGGACAGCTCGCCGATAGCAACGGCCTCGCCGCTGACGACCGATTCCTCGGCAAGCTCCGGACGGGCCGCAGCGCGCTCTCGCACCTGTCGCGACCGAATCTCGTCAATATGTAAGTTCCTGCACACTTTGAACATCCACTTCAGCAACTCAACGCCCTCGGGTACGCCGCGTTGCAGCACGCGCTCGACGGTCGATTGCAGCAAGTCATCCGCATCGGCCTGGTTGCCCGTCAAGCCGCGCGCGAATCGCCGCACTCGCGGTAATGCCACCAGAAGCTCCGCCCGCAATCGGTGTCCGTCCAGCCTCTTACCCTTACTCAACGGATGGCCCCCTGAACTTATTCCCGGAAAGGAATATAAGCAGTTTCCAGACCGTTATCACATTGACACTTCCGTTGAACGGGGCAGTATGTCGCCATGGACAGCAGCAAGGATTGCGCCTGGCCACTTAACATAAGCGATTCCGCCGGAGCCCGCTGGCTCCTGGTCGCGATCCTGGCGGCCTGCGGCTGCGTTCAACAAGCAGGCGGCCAATCGCCCAACTCGACGATCGACGATCTCCTCGACGACCAGATCGACCAGCAAGTCGAGGATGAGATCACCCAAAGCGTCGAAGACGCTATCCAGGAGCAAGTCGAGCAGCAGGTCGAAGCCGGCGTCGCCGAAACCGTCGAGCAGCAGATCGAATCCGGAGTCGTCGAGACGATCGAGCAACAAGTCGAATCCGGCGTTACCGACGTGATCCAGGAGCAGATCGAAGCCGGCGTCGAAGAGGCGATCGAGGGCACGATCGACATCGACCTGGAAACGCCTCTGGACGAAATCGACGATCTCGGCGAGAGCGTCGAAGAAACCATCGAGACTGCCGGACAGACGCCGGAAGAGTCGGACGACGCATCGTCAACCGATCCCAGCGCCTTCGTCGAGGCGCTCGACGAGCTTGGGCGCGCGATCGAGCGGGAAGTCTGGGTGATTCTCGTGCCGTCCGAGCATGTCGCTGCGATTCAGGGCTGGGGCTTCACCGTGCGCGAGCGGCGCGATCTCGGCGCGCTGGACCGCGTGTTGCTGCGCGTGGATGCGCCCGAGGATCGCGACATCGTCGAAGCCGCGCTGGAGCTCGCGTTGGATGCGCCCGGCACGCTCGTCGATTTCAATCACGTCTATGAGGGCGGCAACCAAACTGCGGCGAGCTCCGGCAGAATACCGGGTGACGCGCCGCCCGGGCGCGCGACGCCGCGTGAGACGCACCGGTTGCCGGCGCTCGGGATCGGTCTGATCGACTCGGCCGTGGTCGCGAACCATGCGGCCCTGGCTCATACCGCCGTCGAGCAGAAAGATTTCGTGCCCTTCGAAGGCCCGCGGCCGACCCGCCACGGCACCGCCGTGGCTTCGATCATGGCCGCCGCGGCGGGACCGTTGCCGGCAAAATCGACGGCTACGAAGATCTGGGCGGCGTCGGTGTTCTTCCGCGACGCCTCGGGCAACGATGCGGCCACGACCGCGAGTCTCGTCGCGGCGCTCGATTGGCTCGCGGGCACGCGGCACGTACGGGTCATCAACATGAGCCTGATCGGCCCGGCGAACCGCGTGCTCGAGGCCGCGCTCGAAACGGTGGCCTCGCGCGGACTGCTGGTCGTCGCGGCGGTCGGCAATAACGGTCCCGCCGGCGAGCCCCTCTACCCCGCGGCTTATGATACCGTCGTCGGCGTTACCGCCGTGGATGAGGCGAACCGGATCTACCGCTACGCGAATCGCGGCCGTCAGGTCATGTTTGCGGCCCCAGGCGTCGAGATCGAGGTTGCCTCCGATGCCGGCGGCTACGTGACGGAATCCGGCACGTCGATGGCCGCACCCCATGCAACTGTGCTCATCGCGCGGGCGCTGGCGCGCGACGCGCGCCCCGCGGCACAAGTGCTCGCGGCGCTTCAGAGCAAAGCCGTCGATCTGGGCGAGAAGCACTACGACGAAGTGTTCGGCTTCGGGCTCATCTCCGCCGTCGATTGACCGCGCCGCCTAGAACCCCGCCTTGAAAGTCACCGACAGGACGTCCTCGTCGAAATCGACGGCAGGCAGATTCGACTCGTTGTTCGCGCGCTTGTAAGCGATGCCGGCCGTGAACCGATCGTTCAGCGGGATCTCTCCCGAAGCCTCGAGCTGCAGGCGGTCATCCCTGCGCGC
>DASWKF010000100.1:0-1561 GCA_036396795.1 Gammaproteobacteria bacterium | reverse complement strand
TGATGAGCCTGCGCACCTTCTCGGCCGGGCTCAAGCATTCGATGGTCGAGGCCAAGTGGCCGGCATTCGAGGAGGCCTATCTCGGCTTCGATGCGCGCCGGGTCGCCGCCATGTCCGAGGCCGCGCTCGAGGCGCTGATGACGGACCGGCGCCTGATCCGCCATTGGCCGAAGATCAGCGCGGTGCAAAAGAACGCCCAGGCGATGCTCGAGGTGGCCGCGGAGGCGGGGAGCTTCGGCGCCTGGCTCGCCGGCTGGCCGGACAGCGACATCGTCGGCCTGTGGGCGGAGCTTACCCGGCGCTTCGCCCAGCTCGGCGGCTCGTCCGCGCCCTACTTCCTGCGCATGGCCGGCAAGGACACATTCCTGCTCACCCCCGATACCATCAAGGCGCTGACCGAGGCCGGCGTCATCACCCGCAAGCCGAGCGCGAAGGGCGAGCTCGCCGCGGTCCAGGACGCGTTCAACGCCTGGGCCGCCGAGACCGCCCGCCCGCTCAGCCAGCTGAGCCGCATCCTCGCGCTCTCGGTGGGCTGAGGCGGGCGGCGCAGCTTGCGTTTTCTCGCGGACTGTGTTCTATATTTGTTCTATTCAAAGCGGATTGGGTGCCGGCTAGATTTTGGGTATACAGGAGGCAGCGGCACAACATGCGGGGAGGCATGGGGTGAAATCGGTGGCAAAGGCGCAGTTTGCGTTCGATCTGGGCGCGTCGGCAGAGGGCGCGGCCGAGGCCGAGGTCACGCTGCTGCAAACCGATCGCGACGCGCACATGGCATGCATGGACAACCGCGCGTTCATGCGCTCGCTCACCGACGAGAGCATGCGTCTCGTCGTGACCTCGCCTCCCTACAACATCGGCAAGGCTTACGAGCGCCGGTCCTCGCTCGAGCAATATGTCACCGAGCAGGAAGCGGTGATCGCCGAGTGCGTGCGCCTGCTCGCGCCCGACGGCTCGATCTGCTGGCAGGTCGGCAACCACGTCGATGGCGGCGAGGTGTTTCCCTTGGACATCGTTTTGTATGACCTATTCAAAAAGTACGATCTGAAATTGAGAAACCGAATCGTCTGGCATTTCGAGCACGGCTTGCACTGCTCCAAGAGGCTGTCGGGGCGGCACGAGACGATCCTGTGGTTCACGAAGAGCGATAAGTACGTCTTCAACCTCGACGCCGTCCGGGTGCCGTCGAAATATCCGCAGAAGAAATATTTCAAGGGGCCGAAACGCGGACAGCTGTCGTGCAATCCGAACGGCAAGAATCCGGGTGACGTCTGGATCTTTCCGAACGTAAAGAACAACCACATCGAGAAGACCGTTCACCCGTGCCAGTTCCCCGTCGAGCTAGTGGAGCGTCTGGTCCTGTCGATGACCCGGGAAGGCGACAGCGTGCTCGACCCGTTCATGGGCGTGGGCACCACCGTGATCGCGGCGGTGAAGCAGGGCCGCGTCGGCTACGGCTGCGACATCGTGCCCGAATATGTGAGCATCGCTTGGCAGCGGCTGCACGAGCTCAGGGCCGGCACGCTCAAGACCCGGCCGATGGCGAGGCCGGTTTACGACCCGA
>DASWKF010000099.1:0-3044 GCA_036396795.1 Gammaproteobacteria bacterium | reverse complement strand
GGGCGGTCCGATTAGATCGACTCGGAGTGACCGTCGATCTGCGCGAGCGTAAGCAATCCTGCGATGATATCTGCTGCGACCGGGTCGCCCTGGATGTCGCATCCCCGCGCCCTCTCGACGTTGTTCTTCACGGAAATGTGGGAGCGCTTCAGTTATTACGGGATGCGCGCGTTCCTCATTCTGTACATGACGGCGCCCGTGGCGGTCGGAGGGCTCGGGTTCGCCGATGCCCACGCGGCGTCGATCTACGGCACGTATACCGGGAGCGTCTGGGGTGCCGCCATCCTTGGGGGCATCGTAGGCGACCGCTGGCTCGGTCAGTACCGCAGTGTGCTCATCGGTGGAATCATCATCGCGGTCGGGCACTTTACCCTGGCTTTCGAGGCGCTGCCGTTCTTCTACACCGGCCTGGCATTGATCGTCGTGGGCACCGGAATGCTCAAGCCGAACGTCAGCACGCTCGTCGGGTCTCTCTATGATGAGGGCGACAGCCGTCGGGATGCAGGCTTCTCCATCTTCTACATGGGCATCAATCTCGGCGCGTTCATGGGTCCATTGATTGCCGGCTGGCTCGCGCAGCGAGTTGACTGGCATGCAGGATTTGCTGCAGCGGGCGTTGGCATGACGCTGGGGCTCATTCAATATGTGCGTGGGAAAAGGCATCTGAAGCCGGCGCTCGACCGGTTAGCCAGCCGGCCCCTCACCTCCTCCTCGCACGTCGATTCCTCCGGGAGCCCATCCGGCTTCACCGGCGCGGAGTGGAAGCGCATCGGCGCTATCGTCGTGCTGTTCGTTTTCGCCGCGCTGTTCTGGGGTGCCTACGAGCAGGCAGGCTCGACCCTCAATCTGTTCGCGGACCGCTACACGCGCCTCTCGCTCGGTGGCTTCTCGTTTCCGTCTTCGTGGTTTCTGTCGGTCCAGCCGATCTTCGTGATTCTCCTCGCGCCGGCATTCGCCTGGTTGTGGATCCGGCTGGGCCGTCACGAGCCCTCTAGTCCTGCCAAATTCGCTCTCGGCCTTCTGTTCGCTGGTCTTGCCTTTCTCCTGCTCGTACCGGCAGCGACCCTGGCGCAGAGCGGTCAGGGCATCCGCGTCAGCCCGTGGTGGCTCGTGTGGGCCTACTTTCTCACAGAGCTCGGAGAACTCTGCCTGAGCCCCGTCGGACTCAGTCTCGTCACCAAGCTGTCTCCCGTACGGATTGTGGGCCTGATGATGGGGGTCTGGTTCCTGTCGAACGCCTTCGGCAACAAGCTGGCGGGCTGGGCCGCAGGATTCTTCAGCACCCTGCCCTTGCCTACGCTGTTTGGCACGGTGGCTGCCGTCACGCTCCTCTCGGCGTTCGTATTGCTGCTGCTGGTGCGGCCGATCAAGCAGTTGATGGGCGGCGTGCGGTAGCCCCTGGACACCGGATGCGTCAGAACAGAAAGCCGGCAATCGTCGCCGTGACGAAATTCGCGAGCGTGCCGGCGCACATGGCCCTAAGGCCGAGGCGGGCCAGGTCGTGCCGTCGATTCGGGGCGAGCGCGCCAATGCCGCCGATCTGGATACCGATTGAGCTGAAGTTCGCAAACCCGCACAGGGCGAATGTCGCGATGGTGAAGGAACGAGGATCGAGCGTGTCCTTCAACGGTCCAAGCTGCGAGTACGCGACGAATTCGTTCAGCACCATCCGTGTCCCGAGCAGATTGCCGATCGTCGCCGCGTCCCGCCACGGCACACCCATGCTCCACGCCAGCGGCGCGAGCGCCCACCCGAAGATCTGCTGCAGACTGAGGCCGACGACACCGAGCAGTGCATTCGTGAGGGCGATCAGCGCGAGAAAGGAAATCAACATGGCCCCGACGTTGAGGGCGAGCGCCAGTCCGTCCGTCGTTCCGCGCCCCGCGGCATCGATTAGATTCACGTCGGTCCGCTCGACCTCGAGCTTCACGGTGCCCATGGTTCTCGGCACGGCGGTTTCTGGAACGAAGATCTTCGCCATCATCAGCGTGCCCGGTGCCGTCATGATGACTGCCGTCAGCAGGTGTCTGGCCTCGATGCCGAACAGGATATAGGCGGCCATGATGCCACCCGAGATGTGTGCCATGCCGGACGTCATCACCGTCATCAGCTCGGACTTGGTCATGTCCGGTAAGTAGGGTCGGATGGTGAGCGGTGCCTCGGTCTGCCCCATGAAGATGCTGGCGGCGACGTTGAGGGATTCCGCTCCGCTCGCTTTCATGAACCGGCGCATACCCACCGCGAATAGTCGCACGATGAACTGCATGACGCCCAGGTAGTAGAGAATCGCGAACAGCGCGGCAATGAAGATGATCGTCGGCAGGACGTGAAAGGCGAAGAGAACGGCGTAGCGGGCTCCTTCGGCACCGAGCACGTTGGTCATGATCCTCGGCCATACCTCCCTGTCTCCGAGGGGTCCGAACACGAAGGCCGCGCCCACGTTGCCGAACTCGAGGAGGCGGTTAATAGCCTGGCCAAGAAATACGAAGAGGCGCTGCCCCGGGACCGTCTTCAACACCAGGAGCGCGAACAACATCTGCAGCCCGAGCCCCCAGGCGACTGTGCGCCGATCGATGGCCCGCCGGTTCGCGGACGCCACGTACGCGATTGACAAAATCACGAGCAACCCGACGAGTGATTGGATCTTGGGCGTTTGGGTCACATGGGCCGTCACCGCCGCGATTGCCGCGACAGCCAGAGCGCTCCCAACCAGGAGAGAATCCGTCCGGTTCCACCGCGGTGGTGGGGCCTCGGTGCCGGTTGATTCGTTCGTTGCCGTGCCCCGGCCTGGGACGTCGGTGGTACCCGGTTCCATGCTCATGCGCCGAGAGCATATGCTGCAAAGGTGCCGCCATCAACCCCTTCCCCTGACCAGGCGGTCCGCCGCGGCGGGGTGGGTGATGGCCGCGCTCGCAGCGCCAGGCCACGATTCGGGTTCAATCCCAGCGCAAGTCCGAGCTCTTCGGTGGAGAGACCTTCGAGCGTGGCCGCAGAAAACCCGTCGAGTTCTTTTGTGGATTTTCTTCCGCTCCCGAAACGTTGGG
>DASWKF010000098.1:0-3903 GCA_036396795.1 Gammaproteobacteria bacterium | reverse complement strand
ATTGATCCCGGAGACCGACGCCAACTTTGAGAGGGCGGTGGAGATTCTTCTCCGCACGCCGCCGAAGCCCCAGAGGGACAAGAAGGCTGAGATGATAGACAGCAAGCCAAGTGGAGAGAAGCGCCGCGCGAAGTCGGGCCGCCGATCTATTTCCGAAAAAGGTGTTTAGGCAGTCCGCTTTGGCGAATCATGGAGGCTAGGACGCGCGGGCCCAGGTCCTCGCCGCCTTTGTGTCCCGCGATGTCAACGAAACGCACCTCCCCGTTCACCACGCCCCGGTAACGGGGGTGTGTAGTGGACCGCAAAAATTCAAAGCCGTGCTCTGTGATGATGGCGATGAATTCGTCTCTTGTGCATTTTATGCGGGACAAGGCACTTCGAAGTTGGTCGGATGGTTGCTGTCGTCCCGACTCCTAGCAGAAATCGAGTATAGAAGCATCTCCAGACCAAACTTCGCGCGCACAAAGAACGGTGCGCGACGATTCAAAAGCCGGCGTGCCACAGCCGGCTCCTCTTTCATCGCATCTTCGGCATATGATTGAATCGTACTCTCTAGGAGAGCTTTGACTTCTGCAAAGGTTCTACCCTGCACAGCCAAATCCAAATCGATGCAGACGGCCTCCCACGTGTTTTTGCGCCCGCGCGCGTAACACCGCAGATACCGACGACCCATTCCAACCCTCGCTTTTAGGCCAGGTGGTTATCCCTAGCCCAACACACGCATCGCGGGGAACCGCGTCGCGTGCTGTGACAGCATATAGGGCAGATTACAAGTTGACAAGAGGGAGAAAATTTGCTAGCGCACTAGTGCGCTAGCAAAACATAGTTTTATCGTGACTTACGCTAGATTCCTCAGAAGTCAGGTTAAGTCCTTCGCTCGCATGCGAAGCAATTTGCGCGCCTTCTGCCTAAGCGTTCGCGGCTTCACCAATCCGCCGATAGGTAAGGCGCTTGCCTTCGATGCCCTTCAGGGCTTCGTCGGTGCGCTCCATATCGGAAACGCCCAGACCGGAACGATGATTGTAGCGGAAGGCGAATTCGTTCAGATAGCGGTGCAGGTGCGCTTCGCCGCAATGCTGATAGACGCCATGAATGCCGCGACGGAACACTGAGAACACGTTCTCAATCGTATTGGTCGTGACCATCGCCGCATCCTCATAGCGGACGTATTCTCCGCTCGCATGATGCACGGTGCGGTGCGCGCCGAATTCCTCGCCTAGCGTCGTGTAGAGGCGGCTTTCGTCAGTGTGCAGGGCGCTTTCGCGGGAGGCGTTGCGGACAACCACGTCGCGCACGCTTTCCTTAGTGGCGTGGTTGATATGGACCAGCTTGGTTTTGCCGCCGCGCTCCACAAGGCCGATGACGACACGCTTGGCGGCGGGTCCGCCCTTACCGCGCTTGGTGAAAGGACGATCGCCACGCTGTTTCGAGGGCAGCGGGTTCTCACGCTTTCCCTGATACAGCTCATCGGCCTCTACAACCTTACCGGAGCCGCCGAGCGGGCCGAACATGCCGCCATCCTTTAGGGCTTCGCGGATGCGATGGGCCATAAACCAAGCGGTGCGGTAGGAGCCGAAGCCGAGCATGCGCCACAGTTGATGCGCGGACATGCCCTTCTTTGGTGAGCAGAGCAGGAAGGTCGCGAGCAGCCACGTATTCAGCGGGATTTTCGAGCGCTCGAATACGGTTCCGACCGTGACGGTGAATTGCTGGCGGCAGGTGTTGCAGCGGTAGAGGCCGGCACGCGACGGGCGATGCTTTTTGCCCTCGACCGGCTTCCTCGGCTCGCGAGTCATCTCGACCTTCACGATACGGGTTTCGTCGGCTTCGCCGCAGTGACGGCACCAAGGCCCGTTCGGCCACAGCTTGGCTTCCAGGTATTCGCGGGCCTTGTCGGCGTCGGTGAAGATAGGATCGGAGAATTTGTTCATGGCGGTCTTTCCAAAGACGATATCGAGGCGATCAGGACGGCCGCCGTCCGAGACGGCTGTAATCCCTGCTTAGCTGATCGAGCGCATCGCGCGCTTTCTCTAGGGCTTCTGCCCGCAACAATGCGCCGTTGCGGATTGTGGGCACGTCAATTGCGAGTTGGACGTCTATCCATTCCTTTGACCGCTCACGATCCGCATGATCGGCTAGCCGGAAACAGACAGCGGTAATGGTCTCGCCATCGTCGCTTTCCGTCGTCGTGAATTCTCTGAGCTTCATGGCCTTGCCCCTTCGATGCCCTTGACATTAGCCGACTCGCCAATGATTTGTCAAGTGCATAATTGGACATTCTCTCCCATCGGATCGCTGGCGCTGGCATTCCAGATTCGATACGCCGGGCGCTCCGTTGCCTGCCGGCGGGAGCGGGAAGCCAAGAATGAACCCGGACCGGCGCGAGCATTCATTGGACCGCAGATCGATCTGGCTCTATGCCGAGCTGTTGCTGATCGCCGCCGCGATCGTGGCTTTCGCCATTCTGATCTGGCGGCTTTCCGACCTGCTGCTCCTCGTCTTCGGCGCGGTGCTTGTCGCGGTTCTCCTGCGCAGTCTCTCAAAACTCGTCAGCGATCACACACCGCTCGGCGATGCCGCGTCGCTGGCGGTGGCCGGCGTGCTCATTGCCGTGGTGCTCGGTGGCTTTGCCGCCGTGCTGGGAACGCAGCTGCAAGCCCAGATGGCCGACCTCGCGGAGCGGATGCCGGAGCTTTTGCGGATTGCGGAGGAGAGATTCGGGATTGTCGACGCCGAGGAATGGATACGAAGGCGCACACAGGACTTTGCCGAAGACGGCGGGCTCGCGATGAGCATCTTCGGCTATTCCTCCTGGATTCTGGGAGGACTTGCGAATGTCCTGCTTGTGCTGGTCGCCGGCATCTACATGGCGGTCCGCCCCAGGCTCTACCGGGACGGTTTGCTGATCCTTGTCCCCCGGCCGAGCCGGACCGAGGCGGCCGAGACGCTCGACGCCGTCGGCGGCGCCCTGAAGCTCTGGTTGGTCGGGCAGCTCGCCGCGATGATCCTCGTCGGGACGCTCATCTCGGTCGGGCTGTGGCTGATCGGAATCCCCTCCGCCTTCGCGCTCGGGTTCATCGCCGGGCTGCTGGAGTTCATCCCGTTTCTTGGACCGGTCCTGAGCGCCGCTCCCGCCGTAGCCATCGGGTTGACCGAGGGGCCGGTGACGGCGCTCTGGGTCGTCGGCCTCTTTGTGCTTGTGCAACAGCTCGAAGGCTATCTGATCACGCCGCTCGTCCAGCAGCGCACGGTGGAGCTTCCTCCTGCGTTGACGATATTCGCGATCGTCGGCTTCGCCATTCTGTTCGGCCCGCTCGGCGTGCTGTTCGCGACGCCGCTCGCCGTCGTCGTCTTTGTGCTGGTGAAGAAGCTTTGGGTCCGCGATCTGCTCCAGGAGGAGACGGACATTCCCGGCGAGAAGGAGCATGAGCGCGGCTGATGAAGGGAGGTCGGCGAGGCTTGCTCTGGCCGGGCCCGTCTCCGGCGGCAGTCGGCCGGGGAGGCTGACTACGCGCGCCTGGACCGTCGGCAGGGCTCGAGACGATTCGACAGAGGAAGGAAACGCCGGCCTGTTGCATGCCGAGGTCGAGCACGCGCGCGTCGCCGACGACAACCAGCCGCGCAACGTCGGACAAGCGCCCGTCGTGCAGGATCCGCGCCGTCTGCTCCGGCCCGATGCCGGTGCAGTCGCCGGGCACGAGCGCGATCACCGGTCGCATATCCGTCCCCATCTCCTCTCCTTTCGATTCCGCGCGTAAGGCGTCAAGCGAGCGCCTCCGCGATCGCCCGGCCGCAATCTTCGGTGCCGGCCTTGCCGCCGAGGTCGGGCGTGCGCAGCCGCGGCTCCGCCAGCACCGTCTCGATCGCGCGAACGATCGCAGCCGCCGCTTCCTTCTCGCCGAG
>DASWKF010000097.1:0-149160 GCA_036396795.1 Gammaproteobacteria bacterium | reverse complement strand
CTGGATCGCGCTCGCGGCGTGGAGCAGCTTACGCTGGACCGCAAGCGCGAGCTCGACGCGGCGCTGGAGTCCGAGCAGAACTAAGCTTCCAAGGGTTCGGCGGCTCGCGGCACGCCGCGAGCTTCAGCCCCTCAGATGCTGCTTGGCCCACGGCTGCCGATCAGTACCTGCGCGCCAGATTCAGATACAGGCCGAAGTCCTCGGAAGCGTCGGTCAGCCCGAAAAACATCGAAACCGACACGCGCAGGCGTCGCGCTTCATCGAACGATCTTTCCAGGCCGATCGCCAGCGAGCGCCGGTCGTCCGAGCCCTCGACGGCGTTTGTGCGGTTATCGAGATACAAGTAGCCGCTCGTGCGCTCGTCGGTGCCGAAGGACCTGGAAACACCTGCACCGACCCGGAGCACGTCTTCGAGGTCGAAGGTCGAGGAACTCCCGACGAAGGTGTAGCCGATATCGGCCAACCAATTCAGCGTTCCATGCTGTCGTATCAGCCCAATCCCGACTTCAACGTCCGTAGCGCCGGTGCCGAGCCCCTTGTCCTCGTCGCCCGTTGGTAGCTTGAGACGCAGCAGGCCGATCACCCACGGGCTCGTGCTCGTGCCGGTGCGCAGGTAATACTCCCCTTGGAGAACGGTGTCGCCAAGCCCTGACTCCTTGCGTTGCTCGCCCGTCTCTCCCGGCACCACCACCGGTTGACCGCCTACGAGCTGAACGTCCGCGGGACCCTGCAGGCGCAGGTACGGCGCGCTGACTTGAATCTCACCGCGTGCCAGATACCAGTGCGCATTGAAGTTGAGCACGTCGAACGTGGTCTCTTCGGGTAGTCCGTATTTGCCTTCGAATCGCCCCAGCCCCACGTTCAACGACATGCGGTAGCTGCCGTCGTCCTGGGCTTCCTGTGCCAGCAGCGGCGCACCGGCCACGGTGAGAGGACAGATCGCAAGCAACAATCGGCGCATTAAGACGCCCACCCCAACTGGAGACACGTAATCCGGAAAGGCTCAGCCCCGCGGCAGGCCGAGTCCGGGGAGGTTGAGCCGGCCGGGGAGATCCAGACGGGCCGGCAGATTGGGCTTGGCGGGTACGTCTGGGCGCGCAGGCACGTCGGGTCTAGCGGGTACATCTGGCCTCGCAGGCACCTCGGGGCGCGTCGGCAGATCGGGCACGAGCGGCAAATCGGGTATCGTCGGCACCGCGGCCAGCGCTGCCGCGATCGGCCTGGCAGGCACCTCCGGGCGCGCCGGCCGGTCAGGCACGAGCGGCAAATCGGGTATCGCCGGCACTGCGGCCACAGCCGTCACCACAGGCCTGACGACTACCTCGAGCGTTGCCGGCAAGTCGGCTACCACCGCCACCACCGGCTGGACCGCTGCCTCGAGCGTTGCCGGCAGATCGGGCACGACCGCCACCACCGGCTCGACCACTGCCTCGAGCGTTGCCGTCAAATCGGACACCATCGGCTCGACGGAGCTTTTAGGTTCAGCGAGCAGCTGAGATATGACCAGCGCGTCGAGACTCGCGAGCAGAATCGGCATGCCGCCGGCCTCGGGCCGCGGCGGCAAATCGGGCAGGGCCGCTACGCTGGGCTGAGCCATTTCAGGGCTCGCAACCGCTGCAGCCAGGGACTCGCTCGAAGCGGACTTGGATACCTGGCCGAACGCAGACGTTGGCTTCTCCTCTTCGGGCTCGTCCGTCGCGGCAGCAGCCAGCGACTCGCTCGAAGCGGATTTGGGCTCCTGGCTCGACTCGGGCGTCGGCTTCTCCTCTTTGGATTTCACTCCCGCAGCGGCCAGCGGCCATGCGGGCAGCGACGACAGCACTTCCCGTGCGGGTGGGCGCGGTTCGCCGACACTGCCGATCAACCGCCCGGCCTCACCCGGTCTCCCGATCACTACGGAGCCCGGCTCGACCACGTAGTCGATCCCCAGGTTTGCAGAAGGCACTGCCAACATGCCCGGGAACTCGCCGTTGCCAGTTGGCGACAGGGCCGGCCAGCTCGGCGGCTCGAACGCCAGCAGAATCGGATCCGGAGCGGGGCGCCCGCCGGTCGATCGTGTCCCCGCAGCCAGGGGTCTGGTCTCGGTGATCGGCGCTGGATCCAGGTTCGGCAGCTCCATGGTGACCGGCGACCGGCTCGTCCAGCCGGACAGCTGATTGCCCACACCGACGACCACTGCTGCCACGGCCAGTGCCGCCGCGACACTCCAGCTTCCTCTCGCGCCACGCCGGCGCCACGAAGACGAAGCGTGCAGCCGAACAGCGGGGGTCGAAAAAGTCGAGCTCCGCCGGGCCCGTTCTCGGATCGCACTCACGCTCGGAGCGGGCCACAGCGCATGCACCAAGGCAGCTGCCGACTCGATGCGGCGTTCCCGCGCCGGATCGAGCGCCTTCCTCAGCGCCTGCCACTGAGAATGCGTCAGGCCGTCCGGCAAGCCCTGCCCGTTGGCGCGCCACGAGGCGGCGGACTCTCCGGTAAGCAGCAGGAAAGCCATGGTCGCAAGGCTGTAGACGTCATCGCGGGGATCGGCCGGCGCCCCGGCCCGGGCTTCAGGGCTGGCGAACGCCGACGTCAGTCCGCCATGCCTCTTCCAGGAAGCCCCGGTACGCAGGCCCGCCAAATCGATGAGGCATACGCCCCCGCCGGTCACCAAGATATTCCCCGGCTTGACGTCGCCGTGGACGAATCCCGCGCGATGGTGTGCCTCCAGTGCGCCGGCGAGTTGCCACATCCACGGCCGAAGATTGACGGCCAGCTCCGCCCTGCCGCGATCCGATTCGAGCAGGGCCTGAAGCGTCTGGCCGTCCACCCAGGCAGCAACCTGATACCACCAATGATCGTGACAACCGTGATCGATCAAACTAACCAGTCCGGGATGCGCCGAGACTCGAACCAACTCGATGAGCGATTTCTCGTCAAGCGCGGGAGCCAGCTGCAGAGGAACGATCTTCACCGCCACCGACGCTTGGGCGGCTTCGTCTACGGCCCGCCAGACCGAGCCCATGAGGCTGTGATGCACCTCTTCCACGAGCCGGAAGCGTGTCGCGATGACTTCATGCACGAAAACTGCAAGCGGCCAGAGCGAGCTCTCCCCGTTATCCGCTTCCATTGCCCCGGCCGTTTCAGATGGCGTCTCGCCCGCGCACGGAAGGGAAGTCCAAGTCAGCGGCTGCGTGCCGTTGCATCCCGGGGCTTGCCGGGGAATCGTCTCGGAGATTTCCAAGCACTCTTGCGGAGCCGTATCCGTGAAGGACTCCGAGTGGCATTGCGGTGCCGTCTGCGCCCAGAGTGCGGCATGATCTTGCAACGTCGTCTGCCAATCCTCGCCGGAATGCTCGGGCTGACCTAGCTCGCTCATAGAATTCTCCTCGACCTCGACATGGTACCCAGCAAAGTCGCCATCGAAAAGTGCCAAGGCGTCCGACACGAAGTTGAAACCGACGAGCGTCGATCACAAGGGGTTCGCACCGCGCTCACGGCACTGTTGGAGATGCAAGAACCGTGCCCCTTAGCCTACTTGCCGATGCAAAAGTCCTTGAAAATCTCTCCAAGCAGATCGTCGCTGGTGATTTCACCGGTAATCTCGCCGAGGGAGAGTTGCGCGCCGCGCAACTCCTCGGCGGCGAACTCCAGAGCGTGTGCGCCGAGAAATTGTTCCCGGGCGGCCTCGACGCTCTCTCGGGCGCGCTTGAGCGCGTCGACATGTCGCGTCCGCGCGCTCAGCGCGCCGTGGCCCTCGCCGGCGTAGCCCGCCAGGGCCTTGAGGTGGTCGCCGACGAGCGGCACCCCCTCGCCAGTCAATGCCGAGATGCGGATCACGGGCACGCCGTCGACTTCGAACGCCGCGGCTTTTGCGTCGACCAGATCGGCCTTGTTCTCGATGACGGTGACCCCAAGCCCTTCGCCGAAAGTCTCTCTGACATGACGCAGCGCCGTGGACAGATCCGACCCGATCTCGACGACCCAGAGCAGCCGGTCCGCCCGCCGCGCGGCTTCGCGGCTGCGGCGGATGCCCTCGACCTCGATCGGGTCGTCGGAATCGCGCAGGCCCGCTGTATCGACGAGGTTGATCGGCAGGCCGTCGAGTGACAGGAACTCCTTCAGCGGATCGCGCGTCGTGCCCGCAATGGCGGTGACGATCGCGGCATCGTAGCCTGCGAGCCGATTGAGCAGACTCGACTTACCTGCGTTCGGCGGGCCGGCGATGACGATCGCGAGCCCGTCACGGAGGATCGCGCCGTTGCGCGCGGTATTGAGCAGGGCTTCGATCGCCCGAAGCCAGGCTTCGAAGCCCGCGGCCAGCTGCCGGGCATCGTCGAGCTCGAGCTCCTCGTCGGCAAAGTCGAGCCGGGCCTCGAGCTGCACGCGGAGCTCGGTGAGCGCCGCTTGGAGGGCGAAAACCTCCGCCGAGAACCGGCCTTCCAGCGAGCGCAGCGCCGCCAGCGAAGCGGCCCGCGAGCCGCTGTCAATGAGATCCGCAATCGCTTCTGCTTGCGTGAGGTCCAGCTTGTCGTTGAGGAAGGCGCGCAGCGTGAACTCGCCGGGCTCGGCGAGCCGCGCGCCCGACTCCAGAACTACCGCCAGAAGTTGATCGCTGACGATCGGTCCACCGTGCCCATGGAGCTCGACGATGTCTTCTCCCGTGAACGAATGCGGGGCCGGAAAGTAAAGCGCGAGACCGTGATCGACGGTTTGGCCGCTGCGGTCCTCGAAGCGGCACAGCTTTGCACACCGCGGCTCGAGCTTCGATGCGCTCAGTGCCTCCGCGATGCCTCGCGCGGCGTCGCCGGAGATTCGCACGATCGCGATTGCGCCGCGTCCCCGTGGCGTCGCCAGCGCGGCGATGGTATCTCGGTGACCGCTCATCTGCCGACAGTCGTGCTGAAGGCCCCGGGCCCCAGTCCTTAGAGCCTGTGCCGCCGCGCTAGGCGGCGATCACTCTGTTGATGCGCCACTGCTGCAGGATCGACAAAGCGGTATTCGTCAGCCAGTACAGAACCAGACCCGCAGGGAAGAACGCGAACATGGCCGTAAATGCGATCGGCATGATTTGCATCACGCGGGCTTGAATCGGATCCGGGGGCGCCGGATTCAGGCGGGTCTGCAGCAGCATCGCGGCACCCATCAACAGCGGCAACACGAAGTAGGGATCGCGTACGGACAGATCGTTGATCCAAAGGGCGAAAGGCGCCTGGCGAATCTCGACGCTCTCGATCAGCACCCAATAGAACGCAAAGAAAAACGGCATCTGGATCAGGATCGGCAGGCAACCCGCCGCCGGGTTGATCTTTTCCTTCTTGTAGAGCTCCATCATCGCCTGACTCAGCGCCTGGCGGTCGTCCTTAAAACGCTCTTGGAGCGCCTTGAGCCGCGGCTGCACCTTGCGCATCTTCGCCATCGAGCGCCCGCTCGTCTCGGTCAGCTTGTAGAAAGCGAGCTTGATCAGCAGCGTGCAGAGCACGATAGACCAGCCCCAGTTGCCGACGAAGCCATGAATCTTGCTCAACACCCAGAATAGCGGCTGTGCCAGGATGGTCAACATCCCGTAGTCCACGGTGAGCTCGAGCTCCTCGCCCGTCTCGGCGAGCTGGGTCTGTATTTTCGGCCCGACGAAGAGCTGAAGCGGATATTCGAACCGCTCCCCGGGACCGAGCTGCCGAAGCTCGCTCAGCGCCGTGAGCACGTATTGCGAGCCACGCATCGCCGCCTGATAGCGAAGCGAGTCTTCCGCCGGCGGTACTGCAGCAGCTAGGAAATGGTGTTGTATGCCGGCCAGCCAGCCGCCGGTGACGACGCGGCTGATGGGCTCCTCTGCGAGGTCGTCTACATCGAGCTTTTCATACCGGTCCCCATCGTAGAGCACAGGGCCGCGGAACGAATAAGAATCCACCGAGACGTAGGAACGCTCCACTGGGACGTGGTGACGAACGAGCTGCGCGTAGGCTGCGCCGCTCCACGGCATCGCCGAGCGGTTCTCGATCGCGAGCGTCAGCCCGATGGCGTAGCTGCCGCGCTCGAAATGGTAGGTCTTGGTGGCGCGAATGGGCCCAGGACGATCCCATTCCAAAGTCACCTCGAGCGTGTCCACGGACTCGGCCAGCGCGTAGCTCTGCGCGGCGCTCGTGAAGGCCGCAAGGTGGTTGGGCTCGTCGTCCCCTTCGAGAGTCCGGAAGCCGCTCTGGTAAACCCAGCGACCCTCATCGGTGTAGTCGAGCAGCCGCACCGGCACGTCGGGTTGGGCTTTGTCCACCGGGTAGTCGAGCACGTCGGCTCGCACCAGGTCGCCGCCGCGGCTGTCGATGACGAGATCGAGAACATCGGTCGTCACGCGAACCGGCATGCTCGGCGCGCCGGCGGCCGGCGCCGGGCTGGCAGCCGCCGGCGACAGCGACGGGATATCCGGCAAAGCCTCGTCAACCGGTGCCGACGGCAGCTCCGGCAAGCCGCCCTGCGGCGCCGTGACCCCCGCGGCTGGCGGGTCCGGGGCATAGTCCTCGACCCAGGCTCGGTAGGTGAACCAGATCATCACCATCAAGGTCATCCAGATGAACAGTCTGAGATTATCCATGCGGTGCGGAGCCGGACCGTCGCGCCAAGTCGGAGAAATGCCCCCCGAGACTAGCACGTAATCGCGGATTGCTTGCTGCATCGGCTGGCGCCCTCGCCAGCACCACGAAGTCCACTGACGGCAGCTCGGTGTGAAGTCGAAAAGTCTCGCGCGTCAGTCGCTTGAGCCGGTTGCGTTGCACCGCCGATTTCGCCGCCCGCCGTGAAACCACCAGGCCCAATCTCGGCCCCTTGCCGTCGTTGTCACGAGCCAGCACGGTGAAGTATTCGTCGGAGGACCGCAGTGGTCGGGCGAAGACGCGATCGAATTCCGCCGCTCGCGTCAGCCGTTGTCGGCGAGTGAATCGGTTTGACGCGGCGTTGCCGACTGGCGAGCTTCGGGACGCTTTTAGGGCGTTAACCGTGCCCGACCCTTGGCGCGTCGCCGGCTCAAAACCTGCCTGCCGTTCTTCGTTGCCATGCGTGCTCGAAAACCATGGGTTCGCTTGCGTCTGAGATTGCTCGGTTGAAAAGTTCGTTTCATAGCAGGCTCGCCCCGTGTGACGGTCCATCAAAAAGTTCTGGATAAACAAAGAGATGTGCTCGCGCGCGCGAGCTGGGAACTCTACGCGCGGGCGCTGGAGCTGTCAATAGCGACGGCCCCCGAGGATTTGGTGGATAACGAGTGCGGAGCCGTTATAGACTCTCGAGACGTTGGGCGTTCGTCTCATCGCGTACACTAACGTTGCCGACAAACCAATCTTAAGAAGAATGCCCGTGGAAGCGAAACCCGCCCCGCACCGCTCCCTATGGAGCGAATGCCTTCGAGCGTTACAGCGTGAGTTGACGGAACAGCAGTTCAGCACCTGGGTGCGACCGTTACAAGCCATCGAGGAGAACCAGTCCCTCAGGCTGCTGGCGCCGAACCGCTTCGTCGTCGACTGGATTCAGGAGCATTGCCTGGAGCGGATCCATGCGGTTGCAGCTCCGCTGCCCGTGCAGCTCGAGGTCGGCAGCCGGCGCCCGCCACTGGCGGCGCGGACTGTCGCCGATGCCCGCGGCGAGCCGCGCCGGCCGATCCTCGGCAGCCGCCTCAACTCGAGCTTTACGTTCGCGAATTTCGTCGAAGGCAAGAGCAATCAGCTCGCACGCGCCGCCGCCCTGCAGGTCGCCGCGAATCCCGGGATGGCCTACAACCCGCTTTTCATTTACGGCGGCGTCGGCCTCGGCAAGACCCATCTCATGCACGCGGTCGGCAACGACATTTTACAGCGCGAGCCAGCCGCCAAGGTGGCCTATATTCACTCCGAACGTTTCGTGGGGGACATGGTGCGAGGCTTACAACACAACACGATCGCGGACTTCAAGCGCAGCTATCGCTCCCTCGACGTGCTGCTCATCGACGACATCCAGTTCTTTGCCGGCAAAGAGCGCTCTCAGGAGGAGTTCTTTCATACTTTCAATGCCTTGCTCGAGGGGCAGCGTCAGATCATTTTGACCTGCGATCGCTATCCGAAAGAGGTCTCCGGACTGGAGGAGCGCCTGAAGTCGCGGTTCGGCTGGGGGCTGACCGTAGCCATCGAGCCGCCGGAGCTCGAGACCAGCGTCGCGATCCTCATGAGCAAGGCGGCAGCGGAAGGCCATCTGCTGCCGGAAGAAGTTGCGTTTTTCATCGCCAAGCGGATTCGCTCGAACGTGCGTGAGCTCGAGGGCGCTTTGCGCCGCGTGATTGCCAATTCCCGCTTCACCGCCCAGCCTGTCACCTTGGAGTTCACCAAGGATGCGTTACGGGATCTGTTGGCCGCCCAGGACAAGCTCGTCACGATCAGCAACATACAGAAGACCGTAGCCGAGTATTTCAAGATCCGCGTTGCCGACTTGCTTTCCAAACGCCGCAGCCGGTCGATCACGCGACCGCGCCAGATCGCCATGGCACTCGCCAAGGAACTGACGACCCACAGCCTGCCGGAGATCGGTGACGCTTTCGGTGGCCGTGACCACACGACTGTCCTCCACGCCTGCCGACGCGTGAAGCTTCTTCGCGAGACGGAGACGCGTGTCCTTGAGGATTACAACAACCTGTGGAGGACCTTGACGGGCTGATGGTGGATAAGCTGTGGATAGCGTGCAGGGATGCCCACGCGCACACGATATCCCCAGGCTCAAGGAACCTTTTCCTAGCTGGAATCTATAAAGTAAGATATTGAATTAAAAAGTAAAATTAGGGTTTTCCCCAGCCTCGGCAAGGGTTAATAATAGTTACAGTCTTTCTAATATTAAGACATAGTTATAGGGACGTCACGTCATGAAGTTCAGCGCATCCCGAGAAGCGATCCTTAAACCTCTGCACGCAATCATCGGGGTCGTGGAACGACGTCAGACGATGCCAATTCTGTCTCACATTCTGTTGGCGGTTGACGAAAAAGGCCTGACCGTAACGGCAACGGATCTTGAGGTGGAGTTGCGGGCGCAGGCAGAGGTGGAGGTCAGCGGAACGGGTGAGACGACGGTCCCTGGGCGCAAGCTTCACGACATCTGCCGAGCGTTGCCGGAGGGCGCGGCGGTAGAGGTGGCGCTGAGTGGTGGCCGCGTTACTGTGAAGGCCGGCCGCAGCCGCTTCACTTTGTCGACGCTGCGGGCGGGGGACTTCCCGACGGTGGACGAGGTGGTGGTGCAGCAGAGCCTCAAGCTTGACCGCGGGCAATTTCGGCATCTGCTCGAGAAGACGCAGTTTTCGATGGCGCAGCAGGACGTACGCTACTACCTCAACGGCCTGCTGCTCGAAACGGCTGGCTCGACCCTGCGTGCGGTAGCCACGGACGGGCACCGACTGGCGCTCAGTGAGATGAAGCTGGAAAAGCCTGCGGAAAAGGACGAGCAAGTCATCGTGCCGCGGAAAGGTGTTCTTGAGCTTTCTCGACTACTCGAGGGAGAGGGTGACATCGAGCTGACCCTCGGCAGCAACCATCTGCGCGTCCAGGTAGACAGCATCCGGTTCACTTCGAAGCTCATCGATGGTCGCTTTCCGGAGTACGAACGAGTCGTGCCGAAGGATCCTCCTCACATGCTGCTGGCGGAACGCGAGGAGTTACGAGCCGGGCTGCAGCGCGCAGCGATTCTCTCGAACGAAAAGTACCGTGGTGTTCGCCTGAGCCTCGATCGGAATCGCGTCACTATGCAGGCGAACAATCCCGAGCAAGAGGAAGCGGAAGAGGTCTTGGAGGTGGAGTATGCCGGCGAGGCTATGGAAATTGGCTTTAATGTCAACTACTTACTCGATGCGCTCGGTGCCGTCGACAGCGGCAAGGTCGAGCTCGGGCTCGGCGACGCGAACTCGAGCTGCTTGATTAGGGCACCGGGGCAGCAGGACACGCGCTTCGTCGTGATGCCCATGAGACTCTAGCGCGGCCGCGCGGCCTTATCCCGCCAGTGCCGCTGAAGCTGGTACGCATTCGGGATTTCCGTTGTATCGAACAGGCCGAGCTGACGCTGAGCCGGCAGCGAACGTATATCTACGGCCCCAACGGCGCAGGTAAAACGAGCCTCTTGGAAGCCGCGTACTTGCTTGGACGGGGGCGGTCTTTTCGGACGCGTCACAATCGCCTGCTGGTCCGTCACGGCCAGGTGGGCATGGCGGTCTATGGGGAAGTTCAGAGGAACGGCGGACACCATCGGCTGGGGCTCCAGCTAGGCGAAAGTGGTCTCGAGACACGGGTCGATGGGTCCACCAGCGGCGGTGTGGCGGCGCTCGCGCGGCTGCTGCCGATAAACGTGATCGAGCCGAATATCCATCAGCTAATCGAAGGAGCACCGAGCACGCGCCGCCGCTTCCTGGATTGGGGAGTGTTCCACGTGGAACGTCGGTTTCTCGAGGATTGGCAGAGGTATCGAAGGGTCCTCGGCCAACGCAATGCCGGGCTCAAGCTGGGGCAGGACACCTCGATCTGGGACACGGGCCTGGTGGAAGCCGGCGAAGCCGTGCACGCAGCCCGTCGGAGGTACTTCGAGCTGCTGGAGAAAACTGTAGCGGAACTCGGTGTGTCTCTGGTGGGCCAACCGATTCAGCTTAGCTATCGGGGGGGATGGGCGGCGGAGATTCCGCTCGCTGAGGCGCTGCGGCGTTCGCGGCAACGGGACCGCCATCTCGCCTCGACGCAGGTCGGCCCGCACCGGGCCGACCTGCGCGTTGCCGTGGGTGACCGTGCGGTGCGCGAGGCGGCGTCCCGCGGCCAACAGAAGCTGGTCGCGGCGGCAATGGTCGTCGGCCAAACACGGGTCTTCGCGGATGCCCATGGCGATGCCGGCACGCTGCTGGTGGACGACCCCGCCGCCGAGCTCGATAGCGGCTCGTTCCGTAGACTCATGGACGTCCTTGACGGCTTGCCGGCACAGCTCATCATGACCGGCCTGTCGGAGGCCACGCTTCCGCCGGCGGGCGGCTTTCCGGTGTTCCACGTGGAACAGGGCAAGGTCTCCCCGGTGCTATAATGGATCGGCTTTGCAAGGGGCTGCCTAAGGTATGCGTCAGGACGACTATACTTCCAAGAGTATCAAGGTCTTAAAGGGCTTAGATGCCGTCCGCAAGCGGCCGGGCATGTACATCGGTGATACCGATGATGGTTCCGGCCTGCACCACATGGTGTTTGAGGTCGTGGACAACTCGGTCGACGAGGCGCTTGCGGGCCATTGCACCGATATCGTCGTTACCATTCACTCGGACGAGTCGGTCACGGTGACCGACAACGGTCGCGGTATACCAGTCGACATCCATCGAGACGAAGGACGCTCGGCCGCCGAGGTCATCATGACCGTGCTGCACGCCGGCGGAAAATTCGACGACAATTCCTACAAGGTCTCCGGCGGCTTGCATGGCGTCGGCGTTTCCGTCGTCAATGCGCTTTCTGAGACGCTGGAGCTCACGATCCATAGAGCCGGCCAAGTCTACAAGCAGATCTACTCGATGGGCGAGCCGAAGGCGCCGATCGAAGCCGTCGGCAGCACCACCCGGACCGGGACCACCATCCGCTTCAAGCCGAGCTCAACGATTTTCTCGAACATCGAGTTCGACTACGACGTGTTGGCGAAGCGCTTGCGGGAGCTTTCTTTTCTCAACTCCGGGGTCCGTATCACGCTCGGTGACGAGCGTGACGGGCGCCGGGATGTCTTTGAATTTGCAGGAGGAATTAAGGCTTTTGTCGAGCACCTCAATCGCAACAAGACGCCCATCCATCCAACGATCATGTACTTCCAAAAGAGCCGAGGCGCCGTCCAGGTTGAGCTCGCGATGCAATGGAACGATGGCTACCAGGAAGGCACTTTCTGCTATACGAACAACATTCCCCAGCGCGATGGCGGTGCGCACCTGGCGGGCTTTCGCGCGGCTTTAACCCGGACCCTCAACGGCTACATCGAGCGTGAGGGCATCAGCCGCAGGGAGCGCGTCGCGACCTCGGGCGACGATGCCCGTGAGGGGCTGACTGCGGTGCTGTCGGTGAAGTTGCCGGACCCCAAGTTCTCCTCGCAAACAAAGGACAAGCTGGTTTCCTCGGAGGTCAAGGGTGCGGTCGAGTCGGCCGTCGCCGCGGAGCTCGACGAGTTTCTTCTCGAGCATCCCGCGGAAGCCAAGAGCATCGTCGGCAAGATCATAGACGCCGCGCGCGCACGCGAGGCCGCGAGGAAAGCCCGCGAGATGACGCGCCGCAAAGGCGCGCTCGACGTCGCAGGCCTCCCCGGCAAGCTCGCCGACTGTCAGGAAAAGGACCCGGCCCTCTCGGAGCTGTTCCTCGTCGAGGGTGATTCGGCCGGCGGCTCGGCCAAGCAGGGCCGGGACCGGCGCACTCAAGCGATCCTGCCGCTCAAAGGAAAGATCCTGAACGTGGAGAAGGCGCGATTCGACAAGATGCTGCAATCCCCGGAGGTGGGCACGCTGATCACGGCGCTGGGCTGCGGCATCGGCCGGGCGGATTTCGAGCCCGACAAGCTGCGCTATCACCGCATCATCATCATGACCGACGCTGACGTCGACGGCTCACACATTCGCACGCTGTTGCTCACGTTTTTCTATCGACAAATGGTGGAGCTCATCGAGCGAGGCCATATCTTTATCGCTCAGCCGCCGCTCTATAAGCTCAAACGGGGCAAGCAGGAATATTATGTTAAAGATGATGCCGAGCTCAACGCCTTGCTGCTCAGCAGCGCAATCGAGGATGCCGAGCTTCACGTGAGCCCAGAGGCGCCTGCGATCGCGGGGCAGTCCCTGGAAACGCTGGCTCACCAGTACATGGAGGTGAAGGCAATCATTCAGCGTTGGGGGCAGCGCTATGACGAGAATGTTCTGCGGGCGATGATGTGGATGCCGACGCTCGGCGACGCCGGCTTCTCCGATCGAAAACGCTTGCAGACCTGGTGCGGCCAGCTCGAGGAGCGGTTGGTGTTGCTGAACGGCACCGGGCCGCGCTACCGCGTCGCGCTACAGCAGGCCGCCGCCGCGGACGTCGCGATCGAGATCGTTCGTGAGCATCATGGCACCAAGACCGTCAAGGTGTTGCACCGGGGCTTTTTTCGCTCCCCGGAGTATCAGCGTATCGCGACAATAGGCGCGAATCTGAAAGGCTTGCTGGGACCCGGAGGGTACGTGAAACGTGGCAAGGAGCGCCGGGAGGTTGCGAGCTTACCCGAAGCGATCGACTGGCTCATGGAGCAGGCCAAGCAGGGTCAGACGATCCAGCGTTACAAGGGCTTGGGCGAGATGAACCCGGAGCAGCTTTGGGAAACCACCGTCAATCCCGAGACGCGCCGTCTTCTGCAGGTGAGGATCGAAGATGCGGTCGCAGCCGACGAAATCTTCACCACGCTGATGGGTGACCAGGTCGAGCCGCGCCGCGAGTTCATCGAGCACAACGCGCTCGCCGCCAGCAACATCGACGTCTAACCCGCGCGGCGGCGCTGGAAAGGGCGGCTCAGGCCGGGGGATCGAACGCCTTTTGCCGGGACTCGATCCACTCCTGGACCTGGCTGTTGACGCTGCGCGCGTCGCGCCCGCGCGTCTCTATGCGCGGCCCGATGATCAAGCTGATGGTGCCGGGACGTTTCAGCCAGACGCGCCGCGGCCAGAACACGCCGGCGTTGTGGGCCACGGGGATGACCGCTCGGCCGCTCAGCTCGGCGAGCAGCGCGCCGCTTAGGCCGTAGCGCCGCTGCTCGCCCACGGCCACGCGGGTTCCCTCGGGGAAGATCATGACCCAATAGCCTTGCTCCAACCTCGCACGGCCTTGCGCCAAGACCTCCTCGACGGCGGCTCGGCCTCCCTTGCGATCGATGGCGATCGGCCGAAACAGCAACAGCACCCAACCGAGTATCGGCACCCACAACAGCTCGCGCTTCATGACCCAGGTTTGACGCGGAAAGATGACGAACTGTGCAATGGTTTCCCATGCGGAGGAGTGCTTGAGCAACACCACGCAGTTCTCGCCGCCGAGGTGCTCGCGGCCCTCGACCTTGAAGTCGAGCCGGCACAGGGTCTTGAGCCAGAACAGCACCGAGGCGGCCCATGCGACCGCTATCCGGTAGCTTGCGAAGCGCGAAAACGGCGCCGCCGCAAACGCGGCGATGGAGTAGAACGGGACCGACAGGAACAGATAGGACGTGAACGCAATCGAGCCCAGCGACTGCCGAAGTCTTGTCATGCTCGCGCCTCGCCCAGCAGCACCGTGACGGCCTCGTCCAGATCCCGAAAGGTCTCGGTGGCGCGGCTAGGCAGCTCCGCCGCAGTCTCCCGACCCTTGCCGCTGAGGACCAGAATGCCGCGGGCGCCGACCCGCGCCGCAAGCTCGAGGTCGGATGGCTTATCGCCGATCAGCGGCACGCCGGCGAACGATTTGAGGCCGGCGGCGGCTTTCAGCTCCAGCAGCAAGCCCGTGTTGGGCTTGCGGCATGCACACCGGTCAGCGGGGTGGTGCGGGCAGTAGTAAATTCCGTGAAGGCACCCGCCGGCGGCTTTGACCGCGGCGCGCATCTTCGCGTGGATCCGTTCGACCTCCTCCGCGGCGACCAAGCCGCGCCCTATGCCGGCCTGGTTGCTGACGACATAAACCTCGAATCCGGCGCCACACAGGCGCGCGATGGCCTCGAGACTTCCCGGCAGCGGCACCCACTCCGCGGGGCTCTTGATGTAGTCATCGGAGTCGTAATTGATGACGCCGTCCCGGTCGAGAACGATGAGCTTGCGTTGCGGTGCCATGCCAGGCGGTCGCGACTGCCGATCAGCCTCGTTTCAGCCGGTCGGCAAGGTAGGACGCGAGGCCATCGCCGGGCAGTCGCTGCTGCGCGCAGCTGTCGCGCTCGCGCACGGTGACCGTGCCGTCGACCAGCGTTTGGCCGTCGACCGTTACGCAGTACGGCGTTCCTGCCTCGTCTTGGCGCCGGTAACGCCTGCCGATCGCGCCCTTCTCGTCGTAGAACGCGTTGCAGCCGGCCTTGATCTCCCGGTAGAGCGCCAAGGCCTTCTCGGGCATGCCCTCCTTCTTGACCAGCGGGAGCACCGCAACTTTGATCGGTGCGAGCCGCGGGTGTAGCTTGAGCACCGTTCTGGGCTCTCCGCCTATCTGATCCTCGCAGTAGGCCTCGCAGAGGAAAGCGAGTGCCGCTCGATCCGCGCCGGCAGACGGCTCGATGACATGCGGCAGAAACTTGCGCCCCTGGTCGTCGGCGGCCTGGTCGTCGAAGTAACGTAAGTCTTTGCCGCTGGCTTGCATGTGTTGCTCGAGGTCGAAGTCGGTCCGATTCGCGATGCCCTCGAGCTCGCTGACGCCGAATGGAAACGCGTACTCGACGTCGGCGCAGGCTGAGGCATAGTGTGCGAGCTCCTCGCGGCCGTGCTCCCTGAGCCGCAGCCGCTCCGTCGTCAGGCCGAGCGTGACATACCAGCGGTAACGCCGGTCTCGCCAATAGCGGTACCACGCCTCGGCGTCGACCGGACGGCAGAAGAACTCGATCTCCATCTGCTCGAACTCTCGGCTTCGAAAAGTGTAGTTCCGCGGATTGATCTCGTTGCGAAACGCCTTGCCGATCTGTCCGATGCCGAAAGGCAGCCTGACGCGGGCCGTATCGCAAACATTCTTGAAGTTGACGAAAATCCCCTGCGCCGTTTCCGGCCGCAGGTAGGCGACACTGGAGTTGTCGTCCAAGGCGCCGACGTGGGTTTTGAACATGAGGTTGAAGGCTCTCGGGGCCGTCAGGGAACCGGCCGACTTCGCCCCCGGAGCGAAGGTGCGCGCACGCAGCGCCGAATCTCTGAGCGCGTCTGGCAACGGCACCAGGCTTATCTCTCCGATGCGCTTGCGGATGGATTCGACCGCTTTGCGGTGCACGGCGATGAGCTCGTCGTCGGGAGTTTGCCCGACTTCACCCGGGGCCGCGAACAACGGCTCCTCTGGCCGAAGAGCGGCATGCGGGTCGTCGGCGGGAACGATCCGGTAGACGACCAACTGATCGGCCCGATAGCGGTTCTTGGTTTCGCGGCAATCGACCATCGGATCGTTGAAGCCGCAGACATGGCCGCTCGCCTCCCAAACGGCGGGATTCATCAGGATGGAGCAATCCAGGCCGACCATCGCGAAGGTTCCGGGCGCGCCCGCCGGCGCGGCGGTTTCGTCGTGATGGCCGATCATGTCCTGCCACCAAACCTCCTTGATGTTCCGCTTGAGCTCGACGCCGAGCGGCCCATAGTCCCAGCAGCCGTTCAGCCCGCCGTAAATCTCGCTGGAGGGGAAGATATAGCCGCGCCGCTTGCAGAGCGACACGAGTTTTTCCATCAGATCCATGTAGTTCCCCAGGACGCCCGGCGGCCCGCGAAGCGCGCCAGTATAGCCGCGTACACCCGCGAACGGGCCGCTCGCAGTCCGCGCCAAACTGGGAAGTCACGCACTATAATTGAGCAGCTTGCCGGCTTTCTTGCATTGTTTGGGTGCGTCATGCACTATGTCAACGCGAAATGTGCCAAGTAAAACAAGGGTTTGTCGAGGCCCTGCGACTGGCACAAATTCTGCACATGCAAGAGGCTCTGAGAAAGCGGAGTGACCTGACTCTGCCTGGAACGTTTCGAACTTAATTTTGCACGGGGGAAGGGTTTTTGCCAAAGCCTGGTCACCCGATTGGCCGGCCGGTCTGCGTAGTTCAAGCAGACCTCGACAACGAATAGCAATGGAGGAACACCATGTCGCCTGCGGACATTTTCAAGCAACTAAAAGATAAAGACGTAAAGTTCATCGACCTGCGTTTCACCGACACCCGTGGCAAGGAGCAGCATGTCACCGTGCCGGCTCATACCATAGATGAGAGTTTCTTCGAGGACGGCAAGATGTTCGATGGCTCGTCCATCTCCGGTTGGAAGGGCATCAACGAGTCGGACATGATTCTGATGCCGGATCCCCCCACCGCGGTGATCGATATCTTCTCCGAGGAAACCACTCTGAACCTGCGTTGCGATGTCGTCGAGCCGAGCACCATGCAGGGCTATGCACGCTGCCCGCGGTCGCTCGCGAAACGCGCGGAAGCTCACATGCGTTCATTGGGCATCGCCGACACCGCCTATTTCGGGCCTGAGAACGAGTTCTTCGTATTCGATGATGTTCGCTGGGGCGCGACCATGCAGGGCGCGTTCTACGCGGTCGAATCGACCGAAGCCCATTGGCATTCGGCGAAGGAGTACGAGGACGGTAATCTAGGACATCGTCCCGGCATCAAAGGCGGCTATTTCCCGGTGCCGCCCGTCGATTCGTTACACGACATTCGCTCCGCCATGTGCTTGGCGCTCGAGGAGATGGGACTAGTCACCGAGGTCCATCACCATGAAGTCGCCACGGCCGGTCAGAACGAGATCGGGGTGAAGTTCGGCACGCTGGTCGAAAAGGGCGACCAGGTGCAGATTCTCAAGTACGTCGTCATGAACGTGGCGCAGTCCTACGGAAAAACCGCGACGTTCATGCCGAAGCCGCTGGTCGACGACAACGGCAACGGGGCGCATGTGCATCAATCGCTGGCCAAGGACGGCAAGAACCTGTTCACGGGCGATGGTTATGGGGGCTTGTCGGAAATCGCGATGTTTTATATCGGCGGGATCATCAAGCACGCCAAGGCGATCAACGCGTTCACCAACCCCACGACCAACAGTTACAAACGGCTCGTTCCGGGCTTCGAGGCCCCGACATTGCTGGCGTACTCGGCGCGGAATCGGTCGGCGTCGATCCGCATCCCGTGGGTCGCCAACCCAAAAGCCCGCCGTATCGAGGTGCGGTTCCCCGACTCGGCCGGCAACCCCTACTTCGCGTTCGCCGCGATGCTCATGGCCGGTCTCGACGGCATTCGGAACAAGATCCACCCAGGGGATCCGATGGACAAGGACCTGTACGATCTCGAGCCCGAGGAAGAGGCGGGTATCCCCACGGTCTGCTTTTCGCTCGAGCAGGCTCTCAACGAGCTCAGCGCGGACCGTGCTTTCCTGAAGGCGGGTGACGTGTTCTCGGACGATCTCATCGACGCTTACATCGCGCTCAAAATGAACGACGTCACCCGGCTGCGGAAGACGACGCATCCCGTCGAGTTCGACATGTACTACAGCCTCTGAAGCGGAGCGTCGAGCGGGTTTTTTGTTAAATCGCGACACCGGGGGCGGAGTTCTCGAAAGTCCGCCCCCGTCCTGGCAGCAGCCAAATATTGGCGCTAAGCTTGGGGAATGAAAAGGTGGCTGTTACTCGCAAGTTTGCTCTGTTCTCCGGTCTTCGGTCAGCAGGCTTATACCTGGACCGACGAGAACGGACAGGTGCATTACTCGGATCGGCCGTATCCGGGCGCCACACCGATTCAGCTCCGCGGCGCGCAAGGATACTCCGCCCCCGCTGCCGTTTCGCCGGCCGGCGCGGCGCCGGAATCGACCTCACCTCAGGGGGCCGCAGCGACGCGCCCCTACAATGTCTTCAACGTGCTGCAACCGTCACAGCAAGAGACGCTGTGGAACATCGGCTCGGTGCTCGACGTGCAGGTGGAGCTCAGTCCGGGCTTGCAGCAGGGCCATCATCTGGGCGCCTATCTGGATGGCCAGCTGATCGATGTCGGAGCGCGAAGCACGCAGTTTCAGCTACCGGACGTATTTCGCGGCCTGCATACATTACAGGTCGTGGTGCTCGACACGGCCGGGGGCGAGGTGCTGCGTTCCCTGGCGGTGACGTTCATGGTGCAGCAAACGAGCATCCTGAATCCGAACAACACCGCCGCGCCCAATACGCCCGGTACGCCCAATACGCCGAACGCACCGAATCGGCCGAACACGCCGAACGCGCCGAACGCGCCCTAGGACAGCAACCGACCTTCCTCCAACGAGCGGAACCTACGCCGGCCGGAGCTTGGCGCAACGCTGTCGTGGCCGCATCGCCCGGGACGAAGCCGGGAGGCAACCCGAGCACGGTCGCTGCGTTCGCAAGACGCGGCGGTCCGACCGGCGACGGCGTGCTGCAAGGCCTGACGACCGCCGTCGTCGTGCTTGCGCCCGATCTCAAGGTCGTCTACCTGAATGCCGCGGCGGAGGCCCTGCTCGGCACCAGCCGCCGCCAGGCCCTCGGGCGGGCGCTCGCGGAGCTGGTATTGCCGGCCGAGGAGCTCGTGGGCCTTTGTCATCGAGTTCTGCAAAGCGGGCTTACTTACGGTTGCCGTGAGCTGCAGGCGCGGGTCGCCGATCGCGAAGTCATCCTCGACTGCAGGGCGGGTCTCGTAGACGATTACTCCGACTACTTGCTGCTGGAGCTGTTCGATACCCAGCGCGATCGGCAACTGCGGCGCGAGGAAGAGCTGCGGGCGCAGCAACGGCTCAGCCGCAGAATCATTCGTCAGCTCGCTCATGAAGTGAAGAATCCGCTCGGAGGGCTGCGCGGCGCTGCGCAGCTGCTCGAGCGCCAGCTACCCAACGCGGAGATGAAGGCCTATACCCGCGTGATCATCGACGAGGCCGACCGCTTGGCGGCGCTCGTCGACGGGATTCTGCGCGCGGGAAGCCAACCGCGCCTGAGCTCCGTGAATCTGCATGAGGTGACGGAGCACGTCGGTCACCTCATCGAAGCCGAGAAGCCGGCGGGTGTCACACTGGTACGCGACTACGATCCGAGCTTGCCGCGAACCGTGGTCGATAGGGATCAGCTCATTCAAGCCGTGCTGAACGTGGCGCGCAACGCGATGCAGGCGGTCGATAGCCGCAACGGCAGGCTGATCTTGAGAACGCGCGCGTTGACTAACCATACGCTCGCCGGTAAGAAGCATCGGCTGGTTCTGTCCATCGAGCTCGAGGACAACGGTCCGGGCATCCCGAAGGAGTTGGCGAACACGGTCTTCTATCCGCTCGTGACCGGCAAGCCAACGGGCACGGGACTGGGGCTGACGATCGCGCAGGATCTCGTGAGTCGCAACGGCGGCCTCATCGAGTTCACGAGCAAGCCCGGCGCGACGACGTTTTTCATTCGCCTGCCGCTCAGTGACGGTGGGCCCGAGGTCAAGCCACGATGATCACGCCCGGAATAACCGTCTGGGTCGTCGACGACGACGAATCCGTGCGCTGGGTTCTCGAACAGGCACTCAAGCAGGCGCATATGATACCGCGCTGTTTTCCGACGGCCGCGCAGTTCTTCACCGCGCTCGAGAGCGCAAGGCCGGACGTATTGGTGACGGACATCCGCATGCCCGATGTCTCGGGGCTCGAGCTGCTCGAAGCCCTGCGGGAACGGGAACCGGACTTGCCGGTTATCGTCATTACCGCTCACTCGGACCTCGACAGCGCCGTCGCCGCCTACAAAGGGGGCGCGTTCGAGTATTTGCCGAAACCCTTCGACATCGATGAAGCCGTCGAGCTCATCTCCCGAGCGGCTCAGGCGCGGCCCGGCAACGGGCAGCCGCACGCGCCCGAGAAGGCACAAACCATCATCGGACAGGCGCCGGCGATGCAGGAGGTATTCAGGGCCATCGGTCGACTTTCGCGAACCAGCATGACGGTGTTGATCACCGGAGAGTCGGGAACTGGGAAGGAGCTCGTCGCGCGGGCGTTGCACGAGAACTCGCCCAGATTCGGCCGACCCTTCGTGGCGCTGAATACCTCGGCGATCGCGGCGGAGCTGCTCGAGTCGGAGCTCTTCGGTCACGAAAAAGGCGCCTTCACGGGCGCGGACCAGCGGCGCATCGGCAGATTCGAGCAAGCGAACGGCGGTACGCTGTTCCTCGACGAGATCGGCGATATGTCGCCGGCGTTGCAAACGCGTCTGTTGAGAGTTCTGGCCGAGAAGGAGTTCTTCCGCGTCGGCGGCCAGGACACCGTGCGGGTCGACGTCCGCGTCGTCGCCGCCACGCACCAGGATCTCGCGAGGGCCGTTGAGGCGGGCCGGTTCAGAGACGATCTGTTCCACCGTCTCAATGTCATGCGCGTCGAGGTTCCCCCCTTGAGAGCGAGGCGCGAGGACGTGCTGGAGCTTGCGCGCTTCTACCTCGAGCAAGTCGCAGGGGAGCTGTCGCTGGTGCCCAAGACGCTCAGCACCGAGGCAACGCAGCTGTTCATCAACTACGACTGGCCCGGCAACGTGCGCGAGCTCGTGAACCTGTGCCGTCGCCTCACGGTGACTGCGGCCGGCCGTGAGATAACGGCGTACGACCTGCCGCCCGAGCTCGGCGGCACGGCATCGGGAGCGCCGCAAGGCGCCGAATGGACCTCCGGCCTCGCCCGCTGGGCCGCTGGCAGGCTCGCCAGCGATCCCAACCGCCCGCTCCTCGATGAGGCGCGGCCCGCGTTCGAGCGTACTCTGATTGAGGCCGCCATGCGCCGCTCCCGGGGCAAGCGTCTGCAGGCGGCAAAGCTTCTAGGATGGGGGCGTAATACCTTGACGCGCAAGCTCAAGGAACTCGGCCTGGACGACCGCTACCAGGGCGAAGGGGCCTAGGAAAGAACTCGGCTCAGCGGCTAGAAATCGCGCCGCTCGATCTCGGCGACGATGCTCTCGGCGAGCTCCAGCGCAGCCACGCCGTCACTGCCACCAACGCGGCAAGGCAGATGGTCACGCACGGATTCGACGAAGGCCGTGACCTCGGCGAGCAGGGCGTCGCCTTTCTCCAGGCTCCAGTTCTGCTCATCGAGGCTGGCTTCGCGCTCGTCCGAGGCTGCTTGATGCGTGACGAGCTGCACGTTGCCCTTGTCGAAGTCGATGGAAAGATACTGGTTGCGCTGAAACACGCGGAACTTGCGCTGGGCGCTCATCGACACCCTCGAGGCCGTGACGTTGGCGATCGCGCCTGTATCGAACTCGATCCGCGCGTTTGCGATATCGATATCGTTCGTCAACACGGGGATGCCGACGGCGGATACGCTGACGACGCTCCCCGCGATGAGCGACAAGATGACGTCGAGATCGTGAATCATGAGGTCCAATACCACGTTGACGTCGGCGCCGCGCGCCCTGAACGGCGTGAGCCGGTGGCATTCGATGAATCGCGCTGCGCCGAGCTTATCCAGCGCCGCCAGCAGCGCCGGATTGAAGCGCTCGACGTGCCCGACTTGCAACGTCAGGCCGGCCCGCTCGGCGAGCGCGGTGAGCTCACGACCCTGAGCGCTCGAGGTGGTCATGGGCTTCTCGACCAGCACGTGCACGCCGTGCTCGAGAAACGTCTTCGCAAGCCCGAAATGAGCGGCCGTGGTCGTCGCGATCGTGACCGCGTCCACGCGGCCGAACAGATCTCTGGCGTCGCCGAAAAATTCGACGCCGCACTCGCGCGCGACGGCGCGGCCGGTGGCGGCACGAACGTCGCAAACGCCGACGAGCTCGACGCCGGCAATCGCGAGGTACTTCTGAGCGTGGAAACGGCCCAGATAGCCGACGCCGATGACGCCAACCTTGAGTGCGGTCACGGTCGCGCGATGCCTCTCTCGGACGCCGTGACGAACTCCAGCAGATGCTCGATCGCCGGGCTCTTCGACGCCCACGCCGAGATACGCGATAGCGCCTCCGATACCGGAAGCGCACGGTCGAGCAACAGCCGCAGCGCCTGGTCGACTTCTCTGATCTCGGCGGCGGAAAAGCCTGCGCGCTTCAGGCCGACTTTGTTTGTCGCTCTCGGCACGGCCCAATGCCCTTCCGCCATCGCATAAGGAAGGATGTCCTTGTTGGCGATCGCGCCGGCGGCGACAAAGCTCAGCCGGCCGAGCCGCACGAACTGTGTCGCCGCGGCCAGACCGGAGACGATGCACTTGTCCTCGACGACCACGTGTCCCGCGAGCTGCACGAGGTTCGTCAGCACGACACCGTTGCCGATCTGACAGTCGTGACCGACGTGGCTCGAAGCCATGATGAAGGTATCGTTGCCGATTCGAGTGACGCCGCCGCCCTTGGCGCTGCCGAGATTCACCGACGCGCCTTCGCCGATCCGGTTGTGATCCCCGATTTCGAGCTTCGTTTGCGCGCCCTGGTAGCTCCAGTCTTGTGGAGGACCGCCCAAGGTGGCTCCGCTCTGGATGTAGTTGTGAGCGCCGATGCACACCTCTCCGAAGTCCCCGCCGATGCGTACGTGCGACTCGATGACGGTATGCGCGCCTATTCTGACTTTTCCCGCGATCACGCTGTAGGGCCCAACCGTTGCCTGCGCGGATACCTCCGCACCGTCGGACACAATCGCTGTCGGGTGGATGTTCAAATCGCGTCGGCCCGGTGGAATTCCACGGTGACCTGATACACGAGTAGCCGCCGCCGGGCAAGTCGGCCGCCATTGCAGTCATGCATAATACTTCCAAAGGTAATCGATGCCAGCCAACTTAAGTCCGGAGTACAAGAAGGCCGAGCAGGCCTTCCGCGAAGCCCGCGACGAGCGGGATCGTCTCAGCTGTCTCAAGGAAATGCTGCGAACGATCCCCAAGCACAAGGGCACCGAGCATCTGCAGGCGGATATCAAGAGCCGCATCAAGCAGTTGTCCGATGAGATCGCGAGCCCCAGAAAAGCCGCGAGCCGCGGCGGACCCGTCCACTCGATCCGGCCGGAAGGTGCCGCGCAGATCGCGTTGATCGGCCCGACCAATGCCGGGAAGTCGAGCCTGCACGCGGCATTGACCGGCTCCAAAGCCGAGATCGGTCCGTATCCCTACACGACGCACGAGCCGTTGCCGGGCATGCTGCCGTACGAGGATATCTATCTACAGCTCGTCGACCTGCCTCCGGTGAATGCCGATTTCATCGAGAGCTGGTACGGCAACGCGCTGCAGCCGGCCGATGCCGCCTTGCTCGTCGTCGACATCTCCGATCCAGCCTGCACGGACCACGTAGGCGCGATCCTCGCCAAGCTCGACGAGAAACGTGTGAGTCTGACGGCTGCCTGGCCTGGTTTCGCGACGCTGGAGCCGCCGGGCACCCAGGCCGATGAGGAGGCGCTCGACCCTTTTAGGATCTATCTGCCTACCTTGCTGGTCGGCAACAAGACCGATCTCGACCCCGATCCGGACGCGATCGACGCGCTACGCGAGCTTGCGGGGGTGAGCTTCCCAGCGACCGCCGCGTCGGTGCCCACGAGAGCGGGGCTGGATCGAATCGGGCGACTGCTCTTCGAGGGTTTGAAGCTCCTGCGGGTTTATACGAAGACGCCGGGTAAGCAGGCGGAAATGGCCAGACCCTTCACGTTGCGCAGCGGCGCGAGCGTGCTCGACGTCGCGCGGCTCGTGCACAAGGACTTCGCCGGATCTCTGAAGTACGCGCGCGCCTGGGGTAGCGGAGTCTTCGACGGGCAACAGGTCGGGCCTGAGCACCTGGTCCGCGATCGCGACGTCCTGGAGTTGCACCTGCGCTGATGCGCTCAGTCGGGTGACCGCAATTGCCCGACGAGCTCGACGATTGAGCCGAGCGAGTGCCGACGTAGATAGTCGGCAATGCCCGCGTTGATCTTTTTCGCGGCGAGCGGATCGTAGAAGAGCGCGGTGCCCACGCCGACCGCCGTCGCGCCGGCGAGCAGGAACTCGATCGCGTCGTTGGCGGTAACGATGCCGCCCTGACCGATGATCGGGATGCCGCGCGGGCCGGCCTCCCGGTATACCTCGTGAACCTTGTATAGCGCGATCGGACGTATCGCCGGTCCGGACACGCCGCCGCTGCCGTTGCCAAGGATGGGTCGGCGGGATTCCGTATCGATCGCCATGCCCATGACGGTATTGATCACGGAGAGCGCATCCGCCCCCGCGTCCATGCAGGCTCTGGCGTTGGCCGCGATATCGGTTTGGTTCGGCGACAGCTTGGCGATCAAGGGCTTGGTCGTGACGGACCTGCACGCTGCAACGACCCTGCCCGACATCTCAGGGTTGTTGCCGAACTCGACGCCGCCCTGCTTGACGTTGGGGCAAGAGATGTTGATCTCCATGGCGTCGATCGCGGAGTCGTCGAAGCGTCGCGTGACCTCGGCGTACTCCTCGATCGTCGAACCGCAGACGTTGGCGAAAAATCGAGTCTCGGAGAAATCCAAGTTCGGTAAGATCTCGTCGACGATCGCGTCGACGCCTGGATTTTGCAGGCCGATCGCGTTTAGCATGCCGGCCGGCGTTTCCCAGATTCGATGCGGCCGGTTGCCCAGGCGCGGTTTCAGGTAGGCGCCTTTGAGCACGACGGCACCGGCGTCGCGGTTGCTGAAGCCGTCGACGCGCGTGTATTCCTCGCCGAAGCCCACGCAGCCGGAGAGCAGAATGACGGGAGAGCTCAAGTCCAGTCCGCAAAAGCTGACTGCGAGAGGGTCGGTCATGTCCAAGGGATCGGCATTGCGCCGCTTCATTATGTCGGACGGCCGACTCGAGAGCCATAGCTCTCGAGCACGGGCGGCGATGCTTCGATCGCGGGTGCTAACATGATGCGCCGGTTGTTTCACCGCTGGAGCCCGGTGTGTTCTCGCTGATCCTGTATGAGCCCGAGATTCCGCCGAACACCGGCAACATCATCCGTCTTTGCGCCAACGTCGGGGCGAGCCTGCATCTGGTCAGGCCGCTCGGCTTCACGATGGACGAACCCCGCCTGCGGCGCGCCGGCCTGGACTACCGGGAGCTGGCTTCGGTGTCGCAGCATGAGGATTTGGTGAGCTGTTTGGAGCGGATCGGCGCGCTGCGCGTGTTCGCGCTGAGCACCAAGGGAGACAGGTTCCTCCACGAGGAGCGGTTTGCCGCAGGGGACGCGTTCTTGATGGGCCCGGAGACCCGCGGGCTGCCGAGCGAAGTGCTGGAATCAATGCCGCGATCGGCGATCCTGAGACTGCCGATGCGGCCGGGAAACCGCAGCCTGAATCTCGCCAATGCCGCGGCCGTCGTGCTCTATGAAGCTTGGCGGCAACAGGGGTTCGAAGGCGGAAGCTGACGCAGCCCGGCCGTCATTCCGGCGTGACCGGCCGGCGCATCAAGGCGACGACCGCGTCCTGGGGGCTGGCTCCCTCGTAGATGACCTTGTAGATTTCCTCGACGATGGGCATCTCCAGGCCGAGGCCTGCTGAGACTCGGTGTACCGCGCGCGCCGCGTAGTAGCCCTCGACGACTTGGCCGATTGCGTTGCGGGCTTCCTCGAGGTTCGCGCCCTTGCCGATTGCCAGCCCGAAACGTCGATTCCGCGACTGATCGTCGGTGCAGGTCAGCACCAGATCGCCCATCCCCGAGAGCCCCATGAAAGTGTCCTTGTTGGCGCCGAGCGCCACGCCGAGCCTCATCATCTCGGTGAGCCCGCGCGTCACCAGCGCGATGCGCGTGTTGGCGCCGAAGCCGAGTCCGTCGGAAATGCCGGCGCCGATCGCCAAGACGTTTTTTGTCGCGCCACCGACCTCGACCCCCGTGATGTCCGAGGAGGTATACGCCCGGAAGTTGTCGGTCGTGACGGATTCCGCGAGCCGCAAGGCGTAAGCCGCGTCCGCGGATGCGATCGTCATCGCGCTAGGTAGGCCGGCGCCGACCTCGGCCGCGAAAGTCGGGCCAGACAGCACCGCCGTCGCGATGGATTCGCCGAGCACCTGCTCGGCGACCTGATGCGGCAGAAGGCCGGTGTCGGTCTCGAAGCCCTTGGTCGCCCATGCCAGATGCCTGAGCGGCGCCGCCGAGCTCTTGAGCATCAGCAGCATCTCCCTGAACGCGTGGCTGGGTACGACGACCAGAACGTCCTCGGCGTCGGCGAGGGCCTCGTGCAGCTCGGTGGTGAGCTCCAGTGTCTCGGGAAACGGCGCATTGGGTAGGTAGGTCTTGTTCCGCCGCGCCTTGGCCATCGAGCGAATCTCGTCGGTCTCGATTCCCCACATGATGGTTTCGCGACCGGTTCTGGCGAACTGAATGGCCAAGGCAGTGCCCCAGGAGCCGGATCCGAGCACAGCGATTCGACCGCTCATGTCACACGCGCGGCCGCGCTCGATCCGCTCGAGCACACACTCAGCGAGCGTCCTCGGCCCGGTCCGCCGCCTGCCCGCCGCCGTTCCCGGCTGCGCGGTCTTTCATGGTCTGCGCGTAGAGCGCATCGAAATTGATCGGTTGCAACAGCAGCTGCGGGAAGCCGCCGCGACTGACGATGTCGGAGATCGCTTCTCGCGCGAATGGATAGAGCGATCCTGGGCAGTAGCTGCCCACCAACATGTGGTGCTCTTGATCGCTATACCCCCTGATCACGAATAGCCCGGCTTGCACGAGCTCGATCAGGAACAGCGTCTGGTCCTTGTCCTTGGCTTCCACGGTGAGCGTCAACATCACCTCCTGTGTATCCGGCGCCACCTCTCGCGCGCTGGAGCGGATGTTCAGCTGCGTCTGCGGCGCGGCGTCCCGCGAGAACACGTCCGGTGTCCTCGGAGATTCGAAAGACAGATCCTTGACATAGATCTTCTGGAGCAACACCTGCCTGCTGGTCGTCTGGTTTTCGTCTGCCATAACCGTCCTAATATTGAAAAAGCGCGCACGAATCGGCCTCCGTGCTCGCGTGGCATCGGAAGCCAAAGTATCGCAGCCTAGCCCCGCCGCGCCTATTTTACGAGCGGCAGACTCTCCGATTGCCAACCCCTGATGCCGCCGCGCAAGCTGAAAGTATTTTCGAAACCCGCGCGGCGAAGCAAATTCGCAGCTTTGCCCGCCTGTGCACCCGTTTCACATACCGTCAGGAGCAGCTTGTTTTTCTTCTTGTTGAGCTGGTCGGGATCAGCCTGAAGTTCGGCGAGCGAGATGTTCTTGGCATTGACGATGTGACCGGATCGGTAGGCCTCCGGCGAGCGCATGTCGAGAACGATCGCGGATCTATTGATGAGCTTTACGGCCTCGCCGGCCGACACTTGCGTCAGACCGCTGGCCTTGAGACGCAGCTCGTAGCCGACGGCCAGAGCGAACGATCCGAGCAGGCCCAGCACCAACAACACGTGGTTGCCCGCAAACTCCGCCAGCTGGTCCATTCAATGCTCTCCGCCAAGGCACCTCGAGAGCGGGAATTATAGCAGCCGCCATGCGATCGCCAGGCGTGCTATCGAGTAGACTGGGCGACCCATGATCTCGCCCGCAAAATCACGATGGGTCGTTGCAGTGCTGGGCACCGCGGCATGCCTCGGAGCAGCCCTCGCCGCCGCGCAGAGTGACGAGGAACGAGCCCTCGACGTCGTGCGCGATGAGATCGGCGCGATCCAGGGCCGCCTCGCACGGGAGCACGGAGAGCGCGAGCGTGTTTACGAGGACCTCAAACGCGCCGAGCTCGAGATCGCCGCTGCTGCTTCGGCCCTGCGGGCGCTGCGTGCGGATTTGCAGCAACAGACCGCTCGCGCCGCGGCGCTGCAGCAGGAATCGGCGCAGACGCGACAACGGTTGGCGGCGGAACGTGACGCGCTCGCGCGCCAAGTCCGCGCCAGCTATATGAACGGCCGGCAAGAAGGCGTGAAATTGTTGCTGAATCAGGAATCCCCTGCGCGGCTGGGACGAATGATGGTGTATTACGATTACTTCAACCGGGAGCGGAGCCGCCGTATCGATAACGTCTCTCGCGAGCTGTCTCGTTTGGCGGAGCTTGCTACGGAGTCGGCAGGAGTTGCGCAAGAGCTCGGGGCTCTGGAGCAGGCCCAGGAGCGCAAGCTCGCCGAGCTCGAGGGCGCGCGAGCCGAGCGCCGGCTCGCCGTGGCGAGCCTGGATGACGCCATCCAATCTTCTGAGGAGGAAATCGGCCGGTTGAGAGACGAGGAGCAACGGCTCGCCGAGCTGGTCGCTGAGATCGAGGCGGCGCTGGCGGCGTTTCCGGTCGACTCCCAGGAACCATTCGCGCGCATTCGGGGCAACCTCGCCTGGCCCGTCGCGGGCTCGGCCCTGAATGGCTATGGAGAAACGCGCGCCGGTGGACAGATGACCTGGAACGGTGTGCAGCTCGCGGCACCGAGCGGCACCCCCGTGCGAGCGATCTACCACGGCCGGGTCGTGTATTCCGATTGGCTGCCCGGCCTCGGCTTGCTCGTGATCGTCGACCACGGTGACGGTTACATGAGTCTCTATGGCCACAACGAGGCCTTGCTGAAAGAGTCGGGCGACTGGGTCGTTGCGGGTGAAGTCATCGCAGAGGTCGGCGATTCCGGTGGACAGGCGAGAGCGGCTCTCTACTTCGAGATCCGTCATGACGGCGATCCCGTGGATCCGCGCGCCTGGATGGCCAGCGAACCGGGCTCCGGCCCGGCCGTTAGGTAAAGCGGCTAGATGCACACAAATCGATGCCTGTGCTAAGGTGCGAAACCGTCGCTTAAGGGGTCGACGAATCGTCCATGTCGTTTAAGGTCAGATGTATTCTGGTTGTCGTGGTCGGCGCCGTCCTCGGGGTCACGGTATCGATAGGCAGCGGTGTGCTGGCGGCGCGTAACGCGGTCTACGGTCAGCCCGACGAAACGGCGAGCGATCTCGAGCTTTTGGCGGACGTGATCGATCACGTCAGACGGGAGTACGTCGACGTCATCGACGAGGAGCGGCTCGTCGACAGCGCGATCCGCGGCATCATCGCCGAGCTCGACCGGCATTCGCGCTACCTGGCACCCGACGAGTACGAGGAGATCCAGATCAGCGCGACCGGGAACTACGCGGGTATCGGCCTGGACATTGCGGTCGCGGAAGGCAAGGTCACGGTCGTTGCCCCGTTGGACGGCACGCCGGCGCAACGCGCCGGTATCCTTCCCGGCGACGTGGTCGTGTCCGTCGACGACGTCCCCGTGAATCACGACAACGTGACCGAGACCGTGAACCGTATGCGCGGGGCTCCGGGCACTGAAGTCACCGTCGACGTGTTCAGGCAGGGGCAACAACACCCCTTGCGTTTTGCGCTCACCCGCTCGGCGATTTACGTACAGACCGTCAAGGGGGAGCATCTCGGGAACGGTTTGGGCTATGTCAAGCTGACCGGGTTCTCCGACTCGACCGGCGAGGACCTCATACGCGCGACTGAGCAAATCAAAGGGAGCGTGGACCAGCCGCTTCGCGGCTTGGTTCTCGATCTGCGCAACAACCCCGGTGGGGTGCTCGACGCCGCCGTGGCTGTCGCCGACGCGTTCTTGAGCCATGGCCTCATCGTCCGCGGCAGCGGCCGCGCGCAGGATGCGCGCTTCGAGCGTTTTGCCAAGGCGGGCGATTCGCTCGAGCAGATCGAGCTCGTCGTCCTCGTCAACGGCGGATCGGCATCGGCGTCCGAGATCGTCGCGGGCGCGCTGAAGGCGCACGACCGCGCTGCCGTGGTCGGCGAGCAAACCTATGGCAAGGCATCCGTCCAGACGGTAGTGCCGCTGACTCAGGGACGCGCCATCAAGCTGACGACATCCACCTATTTCACGGCCTCCGGACGGCCCGTCAACGGCCGTGGCATAGAGCCGGACGTCGTCGTGCGCGCCGAGAACCCGCGAACCCAGTATTCCGGCCCCGGGGATGCGGTCGATCCGAACACCGACAAGCAGTTGCAGGAAGCTCTCCGGATCCTGGACCGGAGGTCCGTGGTCCTCAGCCGCGCTCCGTAGGCCGGTGTCACACACCGGCGGTCGGATGAAGACGTTCCGAAGCGAGCCGCAGCCGCTTCCATCTTTTCAAGTAGCTCCTCTTGTCGCGAAATACCGCTTGATGCGGTCGGATTCCGACGCTGTAACCCTTCTTCGGCGGGGAACGCGCGAATGAGCAAGGGCCTCGAAATCGAGCGCGCGCAGCTCAAGGGGTTTGCGCGCAGCCTCGCCGAGGTTGAATGGCTGTTGCTGGTGCTGGTCGCATTCTTTCTGCTGGTCGCGCGGCCGCAGCTCGCAGACCCGTTCATCGTGTCGGGCGCAATGCTCGGTTTTGCGCTGCTCATGACGGGACTGAGGCTCGCGCAGGGATTGCGAAAGCGCGTCCGTCTCAAGATCGCGCTGCAAGTCCTGCTGATGATCGCGTTCCTTACGATCCTGCTGAGCCAGATCGGTGGCGTCTCGAGCCCGCTGGTGAATCTCTACCTGCTGCCGATGATCACCACGGCCGTGCTTCTCGGCAAGCGCGCGACGGTACTCGTCGTCGTTCTGGTTTCCGGAGCCTACATATTGCTCGGGATGATCGACCGCGGCGCGGAAGCGCTGTCCGTCGGGTTTTTGACGCAGGCGACCGGCGCTCTCGTGCCGTTCATGCTCGTGGCGTTCATGACCACCTCGATTGCCGAGCAGCTGCAGCAATCGAGGCAGCAGGTGAAGGCGTTGTCGGACCGCGATGTCCTCACGGGCATTCTCAATATCGGCGCCTTCATGCGGATGGCCGACCGGGAACACCAACGCGCAGCGGGAACCGATGACAGCTACTCGATTCTGCTGGTCGATGTGGATCATCTCAAGGCGATCAACGAAACCTACGGGCATCGAGCCGGAGACCGTGCCCTGCAGCTCGTGGCAAGAGGGCTGCTGCGAGCCACACGGCCCGGGGACCTCGTTGCCCGTTTCGGCGGTGACGAGTTCATCGTGTTACTGGTGGGAGCGGGGATCGACGTCGCCGCCGAAGTCGCGCAGCGCGTTCGCAACGTCGTTTTTGCCGCTACGCTCGAGGCCAACTTGGACATCGCGCGGGTTCAGGTCAGCGTCGGCGCGGCGAATTTTCCCGTGGACTCCGACAACCTGGAAAAAGTGATCTCCATGGCCGATCGAGCCATGTACAAGGACAAGGAGCTGCGGGCTCTGCCGCACGGGCAGCTGGTGATCCAAAAACGTTAGGCGGGTGCTGCGGTGAATATCGCGATCGAACAGGCAGGCCTGCGCGACTTGCGGGGCTCCCATTCGACGACGGTATACTCCTCTCGGCGGGATGCCGCGTCTATCGATCAGAAGTCGGGAAGCTCGATGAATCGTACCTACCGGGGAAGCTGTCATTGTGGCCGGGTCAAGTTCGAGGTCGACCTCGATCCCGGCAATGCCGTGGTTTGCGACTGCTCGATCTGCACCAAGAAGGGTGTGATCATCAATAGGGTCGGCGAGGATCAATTTAGGCTATCCACCCCGCTGGACGACCTCGGGCTGTATCAATTCAACAAGCGCATCGCGAAACACTACTACTGCCGAACCTGCGGTATTCACACTTTCAATCGGCCACGCAGCGCTCCGGACATGTGGGCCGTCAACATGAGATGCTTGGCCGATCTGGATCTCACGCAGCTCGAGCCCAGGCAGGCGCAGGGCAGCAAGCTCGACTGAGGGATGATGCAGAGCACACCGGCGGAACGCAATGCCGTTCCGATACTCATGGTGCTCGAGCGCGCATTTCCGGAGCACGGAACCGTGCTGGAAATCGCGAGCGGGACCGGGCAACACGTCGTGAAATTTGCCGCCGCCCTGCCGGGATTGACTTGGCGGCCGTCCGATATCGATCCGGCCGCGCTCGAGGCAATCGTAAGCCGAGTGCGCGAAGCCGCCTTGGACAATATCGAGCCGCCCAGATATTTGGACGTGGAGAATCCGTCGTCGTGGCCACTGGACAACGTCGATGCGGTGCTCTGCATCAACATGATGCACATCAGCCCGTGGTCCGCGACGGCGGCGCTTTTCAACGGCGCCGGCCGGGTCCTGCGCGGCGGCGGCGTGCTCGCAAGCTATGGGCCCTACAAGCAAGGTGGCCGTCACACGGCGCCTAGCAACGCCGCCTTCGATGCCTCGCTGCGTGCTCGCAACGCCTCTTGGGGGGTGAGAGATATCGACGATGTCGTGGCTACAGCTCGCTCCGCCGGGCTTACGCTCAGGGAGCTCGTGGAGATGCCGGTCAACAACTTCATGCTGGTGTTCGAGCATGCTGCGACACCCTAACTGCAGTCGTTGCCGGATTCCCGGTATAGTGTCGGCGAACGACCCGAACCGACAGGAGATGCCTCAATGGCAGCAGCGACGGCAAGGCACATACTCGTCGACTCAGAGGATTTCTGCGAAGAGCTCAAGCAACAAGTCCTCGACGGCGGCGACTTCGCGGCGCTCGCACGAGAGCATTCGAAATGCCCGTCGGGGAAGCGCGGCGGAGATCTCGGCCGCTTTGGCCCCGGCCAGATGGTTCGTGAGTTCGACGAGGTTGTTTTCAGCGCCGGCCTCAACGAGGTTGCCGGGCCGGTTAAAACGCAGTTCGGCTATCATCTGATCGAGGTCACCAGCCGCGACGCTTAGAAGCTGTTTGAGCATGCTGCATGCCCGACACGGAAAGACGATCATGACGTTTCGGACGAATGGGGCGATCCTGCGAGCGGTGTTGTTGATGCTGGTCCTGTTGTCTGCCGCGGCCTGCGTCCCGGAGATCGGCAGCGAGGCCTGGTGCGAGCGCATGCAAGAGCAAGCCAGAGGCGATTGGACAGTGAACGAAGCCGCCGACTATGCGCGTCATTGCGTTTTCGACTGACTCTCGGCCCGGCCTGCGCTCGAGCCGAGTGTCCCGCTCATCGCGCTGGGTTTTCGGGATGTGTTTGGCCGTCCTTCCTCCGGTTTTCGCCGAAGAACTCTCCAGCGCCCGGCAGCGGTGGGAGCGCGCATCGATCTCGGATTACGAGCTTCGCTATCGGCGCGTTTGCGACTGCCACCCTGATCAAACGGCGGATACGATCGTGACGGTACGGCACGGTGGGGTGACGGCCGTCCGTTACGCGCGGGAGGACTATATTGAGGATATCCCGGTCCCCGCGGAGCGGCTGCAGTGGTTTAGAGTCGTCGACGACTTCTTCTCTCTGATCGAAACTGCGAGCGCTCGCGAGGCGCTCGTGCGAGCGAGCTTCGATCAAGAATACGGTTATCCCGCCGCGATCTTCATCGATTACGATCCCGATCTCGTGGGCGACGAGGTAGACATCCGGGTCACCGCTTTCTATCCGGTGCGCTGAGCGCAGTATCCATCCCCCTTCGGCTTCGATGCGGCCCGGAACCGATACCGATCGTCTCTTCGCAATCTCGCTGGCGGGCTTGTGGTGCGTGTCATTGGGTTTGCCGGCGGTGGAGCTCGGTCACGGTGCCGTCTTGAGTGGATGGGAGCTCGCCCGATCGGGATGGCGAGCTGCCCTCGATGGAGTGCCCGGCTGGTACGCCAATCCGCTGTTCTTCCTGAGCATGGCGGCGGCGCTTCGAGGCCGCGATCGGTTGGCAGTCGGCCTGGCGGCAGGGGCGCTGGGCACTGCCTTGACGAGCTTCGCCGTCGGCCCGTTAGCGGCGAATCGCGGTTACGGCGTCGATAGTCTGACGTGGAGAAGCGGCTTCTTCGTCTGGTTGACGGCGATTGCCGCGTTGTTACTGTGGGCCGCCCTACGAAAGCCGCGGCACGCTGGACGGATCCCGTTTGGAACACCTTAGCGGGGCGCCGAAACGGAACGCGCCGGCGTGGGATTGACCGCCTAACGGCTCGCGCTTACAGTCATATCACCCGCTAACAAGTGGTGCCCGGAGGAAACAGGCCGGACCCAGTCAACCGATTGGATGTCTCAGCCTATCTAGCACCCGATTTCACACCGTTGATCGGGTCGCTAACGTTGCTACCGACGGTGTGAGAGTTTGTTTCGATGAATATCTACGTTGGAAACTTGTCTTACTCACTGAGTGAATCTGAGCTTCGCGAGGCCTTTGCCGGATTCGGTGAAGTATCTTCCGTGAAGGTGCTGATGGATCGGGAGACAGGTCGTTCGAGAGGATTCGGCTTCGTCGAAATGCCGAATCAGAGCGAGGGGGAAGCTGCGATAGCCCAGCTCAACGGCAAAGAGATCGGCGGTCGAGCATTGCGTGTCAACGAAGCGCGTCCAAAAGAACGCAGCTGAGCGAAACGCGCTCGAGAAAGGGCGCTACAGACTGCCTTTTGAGTGAAATAGCGCTCCAGGATCGACTTCCTCACAACCACTGTTTTGGTTGTGGCCCGCACAACGACGGTGGGCTGAATCTCAAGAGCTATTGGACCGGAGACGGCCCGAGCGTGGCCCGCTTCACCCCGGCGCCCCATCATTGCTCCGCGCCGATCCATTTCGTGAACGGCGGAATTATCGCCACGCTCATCGATTGTCACTGCATTTGCACCGCGATGGCGGCTGCCTATTTCGCCGAGGGAAGGCCGATAGGCTCCGAGCCGCATCGGTACTTCGCGACCGGCTCGCTACAGATCGGCTATAGGCGTCCAACGCCGATGGATACCGTGCTGGAGCTCAGCGCGGTGGTTCATGAGCGGCAAGACGAGCGATATCGACTCACGTGCCAGTTGAGCGTCCAGGGTAAATTGTGCGCGGTAGGCGACGTCCTCGCAGTGCCCGTGTCCGAAGCTTGGATGGGGATTTCTCCCAAGCCCTGACCGTCGGCGCCTCGGGTGGTTATACTCGAGAACACAAAACCGAGAGGTTTGTAGAGATCGCGATGATCTATCTCAAATGGACCCGCAGCGAGCTTGCGACTCTGGAAATGGACGCCCTGTACACGGAGGTCGACGATGACGGCTGGGTCCAGCGCGAGGTCGGAATAGCGTCCGACGGGCTCGTCATCCACCAATTGACGCCCACGACCGGTCGTCCGGGCTGGTTCGGTCTGGCGCGTCTGTCGGCGCTTATGTTATCTAGCAACGTGACAAAACGGGAATTCGAGGCTTTCTGGGACGCCGGTACAATACGCCCTTCGCGCCCGTAGCTCAGCTGGATAGAGTGTCGGCCTCCGAAGCCGAAGGTCAGAGGTTCGAATCCTCTCGGGCGCGCCAATCCGATGTGGGTCTGTTCCGGACACATGGCATAACACTTTATACCGGAGACATGGTTTACACCGTCTCCGGGGCGAAGGGATTGCGGGCGGGCTCGACCCGGCCCTCGTTCTGATCGAAGAAGCCTAAATCATAGTCGAGGAAGCTGACCCGCCAGACTTGGTCGTCGCAGCTCGCGCTCTCCAGGGGCTCATCGCTTACAGCGGGACACAGCCGTCGACGCTCTCGAAGAGCTGCGCGTAGGCCTCGAAGTTGTTGTCGAGACACTGCGCCTGGTCGCCGCCCGTCAAGAGGACGGAAGCCGAGTTCACGAACTGGTTCTCCTTGACCTGGGCATCCTGTCCAACTGTGACGTCGACGTCGAAAGCACCTCCTTGGTTCTTCTCGAGCTGCGCGTTCTGACCGGCCGCGCCCGACACGAGAATGTCGCCGATGCTCTCCTTGAGCTGAAAGTCCTGTCCGGCCCCGAAGTTCTCGACGTGAATCTGACCTTGATTCTTCTCGAGCTGAATGTTGTGGGGCGTGGTGACGTTCACGAGACGCAGCCAGCTGCTCGTTTCCTTGATGTCGACGTTGAGGCCGACCGTCGTGCCGGAGATATCGATCGACACGGCCGACAGGCTTTGCAGGTCGTTGGCGATCGTCGAGTTGACGATCGTGAGCTCGGATCCAGGCTGGACGAAAACGCGGCCGCCGACGGTCACGCTGTCGAGCACGCAGACGCCGACGACGTTGACGTTCGACTCGATGGTCGCGCCCACGACCGGGCTCGGCGGACACTGATAGTCATCGCCGGACGTGGAGCCGCCACCACTACCCGTGCTGCTGCGATCCCTGAACTCGATCTCCGCCGCGATCAGCACGCCGTTCTGGCCCAGCCGGCCCTCGAGCTCGACGCGCTCTCCCAGCATGAGGTCGTTCACGGTCCCGTGCACGAATCTCGTTTGCGCCGTTGTCGTCGCGGGTAAGCCCGAGACGTCGAAATCCTGCGCGGTCGCGAAACGCGTCACGATGCCTTCCACCTCGATCTCGAAGTCATCGTCGTCGTCATCATCATCGAAGAGACTGCGAGCCTGAATCCGGCTCGCGCTGAAGACGAGCGCAGTGGAGTCGTAAGTGCCGATCACGCGCACGAGCATGCCCTCGGCGGGCATGCCGCCCGGCACGTCGATGACGGTGGCGGCTGAGTAATCGACGGCGGTGCCGTTGATCTCGAAGCGAAGCAGGCCCGCATCGAGATTCATGACATAGCCCGTAATCTTTGCTTCGCTTTCGTCATCGAGCTTGACGTAGGTTGCGAGCAGCGTGCCGGTCGTGCCGATCAGGCCGCTGATCTTGACGAAATCGCCGACGCGTAGACCATCGAGGGAATCGAGCACGATATTCGACGAGAACACCGTGCGCTCGTCGACGAGCACACGCTGGCCGAGAACGATGAGCTCGCCGGCGGCCGTGTCGATTACCGCAATCGGCCCTTCAATGAGGTACTCGGCCCTGATCGACGTGGCGACGCCGTCGTCACCGGTGCGGGTGCCTTCGATGCGCACGACTTGGCCGAGCGCGAGCTCGGCTTCCGATGCGGCAACGTCGTCGATGAAGATCTGCGCCGACGTCGTGCTCCAGCGGATGCCGTTGACGATGACACTGCCGAAGCCCGTGATCCGGCCCGAGGCGATCGCCGATTGCACGCCGCCACGGTCGATGCCGGGTGCCGGGCCGTCGCCACCGGCGCATGCGCCGAGCAGGGCGAGCGCCGCCAAGGTTGACGTTACGGCCGCCACAAATGATCTGCGATTGGGTCGCTCCATGATCAGGTTTCCTTATGCTCGTGGTTTTGTGAGTCGGAGGGTCCCTGAATCGCATAGATGCCCAACCCCAGTCGGACCGCCTGCTTACCCTTCGATGATTCGTAGTCGGTCAGCCATTGATCGACCTTCTCCAAGAACGCCTCGGCTTCCCGCTCGACGAACTCGTGGAATGCTTTGACCTTGCGCCTGTCCACGTGACGGTTCGTCGCCCGGCCTTCAAATCGGCTGGGCGTGCGGTCGTCGCGGACCAGGTTGTGATGGACCGTATCGCCGAGATCCTCGAGGACCTCCCCCGAGCGGAGCACGGCGGCTTCGTTGAGCTGGCCGATCATGTAATACCGCGTTCTGGCGCGGACCCGTCCGTCGGAGGCCGTGTCGACGGCACCGGCGCGTTCGAGCTCCTTCAGCATCGCCGTTGCCGGAATATCGCCGCCGAACCGGTCGACGAGCGTCTCGAAGCTCGGATGCGGTCCGCGCCTTGCCAAGCGCCGCGGTTTCCCGCGCGCATCGAGAAAATCCGCGTGCTGGTGCCAGGCCGCGAGGATTCGTGCCAGCCGATCCGGCTGGGCCCGCGAAATCTGCACCGCGCTCTCTCGGTCGCGCAGGCGTCGCACCTCTTTCCGGTCGAGCCCCGTCAGGAGCGCCACGCGGGACGCGTTGGTCGGCCGGCCGCGAAGGCCGTAGTCCTCGCTGGCAACATCCACGAACAGCTCCTTGAGCAGGCTCGCCGCCTGCTGATACATCACGCCGCTCGAAAGGAAGAGGCGCACGAGGGGCCGAAGCGCGTGGCGACTCGCCTGGAGTGCAGCTGCTGTTTCCATTTGTAGGGAATAATACCCCATATACGGAAATACACAAGCACCGCGCCGATGGGATTTGTGGAGGCGACAAGAGACTACAAAACCCGCAAGCCTGCCGTTTCGAGCGGCGGACCACCTAAGAAGCCGGTCTGAAATCGCGGAGTACCTGGAAGCGATGTTGGCCGACGGTGATGTCTTGCGGAAACCTGCGGTGCCGGGCGTTGTCTGTTGGTTTGTCGGGATTGCCTGCGAGGCTTTGGGTGGGGGATGGCTGCGCGCAAGAATAGGGGTCCTTGGAGTCTTCCGGTCGTTTCTGCGATGGTGTCGCTGCCGGCAAGCATCGTCGCGCAAAGCAGCCCGGAATCTCAAGTCAAGAGCGTGCCTGCCGTCCGCACGGCGACGGCGCCCACGATCGACGGTCGCTTGGAGGACGTCGAATGGGCCGGGTCGGCGGTGCTCGAGGATTTTCATCAGATCCTTCCGACGGAGTACGGAGAGCCGTCCGAATCCATGCAGGTACGCGTCCTCTATGACGACGAGGCCTTGTACGTCGGCGCGCGGATGCGGGCGGCGCACGCCGACGCGGTCGTTGCCAACGTTCTGAGGCAAGGCGAGGTGCTCTGGGGTGATGACTTCTTCAGTCTCATCCTCGATCCGTTCAACGATCGCCGCAGTGGCTATCGATTCATCACCAACCCGAACGGTCTGCGCATGGAAGCCCTCTACGAGGACACGAGCCGTCAACAATGGAATTGGCAGGGCATCTGGCGCACGGCGGCAACTCAGGACGCCGAGGGATGGATCACCGAGATCGCCATTCCTTTCAAGTCCTTGTCTTTCGACGCCGACAACGACGAATGGGGCATCAATTTCAGGCGCACGATCGGCAGCAACAACGAGGACGTTGGCTGGGTCTCCCGGAATCAGACACAGAATCCGAGCATCGTCGGATCGCTGACCGGGATCACCGGGCTGCGGCAAGGTCTCGGACTCGACGTCGTGCCGTCCGTCAGCCTCAGCCAAGCGAAAAGCTTCGCACTCGCCGCCAGCGATTCCGATATCGAACCCTCTCTCGACGTTTTCTACAAGCTGACGCCGGCGCTGAACGCGTCGCTGACGATCAATACGGACTTCTCCGCCACCGAGATCGATGATCGTCAGGTGGACCTGTCACGCTTCGACTTGTTCTTCCCGGAGAAGCGCGCTTTCTTCCTCAAGGACTCCGACATCTTCGAGTTCGGGCGTCTCGCGGGAGGTCAGTTCGGCGGCTCGAACATCGCCAGGCCAGCCTTGGAGAACGGCCGGCCGTTTTTCTCCAGAACGTTGGGGTTGAGCGACTCGGGGCAGCTGGTCGACATCGAATACGGCGGCAAGCTCAGCGGCCGCGCGGGGCCCTGGACCGTCGGCGCGCTCGCTCTGCGCCAGGATGCCTTCGAGGACGTCGAAGCGACCGACGTCTTCGTCGGCCGAGCCGCCGTCAACGTGCTCGAAGAATCCACGCTCGGGTTCATCGTCACCAGCGGCGATCCGCGCTCGAATCTCGACAATACGCTGGCCGGCGCGGACTTTCGATATCAGAACACCCGCCTGCGGGGTGGCCACGTGATCGAGGCCGAGGCTTGGTATCAACAATCCGATACTGAAGGCTTAGAGAGCGACGACTCCGCCTACGGCGTTCGCTTTCGCATGCCGAACAACGCCGGCTTGAGAGGTGGCTTGGGCGTCAAGGAGCTCGAGCAAAACTTCCGCCCGGCCTTGGGTTTCGTCAACCGAGCCGGTATCCGCGATTCGACGGCAGAGATCGGCTATACCCACCGGCCCAGAGATTCCTTGCTACGCAGTTACTTCATAGGCGTCGATGCTCAGAGAATCGACTTCTTGAGCGGTGGCTTGCAGAGCCAGTCGATTTCCTTCCGGCCGCTCGACATCGAGACGAACGCCAGGGACGTTCTCACGCTGGAGTATATCTCGAACGAAGAGAATATCACCGAACCGTTCGAGATCTCCGAGGGCGTTTTCGTCCCTGTCGGCAACTACTCTTTCGACGATTTTGGCTTTACGCTGACGACCGGCTCGCAGCGCGAATGGTCGGGCACCGTGAGCTATCGAGAAGGCGATTTCTTCGACGGCGAGCGAGAGCAGATCGTCGGCGAGCTGATCTGGGTGCCTTCGCAGCACTTCCGCATCACGGCCGGGTACGACTACAACGACGTGCGCCTTCCGGCAGGCGACTTCAGCGTGCGCCTAGTGACGCTCAAGACCGACATCATCTTCTCGGCCACCTTGAGCTGGGTGAATCTCATTCAATACGACAACGTCACGGAGACGGCCGGAATCAACAGCCGTTTGCATTGGATTCCGGAAGCGGGGCGAGAGCTCTTCATCGTGCTGAACCACAGCCTCCAGGATTTCGACCGGGACAACTCGTTTCATTCGGAGGCGGCCGACCTGACGGCGAAATTCAACTACACGCTGCGCTTCTAGGCGCGGGCTTCTGGGATAGAGCGGGGTTTTCCGTGGGTTGGTGAGCGGGAGCGCTCCCGGTGGCGAAAGATCGGCGGCTATTCGACGGCCTCGAGCATGAAATTCATCGCGGCGAGCACTTCGGCGTCGCTCAAGTCCATGCGGCCGCCCTTCGGCGGCATGAAGCCGGCTTCCCCTTGATAGCCGTTCAGCACATGATCCTCGAGTGTCTGCGAGCCCTGCTCTATACGTAGGGCCCAAGCAGCCGCGTCACCGAGCACCGGCGCGCCGCCGACGCCGGGTGCGGCGTGGCAGAGCTGGCAAATCTCGTTGTAGACCTGTGCGCCCGACAACGGCGCGGCCACGGGTGCTGCCGGCGCCGCCGCTACGGGCGCCGCCGCGAGCGTCGCGTCGCCGACCAGCACTACGCGCCCCAGCGGTCGAATCCGCTCTTCCACGGCGGATTGCGCCTCCTCGCTCTCAGTCGCCCCGTCCCCGACAAAGTCGGCGAGAAAAGCGACGGCCACGATGATGCCGACGAAGATGCCGACGATAATCATGAAAGCGTCGAAGAATTGTTGATCTCGTTTTGATGCCACAAACCCGCTCCGTAACGATAGCGGGCGGATTATATCGGTATTGGAATAGGCCTCAAAGCGGACGATCCAGGCATCGAAGCTGGATGGCTTCCGCGGTATGCAGAGGCAGGATCTCGGGCTCGCCGGCCAGATCCGCGATGCTCCGCGCTACCTTGGTGATGCGGTTGCAACTTCGAAGGCTGAGGTTCCAGCGTTCCGCTGCGTGCGCCAACAACCTGCGGCTCGACGGCTCGAGCTCCGCGATGCGGCGCAGCTCGCGGGGCTCGAGCTGCGCGTTGAGCGCCGAGCTGCGGGCGAACTGAATCGCCCGCGCGTCGCGCACACGAGCCGCGGCTTCGATGGTTTCACCGGGGGCGTTCAGCCGGCGACCGACATCGAACGGCTGCCGTGGAACCTCGACGTGGATGTCGAAGCGATCGAGCAGCGGGCCGGAAAGCTTCGCTCGATATTGCTGAACGACGTTGGGCGAGCATCGGCAGCGGTCTGTGTGATCCCCGAGGTGGCCGCAGGGGCAGGGATTCATCGCCGCGACGAGCTGAAACCGGGCGGGAAAGCTCACCGTCCCGGCCGCCCGGGCAATGCTGATCTTGCCGTTTTGCAACGGCTCGCGCAGCGCCTCCAAGGCGGAACGGCGGAACTCGGGTAGCTCATCGAGAAACAGCACGCCGAGATGCGCGAGCGAAATCTCGCCGGGACGCGGATGGCTCCCGCCCCCGACCAGCGCCGCGACGGAGGCGCTGTGATGCGGTGCCCGGTAGGGACGCCGCAAAGCCTGCTCGAGATCCAGCGGCTCACCGGCGACGGATTCGATGCTGATGACCTTCAGAGCTTCCTCCGGGGACATGGGCGGCAGCAGCCCGGGAAGCCGCTGCGCGAGCATGCTCTTGCCGGTGCCGGGCGGTCCGCTGAGCAGTACGTGATGGCCCCCCGCAGCGGCGACGATCAGTGCGCGCTTGGGCCAGGCATGGCCGTTGACGTCGGCGAGGTCGAAGGCCGGCGGCGGAGCCGCGCTCGGCCAGTCGGCTGAGCAGACGCATTGTAACGACCGGTAGCCGTCGAGGTGCTCGATGACTTCGAGAAGGCTGTCGGCGCGCAGCACATGCGCATCGCCGATCAACGCCGCCTCGGGCGCGTTGGCGTACGGCAGGATCGTCGTGCGGCCGGCGTCTCGAGCAGCGAGCACGGCGGGGACTGCCCCGCGAATCGGCCGCAGCTCGCCGTTCAGACCGAGCTCGCCCAGGAACTCGTATCCTCCGGTCTTCCACGCCGCTTCCCTGATGGTCTCCGCCAGGCCGATCGCGATGGCGAGATCGAAGCGACCGCCCTCCTTGGGAATGTCCGCGGGGCCGAGATGCACCGTGATCTTCGATGCCGGCACCTTAACGTTGCTGGCTTCCAGAGCCGCGCGGACACGATCCTTGCTCTCGCGCACAGCAGCTTCCGGCAGGCCGGCGATGCGGAATGCGGGCAAACCGTTGGCGCGATGCACCTCGACGATGACTTCGTAGGCATCGAGGCCGCGCTGTCCGCGGCTCAATAGTCTGGCGAGCGTCACGGCCCCAGGTTGCGGGCCGGCGCGAACGCGTCCCCAAGGTCAGCTCGAGCGGCTGCGTTCCAGCTCTGCAAGCTTCGCGTCGAGCGCCTCGAGCTTTTCCCGGGTACGTTTGAGAACGGCAACCTGCAGATCGAATTCCTCACGCGTAACCAGATCCATTTTTGCGAGCCCCGCTTGCAGCAACGATCTGAAATTGCGTTCGAGATCGTCCCCCATCGCCTTGATGCTGGGAGGAACGGCGTCGACGAGCTGCCGCACGAGATCGTCGAGCGAGGAGCGAGATGAATTTTCGAGCATTTGACTACCCCGCCGTCAGAACCACGAGGGCCGAATCGGCCCGGAATTGCCGGGAATGATAACCGCAGTTGAGACGGATGAGCCGTTTAACTTAATCTATGGCCACGGGATTGCGAGAAAGGCGAACTTAGTCACGAGCCCTTCCAGGCCCCGGGTGCTAGACTCGGCAAGCGATGCTAAGTAAGGAACCAGCTTCAGTGCGTGCGGCCTGCCTCACTACCTTGACCCTGTTGGCATCGCTGACGGCGTGGAGCGCCGAGGTCTATCGATCGGTCGACGCCGACGGGACCGTCAGCTACAGCGATCGGCCGGTCGGTGAGAACGCCGAGACGATCTTCATCGCCACCCGCACTCCCACCGCGCCGCGGCCCGCGACTCCGCCCGCTGCGAGCGCGCCCGCGACGCCCGCCGAGGATCTAGCGGATTCCGAGACCCTGGAGCCTCGTGAGCCGACGCTGGAGGAACGCGCCGAGGAGCGCGAGCGCAACTGCGGTATCGCGCGTGAGCGCCTGGACCGCTATCTGACATCGCGGCGCCTCTACAGGAGCACGCCCGACGGGGAGCGCGCATACCTCAACGACGCTGAGATCGACGAAGCGAGAGCGCGAGCCGCGGCAGATGTCGAAGAGTGGTGCGATTAAGCTAGACAGTCGCCTCGACTCTCCCTCGGCTGCACTCAAGAATCAGCGGGCTGCCGCGCCGGGCGGTCGGACCAACAACCCTGCCCTCGAGGATTTCTTCCTGCCGGATTTCTGCGCCCCTCGCATGGTGCTGGCCGTGGTACTGATTTCCGAGTTGCTGGCGCTGATTTTCACGCTGGCCCGACCCGACAATGTCGGATTTCTGACGGACCTCGCGCGGGTATCGCTGTTCGTTCAATGGCTCGGGCTGACCGGCGCGACCTTGCTCTGCTATACCCGGCGCTGGCTGGCGGCGCAGTCCGTGACCGTCGCGGTGCTGCTGGCTTTCGGGTTGTTGCTGCTCAACACCATGATTCTGTCGGAGATCGCGTACAGGCTGGGCACGACGCTCAGCGACAGCGGTATCAACGAAACGCTGTTCCCGAGCTCGCGAGCGGGCTTCCTGATTCGAAACCTCGGAATATGCGGCATCGTTTCGGCGATGCTGCTGCGGTACTTTTTCGTGGCGCACCAGTGGCGCCTCCACGTGCGCGCGGAGGCGCGCTCGCGCATCCACGCGCTTCAGGCGCGTATCAGGCCTCATTTCCTTTTCAACAGCATGAACACGATCGCTTCGCTGACGCGGACGTCGCCGAAACTGGCGGAGGAAGCCGTAGAGGACCTCGCCGATCTGTTTCGGGTGACCTTGAGGGACTCGGACAAACTGTTGCACCTGAAGGAGGAGCTCGAGCTTTCGCGGATGTATCAACGCATCGAAGGTCTGAGGCTGGGGCCGCGCTTGCAGGTCAAATGGGACGTCGCCGAGCTGCCGATGCGCGCGCTGGTCCCGAGCTTGATCGTTCAGCCGCTGCTCGAGAATGCGATCTATCACGGCATCGAGCCTCTCGACGGAGGTGGCACGGTCGAGGTCCGCGGGCTTCGCGAAAACGGCGATCTGGTCATCAGCGTGTCCAACCCGGTGCGCGCGGACGGGCGGCGCACGGCGCGAGACGGCAATCACTTGGCTATGGAGAATATCCGGCAACGGCTCCGGTTGGCCTACGGAGAACGAGGGCGCGTCGAGGTCGAGGAAACGCCCGGCCGTTACACGGTGACATTGCGGTTCCCCCATGACGAATGAGCACGCCAGATCTCAAGCTGCTGATCGTTGATGATGAGCCTCCGGCGCGCGAGCGCTTGCAGTATCTGCTGCGAGAGTTGCCAGCGTGGCGGGTCGTGGGCAGCTGCGGAACCGGTGCTGAGGCGCTCGATCTCGTGCGCGAGCTCAAGCCCGACGCCGTGCTGCTCGACATCCGCATGCCGGGGATGAGCGGCATCGAAACGGCGCGGCATCTCGCGGGCATCTCAACGCCGCCCGCGGTGGTCTTCACGACGGCCTATGACGAGCATGCGATGGAGGCCTTCGATGCTCAAGCGGTCGGCTATTTGTTGAAGCCGGTTCGTCTGGAGCGCCTGCGGCAGGCCCTCAATCAGGCCGCGAGATTGAGCGCGGCTCAGCTCAAGGAGATCGCCAAAGCCGACGGCGAGAATGCACCGCGGCGAAATATTGCGGCGAGGGTCGGTGAGCAACTCAAGCTGATCCCGCTCAGCCAGGTAATCCTGTTCCGAGCGGATCAGAAGTACGTCAGCGTGCTGCACCGCAACGGCGTCGATCTGATCGACGAGTCGCTCAAGGACTTGGCCGAGGAGTTTGCCGCAACGTTCCTGCGGGTGCATCGCAGCGTGCTCGTCAACGCCGCGCAGGTGGAGTCTTTAGAAAAGGACGCTGCCGGCCGATACTTCTTGAAGCTAAGGGCTCACGCCGAGACTTTGCCCGTCAGCCGGCGCCAGCTGGGTGAGCTCAAACGGCATTTGCGATCCACCTGACGGCCGAATCCGGATCGATAGGGTCTCGACGCATATGGTAAAAAGGTAAGTCTCAGCGACTTCGATGAGCGGACGATGACAGAAAAGCACTCCGAAGAGCCATCTGCGGCGTCCGAGGATGGCCGCCATCCCGGCGACGACGCCGAGGCCGGCGGCGCGGCGAGCGCCGCGCAAGAGAATCGTGAGGCATCGACCGGTGGCGCGATGCCGAGTGGCCGCGCCGGGCTCAACGCAGCGAACGTGTTGGCGCTGATCCTGGCGTGCCTTGCCGTGGGGGGCGCCGGTTTCCTCTGGTGGCAGTATCGGCAATTTTACGTCGCGCTCGATGCCGTCGACGGCCAGACGATCACATCCCTGCAGGGGCTTCGGGCGAGCGTGCGACAGCTCGCGGATCGACTTCAGGAGTTGGACGGTCGGGACCAAAGGATCACCGCGACGGCCGAGCGCCTCAGTGAGCGCGTCGATAGTTTTCCGCCGCGTCTGCTGGAGCTGGAGGAAAGCATCGCAGCGGCTCAGGGGATCTCCGCAGACGTGCGCGGCCGGTGGCTCAGGGCTCAGGCCGAGTATTTCCTGACCGTGGCGAATGCCGAGCTCACGCTGCGCGGCGACCGCGCGCGCGCCGTGACCGCGCTGGAGCTCGCCGACGGCCGGCTCGTGGAGCTCGGCAACCCGGCGTTTGCGGGCGTTCGAGAGCAGATCGCCGGAGAGCTGCTCGAGTTGCGCGGCATCCGCGTAGCCGACGTCGAGGGCTTGAGCTTCAGCCTCAGCGGCTTGGCGAGCCGCGTGCCGCAGCTGCCGATGCGCGTGCCGTCGCCCGAGCGCTACGCATCGTCCGGCGACCCCCCGGCGAGCGCCGAGCCCGGTCTCGCCCGCCTGTGGCAAAGCTTCAAGAACGCGCTATCGGGCATGATCAGCATCGAGCGTAGCCAAAGCAGCAATCCCTACAGATTGTCCGGCAGCGAGCAGGCGCTCGTGATTCGGCAGCTGGAGCTCGAGCTCACGCTCGCGCGGCTCGGTCTCGTTCAAGGTCACCCGGAAGTGTTCAGGGGCGGTCTGGCCGCAGCGCAAGCGCTTCTCGAGGCGCACTTCATGACCGGCGAGGCCGCCGTCGAAGGCGCCATTGCGCTCCTGCAGGAGATGTCCCGATTCGACGTCGCGCCGCGGTATCCCGATATCAGTCGGTCGCTGGAGCTGCTCCGTAATCTGCCGAATCGAGACGGTTGATGCGATTTGCGTTTTGGCTGCTCGCGGCCATCTTCCTGGGCGCGTTTCTCGCACATTTCCTGCTCGAGGACCGCGGCTATGTGCTGATCACCTTCGCCGGCTACGACGTCGAGATGTCGGTGCCGGCGCTGATCGTCGTCTTGTTCGTGGCCTACTTCGGCATTCGGGCCATCGCGGCTTTCTGGCGCGCCCCGCGGCGGCTTGGCGAAGCCGTCGCCGAAGCGCGCCTCAGGCGCGCCGGCAACAAGCTCACCCGGGGCCTGATTCATGTGGCGGAAGGTGACTGGCACAAGGGTGAGCGGCTCTTGAGCCAGGGCTTGAAGGGCACCGACTCGCCGTTGATCAACTATCTCCTCGCAGCCAGGGCGGCTCAACTGCAAGGATCCAACGAACGCCGCGACGACTGGCTCAAGCTCGCGTACGAGGATCTGCCGGAGGCGGAGACGGCGATACTGCTTACGCAAGCCGAGCTGCAGCTCGAGCATTCGGAGTTCGAACGCGCGCTGGCCACTTTAAGCCGCATCGAGGAAGCGCATCCCGGACATCCGCTCGCGTCGGCCTTGCTGGTGCGGGTTCACGGCGCGCTCAAGGATTGGGATCGCGTGCTCGCGCTGCTGCCGAGACTTCAGCATGGCCGTATCGACGCAAGCACGATCGCGAAGCTGGCGGCCGCGGCGCTCGAGCATTACGTCGCTCGGCCTAATTTGAGCCACGAAGCCCTCGAGCAGCTCTGGGTGAGCCTGCCGCAGCGCCTCCGCCGTGAGCCTGCACTCCTGGCTATTCACGCGACCAGCTTGAGCGGGCTCGGCCACGGGGATTCGGCCGAGAAGGCGGTCAGGAACGCCCTCAAGATTCAGTGGCAGGAGGATCTCGTGATCGCGTATGGCCACGTCAAGAGCGCCGACCCCGGCCGGCAACTGAAACGCGCGGAGCAGTGGCTCAAGGCTCATCCCGAAGACGCCGCGCTGCTCTTGACGGTGGCGCGGCTATGCATGAAGGCGCAACTCTGGGGCAAGGCGCGCAGCTACCTCGAATCGAGCCTGGCGATCTCCCCCAGGACCGACGCCTACGCGCTTTACGGGCAGCTGTTGAAGGAACTCGGCGAGGAAGACGAAGCCGCGAGCGCATTTCGCTCCGGGTTGGCGCTCGTCACGCCTGGATTGAACGACCTCCCCGCGCTCGGAGCCCCACGAACACCGATGCGCAGCGACGACGATGTTAGCGAGGCCGGGACCGTCGAGAGTCGAGCCACTCGATGATCGGATCCCACTGCTCCCAGTCGGGCCAGGCGAGATACGGTGGCAGCTCGTGGATACCGATCCCCCGCTGATACGCGCGGATATAGTTCTGGGCTTCGCGTAGCGCGGCCAGATAGGGCACTTTGAGACCCGATAGATACTCGTCGAGCTCCTCGAAGATCAGCGTGTTCTCTTTGACCCGGTTGGCGACGACGGCGACCCGCGCCTGGTGCCGCTCGATTTTTCCCCGCTGTAATAGCTCGTCGATGAAGGAATGCGCTGCTTTGATGTCGATCGGCGAAGGCAGCACCGGAACGATCACGGTCTCGGCGTGCTTGACCAGCTCCGTGAGCTCCTTGCCGTGAGAGCGAGCCGGCGCGTCGATGACCACGAAATCGGCGCTGCGCGGCAGATGGCGTAGACCTTCGTCGAAGCCCGAGATCCCCGTGATCGGCGCGCACTCCTCGGAGCGCTCGTCGAGCCAGGCCAGGGCCGACCCTTGGGGGTCATAGTCGGCGAGCACCGTCTGGTACCCCTCCGAAGCAAAGTACGCGGCCAGGTTGGTCGCCAGCGTGCTCTTGCCGCAGCCGCCCTTGGCGTTCGTGACGAGGATGTGTCGCATAAGCTTCCCCAGTTGCTTCTAGCTGATTCTACGTGTTCGATCCGGCTCCAAGACACCCAAACTCACTGCGCTCGATAAATTAGCCAGCATTATGCCAAATGTCCAATCGCGCTAGTCCAGGCCAAGTCGCGGCCAGAGCTCGTCGATTCTCGCGACGACCTCATCGCTCATACGGATGGGTTTGCCCCAGGCACGTTGCGTCTCGCCTTGCCACTTGTTGGTCGCGTCCAGGCCGAGTTTCGATCCGAGACCGGCGACTGGGGACGCAAAATCGAGATAGTCGATCGGTGTGGACTCGACGAGCATGGCGTCCCTGGCGGGATCCATGCGAGTGCTCAGCGCCCACACGACGTCCGGCCAGCTGCGCGCGTCGATATCCTCGTCGACGACAATGATGACCTTGGTGTACATGAACTGCCGCAGGAAGGACCAGATTCCCATCATGATCCTGCGGGCGTGTCCCGGGTATTCCTTGCGTATGCTGACGACGGCGAGGCGGTAGGAGCAGGCTTCGCTGGGGAGGAAGAAATCCACGATCTCGGGAAACTGCGCCTGCAGAATCGGCACGAAAATATCGTTCAACGCCAAAGCGAGGATCGCCGGCTCATCGGGAGGCCGGCCCGTATAGGTGGTGTGATAGATCGGGTCCGTACGGTGCGTGATCCGGTCCACGGTCATCACCGGAAACTGCTCGACCTCGTTGTAGTAGCCGGTGTGGTCGCCAAAAGGGCCTTCGAGGGCGACATCCCCGGGGGCAACGTGGCCTTCGAGGGTGATCTCGGCCGTGGCGGGCACGAGCAGCTCGGGGCCGCGGCAGCGCGTGAGCTCGGTTCTCGCGCCGCGAAGGAGGCCGGCGAAGGCGTATTCCGAAAGGGTGTTGGGTATGGGCGTTACGGCGGCCAGAATACAGGCGGGATCGGCGCCGATGCTCATGGCGATCGGGAATGGCTCGCCGGGTCTCGCACCGCGCCAGGCTTGATAGTCCGTGGCGCCGCCGCGATGCGCGAACCAACGCATGATGACTCGATTGCGGGCTATCACCTGCGCGCGGTAGATACCGAGATTCTGGCGTGGCGCCGTCGGCCCGCGCGTGGTCGTCAATCCCCAGGTGATCAGCGGGCCTGCGTCTTCCGGCCAGCAGGTCTGCACAGGCAGCTGCGCCAGGTCGACATCTCCGCCCTCCAGAATGTGCTCCTGCGTGGGTCCCGATCGCAGCCGGCGCGGCGCCATGTTCAAGGCCTCGCGCGCGAGGCTGAGCTTCTCCCAGAGCTCGCCGAGCCCGCGCGGCGGATCCGGCGCTTTGAGCGCGGCGAGCAACCGGCCCAGCTCGGTAAAGCCGCCATCGGGGTCGACGCCGAGCGCGGCCGCGATTCGCGATCGCGTGCCAAAGAGATTGGCGAGAATGCGGGCCCGGGACCCTGCCGGCGGCGCGATCAGCAGCGCGGGCCCGCCCTTGGCCAGCGTGCGACGGCTGATCTCCGTGAGCTCGAGCTTCGGATCCACCGGCGCATCGATCTCGGCAAGCTCACCGCGGCTTTCGAGACTGCCGAGGAAGCTGCGGAGGTCGGAAAATTTTGCTTGGGGCTTGATCCCGGGTGATTCCACTATAATCGGCGTCGGCCTTTCGGCCGGACGTCAAGCAGAGGCCGCATCGACGGCGCTCGATCAAAGGCCGAACAACTTAACCGCACGGGCGATGCAATTCCAGCAGCATGAAGCTCAAGTTCACCAAGATGCAAGCAGCCGGCAACGACTTCATGGTCCTGAAATGGCCGAGCAGCGTCGCCTTGCCCGACGGTGACTGGGTCCGGCAGCGGGCGGACCGTCGCCTCGGCGTCGGTTTCGACCAGCTGTTGCTGCTCGTCGCCGCGGATTCGCCCGAGGTCGATGCCGGGTACCGGGTTTTCAACGCCGATGGCGCGGAAGTGGAGCAGTGCGGCAACGGTGTTCGCTGTCTCGCCGAGTTCCTGGGCGCGGAGCGCGGCCAAACGGAGCTGAAGCTGGCGAGCCCGAGCGGCGTCGTGGAGGCGCGACGAATGCGCGGCGGGCAGGTGAGCGTGAGCTTGGGCGTGCCGAGCTTCGAGCCCTCGAGGGTATTTCTCACGTCGCGGCCCAAGGAGAAGGTCTATACGCTGCGAGTCTCCGGGACTGACGTCTCTTGCGGCGCTGTGTCGATGGGCAACCCGCACATCGTCATCGCCGCGGATTCCGTGGATCGCGCGCCAGTCGGTATACTTGGAGCCGCTTTTCAGAAGCACCCGGAGTTTCCAGCCGGCGTCAACGTGGGTTTCATGGAATACGTGAGCGACAAGCAGATCAGGCTTCGAGTCTTCGAGCGCGGCGTCGGAGAAACCCCCGCCTGCGGCACCGGCGCCGCCGCGGCGGTCGCGATGGGACGCCGTTGGGAGCGACTGGGGGCAGAGGTGCAAGTCGACCTTCCAGGTGGCATGCTGGAAGTTCGGTGGCCAGGGCCGGGCGAGGCCCTGTGGTTATGCGGGCAGACTAACGCTGTTTACGAGGGGCAGATAGAGCTATGAGTCACAGCCAGGGCGAAATGGCCTCCCGGGAGGCACTCGGGGAGTATGAAGTCGCGGCCTACTTGGAAGCCCACCCGGATTTTTTCAATCGCTACCGGAAGCTTTTGCTCAAGTTGGAGCTTGCGCATGAGACCGGCGGCGCGGTATCGCTGGTGGAGCGCCAAGTCGCCCTGCTGCGACAGCGGAGCGCCGACTTGGAGCGACAGCTTCGGGATCTGGTGGCCGTGGCTAAGGTCAACGACGCCTTCGTCGAGAAGATTCATCACCTGTCGCTGCGATTGATCGCGACGGCGGATCCCGGCGAGCGCCTGGAGCTTCTGGAGACCGGCCTGCGTGAGGACTTTCTCGCCGAGCGCGCCGTGCTCATTTTGTTCCGGTCCGCCGACGCCTTTTCAACCACCGGGAACGGCTTTTTGAAACTTGTCGACCACAGTGACGGCGGCTTGAAGCCCTTCGCGAGCTTTCTCAAGTCGGGGCGACCGCGCTGCGGCCTCATTCGTGAAAGGCAAAAGGCCTTCCTGTTCCCGGGGCACGAGTCGGAAATCGGCTCGGCCGCGCTGGTGCCTCTGGCAAGCGACACGGAACTGGGGTTCCTGGCAATCGGCAGCAGCGACCGAGACTACTTCAACCCCGCCAAGAGCATGGATTTGCTGGGCCGACTGGGGGAGCTCGTCGCAGTCGCACTCACGGGACGGCTGTCGGCCACGACGGATGTCGGCCGCAAAGAACGTGAGCTGTGATCTGAACCTCGCGCCGTACTTGCGCCATCTCAAAGACGAGCGGCGACTGTCGCCGCATACGCTCAAGGCTTACGAGCGGGATCTCAAGGGATTCAGCGATTTCTGCGCGCGCGAGCGGCTCGCGCTCAGTCAAATCGATTCCTACAGCGTCCGCCGCTACGCGGCCGAATGTCACCGCAAGGGGGCAAGCCCCCGAAGTATCTCTCGCCGGCTTTCCGCTCTGCGCCAATTTCTCGGGTTCCTGGTCGGCAACGGCGAGCTCTCCGCGAATGCCGCGATACACGTGCAAGCGCCCAAGCCCTCGCGCCGCCTGCCCGCGACCCTGGATACCGACCAGATTGCCAGGCTGCTCGCGCTCGGAGGCGACGACCGGCTGACCGTCCGGGACCGGGCGATCTTCGAGCTTCTGTATTCGTCGGGACTGCGGTTGACCGAGCTCACGTCGCTCGATCTCGTGGACCTCGATGTGCGCGACCGGAGCGTGCGCGTCACGGGTAAGGGCAACAAGACTCGAGTGCTGCCTGTGGGCGCGCGCGCAATCGATGCGTTGAATCATTGGCTCCGGCTCCGCGGCGAGATCGTCGGCGCCGCGGAGCAAGCGTTGTTCGTGTCGCGACGCGGCAGCCGGCTGGCACCGCGCACGATCCAGCTCCGCCTGAAGCAATGGGCGAGGAGACAGGGCGCCGGGGTCAACGTTCATCCCCACCTGCTCCGGCACTCGTTCGCCACGCATCTGCTCGAATCGAGCCGCAACCTGCGGGCTGTCCAAGAGCTGCTCGGTCATGCGAGCATTTCCACCACGCAGGTCTATACGCACCTGGATTTCCAGCATCTCGCCCAGATTTACGATCAATCGCATCCGCGGGCGCGCCGCAGAAACGAGTCGAGCCGCTGACGCGAGCCGGGCTCTTTAACGAAACTCAATGAGTGGATTTCACGGTACAACGATCGTTTCCGTACGTCGCGGCGGGCGCGTCGCCGTTGGGGGCGACGGCCAGGTGACGCTCGGTGACAAGGTCATGAAGAGCAATGCGCGCAAAGTGCGCCGGCTCCACGACGGCAGGGTTCTGGCGGGCTTTGCGGGCGGAGCCGCCGATGCCTTCACGCTGTTCGAGTACTTCGAGAAGAAGCTCGACCAGTATGGCAACCTCACGCGCGCGGCCATCGAGCTGGCCAAGGACTGGCGCACGGACCGCATGCTCAGAAGGCTCGAGGCCCTGCTCTGCGTCGCCGACCCGGAGCGTTCGCTGCTGATCTCCGGCACGGGCGACGTGATTGAGCCGGAGAAAGAGTTGCTCGCTATCGGTTCAGGCGGGGCGTACGCTCAAGCCGCCGCGCAGGCTTTACTGGACAACACGGACCTCAGTGCTCGAGACATCGTCGAGAAGGCGTTGAAAATCGCCGGCGATATCTGCATCTACACCAATCACATGATTACGATCGAGGAACTCTAGAGCCGAGCGGGCATTTGAAATGTCGATGACACCCCGCGAAATCGTGCAGGAACTGGACAAGCACATCGTCGGTCAGCTCCAAGCCAAGCGCGCCGTCGCAATCGCGTTGCGAAACCGTTGGCGCCGAGCTCAGGTCGGTGAGCCGCTGCGCAGCGAGATCACGCCGAAGAACATACTCATGATCGGTCCGACCGGCGTCGGCAAGACCGAGATCGCGCGGCGCTTGGCGAAGTTGGCGAAAGCACCGTTCATAAAGGTGGAGGCCACCAAGTTCACCGAGGTCGGCTACGTGGGGCGCGAGGTCGACTCGATTGTCCGCGACCTCGCCGACATGGCGGTCAAGATGATCCGGGAGTCGGAACTCGGCAAGGTCAGGCACCGCGCCCAGGATGCCGCCGAGGACCGAATGCTCGATGTCCTGCTGCCGCGCCCCAAGAACACCGACGATGCCGGCGACACGCGGCAGCGTTTCCGCAAGATGCTCCGGGAGAGGGATCTCGATGAGCGCGAGGTCGAGATCGACGTCCAGTCGCAGGCGTTCGGCGTCGAAATCATGGCACCGCCGGGGATGGAGGAGATGACCAGTCAGCTTCAGAGCATGTTTCAGTCGGTGTCGGGCGGCCGGCGCCGAACGCGCAAAGTCAAGGTCAAAGAGGCGATGAAGCTTTTGACCGACGAGGAAGCCGCTAAGCTCGTCAACGAGGAAGACATCAAGCTGCAAGCGCTGACGGCGGTCGAGCAGAACGGTATCGTCTTCATCGACGAGCTCGACAAAGTCGCGAGGCGATCCGACACGCTCGGTGCCGACGTATCGCGAGAAGGCGTGCAGAGGGATCTTCTGCCGCTCGTGGAAGGTTGCACCGTGAGCACGCGTTACGGCATGGTGCGCACCGACCATATTCTATTCATCGCCTCAGGCGCCTTCAGCAGCGCCAAGCCGTCGGACCTGATTCCCGAGCTGCAGGGGCGGTTCCCGATTCGCGTCGAGCTCGATGCCCTGAATACCGGCGATTTCGTCCGTATCCTCACCGAGCCGGATGCATCCCTCACCGAGCAGTACGCGGCGCTGATGCGCACCGAATCGATGCAGCTGAGCTTCACCGACAGCGGTATCCGGCGCGTCGCCGAGGTCGCATTCCAGGTCAACGAGCGCAACGAGAACATCGGCGCGCGCCGCCTTCACACCGTCATGGAACGACTCCTCGAAACGATTTCGTTCGAAGCGGCTGACAGCGGCGGCCGCGCCGTCGAGATCGACGCCGACTATGTCGATGAGCACCTCGGCGAGCTCGTCCGTGACGAGGATCTGAGCCGGTACATTCTATGACGGCCGCGGAACTGCCACCCTCGCCGACGGAGATCAAGCTGAAAAAGCGTTCGCGCTGCCTGGAAATCAGCTTTGCGGACGGCAACTGCTTCGAGCTGACCGCCGAATACCTGCGCGTGCACTCGCCGTCCGCCGAGGTCGCCGGCCATGGCGGGGGCGAGGGCGTATTGGTTTGGGGGAAAGAAGAAGTCAACATTGACCGTATCGAACCCGTCGGCCGGTATGCCATCAGGCTGGTGTTCGACGACGGCCACGACACCGGGCTCTACACTTGGGCGAATCTCTACGAGCTCGGCGCTCGCTACCGCGAGAAATGGCAGCGCTATCTCGATAGGCTCGCGGCGGCCGGGCGGCACCGCGCTGAGACGGTGGCGGATGACGGGCGATAGCGACAAGCACGCCGACTATGTCGATTTCGGTTACGAGCGCGTTGCAGCTACAGAGAAGAAAGCGCGGGTAGGCGAAGTTTTCGATTCGGTCGCCGACCGCTACGATCTCATGAACGACGTCATGTCGCTCGGCCTGCATCGCGCCTGGAAGCGCTACGCCCTCATGAATACGGGCCTCAGGGGCGGGGGCCGGGCGTTGGATATCGCCGCCGGCAGCGGTGATTTGACGCTCGGTCTGGCGAAGCAGGTCGGACCGCAAGGCTCCGTGGTTTCAACCGACATCAACGTGCGCATGCTGAAGCGCGGAAGGGATCGCTTGCTCGATGCGGGTTTCGCCGGAACGGTGAAGTTCGTATTGGCGGATGCCGAGCGACTGCCTTTTCGATCGAAGGCCTTCGATTGCGTGATGATCGGATTCGGGCTGAGAAACGTGACCGACAAGGCGGCCGCGATTAAGTCGATGTACCGGGTTCTCGATGTCGGCGGGCGGGCGCTGGTGCTGGAGTTCTCCAAACTGAGACTGCGGGCGCTGGAGCCGCTCTACGATTTCTACAGTTTCGAGGTCCTGCCGCAGCTGGGCCGCCTCATTGCCGATGATGCGGCCAGCTATCGCTATCTCGCAGAATCCATTCGCCGCCACCCGGATCAGGACGCGCTCAAGCGGATGTTGGAAGACCAGGGCTTCGAGCGTTGTCGCTACTACAACCTCGCGGCTGGTATCGTCGCCTTGCATGTCGGCTACAAGATCTAAGTGCGGAGCCGCGTGAGCATGCTCGCTTTCGTTTTGGAATCCTCGGAGCGTTACCTCAACGCCGCGCTGGAGAAATCCACGGCCGCCATGGATCTCGCGCGATCCCTGCGCGGGAAGTGCCTCGGCGTGCGGATCGCGGGCCTCAATCTGGAGCTCGTCCTTCGAGCCGAGGACTCGCGGTTTCGTCTTCGCCGCGGCGCGATCGAAAGCGCCGATGCGGCCGTGAGCGGCACGCCGCTGGCGCTCATGAGCGCGCTCGCAGCGACTACGCCGGCAGCTTTGACGGAGCTTGGAGTCACACCGCACGGCGACGCGGAGCTTCTCGAGAGTTTCTCGCGAGTGCTGCGGCTGCTCAAGCCCGATCTCGAGGACGAGCTGTCACATCTCACGGGAGATGTGGTTGCGCACAGGCTGTTTCGCGTCGCCGCGGATGTAGAGGCCTGGCTCGGCAAGGCGCTTGCGGCCCTGACGGCGAACACCTCGGAGTTTCTGCAGGAGGAGAGTCGTGACGTCCCGGCGCGGCAGGAAGCGGAGCGCTTTTACCGCGAAATCGAGGAGCTTCGCGATGACGCGGCGAGACTCTCCGGGCGGGCCGAGCGAATCCGGTCCGGCGAGGCGGCGGCGGGAGACGGCCGATGCGACGATTCCGGCTAGCGCTGCGGCTGCTCGCGATTCAGCGCACGCTTATGAAGCATGGCCTGGACGAGCTGGTCTGGGCGACGCACCTGTTCAGGCCGATCGGGTGTTTGCGCCGCCTGACCCCGCGGCGCAGGGCCGGTGACGAGCTAGGGCTCAGGCTCCGTCTTTGCCTCGAGGACCTCGGCCCGATCTTCGTCAAGTTCGGGCAAGCCGTCTCGACGCGGCGGGACCTATTGCCCGCTCCCATCGCGGACGAGCTCGCCAAGCTGCAGGACCAGGTTCCCCCCTTCCCATCGGAGCAGGCGGCCAGCATCGTGGAACGCGCTCTCGGGCGGCCGGTGACCGAGGTCTATGCCGAGTTCTCGCGCGAGCCGCTCGCCGCGGCGTCGGTCGCTCAGGTGCACGCTGCTCGTTTGCACAGCGGCGAGGCCGTGGTCGTCAAAATCTTGAGACCCGGCGTGCATGCCAAAATTCGACAGGATCTGGCCGTGCTGTATGCGCTTGCACGACTTGCGTCCCGCTATTCCGATGACGGTCGACGCCTGCGGCCGGTGGAAATTGTAGCGGAGTTCGAAAAGACCCTGTTCAACGAGCTGGACCTGATGAAAGAGGCGGCAAACGCAAGCCAGCTCAGGCGTAACTTCCGTACCTCGGAGCAACTCTACGTGCCGGAAGTGTACTGGGACTACTGCCGCACGCAGGTGCTGACGATGGAACGGATCTCAGGGATTCCGATCGGCGATCGATCCGCGCTCGAAGCCTGCGGCACGAATATCCGGCGTCTTGCTCACAATGGCGTGGAGATATTCTTCACGCAGGTTTTCGAGCACAATTTCTTCCATGCCGACATGCACCCGGGCAACATCTTCGTGGATGCTCGCAAGCCCGAGTATCCGCGCTACATCGCCGTGGACTTTGGAATCGTGGGAAGTCTCGGCGATCGCGATCAGATGTATTTGGCGCAGAACTTTCTCGCGTTCTTCAAGCGCGATTATCGACGCGTGGCCAAGCTGCACATAGACTCCGGCTGGGTTCCTGCGGCGACCCGCGCGACCGAGCTCGAGGGTGCGATACGGGCGGTTTGCGAGCCGATTTTCGACAAGCCGCTCAAAGACATCTCCTTCGGCCTGGTGTTGTTGCGCCTGTTCGAGACCGCGCGGCAATTCAACATGGAAGTGCAACCGCAGCTGCTGCTGTTGCAGAAGACTTTGCTCAACGTGGAAGGCCTCGGACGGCAGCTCTATCCCGAGCTCGATCTGTGGAAGACGGGTCGACCGATCCTGGAACGCTGGCTGGGTCGCCGCGTCGGCTTGCAGGCCCACCTCAGCCGGTTGGCGGAGCAGTGGCCACAGATCAGTCAGGATCTGTTGCTGCTCCCAGACGTGCTGCACCGGATCGTGCGCGAGGCCGCGGACGCCTCCGCCGGTGCGCGGTCACCGGCAGACACGGTATCCGGCGAGAGCCGCGCCGCCGCGCGGCCCGTCGTTTGGCCCGGATTCGTGCTTGCCGCGGCCGGTACCGCGTGGTTGCTGCTCGGCGGCTTGCCCGATTGGCCGGGCTGGCTCGCGGTAGGCGCTGGCGCCGCGATCGCTTCAAGTCCTGCTTGGTCGAAACGGATCTAAGGAGAATCTCAGGCGACTTCCTCGGGCGCGCCCATGTTCGCGGGACCGCCGAGCTCGGTCATCGTCGAGACGATCCTGCCGATGGCCTCCGCGACCCGGCCCTTGTCGAGGCCACGCACGACGAGATTGGCGCCGAACCGGCCTTCCCGAGAGAAGGGATAGCTGCCGATGTCGAGATCCGCATACTCGAGCGCGAGCGCTTCCAGCGGCTTGGCGATGTCGCCCTCGCGCATGAATACATCGACGTTTGCCGAAAAGATGGAGCCGCCGGAGTCGAGCTCGGCGACGAGCGTGCCGAACATTGCGCGCGCGACGCTGGGTATCCCCGCGAGCACGAATACGTTGTCGACACGGAAGCCCGGCGCGAAGCTCGTGGGGTTCTCTATTAGAGTGGCGCCTTCAGGCACGTGCGCCATTTTCAGGCGCGCCTCGTTGAGCTCGAACCGTCCGCGCTGCATTCGCTGCACGGCGATCGCGTCGAGCACAAGGTCGCGGCCGAAAGCCTTGGCGATCGCGGGCGCGGTGATGTCGTCGTGGGTGGGTCCGATGCCCCCGGTCGTGAACACGTAGCGGTACTTTGTGCGCATCTCGTTGACCGTGGCCACAATCGTGTCTTCAATGTCCGGAATGACCCGGGCTTCCGCGAGACGTATCCCGAGCTTGCCGAGCTCGTGCCCGAGAAACTGCAGGTTCGCGTCCTGCGTCTTGCCGGACAATATCTCGTTGCCGATGATGATCACGCATGCCGTCGGCGGCTCGATTCGACGCACGTTCCTTTCTCTCACGGATCGCCTCGCAGATAAAGCTCGGTCAGTATAGGGTAGTGATCGGACCCGAAGGCCTCGCCGCGGCGCTGCTCCCCGGCGATGAAGTGCTCGCTGATCATGCAATGGTCGATCGGAATTCCGAGCAGCGGAAAGGAGGCGGGCCAGCTGAAGCTCCAGCGTGTCCGCGCGTCCCGCAGGCCCGTCTGCGCCGACCAGTCCTTGAACAGCGGAGAATAGGGCGTCGTGTTGAAATCCCCGATCACGATCAACGGCTCGTCGATGCGGCTCACGATCTTTCCGAGCTCGGTAAGCTGCCGATTGCGTTCGCCGGCGAGCCTCGGCGACTGAGGAGGCCTCAAGTGAACCGCGAGCAGCCTCAGCGCGCGCCCGTCGGGCAGGGCGAGCCGCACGTCCAGCGTGGTCGAGGACAGTAGCTCGAAGCTGCGTTGCTCGATAATAGGCAGGCGCGACAACAGCGCAATGCCGAAGCTTCCGTGTCGTGGCTCTAACGAGCTGTATGGATACTCGGCCGTAAGCGTCGATAGCGCCGCTTGCCACTCATGACTGAACTCGACCAGCGCCAGCACGTCCGGATCTTCTCGCTGCGCTTGCGGGATGAACCGGGCGGCGTCGGATGCGTCTTCGTACAGGTTAGCGGTCATGATCCTTACGTCGGGGCGACCGCTCACGGGATTCGGCTCCCGCGGCCAATAGGCGCTGGTCGCGCTCGCATTGAGAGCAGCCAGCGGAATGAGCAGCAAGCTCATGCGCCAGCGCCTACGCAACGCGAGCGCCGCGAGCAGCACCAGTTGAGCCGCGAGATATTGAAGGCGAAAGTGCGAGAACAGCTCCAGCCACCAGGCCTGTGCCGCCGCGAGCGCGAGCAGCGTCGGCACCGCTGTCGCGAACGCTGCCAAGCCCAGCAGGCTGTCGATGAGTAGCAGGGAGCGCGACGCCGGAGTGTGCCTAGCGGTCCTGCTCATCCGGCGCCCCACAATTCCAGCAGATCGCAAACTGACCCTCGTTGGACTCGCCGCAAGCCGCGCACGTCCAAGCTGCTCCCAGCGGCGTCCGCGCCAGGCTCGCGATCAACGCCTCCGCCTCGGCCAGGTCCGCATCGCGCAGCACCCACAGCTCGGGCAGGCATTCGAGAAATGGGATCTCGCCCAAGGCCCCCGACAGTTGCTCGTTCTTGATCAGGCAGGCGATGCCCGATTGCTCCAGCACGTTCTTGAGATGCCCCAGATGGGCGAGCGACTCGTGGCTTGCGAGACGTCTCACGATCGCCCAGCTATGCGCCTGCGGCCTGCCGGCCGCGCAGCTCGTTGAGAAAGTCACGGACGCCTCGACGCTGTTCCAGCGCCTCGATGAGCGCCGAGCCGACGATGACGCCGTCCGCATGCTCGCCTATCAGGCGAACCTGCTGGGGATCCCTGACGCCGAAACCCGCGCACACCGGCAGGTCCGAGGCCCGGCCGACGGCGGCGAGGTAGTCCGCGAGCTCCGGCGGCAGCGCTTTGGCGGCGCCGGTGATCCCGGTCCGGGTCACGGCGTAGACGAAACCCTGGCTGCTTTTGCACAGCATGGCCAGCCTTTCAGGCGGGGTCGCCGGCGTGACGAGCTGCACCAGCGCCAGTCCGGGCTCCTTGAGCGCCGCTCTGAGGGCAGCGCTTTCCTCGAACGGCAGATCGGGGACGATGAAGCCGCTGACGCCGGCCTCGTGAGCACGCGCCGCGAGCTCAGGCAGCCCGAAGGCGAGCAGCGGGTTCAGGTAGCTCATGAGCAGGATCGGAGCCTTGATCTCGACATCGCGCGAGGCGAGCTGGTCGAGTATCCAACGCAAGCTAACGCCCTGGGCCAGCGCTGCTCGGCTGGAGCGCTGGATCGTGACGCCGTCGGCCAGGGGATCGGTGAACGGCACGCCGATCTCGACTGCGTCGGCGACGGCGGCGGTCTCGGCCAAGGTCTCGAGGAAACGCTCGCGGACGGGGTATCCCGCCGTCAGGAACGCGATCAGCGCGGGTTTCTCCGCGTTCGCCAGGGTCTGGCGCAGGCTCTCATGCGGCAGCATCGACGCGCCTTCCGACAGGGTATTGGCTCAAGATCGGCATATCCTTGTCGCCGCGCCCGGAGAGGCCGACGAGGATTCGGCTCCGCGGTCGCGTCTTAGCCCAACGGCGCGCCCCGGCAAGCGCATGCGCGGTCTCGAGCGCCGGGAGGATGCCTTCGGCGGCGCAGCATTCGTCCAGCGCCGACAAGGCGTCGCTGTCGCTGGCGGTGACGTAGCTCACGCGCCCGATGTGCTGCAGCAACGCATGCTCGGGACCGACCCCCGGGTAGTCGAGCCCTGCGGACACGGAATGGGTTTCTTGAATCTGGCCGTCGTCGTCGTAGAGCAGCATCGAATACGCGCCGTGCAGCACGCCGGGTCTGCCGGAGGCGAGCGTGGCGGCATGCTCCCCGAGCGCGCCGCCGCGGCCGCCAGCCTCGACGCCGAATAGGCTCACGTCACGGTCCGCGAGGAAGCCGTAAAACAAGCCGATGGCATTGGAGCCGCCGCCGACACAAGCGAACACGCCGTCGGGGAGACCGGCCGCTTCCAGCATCTGCCGGCGCGCTTCCCTTCCGATCACCGACTGTAGCTCGCGAACCAGATACGGATACGGGTGCGGTCCGACGGCGGAGCCGAGCAGGTAGTAAGTGCCGAGGGGGTCGGACACCCAGTCACGCATGGCCTCGTCGATCGCGGCCCGAAGCGTTCGATCTCCTGAGCTCACGGGGACAACTTTCGCGCCGAGGCGCCGCATCCGATCGACGTTGGGCGCCTGGCGCGCGACGTCGATCTCGCCCATGTACACCGTGCAAGGCAAGCCGACCCGGGCGCAGGCCGCCGCGGAGGCGACCCCGTGCTGGCCGGCGCCCGTCTCCGCCACGACCCGGCTCGCGCCGAGCGCTTGCGCGAGCAGCGCCTGGCCGATGGCGTTGTTGATCTTGTGCGCGCCGGTGTGCGCGAGATCCTCTCGCTTGAGCCAGATTTCGGCGCCCCAGCGCTCGGAGAGCCTGCCGGCATGCGTCAACGCCGTCGGCCGGCCCACCCAGCTGCGAAGCTCGTCCCTCAGGCGTCGTTGAAAATCGGCGTCCGGCAGCAGGTCGCGCACCCCTTCGGCCAGCCGAGTGACGGCCGGCATCAGCGTTTCGGGCACATAGCGGCCGCCGAACGGGCCGAAACGCCCGTCGCGGTCGGGCAGCTCACCGCCGATCAGCGCCTCGAGCAGGCGCTGCGCGTCGTTGGAAAGCTCGTCAGCCATCAGTATTTCTCCGCAGCCCGCGCACGGGCGATAAAGTCGATGATGCGGGCGGGATCTTTGCGACCGCGGCTGGATTCGACGCCACTGGAGACGTCGACGCCCCACGGATCCACCGCCGCGATTGCCTCGCCGACGTTCTGCGGATCGAGCCCACCGGCGAGAATCAGATCCGTCCGCGAGGCGATCGCCGCCGCCGCCGTCCAATCCGCCGTCCTGCCGCTGCCGCTCTCGGCGCCCTCGAACAGCATCGGCGAGGGCCAGCTGCACGCGGGTTGAGACCGTGGGTCACGGTAGACGCGCAGACCCATGCAGGCGTCCAGCGACAGGCCGGCGAAATCGTCGGCATCGGTTTGCAGCCAGTCGGGGTGGAAACAGTCGCGCACGCGCGCCCACTCGGCCTGGCTCGGATGGCGCATCACCGCGACGCGAATGATTTCCGGTGGAAGCTCCTCGCACAGGGCGTGGGCTGCCTCCGGGCTAACGCGGCGGGGAGAGTCGGCAAACACGAAGCCGACCGCGTCGGCCCCGCCTTCCACGGCCGCTCGAACGGCGCTCGCCGTCGTCAGGCCGCAGATCTTCACGAACACGCCCGGCCTCGTCGCATGCACGCTCGTCCGGCGGCGAGGAACCCTGCCAGCGTTGCCTCGGGATCTTCCGCTTGCATGAGCGTCGAGCCGACCAGCGCGAGCGAGTAGCCGAGATCGGCCACTTCGCGCAGTTGCTCGATCTGTCCGATACCGCTCTCGGCAACGGCCGGCAAGCCGCGCGGCAGGTGGGGCGCCAGCGCGGCAAAGCGCCCGAAATCGACCGCCAGCGTTCTCAGGTCGCGGGAGTTCACGCCGACGAGGATCGGCGCGTGCTCGAGCGCGGGCCGAACCGCCGCGGCCGCGGCGATGCGCTCGAGATCATCGGCGTCGAAGGCTTCGAGCAAGGCAAACAAGCCGCATTCCTGAGCGCAGGCGAGCAGCGCGTCGAGGTCCCGGTCCGAGAGCATGGCTACGATGATGAGCACGCCGGCCGCCCCGGCCGCGCGCGCCTCGAGCACCTGGTAAGGGGCGGTCAGGAAATCCTTGCGCATGACCGGAACGCCGAGCGGTGCCAGCAACACGGCCGCGCGCTCCAGGTGCTCGAGCGCGCCTTGGAACTCTTCGGGCTCGGTAAGCACCGACACGGCCGCCGCGCCGGCGCGCGCGTAGCGTTGCAGTTGCCCCTCGAAGTCGAAACCTTCGTGCGCCAGGCGCCCTGCGGCCGGTGAGCGCTGTTTGAGCTCGGCGATCACGTCGAAGCTCGAGAGCCTGAGCGCGGGCGGATCTGCGGTGACGCTGGCCCGCGCCAGCAGAGCGCCTTCCGGCTCGCGCCGGCGAGCCGCCTCGACCCGGGCGCGCGACGCGGCCTCCATGCGCTCCAGCAGGCCAGGCTCGATCATCCGGCGAGCTCCCCGCCGACGCGCTTGAGGCGCTCGAGAAGCGCCGCCGACCGACCGTCCTCGATGGCGGTGCGCGCCTCGCGCACGGCGGCTTCGAAATCGGGCGCCCGGCCCGTCACCTCGAGCGCCAGCGCCGCTCCGAGAATCAACGCGTCGCGGTGCGCGCGCGTGTCTTCGCCTCGAAGCGCCTGCCGGAGCCTCTCCGCGTTGCCTTGGGCGTCGCCGCCCTTGAGCTCATCGGGGTCGCAGCGCGCGATGCCGAAGTCCTTTGGGTCTCGGACGCTGCGCTCGACCATCCCCGGCCTGACATCGAAACATAGAAACGGACCCACCGGCGTGACCTCGTCCCAGCCCGGCGATCCGTGGATCACGAACGCCCGCGTCCCCTGCATGCCCGCCAGCGCCTCGGCCATCCGCTCGGCCATCGCGTCGCTGAACGCGCCGATGACGTGGTAGGGCGGCTGCGCCGGATTCGCGAGCGGTCCGAGGATGTTGAACACCGTGCGCACGCCCAGCGCGGTGCGCACGGGGCCGATGTTCTTCATCGCCGGGTGATAGTGAGGCGCGAACAGAAACGTGAAACCGGTCTCGTCGAGGCAAAGGCCCGCCTGGCGCTCGTCCAGCGGGATCGGCAGGCCGAGCGCGCTGAGCACGTCGGCGCTGCCGCAACGGCTGGTGATCGAGCGATTGCCGTGCTTGACCACCGCCAGCCCGCAAGCCGCCGCCAGCAGCGCGGATCCCGTGGAGAGGTTCAGGCTGTGGGAGCTGTCGCCGCCCGTGCCGACGATATCGACATAGGGCCCGTCGGCGGAAAGCTGCGGGCGTCGGGCAAGCTCGCGCATTGCTTGCGCGAAACCGCGTATCTCGCTCGCGGCCTCGCCCTTGGAGCGCAGCGCGACCAGCAGACCGCCGGCCACGGCGGCCTCGAGGCGTCCCTCCGCCATTGCCTTGAGGGCATCGGCGGCTTCCGATTCGCTGAGATCCCGCCCCGCCAGCACATGCTCGATCCAGTTGCTTCCCAAGGCCATGGTCGTGATCCTATCGGGGCTAAGCGCTGGTGCGCTCCGGATAGAGAAAGTTTTCCATGAGCCGCGGGCCATGCGGCGTCAAGATGCTCTCGGGGTGAAACTGAACCCCCTCGATATCCAAGCTCTTGTGTCGGATTCCCATGATTTCCCCCTCGGAAGTCCTTGCGGTGACGGTCAGCGCCTCGGGAACCCGCAAGCTGTTCGCCGCCAGCGAATGATATCGCCCGGCGTCGAAGGGGTTCGGCAGCCCGCGATAGCATGTCTTGCCGTCATGATGAATGGTCGAGCTCTTGCCGTGAGTCAGGCTTTTTGCCGAGACGACTTCTCCGCCGAAGTGCTCGACAATACACTGATGACCCAGGCAAACACCGAGGATGGGAATCTTAGCGGCGAAATCGCCGATCATGGCCAGCGAGATGCCGGCGTCCGATGGGCGCCCCGGGCCGGGCGATATCGCGAGGTGCGTGGGCTCGAGCTTGCGCGCGCGCTCGAGGTCGATGGCGTCGTTTCGATATACCAGCACCTCGGCGCCGAGCACCAGGAACGCCTGCATCAGGTTGTAGGTGAACGAGTCGTAGTTGTCGATCAGCAATAGCCGCGGCTTCATAGGCCTTCCTCCGCGATCTCGAGCGCGCGCCGCAGAATGTCGCTCTTTGCCATGACCTCTTGATGCTCGCGTTCGGGGTCGCTGTCGGCGACGATGCCGGCGCCGGCCTGAAAGCTGTACTCGTCGCCGTTGAAAATCATCGTTCTGATCGTGATCGCCTGATCCATATTGCCGTTCTTGGAGAAATAGCCGACGGTGCCGCCGTACAGGCCGCGCCCCACCGGCTCCAACTCCGCGATCAGCTCCATCGCCCGTACCTTCGGCGCGCCGACCAGCGTTCCCGCGGGAAATGCGGCGGCGAAGAGATCGAAGGCGTCATTGCCGTCTTCGAGCACGCCCTGGACACCGCTGACGATGTGCATGACGTGACTGTAGCGTTCGATTTTCCTGTAGGGATCTACGTGCACGGAGCCGGCGCGGGCCACGCGACCGAGATCGTTGCGCGCCAGATCCACGAGCATGACGTGCTCGGCGTTCTCCTTGGGATCGGCCAGCAGCTCCCGCTCCAGCTCGAGATCCTGCTCGTCGCTCTTGCCGCGCGGCCGTGTACCGGCGATCGGCCGCAGCGACGCCGCGCGACCGTGCAGCTGCACCAGCGCCTCGGGCGACGAGCCAGCGACGCGAACGTCGCCGAGGTCCAGGAAATACATATAGGGAGATGGATTCAAAAGCCGCAGGGCGCGATAACATTGAAACGGATCGAGCGAGGTCGTGCCGCCGAATCGGACGGACAGCACGATCTGATAGATATCCCCTGCCGCAATATGCTGTTTGCAGCGTTCAACGGCATCAATGAACGCATTCTGGCTCAAGCTCGCCCGGGCGTCGGAGAAACCGCGACCCGCTGCGCGCTCGCCGATCCCGCCGCGCAGCGCTCTTATGATCTGGTCTCTGAGCTCCCGGCGATCCTGTTCGGAGGCGGAGTGCAGAAGCGCCGCGCGCCGAGTCAGGTGGTCGAAGATCAGCAGCGCGCGCGGTGCGACGAACGCTGCTTGAGGCAACGCCTTGGGTTCGGACCGATTTGCCGGAAGCCGCTCGAAGTAGCGCACGAGATCGTAACCGGCGGCGCCCACCAGACCGCCTGAGAACGGCAGTCCGTTGATTGCAGGAAGCAGATCGGGGCAACGCGCAAGTACCCCACGCAAAAGCGCAAGCCAAGCGTCGCCGTCCTCGGGCCTTCTCCGAATCTCGCCGTCGATGCGCAGGCTGTCGGCCGACAGCTCGAGCACGAGGCTCCTTCCCAGCCCGAGAAACGAGTACCGGCCCAGCCGCTCGCCGCCCTCCACGCTCTCGAGCAGGAAACAGGGATCGAAAGGCTTCAGCTTGAGATACGCGGATACCGGCGTGTCGAGATCGGCCGGAATGTCGAAGGGCGCTTGCATTGCTCATCAGTCTCGCGAGTTTCCAAATAAAAAAACCCATCTCCGTCGGCGCGGAGATGGGTTTGCCTTGATCGAACCAGACGCTGGATTTAGTAGGCCCGCAACACCCTCTCCGCCGTGGGTTTTCGCCACCAGCGGATCGCCTCGGAGACTGTACGGGCGAAGCGACTCATGGGCGGGAAGTATGGCCTCAAGCTTCCCCGAGGGTCAAGCCGGTGGCGCGCGCTGCGGCCGCGTCGAGTCATCGGGTATTTGGTTTCGACAAGCGCCCTAATACCATGGCTACCAAGGCATAGGCGGCAGCCCGCCGACACTGCTCGACCTCACAAACGGTTCACAATGCAAGCCCGGCAACGACCGAGAAGGGCAAGGGTTCAACGATGCTTCGCGAGTCCCAGAAATCATCCGTATCGCTGGATAGCTATCTGGGCGTATTCCGTTATAGCCGGCGAGCCCTGCAGCTCGTGTGGTCGACCGACCGGCGTCTGACGATCGGGCTGGCGTCGCTGACGCTGGCGGCGGGGCTCTTGCCCGCGGGCGTTGCCTACGTCGGCAAGTTGATCGTCGATGCCGTCGTCGCGGCCATCGCAACGAACCAGGCCGGACTGGAGCCCGACTACGCGGGCGTCATGACCTTCGTCGCCGTCGAAGCGATCCTGATCGCGGGTCTCGCCGCGATTCAACGAGGTATCGGCCATTGCCAGACCTTGTTGCGCGTGCTGCTCAGCCAGCGCGTCAATACCCTGATCCTCGAGAAGGCACTGCTTCTCGAGCTGGCCCAGTTCGAGGACTCGGAGTTCTACGACAAGCTCAACCGCGCGCGGCAAGAGGCATCGAGCCGGCCTCTGAGCCTCGTGACGCGGACCTTCAACCTCGCCCAGCACGGCATTTCGTTGACCAGTTACGCGACTCTGCTGTTGCAGTTCTCGGGGTGGGCGGTGCTGGTGCTCGTCGCCGCCGGGTTGCCGGCGTTCATGGCGGAAACGTATTTCTCCGGCGAACGGTTTCGGATGTTCAGGTTCCGCTCGTCGGAACGACGCAAGCTGCTCTATCTCGAGATGGTTTTGGCCCGTGAGGACCACGCCAAGGAGGTCAAGCTGTTTCAGCTCGGAAGAGAGCTTCTGAGGCGCTACAAGACGATCTTCAAGGCGTTGTTCGAGGACGAGCGCAAGTTGAGCCGCCGCCAGGACGGCTGGGGTCTGACTCTCGGGCTCGTCGGCAACTTGGCTTTCTACGGGGCGTACGCATGGATCGCCGTGGCGACGATTCAAGGCGCGATCAGCCTCGGCGATATGACGATGTATCTGCTGGTGTTCAAACAGGGCCAGACGTCCGTGTCGTCGATGCTCGGGGCGATAGGCGGGATGTACGAAGACAATCTCTATCTATCGAATCTGTACGAGTACCTGGAACAGCCATCGGTGGCCCGGCTCGGCGGCGCCGCTTCCGGCCCCGATCCGGCGGCAGGCCTCGTGTTCGAGAACCTCAGCTTCACCTACCCGGGCGCGAAACATCCCGCCGTGCGCGATATCAATCTGACCATCAAGCCCGGCCAGAGCGTCGGCGTGGTCGGCCGCAACGGTTCCGGCAAGACGACGCTGATCAAGCTGCTGGCGGGGCTTTATAGCCTCGACCAAGGACGAATTCTCTTCTCCGGGCGCGACATCGTCGAATGGGACAGCGATCAGCTGCGCCGCAAGATCGGCGTGATTTTCCAGGATTTCAACCGCTACCAGCTCGAGGTCGGGGAGAATATCGGTGTCGGCGACGAGCCCAATCTGAGAAATGCGCAAAGATGGGCCAAAGCGGCTCGAATGGGGCAGGCCGCCGCCTTCATCGAGGATCTGCCGGACGGCTATCACACCCAGCTCGGACGGTGGTTCCATGACGGTCAGGAGCTGTCCGGCGGGCAATGGCAGCGTATCGCGCTGTCGAGGGCCTTTATGCGCAGCGGCGCGGAGATCCTGGTGCTCGACGAGCCTACCGCGGCGATGGATTCGGAGACCGAGGCCGAGATTTTCGCGCACTTTCAATCCCTGACCCAGGCTAAAATAGTCGTGTTGATCTCACATCGTTTTTCTACGGTACGGCAGGCCGACTTGATCGTCGTCATGGATCAGGGGCAAATCATCGAGCAGGGCAGCCATGAGGAGCTGCTGGCGCTAGGGGGCCAATATGCTCGCCTCTTCGAGCTTCAGGCACGCGGTTATCGCTAAGCGAGGAGTTTGCTAGCGTGTCCAAGCCGTCATCGCAGCTCGTACGCCGCAGCGAAATATTCTTCGCCGAGAAGGAAAAAGCGCTACGCGAGGATGTGCGTCGTCTCGGCGAGCTCGTCGGCCAGCTCGTCGAGGAGCAAGGGGGCGAAGCCCTGTTCGACATCGTCGAAACCGCCCGGCGCTCGGCGATCGCGCATCGCGAAGGCGATGCCGGAGCCTTGGCGGAGCTGCAGACCTTGCTCGGCGCTCTGGCGCCGCGCGCGGCACGAGATTTCATTCGCGCTTTCTCGACCTACTTTCAAATGGTCAACATGGCCGAGAAGGTTCATAGGCTCCGGCGGCGCCGCGCCTACCTGCGCGACACCACGACGCCTCAGCCCTCCGGTTTCGAGGACACTTTGTTGAAGCTCAAGCAGGCCGGTTTCGACGCGGCGGCCGTCGAGCAGGCGATCCGCTTGGTCTGCGTCGAGCCGGTGTTCACCGCGCATCCCACCGAGGCGACTCGCCGCACCTTGTTGAGAAAGCAGCAGCGCATCGCCCGTTATCTCATGGAAAGCCTGGATCCGTACATGTCGCCGCAGGAAGAACAGGCGAACCTGGGGCGGATACGCACCGAGATGACTACCGGCTGGCAGACCGAGGAGCATACCAGCGCGCAACTCAGCGTCAGCGACGAGGCCGAGCACGTGCTGTTCTTTCTGACCGATATCATGTACCGAATGGTTCCGCCGTTCTTCGAGGGATTGGAAAGTGCGTTCACGACCGTGTTCCCGGAGCACGGCAGCCGCATCAGGCTGCCGACGTTGATACGGTTCGGCTCCTGGGTCGGTGGCGACATGGACGGCAATACCAACGTCACCGCGAAGAGCATACGTGAATCGCTTGCGCGGCAACGCTCCCTAGTGCTCAACCTCTATTATCGGGACTGTTTGAACTTGAGCGAGCAGCTGAGTCAGACGGACACGCGCATAGGAGTCAGCGAGGAGATTCTCCGCCGCAGCTCGCTCTATGCCCGCCACTTTCCCAAGGCGGTGCACTCCGTGCCCGCTCGTCACCGAGAGATGCCGTATCGCATCTATCTGCGCCTGCTTGGCGCGCGCTTGCAGGCAACCTACGACGACACCGCGTTTCCGTACGAATCGCCGTCCGAGTTTCTCGAGGATATCGAGCTCATCGCCGACAGCCTGAGGGCGAACAAGGGCCGGCACGCGGGATTGTTTTCCGTCAGTCGCTTGCTGCGCCGGATAGAGGTCTTCGGCTTCCATATCGCCACTTTGGACGTGAGGCAGAACGCGCTCGTGCATCGGCGGGTCGTGGCGGATGGCTTGAAGGAAAAGGACTGGCTGGATCTGACGAGCGAGCAACGCACGGCGCGACTAAAGGAAGCCTTGGAACGCCGGCGTTCGCCGACCGGAGCCTTGTCATCCGAAGCACGGCGCACGCTGGCCGTATTTCAGGCCATCGCGCATTGCCGGCGCAAGTACGGCCCTAATGCTATCGGACCCTATATCGTCAGCATGACGCACGGGCCGGACGACGTGCTGTCGGTGCTGTTGCTCGCGCACTGGGGGGATCTGGGGCCCAAAGGCAGCCCCGTGCCGCTCGACATCGTGCCCTTGTTCGAAACCGTCGAAGATCTCGAAAATGCCGCGGCAATCATGCGCCGGCTGTTGTCGGACGACCTCTATAGAGCTCATCTGAGTCAGCGAGGCAACCAGCAGATGGTCATGGTTGGATACTCCGATAGCAACAAAGACGGGGGTCTCGCGGCGGCGACTTGGACTCTGCGCAAAGCCCAGCAAGCCCTCGTCGAGACCGTGCAGGATCTCGGTGTGGAGCTGACGTTGTTTCACGGGCGCGGTGGAACGATCAGCCGCGGAGGCGGACGCTTGCACGAAGCGATTCGCGCGTCGCCTGCGGGGACGGTGAACGGGCGCTTTCGATTGACCGAGCAGGGCGAGATGATCAACGCGAGGTACGGTCTGCGCGGTATCGCAATGCGATCCTTGGAGCAAATGCTGAGCTCGGTGCTTTGGGCAACGGTGACCAATCGCATGCCCGAGCGCTCGGATCGCCGCTGGAAGGCCGTCATGGACCTCGTGGCCGATGCAAGCCGAGAGACGTATAAGAGGCTCATCTATGATGACCCCGACTTCGTCGAGTATTTTCGCAAGGCGACCCCGATCGATGTGATCGAGCGACTCGGCATAAGCTCACGGCCGGCCTCTCGTTCCGACTCCACGGATATACAGGAGCTTCGCGCAATCCCTTGGGTGTTCGCATGGACGCAGACGCGCCTGCTGTTGCCCGGGTGGTACGGTTTCGGCGCCGGAGTCAGCGCGGCACTCGAGGAATTCGGCGAAGCCGAGCTCAAGCAGCTCGCCGAGGATTGGCCGTTCTTTCGCGGATTGCTTGCCGACGTAGAGATTGTGCTTGGCAAAGCCGATCTCGATATCGCGCAGCGCTATTCCGAGCTGGCGGGCCCGCAGCACGAGCAGTTCTTTCCAATCGTTCGCGCCGAATTCGAACGTTGCGTGCAATGCGTGTTGCAGCTCACCGGGCAATCACGCCTGCTCGAGCGCGAGGAAACGCTGCGCAGAGCCATACGACTGCGAAACCCCTACGTCGATCCCATGAGCTTGTTGCAGGTGGACCTGTTGCGCCGATGGCGGCAGAGTGGCCGCAGCGACGATGCCGTCTTCCAGGCCTTGCTCGTGAGCGTCAACGGCATCGCTCACGGCATGCAAAACACCGGCTGAGCCTGTGCGGCCCGACGGGGTTTGCGCTCTTCAGCGCAGTGGCCCCGGCGTCTTGAGCCAGCGGATCACCCTCCCTTGAATCTCCTCGGCATCCACGGCCGTCTCGGAAACGACGCGGCCGCGGACGGAAATCCCGGCGCGATGCACGCTTTCCGGGGAGCCCGAGACGAGCGGATGCCAGTCGGGGAGGCCACGTCCCTCCGCGAGCCGTCGATACGCGCAGGTTGCCGGCATCCACTCGAGCTGCTCCGGCTTGTCACGCGACAATACGACGCAGTCCGGCACGTGCTTCAGCCTTTCGGCATAACGCGTGCACCTACAGCGATTGAGGTCCAGTAGCCTGCAGGCGACGTCGGTGTAGTACACGCGGCCCGTGTCCGCGTCCTCGAGCTTGTGCAGGCAGCAGCGTCCACAGCCGTCACAGAGCGATTCCCACTCTGCCTCGCTCATTTCCCGCAGCGTTTTGGTTTCCCAGAAGCGATCGCTAGACATGCTGCAACCATGCGGGACGCGGACATATGTTCATCGAAGTCGGCCTCGTGTGCTGCACGGTGGTGTAAGCTTCGCAGCCATGACGAAGCGTCCAATAGCGGCGTTCCTGGATTTTGCCACGCTGGGCCCGGACATCAACACGGCCTCGCTGGACGGGCTTGCCCAGGTGGCGTATCACGATCAGACGAGGTTCGAGGAAGCCGCTGCGCGCTTACGCGAAGCCGAGATCGCTATCGTCAACAAGGCGGTTATCGACGCCGAGCTCATTGAAGCCAGCCTCGCGTTGCGTCTCATCGTGCTCGCAGCAACCGGCTCGGACAACGTCGACGTTCGTGCCGCGGCGGCCAAGGGCATCGGTGTCGCGAATATCCGAGGCTACTGCACGGCTGCAGTCGTGCAACACGTATTTGCGCTGATTCTCGGGTTGACACGCAAGCTGAAGGAATACCAAGCGGCAATCTACGCGGGCGCGTGGCAACGGAGTCGAACATTCGCACTGTTCGAGTATCCGGTTCGCGAGCTGAAAGGCAAGCGCCTCGGCATAGTCGGCTACGGCACGCTCGGCAGGGGTGTCGCGGACCTCGGCCGCTGTCTTGGCATGGAAATTTTGATCTGCGCGCGACCCGGTTCGGCGACGGTCGGCATGGCAGCTGATCGCCTGCACTTCGGGAGTGTCTTGGAGCAAGCGGACGTCTTGAGCTTGCACTGCCCGCTGACGTCGGCGACGCGCGGCCTGATCGGCACGGCGGAGCTCGAGCGCATGAAACCGGACGCAATCCTCATCAATACCGCGCGCGGCGGGCTCATCGATGGCCGCGCATTGGCGGCGGCGCTTACAGCCGGCAGGCTCGGCGGAGCGGGTATCGACGTTCTCGAACAGGAGCCGCCGACGGGGGATGAGCCGCTGCTCGACCCGGGCATCCCGAATTTGATTCTGACCCCGCATATCGCCTGGTCGGCGCGTGAGTCTCGGCAGCGCGCCTTGGATCAAGTGGCCGAGAACGTTCGTGATTTCCTCGCCGGCGGCAAGTTGCGACGACTCGTCTAGGGTCTGATCGGCTTAAGCACCGGAACCTGCCGTGCCCGGTGCGACGATACGACCGGCTTCGAGCTCGACCACGCGGTGGCAGCGCTGCGCAGCGTTAAGATCGTGCGTGACCAGGACCAGCGTCGTGCCGGCCGCGGCGTTGAGCTCGAACAGCAGGTTCAAAATATTGGCCCCGGTCTTGTTGTCGAGATTTCCCGTCGGCTCATCGGCGAACAGCAGCGTGGGCTGCGTGACGAAGGCCCTCGCAATCGCGACGCGCTGTTTCTCGCCGCCTGAAAGCTGCCGAGGATAGTGATGCAGGCGGCTGGTGAGCTCGACCCGACTCAAAGCTTGCCGCGCCTTGGCCTCGTAGTCATCGGTGCCGCTGATCTCGAGCGGCAGCAAGACGTTTTCCAGCGCCGTCAGCGACGGCAGCAAATGGAAAGATTGGAATACGAAACCGACTTGGCGGCTCCGAAGCCGTGCGCGGCCGTCCTCGTCGAGGGCGGTGAGCTCGACGCCGTTCAGCCAGACCCGGCCGGAGCTCGGCTCGTCGAGCCCGGCGAGCAGCGCCAGCAGCGTGGACTTGCCGGCGCCGGAGGGTCCCACGACGGCCATCGTCTGGCCCCGGCCGATCTTGAGGCTGACGTCATCGAGGATGGTCAGGCTGCCTTCCGGGCTGGTAACCTTCTTGGTCAGCGCTTGAGCGACGAGCAGAGGGCCCTTATCCGCCATGCGATCCTTGGGCATCGATTCAACGAACTCTTATGTCAAGTCGGTCTGGTTGGCACTCGTGTTGCTGGCCGGATCCATGCCTGGGTGGTCCGCCGAGAGCACCATCGTCGTACTCGGCGATTCCCTGAGCAGCGGCCACGGCTTGCCCTTGGGCCAATCCTGGGTATCCATGCTGGAAGATCGCCTGAAAGCGGAAGGTTACGGGTATGAGGTGGTCAACGCCAGTATCGCGGGCGATACCAGCTCCGGAGGCTTGGCGCGGCTTCCGAGCCTGCTGGATAGCCACGCGCCGGCGATCGTCATCATCGAGCTCGGCGGAAACGACGGATTGCGGGGTCAGCCGGTGCAAAGCTTGGAATCCAATCTTGCCGCGATCATAGAGCTGACTAAGAATAGCGGCGCCCAACCGGTGCTGGCGGGCATGCAGATTCCTCCGAACTACGGGCCGAGATATACGGCCGCCTTCTCCGGCATCTATCCGGAGCTCGCGCGACGCTTCGGCGTCCCGCTCGTCGACTTCCTGCTCGAGGACGTCGCGTTGAATGCCGAGCTCATGCAGCCGGACGGAATCCATCCGAACGCCCTGGGCAGCAAGGTGATGCTCGACAACGTTTGGGCCGTTCTTACAGGGTTCCTCTGAGCCGGCTATGACGGAAAGGCCTTGGCTGGCCGCCTATCCGGAGGGCGTGCCCGCCCGCATCGATCCGGACCAATACGCTTCGCTGAAAGCGCTGCTCGAGGAGAGCTTCGCCCGCAACGGCGAAGCACCCGCATTGGAGAACCTCGGAGTCGTCCTGAGCTATGCCGAGACGGAGCGGCTGAGCCGTCAGGTTGCCGCCTACTTCCAGTCTCGCGGTGACTTCAGCCCGGGAGACCGGGTCGCCGTGATGATGCCGAATCTGCTTCAGTATCCAGTGGCCGTTTTCGGTTTGCTCAGGGCGGGCTTGACCGTCGTTAACGTGAACCCCCTATATACCCCCCGAGAGCTCGAGCATCAGCTCAAGGACAGCGGGGCCCGCGCGATCATCGTTCTGGAAAATTTCGCGGCGACGGTCGAGGCGGTCATCGACCGCGTCGATCTCGATCTGGTCATCGTAACGCGCATCGGCGATCACTTGCCGAGGCTCAGGGGCTGGGTGACGAACTTCATCGTCAAGCGCATCAAGAAACTCGTGCCCGGGTGGCGAATACCCGGCACGGTAAGTTACCTGGAAGTCTTGCAGCTCGGAGAGCGGCAGGCTTACGCGGACATCGAGGTCGAGCCGGAGGACATCGCTTTTCTGCAATACACCGGCGGAACGACCGGCCTCTCTAAAGGGGCGATGTTGACGCATCGAAACATGGTCAGCAACGTGCTTCAGGCCGTTGCTTGGGCGAGGCCGGCGCAACTCGGCGCAAGCGACCGCGCAGCGACGCCGCTGCCGCTCTACCATATCTTCTCGCTCACCGCCAATTTGCTGTGCTTCATCGAGCTCGGCGGAACCAACATGCTGATCACCAACCCTCGCGACCTGACGAGCGTTGTCAAGGATCTGAAGAGAGCGCCGGTCAGCTACCTGACGGGCGTCAATACGTTGTTCAACGCCCTGTTGCAGCTACCCAGCTTCCGCGAGGTGGACTTCGGCCGGCTCAAGGTGGCGATGGGCGGCGGCATGGCCGTGCAGCGCTCCGTCGCCGAGGCGTGGCAGAGGATCACGGGCAAGCCTCTCGCCCAAGGATACGGCCTGACGGAGGCTTCCCCCATCGTCTCCGCCAATCCGCTGGACGCGACGAGCTTCAGCGAGTCCATCGGCCTGCCTTTGCCCTCGACCGAGATCAGTATCCACGACGATGACGGCAGGCCGCTCGCCGCGAATCAAACAGGGGAGATCTGCGTTAGCGGCCCCCAAGTCATGAAGGGCTATTGGAACGATGCAGCGGCCACCGCCGAGGTGATGCTCCCGGGCGGGTGGCTGCGCACCGGTGATATCGGCCGTATGGACGGGGACGGGTTCCTGTTCATCGAGGACAGACGCAAGGACCTCATCATCGTATCCGGCTTCAACGTCTATCCGAACGAGCTCGAAAACGTCGCAAGCATGCACCCGGGCGTGCTCGAAGCCGCGGCCGTCGGTGTTCCCGACGAGCGGTCCGGGGAGGCGATTCGGCTCTTCGTCGTTCGCAAGGACGCGAGCCTCACCGAGGCGGAGCTGATCGAGTTCTTCCGCCGGCAAGTCACCGGCTACAAGGTTCCCGATCAAGTCGTGTTCAGGGACGAGCTCCCCAAGACCAACGTCGGCAAGGTCCTCAGACGGGCGCTCCGCTAGAGGCCCAGCCATTCGGCGGCGAAGAAAATTACGACGCCCGCGCTGCCACCGACCAAAGTCCCGCTGATGCGGATGAACTGCAGATCGCGGCCGATATAGAGCTCGATGCGCCGCGAGGTCGCGGTCGGATCCCATTGCTCGATAGTCTCCGAGATGGTCTCGCTCAGCGGCTGACGGTAGTTTTCGATCAGATAGACGATCAGGGCCTTGAGCCAGCGATCGAGGCGCTCGCGGCCTACGCGGTCGTCTTGCAGCCGAGCCCCCGCGGCTCTGAGCTCCCTTTCCAGCCCGGCCCGCAGAGACGACTCAGGGTCCTCGAGCGAGGCTCGAATCTGATCGCGAACGTGGAGCCAAAGCTCCTCGAGATACGCCCGGACCGCCGGATGATCGATGAACTCCTGTTTCAAGCGGCGGGTACGATCGGCGAGCTTGGAATCATCGCCAAGCAGATCGTTGAGCTCCTCGAGCCGCCGGTTGAATTCCACGCGAGCCGGATGATCGGGATCGGCGGCGATATCGTCGAGCAGCCGCTTGAGCTCGGCAACGAGCTGATCGTAGATCTCCTCGTCGACGAATTTCGGCAGCCACCACGGGCTGCGATCGTGAATGCGCACTCGAATGAGTTCCCGGTTGTCGGTCAAGAGCTGTTGGCCGATGGCGACCAGGTGGTCGACGAGCGCTTGCGCGTGCGGGCCCGTGGAAAGCACCTCGAGCACGGCGCTCAGGCCCGCCCGCAGCGGTAAGCTGTCGAGCGAGACGCGAAGCCTTCCTTGAATCGCGGCGCCGACCCGCGCGGAGTCGATCGCCTCGACGAGCCAGCCGAGCGCGAGCGCGACATCCCGGCTGACTCGCTTAGTGTTCTCGCGGTTGCCCAACCAGCTTCCGAGGCGTTGCGCCAGATCGATATCGGCGAGTCTGCTCGTGACCGCGCCACGGACGAGAAAATTGTCACGAATGAATTGCGCCAGAGCGTGCCCGATCTCGTTCTTACGCGACGGGATGATCGCCGTGTGCGGAATCGGTAGCCCGAGCGGGTGACGGAACAGCGCGGTCACGGCGAACCAATCCGCCAGCGCGCCGATCATGCCGGCCTCGGCAAATGCCATGACGACGCCGAGCCAGGGCTGCTGCGGCAGCCAAACGCGGGTGGTGACGAACAGCGCGGCCATCAGCAGCAGCAAGCCGGTCGCGATCCAACGCATCCGCGCCAGGCGCCGAGCGAGCGCCGCTTCCGTGGAGTTCATTGCAGCGCGGCGGCGATGTCGGCTTGGATGGCTTCCGCGATCCGGCGCGGATCCGGCGCCGTTCGAATGGGACGACCGACGACGAGATAGTCGGCGCCGAAACGAATCGCATCGCCGGCCGTCACCACGCGCTTTTGATCGTCCCGGGTCAGGTCGTTTGCCGGCCGGATGCCGGGGGTCACGATTAGCGGCGCCGGGCCCAGAACTTTCCGAAGCGCCGCGGCCTCCCGGCCGGAGGCGATAACACCGTCGCAGCCCGCCTCGACCGCGCGACGGGCTCGTGTGAGGACTAGCGTGCTCAGATCCATGCCGATTCCCATCGCTTTGAGGTCGTCGTCGTCGAGACTCGTGAGCACGGTGACGGCGAGGATTCGCAGCACCTCGCCTTTTTCGGCGGCAGCGGCCTCCATGATTCCCGGATCGCCGTGAATGGTCAGAAAAGCCGCGCCGCGGTCACGAATCCGGCGGACGGCCGCAGCCACGGTCGCCGGGACGTCGTAGAACTTGAGGTCTGCAAACACCTGCTTGCGGCGCTCGAGCAGCCACGCCATGAGCTCGAAGTATTCTCCGGACACCGCGAGCTCGAGGCCGATCTTGTAGAACTCGACCGAATCGCCGAGCCGACCCACGAGCGCGCGGGCGGCCGCCGCGTCCGGAACGTCGAGCGCGACGATTAGGCGCTGACGCGGCGGGAGCGAATCTCGGGACGGGCTTGAGGACATGCGCGTAGTGAGTCTGTGATGGTTCGGAGTTTAGCAAAGCTCCCGGAGGTGCGGCGGTGCCCTAGCGTTTATCCACCAGTCTCTCATGCGTCTGCATCGCAAAGCGGTCCGTCATACCCGCGACATAGTCGGCGACGACGCGGGCACCCGCGGCGGCGCCGCGGCCGTCGTGAGCCTCGCGAGCGCGCTTGGCATGATCCTCCGGCATTCGGGCATAGTCCTCCGTGAAGGCGGCGAAAAGCGCCGTCACGATCTCGGCGGCCCGGTCGGTCATGGTCTTGACCCTCGGATGCCGGTACAAGTGCTCGCCGAGGAAGCGCTTCAATGCGGATTGGGTGTCGCGGAAGGGCTCGCTGAATCCGATCAGGGGCGCCGAATGCGAGCGCACGGCATCGATGCTTGGCGGCGCCAGCGACCCTATGCGGGCACGGCTCGTCATGACGAGATCCTTGACGAGCGCGCCGATCATCCCTCGCACGATCTCGTGAGCCTCGATGCGTGGGTGGAGCCTTGGGTAGGCTTCGCGAACGAGCGCGCGCTGCTCGGCGAAGAGCTCAATGCTGGTGAGATCCGCTAGATCGATCAACCCCGAACGCAGACCGTCGTCGACGTCGTGGTTGTTGTAGGCGATCTCGTCGGCGAGGTTGGCGAGCTGCGCCTCGAGGCTCGGCTGTCTTCTCAGAATGAAGCGCTCGCCGAGGTCCCCGAGCCGGCGGGCATTGCTCAAGGAACAGTGCTTGAGGATTCCTTCGCGCGTTTCGAAAGTGAGATTGAGCCCGGCGAAAGCGGCATAGCGGTGCTCCAACTCATCGACGACGCGCAGGGATTGCAGATTGTGCTCGAAGCCGCCGAAATCCCACATGCAGGCGTTCAAGGCGTCCTGGCCCGCGTGGCCGAAGGGCGTATGGCCAAGGTCGTGCGCCAAGCTGATCGCCTCCGTCAAGTCTTCATTGAGGCGCATCGCGCGCGCAACGCTGCGCGCGATCTGCGCGACCTCCAGCGAGTGCGTCAAGCGGGTGCGATAGAGGTCGCCCTCGTGATTGACGAAGACCTGAGTTTTGTACTCGAGCCGGCGAAAAGCGGCGGAATGAATGACGCGGTCCCGGTCGCGCTGAAACTCGCTACGCTCGGCCGGCGACTCCTCGGGAATACGCCTGCCACGGGAGTTTTCAGTGTTGACTGCGTAGTTCGCGAGCACTTGCTTCATCGGCGGCCGGGCTCATGCGGCAAGCTCGGCCTCAAGCACGGCGTGCAGCACGTCCTCGTCCGGCGCCTGCACGACGGCGGCGTTGCCGATACTCCGGATCAATACGACTTTGAGCCCGGCCGCACTGGCTTTCTTGTCGAGCCTCATAGTTTCGAGCAGCTCTGTAGCGTCCACGTCCGCCGCGTGCGTCGGCAGTCGCGCGCGCTCGAGCAGAGCCACGACCCGCCGGACGTCGGCATCGCCGATCCAGCCCAGCGCGGCCGAGGTCTTGGCGGCGAGAGCGATGCCGATAGCCACGGCTTCGCCGTGCAGCCAGCGGCTGTAGCCACCGATGGATTCCAAGGCATGGCCGAAAGTGTGGCCGAGATTCAAGAGCGCTCGCCGCCCATGCTCGCGCTCATCCTCCGCGACGATCGCAGCCTTGAGCTCGCAGCTGCGACGAACGGCGACGCGCAGGGCGTCGTCGTCGAGAGCCAGCATGTCGTCGACATGCGCTTCCAGCCAGTCGAAAAAGGCGGCATCGAGGATTACGCCATACTTGATCACCTCGGCGAGCCCGGCCGACAGTTGCCTCGGCGCCAGTGTCGCCAGCGTATCGGTATCGGCGATGACGCAGCGCGGCTGATAGAAGGCACCGACCATGTTTTTCGCGCGCGCGTGGTTGATCGCGGTCTTGCCTCCAACCGAGGAATCGACCTGCGCGAGCAGGGTCGTCGGGATCTGCACGTAGTCTATACCGCGCTGATAGCTCGCGGCCGCGAATCCGCCGATATCGCCGACGACGCCGCCGCCGAGCGCGATCAAGCAGGCGTCGCGATGGAACTGTCTTGCGATGAGCGCGTCGATGATGGCGGCGAAGCTTTGCAGGGATTTGTACTGCTCACCGTCCGGAAGACTATAGACCTCCAGCTGTGCCGCGGCGAAGATGCTCTGCAAGCGCGGCAAATACAACGGTGCCACGGTGTCGTTGGTAACGACGAGGATTTGTTTCGCTTTCACGGCCTCCCCGAGCAGCGCCGCATCGGCCAGCAAGCCCGGCCCGATATGAATCGGGTAGCTGCGGGCGCCCAGGCTGACTTCCAGAGTATCCATCGTGCTTAGGTGAGCAGGTTCCCAGGCCGCCGTCATTAATTCAACGGCAGCCGGTCCTCGTCGGCCAGCGACTTGCGGATCGCCGTGACGACCGAGGTGACGCGTCGCCCGCCCGTATCGACGCAAACGTCGGCGATCTCCTCATAGAGGCGGGCGCGTGCTTCCATCAGCTTCGCGAGGACGGCTTTCGGGTCATCGCCGATGAGCAGCGGTCGGTGACGCGCGTGCCGGGTCCGTTCGAGCTGCTGCTCGACGCTGGCACGCAGGTAGACCACAATGCCGTTCGCCGCGAGCTGTGCGCGCGTCGTCGGATCGAGCACGGCACCGCCGCCCGTCGCCAGCACCACCGCCTCGCGCTCGGCGAGCTCGGCGATGACCTCGCGCTCACGCTGCCGGAAACCGGCCTCGGTCTCCTTCTCGAAGATGAAGGCGATGTCGACGCCCGTGCGCTTTTCGATCTCGGCATCGCTGTCGAGGAACTCGAGCCCGAGATCCCGCGCAAGTTGCTTGCCAACGGCCGACTTCCCAGAGCCCATCGGACCGATCAGAAAGATCCTGCGCGCGCTCTTCATCGCGGCAGTTTAGAGCCTAACGCCGCGTTGCGCACGAGCGCGGGGCGCCCGCAGCGGCGGCAACAAAAAGGCCGGCATTCCGCCGGCCTTTCGTCTCGCAGTCTCTGCGAAGCAACTTCGGCTATGGCAGCCCCGGCGGCGGCGTAGCGCAGTCGCCGTCAGTGCCGAAAGGACTGTCTACTCCAGGCGGCGCAACGTTTTCGCTGCCGACGTCGGCGGCTGAAATCGGCAAGCGGAACGTCTGAGACGCCGCGAACTCCGAGCCTTGCACCGACGTGCGCGCCTCCAGCGTGACCTCGACCCACAGGGCGTGGTCCTGGGGATAGAACAGATCGACGAGGGCGAAGCCGTTGACGTCGGTCGTGATCGTATTGCCGCCGCCGTCCTGGGCCACGACCGAGGCGATGTTGCCGGCCTCGATACGGCCGCTGCCGTTCAAGTCCTCGCCCACATCGAGGATGCCGTTGCGGTTGTTGATATCCTCATCCGGGCAGCCGAGGGCAGGCAGCGCTTCGATGCCGAGGCGCGTGACCCAGGCGCCGGGCGGGTCGACGAACGCGCGCGAGCCCTCCCAATAGCGCTCCGACAGCACGCTGACGGTGAGGTCCACCTGGTCGACGCCGTTGCCGTTGGCGTCTGTCACTTGGACGATCCATTCCTGCCGGTATTGAGCCGCGTTCGGTTCCTCGATCTCGTTGCCCGTGCCCATCGAAATGAACAGCTCGCGTTGCGCCACCGTGAGAAAAACGCTGTCGGCGACGGCGGGGAAGTCGACGACACTCGCGTCGATCTGCACGCCGTCGACGCTACTGGTTGTCGAGCTCGCGGTATAGAAGGTCTGGGCTCGGCCTTGGATGTCCGTGACGGCCTGGGCGACGGACAGGCTGCCGCCGGTCACGTCGCTGAGCACGAAGCTGACCGTCCGGCCGGTCACCAGGTTGCCGGCGGGATCGCGGACGATGGCCGTGATCGTCGATTGATCATTGGTCGGCACGGTAAACGGATTGGCTTGCAGCTCGAGCGTATCCGGCGTGGTGGCGATGAACTGTATCGAGCGCGTCGTGCTCGTGCCGAGCGCGTTGGTCGCCGTGATCACGGCGGGGCCGGCGTTCGTCGCCGCCACGGTGATGGTCGCGTCACCGTTGGCATCGGTGGTCGCGACCCCGTCGGCGGGATTCATCGTGCCGCGAGTGGTCGTGAACGTCACCGTGTCGCCGACGACGTCGCCGTTGGCGTCCTCCCAGTGGACCGTCACGCTCTGGTTGGTGTTGAGCGGCACCTGAGTTCCGGCCGGCGGTGTCGTGAAGGCGAAAATGTCGTTCGATACGTCGACCGAGTGGGTCGCCTGCAATCCCAAGGCCGTGGCCGTGAGCGTATCGACGCCGCCGGTGTTGGCGTCGAACAGAAAGGAGGCCTGGCCGTCGGAATCCGTGATCAGCGTCGTCTGCGAAAGGCCGTTGTTGTTCGCGGACGCCACCGTGACCTGTTCGCCGGCGATGCCGTCGCCGCTGGCGTCGGTCAAGACGACGTTGAACGGCGAATCCGTCGCGCCCACGGGCAGGTTGGTCGCGCCGTTGATCGCGAGCGTGGTGCCGACGACGGCGACGTCGACGCTTGCCTGCACGCTATCGCCGGCGGTCGCCGTAACCGTGATGGTCCGGTTCGTCGGATCGCCTCCGGTCGACAGTGACGCGGTAACGGTGCCCGTTGCGTCGGTGGTGATCGGCTGGCTCAACACCAGGCTCCCGGTGGACGCCGAGAACAACACCGGCACGTCGGCGAGCACGTTGTTGCTCGCATCGCGCACCAGCGCGGTGATGGTCGCGGGCACGACACCGTCCGATAGGATCTGCGGATTGGACGTCAGCAGCGTCAGCGTCGCCACGTCGACGGTGCCGGTTGCGCCGCCGCCACCCGGATTGACGAGCGTCCCGTCGTTACCGCTGCAGGCGGCAAGCGCCGCGGCGGCGGCAATCAGCAGAATCGATTTCAGTTTGCCCATGTCCCTAGTCCTCTGGTATCCGGTTCCCTTGCGGGTGCAAATCCTTTTCGGCATTGACCTAGTACAAGCTCGCGCCTTCCCGCAGGATCTTCGGGGTCACGAAGATCAATAGCTCGGCTTTGTTGTTCACCTGCGTACGGGCTCGGAACAGCACACCGAGGCCGGGCACGTCGCCCAGGAACGGAACCTTGTTGACCGTTTCCCTGCTCTCGGTTTCATAGATACCGCCGAGCACGACGGTCTCACCGTCATTGACCAAAACTTGGGTGGATACCGATCGCGTGTCGATGCTCGGCACGAAGCCGCCGGTCGCGCTCGCCACGAGCTCGCCGACCGAGTCCTTGGTGACGAGCAGATCCATGATGATGCGATCATCGGGCGTGACCTGCGGCGTCACCGTCAGGCTCAACACCGCCGGCCGGAACTGCGTGGTCGTCGCGCCGCTGGACGACGATTCCTGATAGGGGATCTCGACGCCCTGCTCGATGCTCGCCTCACGTTGATTCGCGGTGACGATACGCGGTGCCGAGATGATGTCGCCCTTGCCCTCGGCCTGCAGAGCCGAGAGCTCGAGGTCGATGAGATAATCCGAATCCAGGATCGCGAGCGCTATGGCGCCGACCGGGTTCGCGACGGGCACGTTGACGTTGAGCCGATCATTGATCGACGGCACGGCGACCGGGAAAGGCGTGCCGGTCGTGTTCAGGTTGTCCAGTCCGGAGCCGACGATGACGTCCGAGCCTGTGCTGCTACCCGTCAAGGACACGAGCCCGTCGCTCGAATTCTCCTTGACGATGGTGCTGCCGAAGCGCACCCCCAGCTCGCGCGAGTAGTCGTCGTTGACGATGACGATGCGCGACTCGATCTGGACCTGGCGCACCGGGATGTCCAGGGTCGTCACGAGGCGCCGAATGTTCGCGAGGCGGTCGGACGTGTCCTGCACCAGCAGCGTGTTGGTGCGCTCGTCGATAGCCACACTGCCTCGATCGGAAATCAGCGGGTTTTGGCCGCTGCTGCCGATCAGCGTGGCGAGGTCGCCCGCCTTGGCGTAATTGACCTGAATGAACTCCGAGCGCAGCGGCTCGAGTGTTTGGAGGTCCTGCAACGCTGCGAGCTCGGCGCGTTCCCGAGCGGCGATTTCTTCGGCCGGAGCGACGATGATCACACTGCCGTTACGGCGCATGTCCAAGCCCTTGGTGGTAAGGAGGATGTCGAGGGCCTGATCCCAGGGCACGTTCTGCAAGCGGAGCGTGACGTTGCCTTGCACGGTGTCGCTGACGACGATGTTCAAGTTGCTGGTGTCGGCCAAGAGCTGCAACACGGCCCGCGTTTCGATGTCCTGGAAGTTCAGCGTCAAGCGCTCGCCGGTGTACTCGCGGTTCTCGTTGAAGATGCCGACCGGCTCGGGTTGCTCGACCGGGGGCGCGAGCTCGAGGGTGAACAAGTTGTCCGTCTGATAGGCGACTTGCTCGAAGTTATCGCTGGTCGTCACGACCAGGCGGGCATTGTTGTTCTGCCGCAGGGCATCCACGGTCGCCACCGGTGTCGCGAAGTCGGTCACGTCGAGGCGCCGCATGAGCTCCGTCGGCAGAGCCGTGTCCTGAAAGTCGACGATGATCCGGCCGCCTTCTTCGCGTACGTCGACGGTGGTTCTGGGATTGGACAGATCGACGACGATCTGGCCCGCGCCGTTGCGGCCGCGTCGGAAATCGATATTGTTGATCGTCCGGGCGGCGGCCACACCGGCGGCGCCCTGGGTGGCCGGCTGCGCGGCGAAAGGCGTCGCCTGCGACCCCGCGGCGCCCTGACCGAGCGTGATGTAGATGCTATCGCCCACGATCCGCGTGGCATAGGGCACCATGGTGTTCATGTTGAGCACGACGCGTGTGCGACCGTTAGCCTCCGCGCTCAGGACCGTCGCCAGAGGTCCGATATTGACGTCCTGACGGCGCGATTCGAGCCCCAAGGCGGTGTCGGGCAGATCCAGCGCGATGCGCGCCGGGTTGTCGATCGTGAAGCTCATGGGCTCGGGCGGCGTCTCACTGAGGCGCAGGCGAACTTCGAGCCCCTGGCCAGGCAGTGATTGAACGTCGATCGCTTCCAGTTGGCGTGCGGCGCCGGTCTGGGCCATGGCGGGTAGCGCGGCGAAACACGTCACGGTAAGCGCAGCGAGCCGCGCGAGGCGCCGGCCGATCCTTGTTACTGCCAACTCAGGCTTGCTGAGCGCTATCGTACTCATAAAGTTACTCCCATTTACCCCAGGGGGATCAATCACTCAGACCGACGGCCGCGGGGCGTTCCAAATAGCCGCCAATGCCGTCGGGAATGATCTCCACCAACTGAATCTCTGCGTCCGAAATGTCCGTGATTCGACCGTAGTTCTGTCCCAGGTACTGGCCTACGGCGACGCGATGGACCAAGCCGTCGGACGTTTGCACCAAACCATACGAACCGCCGCGGATATCGAGCGTTCCGACCATGCGCAGCGTGTCCAGAGGAAACTGCTCGAGAAACTCTCGCGGCCTGTTGGCGTCGGGTCCTTGCACGGCATCGGGGCCACTGCTGACCCGGGCCTGCGGCGTGTCGGGAACGAAGGGCGAACGCCGGTCTCCGGCCTCGTAAGCGAACGACGGCGCCGGCACGACGTCGGGCAGCGGCGGTATGCGGCCGCCCGGTCGCGCCTTTACTTCGTCGACGTACGCTCGGAGATCGTCGGGATCTCCGGCACAAGCGCCGACGCTGCCCGCCGCCAGCGCGATGAGCAGAATCTGCTTCAAACGTGGGTGTCCAGCGATCATCCTTCTGTGGATTCCTCGTCCAGATAACGGTAGGTTTTTGCCGTGACGTCGAGCGTCAGCTCGTCGACGGCTTCGTCGCTCGTCGGCGTGATTGCAATATCGTGCAGGGTCACGATTCTCGGCAGCGCCGCGATGCCGCTGACGAAGTTGCCGAAGTTGTGGTAACTGCCGCTGAGCCGGATCCTGATCGGCAACTCCGCATAAAACTCCCGCTGAATCTCGCCCATGGGCTGAAAGAGCTCCTCCTCGAGCCCGGCGGCGAGGCCTGTCTGGGAGATGTCCACGAGCAGGTTCGGAACCTCGGTTCGTCCCGGAAGCTGACGCAACATCGCGCCGAAATCACGCTCGATCTCGGCCAGTTGCGCGCGGTAAGCATCGAAATTGGCGGCACGCCTTTGTTTGTCTTCGAACGTCGCGCGAAGCTCTTGCTCCTCGCGCTCGACACGCTCGAGGACAGGTATATCGGTCTTGACGACGAACATATAGACGCAGAACGCAAGCACGCCCGTGAACACGAGGGCTACCGCCACGACCCGGAAAAACAGCGGCCAACGCCCGGGATCGCTGGTATCGAGTGATCGCAGCTCTTCGATCAGTTTCATTGCGGGAGTACCTCCTCTTGATCCTGATCCATGGATATCTGCTGTGCGTATATCGTGAACTGCGCGTTACGCATCGGTCCGAGGTTCACAGCCTCGACGATGTCCAAGCCGGGTTCACGCAACCATTCGGAAGAATCGATGTTGCGCATCAACGCGGAAACTCGCGTGTTGGATTGGGCAATGCCGTGGACCTCGATGCGTCCGCCGGTTTGGCGGACCTCGATCAGGTGAACGCCTTCCGGCAGCGTTTCGACGAGCTCGTCGAAAAGATGCACGACCTCCGGTCTCGCTTTCTGCAGCTGCTCGATGATCTCCATGCGAGCCAGCAGTCGCTCCTTCTGATTCTCGAGTCCCAGTATCTCGGCTATCTGTATGTCCAGCTCCGCGATCTCTTCGCGCAAGATCGCATTGCGCGTATTCTGCGCGCGTATCTGCGCTTGCACGCCGAGCTTGCCGCCATAGGCGAGCAGGCCGCCGATCAGGACCGCGCCGATGAGAGCCGTCAGAAAATCCTTTTTGCGCTTCTGGCGCAGCTCCTCGCGCCACGGTAGGAGGTTGATTCTTGGCATATCAGTCGAAGTTCCTCAGTGCTAGGCCGAACGCAGTCAAAAGCGCCGTCGCGTCGCCGCGAACACCCTGGGACTTGGCCTTTCCGGATACTTTCATCTGCCCGAGCGGATCGCCGATCTCGGTCGGTATGCCCACCCGGCTGCCGATGACGTCGGCGACACCCGGGATGTTCGCACAGCCCCCGCAGACGAGGATCTGGTCCGGCTGCTCGCGGCCGCTGCCGGAAGCGAGAAAAAACTGCAAGGAGCGGTTGACCTGCTGCGACATGTCGTCGATGAAGGCGTCGAGGACCTCCGGCTGGTAGTTGCTCGGAAGACCGCCCTCCTTCTTAGCCCGTCCCGCGTCCTCGAGAGAGAGGCCGTAGGTGCGCATGATCTCCTCGGTCAGCTGTTGACCGCCGAAAGCGAAGTCGCGCGTGTAGACGACCTTGAGATCCTGCAGCACGCTGTAGGTCGTCGTGCTGGCGCCGAAGTCGACGATGGCGACGAGCTTGTCGACGCCGCCATCGATCATCTGATGGGTGAGCAGCTGGCATGCATTCTCCACTGCGAACGCTTCGACGTCGACGACTCGCGCGCCTAGCCCCGCGGCCTCGACCGCCACTTGTCGCTGCTCCACGTTCTCGGTTCGGGTCGCCACCAGCAGCACGTCCAGCATGTCGGGGTCGCGCTCGCTGGGTCCGATGACCTCGAAATCGAAGCTCACCTCCTCCATCGGGAACGGAATGTACTGGTCGGCCTGAAGCTCGACCTGGCCCTCGAGCTCGTTCTCGCCGAGGCTGCCCGGCATCTGAATCACCTTGGTGATGGCGGCGTCACCGCTGATCGCAATGGCCACTTCCTTGGCCTTGCTGCCGGAACGCTTCACCGCTCGCCGAATGGCCTCGCCCACGGCATCGGCGTCGACGATGGCCTTCTCGTTGATCGCATTGGGCGGTGTCGGCTCGGCGGCATAGGACTCCACTCGATAGCTACGACCACTCTCCGACAACTCTATGAGCTTTACCGAGGAGGTCGTTATGTCAAGCCCGATAAGGGGCCTCGCAGCGCGCTTGCCGAGCACTGGTTTTCCTTTCCAACTCCGAGAGTTGGCGTAGAATCCTCAATTTAGGCCAATCTTCCCAATTTAACTATATCTTAACTGCAAGATACATAGCCGTGATGGGCTTCACGATCCAATCAACTGAGGCTAGGCCCCTCCCTCGAAACTCGCCGCCGGAGAACCTTGGCGAAAGGCCTAGATTCCGAATCCCGGCGGCATCGCGATCGCCTGCCGCGTGCGGAGCTGGGAGGCTGTCGGAGCAGCAACCGCTTCAACTGCTCAAGCAGCCCCGCTATCCTAGGCCCGCGCTCGCGCGATTCACGACCTTTAGACCGGTGGCTTTGGGTGCCCAGTTTTCGCCGGGTTTGCCGAGTTCGGGCAGACTATGCACAAAGGCACTGGGTAAGGCAAGGAAGTACAATACACCTTGAATATGAAGCCCTATAGCCGAATTCTGGTCATATCGGGCAGCCTGCTCACGAGCATGGTCCTGGTTCTGGGGGCCTTGTTCTCCGGGGGCTATTATTACGTCGCGCCGAGCCTGCCGGATGCCGAGGTGTTACGCGACGTCCGTCTGCAGATACCGGTGTCGGTATATTCCCGAGACGGCCGCCTCATGGCCCAGTTCGGCGAGCAGATGCGGACGCCGGCTCCCTACGAGGCCATTCCGGAACGATTGATCCAGGCAGTCCTCGCCGCGGAGGACGATCAGTTTTTCAGCCATCCGGGGATGGATTTCGCGGGCACGGCCCGCGCAGTCTTCAATTTCTTGACGACCGGCGGCGATCGCGTGCCGGGCGGCAGCACGATCACCCAGCAACTCGCTCGCGAGTACTTCCTGACTCGAGAGGTCACGCTGGTGCGCAAGTTCAAGGAATGGATACTGGCGTTTCGAATCGAGCGTGAGTTCTCCAAGGAAGAGATCCTCGAGCTCTACCTCAATACCTATTTCTTCGGGCACCAATCCTACGGGGTCGTGGCGGCGGCGCAGACCTACTTCGGTAAGGACCTCGATGAGCTGACGCTCTCCGACGTCGCGATCATCGCAGGGATACCGCAGGGCCCATCGATCATGAATCCGTTCACCAGCCCGCAGAATGCCGTCATGAGGCGCGCCTATGTCTTGCGGCGCATGCGCGAGCTCGACATGATCTCCGAAGCTCAACACCAGGCCGCCCTGGCCGAGCCGGTGCTCGGCAGGCGTTACCGCCCCCAGCTCGAGCTTGCGGCGCCCTACATCGCGGAGATGGCGCGCGCCGAGGTGATCCGAAGATTGGGACCCGCGGCGTACGAGACCGGGCTCAGCGTGACGACTACCGTCGACAGTCGGTTGCAAGCGGCCGCGCGAGACGCCCTGAGCAGGGCCGTGCTCGAATACGACGAGCGCCACGGCTATCGAGGGCCCTTGGATCGCGTGGCGCTCGAGACACTCGAGACGGAGCCCGGGCAGCCGGTCGAGAAGGCGTGGGATGCTCTGCTTGGAGACTACGCGGAGATCGGCGGCTATGAAGTCGGGCTCGTCGTCGGCGTCGAGGAGCTCCCGGGCAAGCCGCGGACACCGGCGGAGGCGCCGGCTGCCGGCGGCGACGCGGCGTCGGCGCCCGTCGAGACCCGCGCGCGGGTCTATTTCGCCGACCAGGGTGAAGTCTCCGTGGGCTTGGATGCCGTCTCATGGGCCGCGCCCTATGTCGACGACAATCGTGTCGGTGGCGCGCCCGCGAGCGTTCTCGACGTGCTGTCGGTGGGTGACGTGGCGCGCTTCCGGACCGGCGACGACGGCGCACCGAGGCTCGCCCAGCTGCCGGAGGTTCAAGGCGCCCTGGTGTCCCTGGACCCCCAGGACGGAGCGATCACCGCGTTGGTCGGAGGCTTCGATTTCACGCTCAGCAACTACAACCGTGCCGTTCAGTCGCAACGCCAGCCGGGCTCGGCGTTCAAACCGTTCATCTACTCGGCTGCGCTGGAGAACGGCTTCACGACGGCGACCATCGTCAACGACGCGCCGATCGTCGAACGCAGCGCGGATCTCGAGGAGGTCTGGCGACCGGAAAACTATTCGGGCAGGTTCAGTGGCCCGACGCGCCTGCGCGAAGCTCTCGTCCGATCGCTGAATCTTGTATCTATCCGCGTCGTTCGAGCGGTTGGCATCGGCCACACGGTCAGACACATCCGTGGGTTCGGCTTCGACGATGCGGCCTTGCCCGCCAATCTCGCGTTGGCGCTGGGTGCTGGAGGCGTCGCGCCGCTGGCCCTCGCAACCGGCTACGCGACTTTTGCGAACGGCGGATTCAAGGTCGATCCCTATCTGATCGAGCGCATCGAGGATGCCAACGGCAACGTCATCTACGAAGCCGACCCAAAGATTGCATGCTCCATCTGCATGGAGCAGATCGAGGAGGATCCTCTGGCGCCGAGACTGATCGTCGATCGCGCCGGCCTCTACCGTGACAGCTCTAAGGCGGGTCGCGTGATCACGGCGCAGAATGCCTATTTGATCAACGATATGATGCGTGACGTCGTGCGCCGCGGGACGGGCCGCCGAGCCTACACGGCGTTGGCGCGCGAGGATCTCGCCGGCAAGACGGGCACCACCAACGATCGCAGGGACGCCTGGTTCGCCGGTTTCAACGGCGATCTCGTCGCCGCCACCTGGGTTGGATTCGATCAGGAGCGGCCGCTGGGTCGTTACGAGGAAGGCGGGCGCACCGCCTTGCCGATGTGGATCTACTACATGAGCGAAGCCCTCTCGGGCCTCGAGACCCATGCGATGCAGCGGCCGCCCGGCATCGTCGACGTGCGCATCAACCCCGAGAGCGGGCTGGTGACCAGCGACAGAAGCGACAGCGTATTCGAGAAGTTCCGCATCGACGAGGTTCCCGATCGCGAGGCCGACACCTCGACATGGCAACCGCAAACCGGCCCGAGCTACCCTCGCGCCGACGAGGACGAGGTGCGGCAACCGCTTTTCTAGATAGGTCCGGATCCCCTCTGAAAGGGCAGCTTATGTCGAAACGCAGTTCCATGAATCCGGCCCTGCGGGAGCAGCTCGCGCAGGAGGCAGCGCGCCTGATCAGCGAGCACGGCATTCAGGACTACGGGCAGGCCAAGCGTAAGGCGGCCGAGCGCTTCGGCGTGCGCGCCGCCGGCGCGCTGCCGAGCAACTCCGAGATCGAAGAGCGATTGTTCGAGCGACAGCGCATCTTCGAGGCCGATGAGCACGGTCGCAGGCTTTCGGCCTTGCGCCGACTCGCGGCCGAGCTCATGGATCTCCTGAGCGAGTTCCGACCGAGGCTGGCTGGGCCCGTGCTTACGGGATCCGCTACGGCGAGCAGCTCCATCGAGCTGCACCTGTTTACCGATGCGCCCGAGGACGTGGTCGAGGCGCTGCGGCGGTACGGTTTCCCGATCCGCAACTACCAGCGGCGCCTTCGTTTCAACGGCCAGGAAGCCGTGGTAGTGCCGGGATACATCTTCTCGTGCCGCGGCGAGCGGATCTATGTGCTGACGTTTCCGGAGAAGGGATTGCGACAGGCGCCGATGAGCCCTATCAACGGCCGGCCGATGCCGCGCGCAGGGAGAGGCAAGGTGCTGCAGCTGCTGGACCAGGCCTGACGAAAGGCTCCACGGCAAGCGGCGTGAAGACCTTAGGCTGGGTGGCCCGCTTCAGCCGCCCCGCTTCGCGAGCGGCTGGTAATCGCGCTTGCCGAGGCCGTTGTAGAGCTGCCGCGGCCGGCCGATGCGCGACGTTCGGTCCGCGACCATCTCCTGCCAATGAGCGACCCAACCGACGCAGCGAGCGATCGTGAACATGACGGTGAACATCGACGTCGGAATGCCCAACGCGCGATAGATGATCCCCGAGTAGAAGTCAACGTTCGGGTAGAGATTCTTTTCAACGAAATAGTCGTCCTTGAGTGCGATCTGCTCGAGCTCCAGAGCCAGCTCGAATAGCGGCGTATTTTCATGTCCAAGGTTCTCCAGGACCCGATGACACATCTTGCGAATGATGGTCGCCCTGGGATCGTGGTTCTTATAGACGCGATGTCCGAAGCCCATCAGTCTGAAAGTGTCGTTTTTGTCCTTGGCCTTGGCGATGAACTGCTTGATGCGCCTGGTGTCGCCGATCTCCTGCAGCATGGTGATGACCGCTTCGTTCGCACCGCCGTGCGCCGGGCCCCAAAGGGCGGAGATGCCCGCCGCGATCGCGGAGTAGGGGTTCGTGCCGGAGCTACCGGCCAATCGCACGGTCGACGTGCTGCAGTTTTGCTCGTGGTCCGCATGCAGGATAAACAATAGATCCAGAGCCTCTGCCGCGACCGCGTTGACCTCGAAAGGCTCGGAGGGAACTGCGAAGAACATATTGAGTAGATTGCCGCAGTAGTTCAGATCGTTCTTGGGATACATGAACGGTTGTCCGAGCGAGTGCTTGTAAGCCGCGGCGGCGATCGTCGGAATCTTGGCGATGATGCGGTGCGCGAAAACTTCGCGATGGTTCGGATCGTGGATGTTGGTCGAGTCGTGATAGAAGGCCGACATCGAAGCGACGACGCCCGTCACCATGGCCATCGGGTGGGCGTCGTGATGAAAGCCGTTGAAAAATCGCAACAACGATTCGTTGAGCATGGTATGCGTACGAATCGATTCGTCGAAGGCTTCGAGCTGCGATCGCGTCGGCAGCTCTCCGTGGAGCAGCAGGTAGCACACTTCGATGAAGCTGGACTGCTCCGCAAGCTGCTCTATGGGATAGCCGCGATACATGAGTACGCCCTGTTCCCCATCGATGAACGTGATCTTGCTGGGACAGCTCGCGGTGGCGCCGAAGCCCGGGTCGTACGTGAAGACCCCGAGCTCGCCGTACAACGAGGTGATATCGAGCACGCTCGGCCCGAGGGTGGGCTCGTAGCGCTTGAGCTCGAGCTCTTTCCCGGACTCGGGGTCGATCAAGGTGTAATGCTTGTCCGTCATGCGTCGCACCTGAGTTCGCGTGTGTTCTAGGTGCCGTCTTCGGCCAGAGACGGCTCAAAGGTTCGGCGGCGCGCTGTCAGGACCAGCGCCGAGAAAACCTCATTATAGCAGCGGGTTGTCGCCCGAGCGGCTGCGCGCACGGGCCCCGCTAAGGGGTCACTTGCCCGAGGACAGCCCGTACCGCCGGCGGAACTTATCTACTCGGCCGCCGGTATCGACGATCTTTTGCTTGCCCGTGTAGAACGGATGGCAGTCTGAGCAGACTTCCACCTGCAGGTTCTCACCCAGCGTCGAGCGCGTGGTGAACTCGTTGCCACAGCTGCAAGATACTTTAATTTCGCCGTATTGTGGGTGGATGTCCGCTTTCATCATGCCTTGGCCACGCAAGGGGCGCGTGAGCATACTGCCGCGCCGGCCTAAACTCAAGTCAGCGCGCCCTTCGGGCGCAGCTAGGCTCACCGCGGTCAGGCCTTATCCACAGATCCTGTGGATAACTTTGTGGAGAACGCCGCGGGACGGACGATAAGGCTTGATCTACAAAGGAAATCTCGGTGGTTGACCAAAAAACGATCAAAGCCCATAAATATATAAAAAACAATCGGATACAGATGGATTGAAATATGGTTTCAGAGCAATCCTGTGCAACGTGCTCGTTTTTTGACGTGGGAACTGAGACTGTGAATAAGCGTCCGTACGGCGCGGGCCGTCAAGCTCCAAGTCCGGCGTCCTCAAACCGCCGCAGCAGCTCCGCCATCGCCTGACCGCGATGGCTCACACGGTTCTTGACCGCGGGCTGGAGCTCCGCGGCGGTAGCGTCGAGCCTTTGATCGTAGAATATCGGGTCATAGCCAAACCCCGAGAGACCAGCGGGCTTGAGCGCGATCCGTCCGTGCCAGCGACCCTGGACGACGATGGGCGTTGGATCCAGCGCGCCGCGCAACGCGACGATGACGCATTCGAAATGCGCTCGTCGCTGCGGGGGCGGCAGGTCGGCCATGAGCTCGAGCAGCTTTCGCCTATTCGCGTCGTCGTCGGCTTGCGGGCCCGCAAAGCGCGCCGATAGTACGCCCGGCTCGCCATTGAGCGCGGCAACGACGAGACCCGAGTCGTCGGCGATCGCCGGAAGCCCAGTGTGCTGCGTCGCGTGGCGGGCCTTGATCAGCGCATTCTCGATAAACGTCGCGCCGGTCTCCGGAGGCGAGCGCAGGTCGAATGCGTCCAAAGGAACGACCTCGAGATTCGAGCGCTCGAGCAACGCTTCGAACTCGCGCATTTTGCCGCGGTTGCGCGTTGCCAGCACCCAGCGGCTTCCGGGCAGGCTCACGGAACGAGCACGCTGCGCTGGGCGGCCAGGCAGCTGTCGATACCCTGGCTCGCGAGATCGAGCAGGTTCGTGAGCTCGTTGCGTTTGAAGGCATGGCCTTCGGCGGTCCCCTGAATCTCGATGAATCCGCCGACCTCGTTCATGACGACGTTCATGTCGGTTTCGGCCTCGGCGTCCTCGGCGTAGTCGAGATCGAGAATAGGCTCGCCCTGAAAAATGCCGACGGATACCGCGGCCACCTGACCGTGGACGGGGTTGCCCTCGATCTCACCGCGTCGCAGGAGCTCGCGGCAGGCGAGCACCAGCGCCACAAACCCGCCGGTGATTGCGGCGGTACGCGTTCCGCCGTCGGCCTGGAGCACGTCGCAGTCGACGGTGATCGTGCGTTCGCCCAGTGCGGCTCGATCGACGGCGGCGCGCAAGCTTCGGCCGATCAAGCGTTGGATCTCCAGCGTTCGACCGCTCTGCCTGCCGCGGGCCGCCTCGCGCAGGCTTCGCGTGTGAGTCGCGCGCGGCAGCATCCCGTACTCGGCGGTCAACCATCCCTCGCCGCGGCCTTTGAGGAAACTCGGGACGCGGGCTTCGACGCTGGCGGTGACGAGCACCCGCGTGTCGCCGAATTCCACCAGCACCGAACCCTCGGCGTGGCGGGTAAAATTCGGCGTGAGCCTGATCGGGCGAATCTCGTTCGCCGCCCGCCCACTCGGTCGCATACTCAACTCCTCTGCCCCGTCATCGCGACCGCTGCCTGAGCTTGCCGGCGAGCTAGGCGATCCCGTCGAGCCAACGCAAACCCACGACGCTGGCGTTATCGCTATGCGGCGCGTTGCCGCCCAAGGCCTGCTCACCGAGCGCATGCAACGCATCGTTCAAGGGTCGGTTCAGGTCGCCCGCCGCCATCGCGATCTGTTCGTCGCTGACGCCGGACCAAAGCCCGTCCGTACAGACGAGCAGCGCATCGCCCGGACGAAGTTTTCTTTGCGCCGAGATGTGCATCCCGGGAAGCGGTGCATCGCCTCCGAGACAGCATTCTACGAGATTACGCATCGGATGGTTGCTGATCTGCTGCTCTTCGATCAAGCCTTCGCGCAGCAGCAGCTCGACGTGGCTGTGATCGCGGGTCCTCTCGATCACCTCGCCGCCGCGAACGTGATAGATACGGCTGTCGCCGATGTGTGCCCAGAAGGAGCCGCCGTCCTGCACGAGGCACACGGCGCAGGTGGCGCGAGGACGATGATCCAAGGCCAGCTGCGTGCCGAGACCGACGACGCGGTCGTGTGCCGTGCTCAATGCCATCGTCAGGAACCCCTGCGGATCGAGCAGCGGCTTTCTGGTGGCGACGAAACAGCTTCGAAGCGTGTCGATCGTGACCTGAGCGGCCGTTGCCCCCTGCGAGTGGCCGCCCATGCCGTCGGCGACGATGAGGAGCATGCTGCCGTCCGCCAGGATGGTGCCGACTCGATCCTGATTTTCCTTGCGATTTCCCAGTAAGCTCAGTTCGGCGGCGTCGACCTTCATGCGCGAAAACTCGTGTCAGCCCGCCGCATATCTTAGACTTATCGACCCAGCGTGTCTGGGATCCAGGAAGCAGTTTAACGATGCCGAGCAGCATGACGGGGTTTGCGAGCGCCGAGCTCAGCAAGGATTCGTTCCGGATCGTCTGGGAAGTCCGAAGCGTCAACCACCGCTTCTTGGACGTAAGCCTGCGCCTTCCCGAGGAACTGCGGCGACTCGAGCCGCGCTGCAAGGAGGTCATCGGCACGGTGATACGACGCGGCAAGCTGGAGTGCAACCTCCGCATAGCCGGCATCGCCGGTGCGAATGCCGGCGTGGGCCTTCACCAGGAGGGTCTCGATCACCTGCTCGACCTGCAGAATGTCGTGTTGCAACGCTGCCCCGCGGCCGAGCCGCTCGATGTCGCCGCGATTCTGCGTTGGCCGGGTGTGCTCGAGGAGCCCGGTTTGCTGTCCGAACAGGTGGAAGAGACGGCGATCGAGACCTTGGTGACGGTATTGGATGCGCTGCACGCATCGCGGGAGCGCGAAGGCGAGCGACTGGCGCTTCTGCTTCGCCAGCGTTGTGAGTCGATCGCCTCGCTCGTCACGACGATCGTTCCGAAGCTCCCTGACGCCGAGCGGCACTACCGCGCGAAGCTCACGGAGCGCCTCGAGCGGTTCGATCTGAAGGCCGACTCGGAGCGGCTGGAGCAGGAGCTCGTGCTCGTCGCGCAGCGATTCGACGTCAGCGAGGAGCTCGACCGGCTATCGAGCCATTTGAGGGAGATCGAGGCGACCTTGAGCATGGACGAGGCCATCGGCCGCCGCCTGGATTTCATCATCCAGGAGCTGAATCGCGAGGCCAACACCTTTGCGTCGAAGATTCAGGACGAGGAATTGACGCGTGCGGCCGTGGAAATCAAGGTGCTGATCGAGCAAATGCGCGAGCAGGCTCAGAACTTGGAGTGATGGCGGAGCCTAAGCTGGTAGTCGTGTCTGCGCCATCGGGGGCCGGCAAGACGACGCTGGTGCACGAGCTGTTGAAGCGCCGCCCCGATCTGAATTTCTCCGTGTCCTACACGACACGGCCGCAGCGTGAGGCCGAGATCCACGGTAAGGACTATTTCTTCGTCGACGCGCAGGAGTTCGAGCGCATGCGTGGATGCGGCGAATTTCTCGAGTCCGCTCGAGTTTTCGATCACTGCTATGGAACCAGCCGCGCGCACGTGAACGACTTGCTCGCGAGCGGACACTCGGTGCTCATGGAAATAGACTGGCAGGGCGCTCGCCAGGTTCGAGGGGCGGCTCCCGAGGCCGTCGGAATCTTCATTCTTCCGCCGAGCCGAGCCGAGCTCGAACGTCGGCTGCGTGGCCGAGGAACGGATTCCAAAGGCGTGATCTCGAGACGCCTCGCCGAGGCGGTCGCCGACATGCGGCACTGGCGCGAGTTCGATTATGTCGTCATCAATGAGGAAATCGACGTCGCCACCGGCCAGATCGCGGAGATCCTGCGCGGGGCGGGGCAACGCTTTCGAACCGACTCGCCCGAGATCGGGGCGGCCGTGCTAGCCATCATTGAAGGCCGAGGCGCCGGCTGATGGCGGCCTGGCCAAGCCCTTGGCGCGGGCCGTGCTGGCGGCTTCGGGCGGGGTTCTAGTAAACTGGCTTGGAATCGGCAATATAGGATGGAAGGTGCCCCATGGCCCGGATCACGGTAGAAGACTGCAGCGAGAGAATCCCGAATATGTTCCAGCTCGTGCTGGTTGCAGCCAAGCGTGCCCGGCAACTATCGAATGGCGCCGAAGCAATGGTCGATTGGGAGGACGACAAGGCCACGGTCGTCGCGCTCCGGGAGATCGCCGAAGGTTTCATTACGGAAAGCATTCTCGAGGAACGGGAGCAACAGTCCCTCGACGATCTCCTGGACATCGAGCAGCAAGCCGCGGCCTCCGCAAGCCAACTTCCATTGGATCGGTCGTCACTCGGATTGGACGACTAGAGCCCGTCCTCGGGGTCCTGCCTGGCTGCGACGACGGTGTTGCAGGACGGGGTTGATAGGTTCCGGAGACGACCCGACGCGCCCGGGGCGCCGCTTCGGGCGAGTGCCCAGAGGACACATGGACTACGCCGCGGCAATTCGCGAACGACTGCCCTCCGCCTGGAGAGCCGACGACTTTGCCCAACTTATCGGAGAGCTCGAGGGCTACCTCAGTAAAGGCGAGCTCGACGACATCGCCGCAGCCTACGAGTTCAGCGCCAAGGCCCACGAGGGCCAGCAACGTCTGAGCGGCCAGGCGTATATCAGCCACCCGGTCGCCGTCGCCCGCATTTTGGCGAACTTGCATCTCGACGCGGGCTCGATCAAGGCCGCGCTGCTGCATGACGTTCTCGAGGATACGGCCTGCACCTTGGAGGATATCAAGCAGTCTTTCGGTGCGGATGTCGCCTTGCTCGTCGACGGCGTCAGCAAGCTAGACCGTCTGCATTTCGACAGCGCCGCCGAGGCCCAGGCCGAGAGCTTTCGAAAGATGTTGCTCGCGATGGTCAAGGATCTTCGCGTCATACTCGTGAAATTGGCGGATCGCACGCACAACATGCAGACGATCGGCGCGCTCTCGCTCGAGAAACGGAGGCGTATCGCCAAGGAGACGCTCGAGATCTACGCGCCGATCGCGAACCGCCTCGGAATCTACAGCCTCAAAGTCGAGCTCGAAGACCTCGGATTCAAGACGTACAGCCCGCTTCGCTATCGCGTTCTGGAGCGTGCCTTGCGCAAGGCGAGGGGCGCGAAGCAGCAATTTCTCAGCAAGATCAAAGCCAATATCACCAAACACTTGGAAGCCAAGGACGTTTCGCATCGGCTCGTTTCGCGCGAGAAGCATCTCTACAGCATCTACTCGAAGATGCGGCGCAAGCACATCCATCTGTCGGAGATCGCCGACGTTCATGGGTTGCGGATCGTCGTTGCCGATATCGATAGCTGCTACCGGGTTCTGGGCCTCATTCACCAGCTCTACAAGCCGATGCCCGGCAGGTTCAAGGACTACATCGCCATTCCACGCGTCAACGGCTATCAGTCGCTGCACACGACGCTTTTCGGACCGAACGGCGTGCCGCTCGAGGTTCAGATCCGCACCGAGGACATGGACAAGGTTGCGGAGCGAGGCATCGCGGCCCACTGGCAGTACAAGGCCGTCGACAAGCATACCTACGGCGCCGAGGCGCGTGCGCGAGATTGGCTCGCAGGCCTCATTGAAATGCAGAAATCCGCCAATTCGGAGGAGTTTCTCGAGACCGTCAAGGTCGATCTGTTCCCCGACAATGTCTATGTGTTTACGCCCAAGGGCGATATCATGCGTCTGCCGCGCGGTGCCACGGCGGTAGATTTCGCCTATGCCGTTCACACGGACGTCGGCAACCGCTGCGTCGCTGCGAAGATCGATCGCCGCCTGGTCCCGCTGAAGAGCACGCTCAGCAATGGCGAGACTGTGGAGATCCTCACGGCGCGCGGCGCGAAGCCCAATCCCAACTGGGTGAATTTCGTCGCGACCGCGAAAGCGCGTAACGCCATTCGCGGCTACCTCAAGAACCTCAAGCAAGACGAGGCGCGAAAGCTCGGGCGCCGCCTGCTGATGCAGGCCCTGAGACCCTTCGGGCTGACTTATCGCCGTTTGACGAGATCACGCACCGAGAAACTGCTCAAGGAGCTCGGCTTGGACGACATCGAGCAAGTCTATGAGCAACTCGGGCTCGGGGAGCGGCTCGCGCCGGTGGTCGCGGCGTTGATCGCCCAGGAGGACGGCGGCGACCAGCGCAGCCACGAGCGCCGTCCGCTGGAGATCGCCGGCACGGAAGGTTTGGTGGTGACCTATGCACGCTGTTGCCACCCGATTCCGGGCGATGAGATTCTCGGTTTTCTGTCCAGCGGTCGAGGCGTGGTGATCCACCGTACGACCTGTCCGAACGTCGCCGACTACAGGAAGCACCCCAACAAATGGATTCCGGTCGATTGGCATCGCGGCGTAAAAGGTGAATTTCACTCCGAGATACAGGTGCGGACCATGAATCGCGTCGGCTTGCTCGCCGAGGTGGCGGGCCGGATCTCGGCTACGCACAGCAACATCGATCACGTGTCGGTCGAGACCGACGGTGACGCGTCGACGTTGCTGTTTCGCCTCAACGTTCGCGATCGCCGCCATCTCGCCCAGGTCATACGCAGTATTCGAACCAATCGGGACGTCGTAAAGGTCACCCGGACTGCGGGTTAGGAAAGCGCGTGGTCGATCGGAGGGCGATACATACACAAGCCGCGCCGCGAGCGATCGGAACCTACAGCCAGGCGGTACGCGCGGGCAACACTGTTTATCTTTCCGGACAGATCGGGCTTCAGCCGGATAGCATGGAGCTCGTCGCAGGGCCGGTTGAGGCTCAGATTCGCCAAGTCATCGAGAATCTAGCGGCAGTTGCGCAAGCCGCCGGCGGCAGCCTGGCCGACATTGCCAAGCTCACGGTTTATTTGACCGACTTGGGCAATTTCGCCTCGGTCAACACGATCATGGCAGAGTACTTCAGCGAACCCTATCCGGCGCGCGCCGCCGTCGAGGTCGCTGCGCTGCCGCGCGGCGCAGCGGTCGAGATCGAAGCGATATTGGTCAAGTGAACTGTTGAAGGAAGGCCTCAAGACGGGCACCGGTGAGCCCACGCGTCGAGCGGCGGCCGCCGGTCGCGCATCTCTGATGGAGAAACCCGTGGCGACGCTACGCGGCGTCGGCCCTCGCATCGCGGTGTGTCTGAGCCGACTTGGCGTCCAAACCGTCGGCGATCTGCTCTGCCTGCTCCCGATTCGCTACGAGGACCGAACGGAGATCCGGCCGATCGGCGGCGTGTCGCCCGGAGAGAGGGTTCTGATCAACGGTGCGGTCGAGCTCGCCGAGGTCGTCTACCGCCGCCGGCGCTCGATGTTGTGCCGCATCTCCGACGGCACCGGAAACCTGACGTTGCGGTTCTTCCACTTCTCCAAGGCCCAGCAGGAGGCGCTCTGCCGCGGCGCTAGGCTCAGCTGCTTCGGCGAGGTTCGTCTGGGGCCGACCGGGCTCGAGATGGTGCACCCCGAGTACAGCCGCGTCGACTCCGCGGCCGCGGCACTCCACGACGCTCTCACCCCCGTGTACCCGGCGACCGAGGGACTGCATCAGCAGCGGATCAGAGGCTTGATTCGGCAGGCGCTGGCACTGTTGGAGCGCGAGCCGCTGGTCGATATCCTCGCACCGCAGCTCCCGGCCGGCTACCCGGGGCTCGACGAAGCCATTCGCCTGCTGCATGCGCCGCCGGTCACCGATGACGCGCAGTTGCTTCTGGTCGGAAGACATCCTTGTCAGCGACGCCTCGCGCTCGAAGAGCTGGTCGCGCAGCGCTTGAGCCTGCTGCAAGTCGGCCGCGACAGGCGGGTCGAGCGCTCGCCGGCAGTGTCGGCCGACGCGGGGCTGCTGCGGCAGTTCCTGACGAGTTTGGGTTTCGAGTTGACCCACGCGCAGAGCAAAGCGCTCGGAGACGTACTTGGTGACCTGTGTGAGGCGACGCCGATGCACCGGCTGCTGCAGGGCGACGTCGGCTCGGGGAAAACAGTGGTATCCGCAGCGGCCGCATTGGTGGCGGCTACCGCCGGTTATCAGGCCGCGGTCATGGTACCGACGGAGCTTCTGGCCGAGCAACACTCGCGCAGCTTCGACGCCTGGCTGACTCCTTTCGGCGTGTCGGTGGAGTGCCTCACGAGCTCGATGACCGCGGCCGCGCGCAACGAGCGCTACCGCCGAATTGAGCTGGGTGAAGTCGGCGTCGTCATCGGAACGCACGCATTGTTTCAGGAGGCCGTGCGCTTCAAGTCGCTGGCGCTGGTAGTCGTGGACGAGCAGCATCGTTTCGGCGTCCATCAACGGCTCGCGTTGATGCTGAAGGGCCGGCACGGCAGGCGCGTGCCTCACCAGCTGGTGATGACAGCGACGCCGATCCCGAGGACGCTGGCAATGACGGCGTATGCCGATCTGGACTGCTCCGTGATCGACGAGCTGCCACGCGGACGCAAGCCCGTTCGCACCGCCGCGATGCCGGAGAGCCGCCGCGCCGACATCGTGCGGCGCGTCGAGGCACATTGCCGAAGCGGTCGACAGGCCTACTGGGTGTGCCCGCTGATCGAAGAATCCGACGCGGTCGACTCGCAGGCGGCCGAGCGTCTGTTCGAGGCTTTGCAAGCCGCGTTGCCCGCGCTGAACGTCGGACTCCTGCACGGGCGGATGCGCGCAGCGGACAAGGATCGCGTCATGCTCGCCTTCAAGGAGGGCGCTCTGGATCTGCTCGTAGCGACCACGGTCATCGAAGTCGGCGTCGACGTCCCGAAGGCGACGCTGATGGTGATCGAGAGCTCCGAGCGCCTGGGATTGGCGCAACTGCATCAGTTGCGTGGGCGGGTCGGGCGAGGCAGCGACGCGTCCAGCTGCGTATTGCTCTACAAGCCGCCGCTGTCCGAGCTCGCGCGGCAGCGGCTCGGCGTGATGCGCGAGACCACGGACGGCTTCAAGGTGGCTCAAAAGGACATGGAGCTCCGAGGTCCCGGCGAAGTTCTCGGCACGCGTCAAACAGGCCTGATGCAACTGAAAATCGCCGACTTGGTGCGCGACGCCGATTTGCTGCCGCAGGTCATCGAGTTGTCCGACGCCTTGCTCGAGCGCTCCCCGGAGCGCGCCGAGACCTTGGCTCGCCGCTGGAACAGCGGCCAAATGCGATACGCTAAAGTCTAGAACCCATCTCAAAGAATCGAGCGGAGGCATCTTGAGCCCGAGTAGGCCCGCGGTCGAGGAAAAGCGGATCAACGGCACGCTGCGCCGGCTGAAGCGGCTGGGAACCGGGCTGTCGGGCCAGATCGGTGCCCTGCTCGACTACTACAAGGCCTACGGCCGGCTCATGCGCCTCGATCGTCCGATCGGTATTTGGCTTCTGCTCTGGCCGACGCTCTGGGCCTTGTGGATCGCCTCCGAGGGGCGTCCCTCGGGCTTCCTGTTCGGGATCTTCGTCACCGGCACGGTGGTGCTGCGCTCAGCCGGCTGCATCATCAACGATGTCGCCGACCGGAAGATCGATCGCCACGTCGCCAGAACGCGCGATCGGCCGCTGGCGACTGGGGAGATCCCCGTCGCGGGGGCGTTGGTCGCGTTCTTCGGCTTGATGTTCATCGGTTTGGCGCTGGTGCTCATGTTGAGTCGAACGACCCAATACCTCGCCGTGGCCGGCGCCCTGCTCACGCTGCTTTACCCGTTCGCCAAGCGAGTCATCGCCACGCCCCAGTTCGTGCTGGGAGTTGCGTTCTCGTGGGGTGTGCCGATGGCGTACGCAGCCGAGCTGGGCTATGTGCCGCGAGCTGGTTGGCTGCTGTTCGTCGTCACGATGGTGTGGGTCGTTGTCTACGACACGGAGTATGCAATGACGGATCGTCCCGATGACGTGAAACTGGGCGTCAACTCCACGGCGATTCTATTCGGCGACCTCGACCGGGCGTTCATTGGTGGATTGCAGCTCTTGCTGTTGCTGGGCCTGATACTAGTAGGCCGCAGTGCGGGCTTCGGCAGCTGGTATCTGCTCGGGCTGTTTGCCGCCGCAATCCTGATGCTCTATCAGCAGCTTCTGATCCGGGATCGCAAGCCGGAACGGTGTTTCGCGGCTTTCCTCAACAATGGCTGGCTGGGCGCCTGCGTTTTTTTCGGTATTCTGCTCGACTACGTATTTCAGGCTTGAAGTCCTTCAGGCCGAGCGCGCCACGGCCCAGACGCAAACCGCCGCCGCTTGCGCGCGCAGGAGCTTTTGCGCCAGTGCCGTCACGGTGGCGCCGGTCGTGACGACGTCGTCGATCACGGCTATCCGCAGACCGCGGAACGTTCGTCCGACGCTGAAGGCTCCGGCAACATTGGCGCGGCGTTCCGCGGCGCTGAGATCCGACTGCGGACGCGTGTGTCGCTGCCGACGGATACCCGCGAGCAACAGCGGCAGCTGCAGCGCGCCGGCGACGGGCCGCGCGATCTCGACGGCCTGGTTATAGCCGCGCTCGAGAAACCGGCTGCGATGCAATGGTACGGCGACGACCGCGTCGACGTTCGCCGCGGCGCCGAGCTCCACGACCTGCTCCACGAGCAACGTGCCCAAGGCGCGACCCATCAAGCGCGCGCCCGAGAACTTCAGAGCGTGAATGTGAGACTTCAGCGGATCGGCGTAGGTATAGGGCGTGACGATCGAAGCGACCGCCCCGATCGATCCGCCCGGGATTGGCCGCTGCGGCGCTTCGAGTGGCAGGAACTCGGCCCGGCAGCCCCCGCAGAACCCTCGACGCGCTCGGCCGCCGCAGCTCAGGCAGCGCTCGGGAATCAGGCGCGAGAGACTGAATTTGTAAACCACGGGCCCTCGCTCGAGTTGACAGTGCTCGACCGGTTTTCTGATACTCGTCGATGATCTCAGCAGTGCGGCGGAGCGCAAGGCGACTATGTCTATGAATGCCATGGAAATAGGCGGCGACGCCCGCGAAACGCTCGAGCTCGGCGCAATCCGAGTCTCCGCGGCACCCCGATACGACTGGACCTCGGACGAGGTCGCGAGCTTGTTCGCGCTGCCGTTCAACGATCTCGCGTTCGCGGCGCAGTGGGTGCATCGGCGCTGCTTCGACCCGAACGCGGTGCAAGTCTCGACCCTGCTGTCGATCAAGACCGGATCCTGCCCGGAGGATTGCGCGTATTGCCCGCAGAGCATTCGCTACGACACCGGGATCGAAGCTCACGAGCTCCTGTCTCTCGAGGCCGTCACTGCGGCGGCGCAGGCGGCAAAGGACGCCGGCGCAACGCGATTCTGCATGGGAGCGGCCTATCGCGGGCCCAAGGACCGTCAGCTGCGAGAGATCGGCGAGATGATCCGCGCCGTCAAGGCGATGGGTCTTGAGACCTGCGCGACCCTGGGCTTACTAAAGGACGGCCAAGCGGAGACTTTGGCGGAGGCAGGCCTGGACTACTACAACCACAACCTCGATTCTTCGCGGGCGTTCTATCCGCGCGTCATCAGCACGCGCAGCTACGACGATAGGCTGGAGACATTGGAGCGGGTGCGCGCCGCCGGCATCAAGGTGTGCTGCGGCGGCATCCTCGGCATGGGCGAAACCCGAGGCGACCGAGTGGCGTTGCTTCAGGAGCTGGCCACTCTGCCGGAGCACCCACAAAGCGTGCCCATCAACAAATTGATACCGATCCCAGGGACACCGTTGCAGGATGCCGAAGCTGTCGACGGCATCGAGTTCGCGCGGACCATCGCTGCTGCGAGAGTGACGATGCCTAAGTCCTACGTTCGGCTTTCCGCCGGACGTACCGGGTTCAGTGACGAGCTGCAGGCGCTGTGTTTCGCCGTGGGGGCGAATTCAATCTTCTACGGCGACAAACTGCTGACGACCGAGAATCCCGACCGCATGGCCGATCGAGCCCTGTTCTCCCGTCTCGGCCTGAAGGCCGAAGCGCTCGCCGCGCAACCGCCGCCGTGAGCGCGGCCGCTCTCGGCTTTGCGCAGTAGGTGAAGACGCCCGATCGAGTTGGATTTCCGCAGCGAAATCTTGCACGCCGTCGCTTCGATCGCACGGCCGCGAGCTTCGACGGCGCCGCCGTCGTGCACCGAGAAGCAGGACGGCGGTTGCTGGAGCGGCTCGAGCTGTTCTCCTTGCAACCGAAGACTATTCTGGATGTCGGCGCGGCGACGGGCGCTCTGAGCGTGGAGCTCGCGGGGCGGTTCCCGAGCGCGACCGTCATCGCTTTGGATACGAGTCTCGTGATGCTTCGGGAAGCGCATTGCCGAACTCAGGCGACGCCGCGGATCATCCGCGTCGGTGGCGACGCGCATCAGTTGCCGCTGCACGGTCGCAGCGTCGATCTCATCCTAGCGAATCTGACGCTGCCGTGGTGTCTTCCGGAGATCGCTTTCGGAGAGCTCGCGCGCGTCCTGGCCGCTGATGGCTTGACCCTGTTCACCACCGTCGGACCGGACACCCTCATGGAGCTGCGCCGCGCTTGGGCGGCCGTCGATCGGGACGTTCACGTGCACGGTTTCGTGGACATGCATGATCTCGGCGATCTCGCGCTGCGAGCGGGCTTGAGTGAGCCGGTCATGGACGTCGATCGCATCGAGCTTCACTACGCCGGTCTGACCGAGCTGCTGCGGGATCTCCGCGGATCGGGCTCGAGCAATGCGGCACTGGGTCGGCGCCGGTCCCTGACGAGTCGCGCTCGAGCACAGGCGTTCCGGGACGCTCTCAGGGCGTTGCATCGCGGTGGGCGGCTCGCGGTGACCGTCGAGCTGATTTTCGGCCAAGCCTGGGGCAGGGGCTCCGAGGGGACGGAGAGCGTCGCGGGCGAGGCCGTGCGCATCCCGCTGGAGCAGATCTCGGGAGCGCTGAAGCGCCGCGAGGGGCCGCGATAGCGGGCCCGTGCGGGGCGCACGCGGCCGCGCTTCTGCTACAATCACTGCCGCGGCGCTCGGCGCCGTTTCCTCCACACACCAAGAGCCCGGTCGCGCAGCCGCGCGGGCCCCGACTATTTGAAGTGAGATCTCGATGACCGCGAGGATCGGCTCCGAGCCGTGAGCAGTGGCTTCCAACGACTGGCGCGCGCCGCCGTGGCGCTCGCTTTCCTGGTCGTCGTGATGGGTGCTTGGGTGCGTCTCACCGACGCTGGCCTCGGTTGCCCGGACTGGCCGGGCTGCTACGGCCGGCTCGTCGTTCCGGATGTCGCGGCGTTGCCGGCCGGGACCGAGGCCGCCTACGGCGGACGCCCGCTGGACAGCGGTAAGGCGTGGCGAGAGATGATCCACCGCTATCTGGCCTCGGCCCTCGGCCTGGTCTGCGTGCTGCTGGCGGGCCTCGCGTGGCTCAATCGCGCCGATCCTGCGCAGCCGCGCCGCATGCCGCTGGTGCTTCTAGGCGTGGTGATTTTTCAGGGGCTGCTCGGCATGTGGACCGTGACGCTGCTGCTCAAACCGGTGATCGTCATGGCGCATCTGCTGGGCGGCCTTGCGACGCTCGGGCTCGTGTTCTGGCTGGGGCAGTGGCGGCCCCGGGACCCGGCCACGGAACCGGGCATCCGCTGTTTGGCACTGCTTACGGCGGTCGTGCTCGTCGCGCAAATCTCGCTGGGCGGCTGGACGAGCGCCAACTACGCGGCGCTCGCCTGTCCCGACTTCCCGACCTGCCAGACGCGGTGGTGGCCGCCAATCGCCGATTTTCGCGAGGGCTTCGTGCTCTGGCGCGGCTTGGGCGTCGATTACGAGGGCGGAGTATTGGATAATCCGGCCCGTGTGGCCATACATTTCACGCACCGCGTCGGGGCCCTGGTCGCGGCGTGTGTGATCGGCTGGCTGGGATTCAAGCTGACGCGCAGGCCATCGACCCGGCCGGATGGCCTGGCGGTGCTGGCAGCTCTGGCTTGCCAGCTGGCGCTCGGCGTCGCGATCGTTGTCTTGGGTGTGCCCCTGGCGGCGGCCGTCGCGCATAACGGCGTCGCCGCCTTACTCTTGTTGACGGTACTCAATGCTAACCAAAGAGCTTACTAGTCAAGGCACGCCGTTGGTCGGTCAATGGCGCGACTACTATTCGCTGACGAAGCCGCGCGTCGTTCAGTTGCTGGTGTTTACCGCGATCGTGGGCATGTTTCTGGCGACGCCCGGCATGGTGCCATGGGATGTGCTCGTGCTCGGCAGCCTAGGGATAGGATTGGCGGCGGCTTCGGGAGCCGTCGTCAATCACGTCGTGGACCAGCGGGTCGACGCCGAGATGAGCCGAACGAGAGAGCGCCCACTGCCGGCGGGCCGCATCGGCGAACGCCAGGCATTCGCGTTCGCGCTGATTCTCGGCGTTCTGGGATTGGTCCTGCTGGCCGTCGCGATCAATCTGCTGACCGCGGCGCTGACCTTTCTCTCGTTGATCGGTTACGCGGTGGTCTACACCATTTTTCTCAAGCGCGCCACGCCGCAGAATATCGTCATCGGTGGCGCCGCCGGAGCTGCGCCGCCGGTACTGGGATGGGCCGCCGTGACGAACGAGGTCAGTGGCTACGCTCTGCTGCTGTTTCTGATCATCTTTACGTGGACGCCACCACACTTCTGGGCCTTGGCCATCGCTAGAAAAGACGACTACGAGAAAGCCGGCATTCCGATGCTCCCCGTGACCCACGGCATCGAGATGACCAAGGCGTTCGTGCTGAGCTACACGATCTTGCTGGTGATCGTGTCGGTGTTGCCCTATTTGACGGGCATGAGCGGGGAGCTCTATCTGTTGGGGGCCTTGTTGCTCGGGGGCGGGTTTCTGTACTACTCCTTGCGGCTCAAGTACTCGGCGCGCGAAGATGTGGCGATGAAGACCTTCGCGTACTCCATCAGCTACCTGATGGCCTTGTTCAGCTTCTTGCTCTTGGATCACTACATTCCACTGATTTGGCCGGAATAGCGCGCCGATGCCCGCTCGCACGCCGCATCGGATCCGGATCGCTTGAGGCCTTGAGCCTGGATTCTTGAGGAGTTCGCGCGCGCGCCGCCGGGGGGGGCTGTTCGAGGTGCCGGCCCGCCCCCCTGACAGCGCTGAAGCCATGGACGTCACAGCCATCATCGAGTCGCTGAACGAGCCACAGCGTCAGGCCGTCACCTCTCCGGACCGGCCGACGCTGGTGCTCGCCGGAGCCGGCAGTGGCAAGACTCGCGTGCTCGTGCATCGAATCGCCTGGCTGATCCGCGTCGAAGGCCTCGCGCCCCAGCATCTGCTCGCGGTCACGTTTACCAACAAAGCCGCGGCCGAGATGCGGCAACGAATCGAGGCCCTGCTCGGTTTCCCGACGCGGCATTTTTGGATCGGAACCTTCCACGGTCTGGCTCATCGCCTGCTGCGTATCCATTGGAGCGAAGCGGGCTTGAGCGAAGGATTTCAGATCATGGACAGTGAAGATCAGCTGCGCCTGATTCGGAGACTGCTGAAATCGCTCGAGTTGGACGAGCATGAATGGGCACCGAAAGAAATTCAGTGGTTCATCAATGCGCAGAAAGACGAGGGTCGGCGGCCGGCGCACGTCGATGACGAAGGCAACTCGGGAAGGCGCCTACTCATCGAGCTCTACTCACGCTACGAGAAGATGTGCAGCGACGCAGCGCTGGTGGACTTCGGTGAGCTGCTCCTCCGCGCCAAAGAGTTACTCGAATCGAACGCCGCCGTCAGGCAGCAATACCAAGGCCGTTTTCGTCACATTCTCGTCGATGAGTTTCAGGACACCAACGCGATCCAGTACGCTTGGCTGAAACTGCTGGCCGGATCCTCGTCGATACCGTTCGTCGTCGGCGACGACGATCAATCGATCTACCGGTGGCGCGGGGCAAGGGTCGAGAATCTGCAGCGGTTTCAGCGGGATTTCCCGGCCACCGAGATCGTGCGCCTGGAGCAGAACTACCGCTCGACGGGAACGATACTCGATGCCGCCAACGCCGTGATTGCGAACAACGATTCACGGCTGGGAAAAAACCTCTGGACGGAGGGAGCGCGGGGAGAGCCCATCAGGCTCTACGCGGCGTTCAACGAGCGCGACGAGGCTGAGTTCGTCGTCAACCGAATCGTCGATTGCATCGCTCAGGGCACACGGCGCAGCGAGCTGGCGGTGCTCTACCGGTCCAATGCACAGTCGCGGACATTCGAGGAAGCATTGCTGATCGCAGGGGTGCCCTACAGAGTCTATGGCGGCCAGCGTTTCTTCGAGCGGGCGGAGATTAAGGATGCTCTGGCCTACTTGCGATTGATCGCCAATCGCGATGATGACCCGTCCTTCGAGCGCATCGTCAATGCTCCGCCGCGCGGCATCGGTGCGAGAACCGTGGAGGCGCTGCGCGAGCAGGCACGCCGAGCCGGCACCAGCCTTTGGAGGGCCGCCGGAGCCGTCATCACAGAAGAGCGGATCGCGAAGCGGTCGAGCCAGGCGGTGTGGGGCTTTCTTCGATTGATCAACACGCTCGAGGACGCGACGAGATCGCTGGCGCTCGGTGACCAGGTCGGCCACGTCGTGCGCGCGAGCGGGCTCATCGCGCACTATGGCCAGGACAAGGCGCTCAACGGTGAGGCGCGCGTCGAGAACCTCCAGGAGCTCGTGAGCGCGGCGCAGAGCTTCGTCCACGACGAGGACTCGGGGCTGACGCCGCTCATGGAATTCCTCTCCTTCGCCGTGCTCGAATCGGGGGACACCCAGGCCGAGGACTACGAGGACAGCGTGCAGCTCATGACTTTGCATTCTGCCAAGGGTCTGGAATTTCCCATCGTTTTCGTCTGCGGGCTCGAGGACGGGCTGTTTCCACATCAACGTTCCGCCGGCGACGTCGCCGGCCTCGAAGAGGAGCGGCGACTCTGTTACGTGGGGCTCACGCGTGCGCAACGCCAAGTGTTTCTGACCTATGCCGAGCAGCGGCGCCTTTATGGGAGCGAGCACTACGGGACGCCTTCGCGTTTCATCCGCGAGATTCCGGAGGAGCTACTGGAAGAGGTGCGGCCGGCACTGTCGGTATCGCGGCCGATCTACAGACCCGCGGGGGGCGACCGCGAGCTCTCTACCGTGCGGCTCGGGCAGCGCGTCAGACACGGCAAGTTCGGCGAGGGTGTCATTCTGAATTCCGAGGGCAGCGGCGCGCACGCGCGCGTGCAAGTCAATTTCGAGCGCGCCGGCACCAAATGGCTTGTGCTGGCGTATGCGAAGCTCGAACTGATGTAAACTACGCGCCGATCTCTCGCGACGCTGCAGCATGAAGATTTTGATTCTGGGCGCAGGGCAGGTTGGGACGACGGCTGCTTACAGCCTGGCCCGCGAAGAAGCGAATGAAGTCACGATAGTCGACCGTGATCCGGAAGTGCTCCGCGAGCTTCAGGACCGCCTCGACGTCCGCACCGTGGTCGGTCATGCGGCTTATCCCGAGGTCCTCGAGCGAGCAGGCGCCAACGACGCCGACATGATCATCGCCCTGACGGACAGCGACGAGATCAATATGGTCGCCTGCGAGATCGCCTACGCCCTTTTTCGAACGCCGACCAAGATCGCGCGCATTCGCGCTGCGGAATACACGACTCGGGAACGCCTGTTTGCGACCGGCGCTCTTGCCGTCGACGTTGCAATCAGCCCCGAGGAACTCGTCACCCATCATATCGGCGAGCTGATTCGGTTTCCGGGCGCGCTGCAGGTGCTCGAGTTCGCCGACGGCAAGGTGCGCCTCGTCGCCGCAAAGGCTCACGAGGGCGGCGCGCTCGTTGGCCATCCGCTGCGCGAGCTGCCGAAGCACATACCGAATGTCGAGAGCCGCGTGGTTGCGATTTACCGCGGCGGCCAGGGCGTCATCCCCGATGGTGACACGATCGTAGAGCGCGGCGACGAAGTATTCTTCATCGCGGCGCGCAAGGACATCCGCACCGTGCTCAGCGAGATGCGCAAGCTCGACGAGCCGATCCGGAGGGTCGTGATCGCCGGCGGCGGCAATATCGGCGTGCGCCTGGCCAAAGCACTGGAAGCGACCAATCAAGTCAAAGTCATCGAGCGCGACTGGGACAGAGCACGCGCGATCTCCGAGCAGCTCAACAAGGCGATCGTTCTGCATGGAGATGCGGCCGACGAGGAGCTGCTGCTCGAGGAGAACATCGACAGCGCCGACGTGTTCGTATCCGTCACCAATTCCGAGGAGGCCAATATCCTCTCGGCGATGCTCGCGAAGCGGCTTGGCGCGCACAAGGTCATGGCGCTGATCAACAAGCCCGCCTACGCGGAGCTCGTTGCGGCTGGTACGATCGATATCGCCATTTCTCCGCAGCAGATCACTTTAGGCACCTTGCTCGCCCACGTGCGGCGCGGGGATGTAGTCAAGGTTCATTCCCTGCGGCGCGGCGCCGCCGAGGCCATCGAGGCGATCGCTCACGGTGACGCGCGGGAATCGCGCGTCGTCGGACGGGCCATCGAGGAGATCCGATTGCCGCGCGGCGCGACGATCAGCGCGATCGTGCGCGGCGATCAGGTGCTCATGGCTCACCACGATACCGTCATCGCGGCCGACGATCACGTGATCTTGTTCATGGCCGATCGACGGCAGATCGACGAGGTCGAGCGGCTCTTCGAGGTCGGAGTCGGTTTCATTTGAGCCATGAGCTCGAGTAACGGCGGACAGTGACTTTTTCGGCCGTTCAGCGCGTCCTCGGATTGCTGCTGGCCATGTTCAGCCTCACGATGCTGCCGCCGGCCCTCATCGCGCTGTTCTACGACGACGGCACCTGGGAGGCGTTCGTGTTCTCGTTCGTGATCATCGCCGGCTCCGGTCTTCTGATCTGGCTGCCCGTCAGGCGCGACGTCCAGGAGATGAGGCTCAGAGACGGCTTCACGATTGTCGCGATGTTCTGGATCGTGCTCGGTGTTTTCGGCGCCGTGCCTCTGCTGCTGGTGGAACGGCCGTCGATGTCTTTCACGGACGCCGTTTTCGAGTCGATCTCCGGGTTGACGACCACCGGGGCGACGGTATTGACCGGCCTGGACTCACTGCCGAGGGGCATTCTCTACTACCGGCAGCAGCTTCAATGGTTCGGCGGCTTGGGGATAATCGTTCTGGCGGTCGCGGTGTTGCCGATGCTCGGGGTCGGTGGCATGCAGCTCTATCGAGCCGAGTTTCCGGGACCCGTCAAAGACACCAAGCTCACACCGCGAATCACCGAGACCGCCAAGGCACTCTGGTATGTCTATCTTGGAATAACCGTCGTCTGCGCGGCGGCCTACGCCGCCGCCGGCATGACTCTTTTCGATGCCGTCTGCCATGCATTCAGCACCGTCGCTATCGGCGGCTTCTCCACGCACGATCAAAGCATCGGTTACTTCGGCAGCCCGACCATCGAGCTGATCGCGGTATTCTTCATGTTCGTCGCCGGCGTGAATTTCTCCCTGCACTTCGTCGTCTGGCAACAGCGGCGACTTACGAGCTACCTCCGGGATCCGGAGTTCAGAGCCTACGTTCGCTTGCTCGGAGTCATGACCGGATTCGTCCTCGTCTATCTCCATCTCGCGGGGTACTACCCGAATCTGTTCGAGCTCTTCACCAAGGGCCTCTTCCAGGTCGTGTCCATTGGTACGACGACGGGCTTCACCACCGACAATTTCGCCGCCTGGCCGGGCGCCTTGCCGGTGCTGTTGCTGTTCTCGAGCTTCGTGGGAGGTTGTGCGGGCTCGACGGGCGGGGGCATGAAGGTCATTCGCTGGTTGTTGATGTACAAGCAAGGCGTGCGAGAAGTGAAGCGTCTGGTGCACCCGAACGCCGAGATTCCTGTCAGGCTCGGCAACAAAGCCGTGCATAACCGTGTCGTGGACGCGGTGTGGGGGTTCTTCGCCGTGTATGTCGTCGTATACGGAGTTCTGTTGCTGTTCCTCATGGCCGTCGGCCTCGATCAAGTGACGGCGTTCGCCGCGATTGCCGCGACCCTGAACAATCTGGGCCCCGGCTTGGGCGAGGTTACCGCGGGATTCGGCAGCCTGCCGGCGACGGCCAAATGGGCGGCCGTGTGCGCGATGTTACTGGGCCGGCTCGAGATATTCACGCTGCTCGTTTTGTTCACGCCGACATTCTGGCAACGTTAGCCATGAGCGCGAGCGACAGACTGGAGAATCTGCTGGCGCGCGGTGAGGACAACGCGACGCTGCGCTTCGCGTTGGGCTCGGAGTATCTGAAACAACACAAGCCCGATCTCGCCATCGGCCATTTGAGCGTCGCCGTTAAGCTCGATCCGAGCTACTCGGCGGCGTGGAAGCTGTTGGGCAAGGCGCAAGCGCAGGCCGGCCTGCTTCAGGAGGCGAAAGAGACCTACGAGCATGGCATCTCCGTCGCTCGTCAGCGCGGCGACGAGCAGGCGGCGCGAGAGATGCAGGTTTTTTTGCGCCGCTTGCAGACAGCCCCCTGAAAGTACGGGATACTCCGGAGTGGCCGGGGGGAGAGATGCTTAAGTTAAAACAAGGACTTGATCGGTTCAGCGAGCTCACCGGCGTAATCATCGCCTGGCTGACCATCGCGATGGTGCTGAGCACCTTTGTCGTGGTCGTGTTGCGCTATGCGCTCGATCTCGGCTGGATCTCGATGCAGGAGAGCATCACGTGGATGCACGCCGCAGTGTTCATGCTCGGCGCCGCATACACGCTGAAACACGACGAGCACGTTCGCGTCGATATCTTCTACCGCGGAATGCCGCGGACGCGTCGCGCTTGCGTCGACCTGCTCGGCACGCTGGTGTTCCTGCTACCGATGGCCGCGTTCCTGGCGCTTTCGAGCTGGGACTACGTCGCCACCTCCTGGGAAATTCGCGAGTCTTCGAGGGAGGCTGGAGGCTTGCCCTACCCGTTCGTGCCGATACTCAAGAGCCTGATCCCGGCGACTTCCGTGCTGCTAGCTCTGCAGGGTGTTGCGAATATCCTAACGGCGACGCTCATTCTTCTTGGGCGAATTCCAAGTGAAGCCGACCACGCCGTACCGCAAGGAGACCTCATCTGACGATGGAATGGGTCGCCATCTTCATGTTTTTCGCCGTGATCGTCGTGCTGCTCGCCGGCTTCCCGGTCGCCTTCTCACTCGGCGGAGTCGCGCTCATCTTCGCCGCGCTCGGCGTGGCTGCGGGTGTCTTCGACGCCGCGTTTCTCGGCACCATGCCGAATCGCATCTTCGGCATCATGAGCAATGAGACGTTGATGGCTGTGCCCTTGTTCGTGTTCATGGGCGTCACGCTCGAGCGTGCGCGGATTGCCGAGAACCTTCTCGATAACCTCAGCAGCCTGTTCGGCGGTCTGCGCGGCGGTCTGGGAATATCCGTGACCCTGGTGGGGATGCTTCTGGCGGCGAGCACCGGGATCGTCGGCGCGACGGTCGTGACGATGGGTTTGCTCTCGCTGCCGACAATGCTGAGACGCGGCTACGATCCCGCGATCGCGACGGGAACGATCTGCGCATCAGGCACGCTGGGCCAGATCATTCCGCCGTCGATCATCCTGGTGTTGCTCGGCGACGTCTTGTCATCGGCCTATAGTCAGGCGCAGCTGGATCAGGGAATCTTCTCTCCGGATACGGTATCCGTCGGGGATCTATTTGTCGGCGCATTGATTCCGGGCCTCGGGCTCGTGCTGCTGTACATCCTCTATATTATCGGGCTGGCAATCGTCAAACCCGCGACAATGCCGGCGGCTCACGAGGCCGCGGATGCCGCTCCGCCGGCGAGAATCGGCGAGGTGCTGCTCGCGCTGCTGGCGCCGCTGCTGCTCATTCTGGCCGTCCTGGGCTCGATCATCGCCGGCCTCGCCACACCGACCGAGGCGGCCGGTGTGGGCGCCGTCGGCGCGCTGTTGCTGGCGCTCTTCACGGGCCAGTTCGCGATCCGACGGCTAGTCGAGGTCATGCAGAGCACGGTTCGAGTGAGCAGCATGGTGTTTCTGATTCTAATCGGGGCATCGGTATTCTCGTTGGTTTTCCGTGGCTACGGCGGCGACCATCTCGTTCGGAACCTGCTGTTGAACATGCCGGGTGGCGTCGTTGCGGCAATGTTCATCGTCATGTTGCTGATGTTCCTACTCGGCTTCGTGCTCGATTTCATCGAGATCACGTTCGTCGTCGTCCCGATCGTCGGCCCGATATTGCTGGCGATGGGGATCGATCCGGTTTGGCTCGGCATCATGATCGCGATCAACCTGCAGACCTCGTTTCTCACCCCGCCTTTCGGCTTTGCGTTGTTCTATCTGCGCGGTGTCGCGCCGGCGAGCGTCGAGACGACCGACATCTACCGTGGTGTCGTCCCGTTCGTCGTCATTCAGCTGTTGGCGCTGGTGCTGTTGGCTCTGTGGCCGGAGCTTGCGACCTGGCTGCCGGAGGTCGTATACGGGCGCTGATCCGGGCTGGTGCGTGCGTGGTTGCCGCCCGAATGGCGGTAGAATGCGCCGAGAAACGATGCCGGGGGGCCGATGGCACCGATACTCACCGCCCGACGACGCAGAATCGCCCGCAAACCTGCAACGGTTGCCTTCGCCCCTGCGACGCTGGGGCTTCTCGCCGTGATGGCGGCATCCGCGTGCGTTGCTCAATCCGCCGCCGATCAGCGACCGGATCTCTCCGGCATCTGGATGCAGGATCGCGGCGGCTGGAGCATCGAAGATCTGTCGTTCACGGCAGCGGGCGTCGAGAAGCACGCCTCGAAGCGCGCCCCCGGTGCGGTGGAGGCCTGCACCGTGCACCACTTCGGCCAGACGATTACAGCTCCTTTGCCCGTGGAAGTCTTGCAGGCCGAGGATCGTATTACCCTCGTGTATGAGAGTGATCACGAGGTCAGGCGTGTATTCATGGACGGTCGCGGGCATCCGGAGCCGCTCTATCCGACCGTCATGGGGCACTCGATCGGCTGGTGGGAGGGCCCCAACCTCGTCATCGAGACGGTCGGCTTTCGCGAAGGCTGGTTCCGGCCGGAAGGCGTGCCGTATACCGAGCAGGCGCGCGTCGTGGAGCGGCACACGCTCAACGCCGCCGGCGATACGATCACGGTGCAGCTCACGCTCGAGGATCCCGTCTACTATACCGAGCCGGTCGAGGTCACGAGGCGCTACACGCTGATGCCAGAAGGTGAAATTCTCGAGTTTCTATGCGTCGTTTCGGAATATCTATACGAGTGAATCGGCGCGGATGACCGTCACGCAGAACACGCTAATGCCGTCGATACTCTCCGTGCTCGCGGCCTCGGCGGGCGCGCACCACTCCTTTCCCGCTGTCTATGACGCCAATGCGCGAACCACCATCGAGGGCGTCGTCACGGAGGTCCTGTATCAGAATCCGCATGCGCGGCTATACCTTCGAGTGCTGACCGAGGAAGGTCCGGAGGAAATCTGGGAGCTCGAAACGCAGAACACGAGTTTCCTGCGACGCGGCGGTTGGCTGCCGGACACCGTAAAGCCGGGCGACCGGCTTAGCGTCGAAGGAAATCTCGCTTACGAGATCGAGAAACGGCTGTACGTGCAAACCGTAACCGCAGAGGACGGGACCGTCCTCTGGATCCAAGACCCCGGGCCCTTGCGCGAAGAAGGCTACGATCCGTCGATTCAGCGCTAGTATCTTGTCCCGGAGCCACTGCAACATAAAGGAGCCAACATGAAGAACCGCGCTGCAATGTTCCGGATAGCCTTCGTCGGCGAAAAGCTGATCGTCCTGTCATTGCTCTGGAGCGGATCGGCCGCGGCGGAATTCGCCGACTATCGGATTCCACTCATTCCCTATGAGTCTGTGCCCAACTTCCTCAAGTATTCGCCGGAGATGAATCTCGGCGAGGTGTTGGCAGTGGCCGTCAACTCCAAGGGGCATGTGATGGTGCTGAATCATCCCGGCTCCGCGAGCAACGGCGGCCCGCTCTACGGCAACGCCACGTCTCAGCTGCTCGAGTTCGACGAGCACGGCTACTTCGTGCGAGAGATCGGCCAGAACGTCTACGGCCTGGGCTACTCTCACTCGATCCGCTATGACAGATACGACAATTTGTGGCTCGTCGACAAGGGCGCGAATACGGTGATCAAGTTCGATCCCGCGGGCTACGTCACGATGAACCTCGGCCGACGCCCTGAAGGCTTCGACGAGTACGAGCACGCTAGTGGCGCCGACGCCGTGCCCGTGGACGGCTACTTTGGAGGGCCTTCCGACGTCACTTGGGACGCCGACGACAATATCTACGTCAGCGACGGCTATCTCAACTCCCGTGTCGCCAAGTACGACAAGCACGGCAATTGGATCGGGAGCTCGGGGTCGTATGGCTCGGAGCCCGGGCAGTTCAATCTGCCGCACAACATCACGGCCGACCGTGAAGGGAACATCTACGTCGCAGATCGCAGCAACCGGCGTATTCAGGTCTTCAACCCAAACGGCGATTTGCTGAGGATCATTGTGCTCAACGCGCCCTTCGACAAGAGCATGCTACCCATCCTCGGCAACGTAAACCCGAATCAGCCCGAAGAAACTCAGCCTTGGGCGGTATGCATCTCGCAGGGCGACCCGCAGTACCTCTGGGCCGCGGACCAGCACCCTGGACGAATCTACAAGTTATCCCTGGACGGCGAGATCCTCGGCATGCTCGGCCGATCCGGCAAGCTGCTCGGTCAGTTCAATTGGATCCACGGGATCGATTGTTCCCAGGAAGACGTGCTCTTCATCGCCGACCTGAACAACTGGCGGGTGCAGAAGCTGCTCCTCAATCCCTGAGGACGGCGCGTCGACTGCGCTAGTTCTTGTCTCCGGCTTTGTAATCGAGGAACCACCAGGCGACGAAGGCGTAGCCGAAGAGCACCACGACCGCGAAGACGAACGGCATTGGCGGCAGCCACAGGGGCACTTCCTCGAGGCTGTTGTAGGGGCCTATGAATTGCGCCATCACCGCGCCGATGACGAGGCCGATCAACACGCCGAAAGCCAGCTTGATGTGATAGACCCAGGCCAGGCCCCAGAGAATCAGCAGAACCACAAAAGCACTCACACCAAACGACATCGCCTCACCTCGCTGGAGTTAGCAAGTCACGGTCAATGATGCTCCACGAACTCGGTCGTGTCTTCACCGAAGAAATCGAGTCTCGTGAGCACCGTGTAGTCGCCCTCGATGGCCATGACGCCGATGAGCAGCAACAGCACCACGGGCGGTCCCAGGATGGCGCACATCAGGGCTAGCCGCTCCCAGGCCATGTGCATGAAGATCGCGACGATAAACCCGGCCTTCAGCAGCATGAAGCTAATGATCAGCGCCCAACGCAGGTAACCCTGAAACTCGAAGTAGTCGACGAGATACGAGAACGTGCTCAATACGAATAGCAAACCCCAAATCCAGAAGTAAATTGCGATGGGATGCTGTTGCTGTCCTTCTGCCATGACTGACCCTTACCATAGATAGAAAAATGCGAAGATGAATACCCAGACGAGGTCGACGAAGTGCCAGTATAGGCCCGTGATCTCGACGATTTCGTAGCCTCGGTTCTCATAATCGCCCCGTAACACCTTGAGTGCGACGACCGAGAGATAGATCACGCCGATGGATACGTGCATCCCGTGAAAGCCCGTGATCATGAAGAAGAACGAGCCGAACTGCGGTGCGCCGAGCGGGTTGCCCCAAGGACGGATCCCTTCGTCGACGATGAGCTTGGTCCACTCGAACGCCTGCATGCCGACGAACATGGCACCGAAGGCCGCCGTGACGAACATCAAGGTCGCGGTCTTCGCGCGGTCCCGGCGGTAGCCCATGTTGACGGCCATCGCCATCGTGCCGCTGCTCGTGATCAAGACGAAGGTCATGATGGCGATCAGCAACAACGGCACGGTCGTGCCGGCGACATCCAATGCAAACACTTCGCTCGGTACCGGCCATTGCACGCGCGTCGACGCACGCACGTTCATGTAGCCGGTCAGGAAGCACGTGAAAATGAACGTGTCGCTGAGCAGAAAGATCCACATCATGGCCTTGCCCCATGGGACGTGGAACGCCTGCTTGTCCGATCCCCAGTCCGAGGCTAGGCCCCTGAGGCCGGGAGCGGTCGCGTCGGCCGCAGTTGTCGCGTCATGTGCCATATGACCCGTAATCCTTCTAAGAAAAAAATGCTACGAAGATGAGAGCATGTAGAACAGAACCAGCCACAAGAGCAGCAGGTAGTGCCAGTACACGGAGCAGAGCTGCACGCTGAGTCGCAGGCCGGCTGCCTCGCTCATATCCTCTGGATCAGGTTTCCGCCAGGCGTTCATGGTCGTCTTCGCCCAGACGAACAACCCGCCGAGCAGATGCAGGCCGTGAAGGCCTGTCAGCAGGTAGAAAAAAGAGTCTGCCGGATTCGTCGAGAGGAAATAGCCCGAATCGGTCAACTGTCGCCACGCCAGCACCTGGCCGGCGAGAAATGCGATCGTAAACACACCGGCGGCGGTGAGATTGACACGGATTGCCGCCAACTGGTCGCGTTTGGCAGCATCGCGCGCGAGCTGTAGCGCAATGCTGCCGAGCACGAGCAGGGCCGTGTTGAACCACAACAGCTGTGGGTCCGGCAACGGCCGCCAATCCGGGAAAGTGGAACGCTCGTTGTAGATGATGATGAATAGAGAGAACAGGCTCGTGACGACCGCCAGGAACACCCACAGTCCGACTCGATGCGCGGGCATGGCGCTGAACCCGTCTTCCGATATCACGCCTTTCACAATCCACGATTTGGTCCTGAGCTTCCAGGCGAGCGCGAACCACAGCAGGATCGCACCGATGAGCGCCGTGAACAGGAAGGTGACATTCACTAGTGGTGCACTCCGTGGTCACGGCCGGCAACGATTCCCGCGCGCGGCGGCACGTTCTGCGGCACGAAGTCCTGTTTTTCGCCTGGAACGCTGTAGTCGTACGCCCAGCGATACACGGTTGGCAGCTTGGCGCCCCAGTTGCCGTGCTTCGGCGGTGTATCGGGCGTTTGCCACTCGAGCGTGGTCGCGCCCCATGGGTTGCTGCCGGCTTTCTCGCCGTAGCGCATGCTCCAAATGACGTTGATGAAGAAGAAGATCTGCGACAGTGCGACGAAGACTGCCGCGACCGTGATGCTCGAGTTCAACGTGTACGCCGAGTCGGGCATGAAGTCCGAGCCGTAGGCGTAGTAGCGACGCGGCACGCCCAAAAGCCCGAGGTAGTGCATCGGCAGGTAGACGGCGTAGGTTCCGAGCAAGGTGCACCAGAAATGCCACTTGCCGAGCGTGTCGCTGAACATTCTGCCGGTGATCTTGGGGTACCAGTGATAAATGGCCGCGAACAGCACCATCACCGGCGAGACGCCCATGACCATGTGGAAATGGCCGATGACGAAATACGTGTCGGACAGCGGAAGATCCACTGTCACGTTTCCGAGAAATAGGCCGGTGAGGCCGCCATGGGTGAAGGTAAAAATAAAACCGATCGCGAACAGCATCGGCACGGTGAGCCGAATATCGCCGCGCCATAGCGTCAGTACCCAGTTGTACACCTTCAAAGCGGTGGGCACGGCGATGATCAGCGTCGTCGTCGCGAAGAAGAAACCGAAGTACGGGTTCATGCCGCTGACGTACATGTGATGTGCCCATACGATGAAGCTCAAGCCACCGATGGCGATGATGGCCCAGACCATCATGCGGTAGCCGAAGATGTTCTTGCGCGCATGGGTCGCGAGCACGTCGGAGACCATGCCGAAGGCGGGTAGCGCGACGATGTAGACCTCAGGATGGCCGAAGAACCAGAACAAGTGCTGAAACAGAATCGGGCTGCCGCCGTTGTGCGCGTTCTGATCCCCCATCGACAGCATCTCGGGCATGAAGAAACTCGTCCCGACGATGCGATCGAGCAGCATCATGATGGCCGCAACCAACAGCGCCGGGAATGCGAGCAGGCCGAGTATGGTCGCGACGAAGATGCCCCAGACGGACAACGGCATGCGCATCAGCGTCATGCCTCGGCAGCGCGCCTGCAGCACGGTCGTGACGTAGTTCAACCCTCCCATCGTGAACGCCACGATGAAGATCGCGAGGGACAACAGCATCAGCATGATGCCGCCGTTCACGCCCGGCGTTCCGTCGGCGATCGCCTGCGGCGGGTAGAGCGTCCAACCGGCGCCGGTCGGTCCCCCGGGAATGAAGAAGCTCGCGAGCAGCACCAGCACCGACAATAGGTAGACCCAGTAGCTCAGCATGTTCATGTACGGGAACACCATGTCGCGCGCGCCGCACATGAGTGGGATCAGATAATTGCCGAAGCCGCCGAGAAACAGCGCCGTCAAGAGGTAGATGACCATGATCATGCCGTGCATGGTCACGTACTGGTAGTAATTCTCGGGAGTGACGAACGAGAACGTATCCGGGAATCCGAGCTGCAATCGGAACATGCTGGAGAGCACCATCGCGAGCACGCCGACCGAGATGGCGGTGATCGAATACTGAACGGCGATGACCTTGTGGTCTTGGCTCCAAATGTACTTTGTTATGAAAGTCTGCGGATCGTGAAGGTGGTGGTCGCGATCAGCGATTGCAACGTATGCCATGAGATATCACTCCGGAGTAGGTCTCTTGCTCTATCCTTGTATCGTCTTTCCTATCAGTAGCCGGACGCTCAAGGCAGCGTATTGATATAGGCGACGACGTCGTTGACGGCTTGCTCATTCGGCAGAATGTCCGCCATCAGGGCCATCTGCTCGCCATAGCGATCCTCGGCATGCGAGGAGCGAATACGCGCCTTGAAGTTATTCAGTTGGGTCACGAGGTACCAATCCGACGCGCCGGCCAAGCGCGGTGCGTTGAGGGCCCAAATGCCTTGCCCGGAAGTCCCGTGGCATGCGGCACAAGTCCTGAAGATGCGGGCGCCTCGCTCGACGTCGCCGGTGACTGTCGGCTCTATCGCCTGATCGGGCAGAGTATCGATGTATGCCGCGACATTGCGAATCGCCGTGTCGTCCGGGACCGCGGCCATGATGGGCGCCATCGTGGCACCGTAGGTGTCGAGCTCGTGCGTGCCGCGGACCCCATCTTTGAAGTACTCGACCTGGCGCTCGATATACCAGGCGCCAAGCCCCGTCAATTTCGGCGCATTGAGCAGCTGTTGCCCCTGTCCCTGCGGGCCATGGCAGGCGGCGCAGATCGCGTAGGTCCCCTGGCCCGCGGCCGGGTCGCCCGCAGGCGTCGCGGTGAGCTCCGCGTAGGTCGGCTGCTCGTCCAGCCAGCTTTCGAAGTCCGCCTGCTCGTCGACGATCACCTTGCCGCGCATGGCGAAATGGCCGATGCCGCAAAGCTCCTCGCAGAGTATCTCGTACTCGCCGGTCACGGTCGGCGTAAACCACGCATAGGTCACCATACCGGGCACCAGGTCCATCTTGATTCGGAACTGCGGCACCGCGAAATCATGCAGCACGTCCTTGGCTCGCAACCAGGCTCTGACGGGCTGGTTCACGGGCAGATGAACAGTGGGGCTCGAGACCAAGACGTCGTCGCGGCCGCTGGGGTCCTCTGGGTCCATGCCGAAGGGGTTCTCCTCCGACATGTGACGTATATCGACGTTGCCGAACTCTCCGTCCTCTCCCGGGAATCGGAAGCTCCAATGCCATTGCTGACCCACCGCCTCGAATTCGGCGGCTTCCTCGGGAACGGTTACGAATTGCCCCCAAACGACTAATCCGGGGGCCAGCATGGCGGCAACGCCGACGGTAGTGACGATCGTGAGCCAGCCCTCGAGCTTGGTGTTCTCGGGATCGTAGTCCGCGCTGTGATCTTTGCGATGACGATATTTGATGATGCAGTACGCCATGAATAGGTTGACTGCGAGAAATACGATACCGGTGACGATGAAAGTAATATCGACCGTCGTATCGATCATGTCCCAGTTCGATGCGATCGGGGTGAAGTTCCAGGGACTCAAGAAATGAAAGAGGAGCGTGCCGATCACCAACAAGATGAGAACAACGGCCATTGTCATAACTTATGAATCCCTATATTTCGGCAGTCGCATCGGGCATAGGCAAGGATACCGCAGCCCATCGCTTATTCGATAATGAACTTCCCATTCATGAGCACGAAATGTCCGGGGAACGAGCAGAAGAACGTGTAGTCTCCGCCGGCCTGCAATCCGGAGATATCGAAGCTAACGGAAGTCTCCTCGCCGCCGCCTATGATGTCGGTCGCCGCGATGACGCGTGGATCGCCTTCCGGCAAGAAGCTCGGCGGTCCCGCTGTTTGCCCGGCAGACGCCACCGCCATGTAGTCCGACGTAGCTGTCAGCACCCAGTTGTGCCCCATCACGTTCGCCGCCATCGAGCCGACATGCCGCAGCGTGATGGTGACCTCACCGCAGTCGGCGCTGACTCGCATTTCGGCGAGGTTGAACTTGATGAGGTCGTTACCCTCTATCGTCTGGCTGCATTCTTGGGCCTTGGCAGTGCCGCACATAGCCCAGCCTGCCAGCGCGACGATGGCAAATATCACTCTCATTTAAAAATTACTCCCACCCCGGGGATTTGGGGTTCTCGCGCGGTGCATGTTAGCAGATGCGGTGCCGTCAAGTCATGGCTCCCCGAAGCATTTTCATCCGACCCGACGGCGGCGGTCGCGCTACAGATCGGTCGTATCGACATAGGCTTGCTCCGAAACCTGTTGCCAGGAGCGGGCATTGCGGAGAAAAACCCCGTAGGACTCCCATACCTTATTAGCCAAAGCATCGCGGGCCGTGAGCTCATCGATGACCTGCAGCGTTAGCGTCTTGAGGCGCGCCAGCACGTCCTCGGGAAAGGAACGAATCTCTACGGAGGGATCCGAACGCAATTGCTCCAGCGCGCTCGCGTTACGGGCATTGAACTCGGCGGTCATATCGAGGTTGGCGGCCTGGCAGGCGATTCGTACGACGGCCTTGAGATCGTCGGGCAAGCCCTCGTAGGCATCGCGGTTGACCATGCACTCCATCGTCGGCCCCGGCTCGTGCCAGCCGGGGTAGTAGTAGTACCGCGCGGCCTGATGAAGACCGAAAGCCAGGTCGTTATACGGGCCGACCCATTCGGTCGCATCGATGCTGCCGGTTTGCAGCGCCGTGAACAGCTCCGACCCGGGTAAGTTCACCGGTGTGCCGCCGGCGAGCCTCAAGACTTCCCCTCCAATGCCGGGGATGCGCATTTTCAGGCCGCGCAAGTCGGCCATCGAATTGACGGGGCGGTTGAACCACCCGCCCATCTGAACGCCGGTGTTGCCCGCGGCGAACGGCACCAGATTGAATTGCCCGTAGACCTCCTCCCAAAGCTGCATGCCGCCGCCGTAGTAGAGCCATGCATTCATCTCATGCGTGTTGAGCCCGAAGGGGACGGTCGAAAAAAACTGAGTCGCCTCGGACTTGCCCCGCCAATAGTAGGCGCCGCCGTGGCCGAGCTCGGCAGTACCGCTGGAAACGGCGTCGAAAACCTCGAAAGCCGGGATCAGCTCGCCCGCCGCATAAATCTGCACGCGTATGCGTCCGCCGCTGGCCTCCTCGAGATAGCGTGCGACCGTATTGGCGCCCGTGCCCAGGCCGGGGAAGTTCGGCGGCCAGGTCGTCACCATCTTCCAGGAGAATCTTTGAGTCCGGCTCGCGGCCGCAGTGCCGGAGTTTCGTCGCGAGCAGGCGGCGAGGCCCGCGCCGGCCCCCAGCGCCATCAACAATTCACGTCGTCTGATCATCGGACCTTGCGAGTCTAGTGGCTCCGCCGCGCGGTACCGCGGAGAGAAATTCACTGTGCGGCAATCGCCATCCTTCGACAACCGTGCTATGGAGGAGACCTTGGGTCAATGAGTACGTTCCACACCACGCCGCGACAATCCGGTGGGGGAATCAAGTCATCCCGTATTCCGTATATTCCATGGTACTGGGGGTGACTCGGCTGCCTCAAGTCGCTATCTGTCGAGGCAGTAGCAGGAGGCGTAGTGGGAGAGCATTTATCCCACTTTTTTCGCTGCGAACCCGCCAATTCAGGTTCGTGCCCTGCTCTCCGAGATGTCCAACGCGTCCGGACGACGCTGGCCGTAACGAGAGACGCGAAAGTGGGAAAGAATGCTACAAATTACTCGGATATCAGCATTCCCGTGGGATATTTATCTTGTGGGAGACCAGCGCTCAGCTGCGCGCGTCCTTGCCGCAGACGGTCCCGGGAGGCCACCCAGGGCTACTATGGCACAGGCAGGGCGGGCGCGGGGCTCGCGAATCGCGTCGTTTCCGCCTCAAACGGCGCGGCGCTGGCGCTTGCCGAGGATAATGCGCTCAGTCAAAGTGGATGACGGGAAAGCACGTGATCGGACTAGTTCAACGCGTCAGTGAGGCGAGCGTGGTCGTCTCGGGCCGGACCGCTGCAGCCATAGGCAATGGCCTGCTAGTGCTGGTCGCCGTCGAACGTGGGGATGCCGAGCATGAGGCGGATCGGCTCCTGGAACGCTTGCTCGGATTCAGGATTTTCGAGGACCGACGAGGTCGCATGAACCTCGATGTTCGCGAGGCCGGCGGCGCTCTGCTGCTGGTCCCCCAGTTTACTCTGGCGGCGGACACGGCAAAGGGGAACCGGCCGGGCTTCTCGGGCGCAGCGGATGCCGAACAGGGCCGGGCCCTGTTCGAGCGCCTGGCGGTCGCTGCTGCGGCTGCCGGTATCCCAACGGGGCGCGGAGTTTTCGGAGCGACCATGCAGGTACGGCTCTGCAACGAAGGTCCCGCGACGTTCCTGTTGCGAGTGCCGCCGCCCGTTTGAGCGGTCGCGGCTGAGACCAAGGATTGGCGTATCATTGACCTTTCGTATCCGCGATGGAGGGATGAAATGGGATTAGGAGGCATAAGCATGTGGCAATTGCTTATCGTTCTGCTGATCGTCGTATTGATTTTCGGAACCAAGCGACTCAAGAGCATCGGAGGCGATTTGGGCGGCGCGCTCAAGAGCTTCCGCAAGGCGATGGACAGCGACGATCGAAACGACGAGGAACACCGGGATGCCAAACGCCTTGAGGACGGCAAGCCGGACGCGGAGTTCGCCGAGCAGAAGGATAAGAGTCAGAGCGGCTAGCCGATGTTCGATGTCGGTTTCTGGGAAATCGCTCTAATCTTCGGCCTCGGTCTAATGGTTCTGGGACCGGAGCGCTTGCCTCGGATCGCCGCGCAGCTTGGCCGTTGGGTGAGTCGCGCGCGCAGAACGGCAAGCCAGCTGCGCTATCAGCTCGAGCGGGAGCTCGAGATGAAGGATCCGAAGAAACCTTCCTACAGACCTCCCCCGAAAAGCTCCCAGATCATTCCTCCGCCGGGTCCGCAGGCGTCGTCAGTCGCGAGCTCGGACAATCCGGCCGAAGAGCAGACCGTCGACGCGGTTCAAACACCGGCAGAGGGTTCAGCCTCGAGTGGCAAGAGCCATACTGAATCTGATGCGAGCACATGAGCGCCGAGGGATCCGATCAAAAGCCCGCGGTAGACGGTGGGGAGCAGGAAAAGCTCGCTGAAGGTACGCTGATATCCCATCTGGTCGAGCTGCGCTCGCGATTGCTCCGGTCGGCTGCCGCCGTTCTTTTGGTCTTTCTCTGTCTCGTTCCGTTCTCCGAAAGCATCTTCACGGCCGTCGCGACGCCACTGATGCGGCAGCTGCCTGCCGGGTCGACCATGATCGCCACCCAAGTCGCGTCGCCGTTTCTGACCCCTTTCAAGATGACTTTTTTCGTCGCGTTGTTCCTCGCGATGCCGGTGGTGCTCTATCAGATATGGCGGTTCGTCGCGCCCGGCCTCTATCGTACGGAAAAGCGCTTCGCCTTCCCTCTGCTGCTGTCGAGCATCGTGCTGTTCTATGCCGGCGTCGCATTCGCGTACTACGTCGTTTTTCCGCTGATGTTCGCGTTCTTCGCCGCCGTGGCCCCGGAGGGAGTCACGATGATGACCGATATCAGCGCCTATCTGGACTTCGTCCTTGGCCTGTTCTTCGCGTTCGGCATGGCCTTCGAGGTGCCGATTGCGACGGTCATGCTGGTTTGGAGCGGCTTGGTCGACCTCAAGACCTTGCGCAAGTCGCGCCCGTACGTGTTTCTCGGCGCGTTCGTCGCCGGCATGTTTTTAACACCGCCCGACGCGATCTCGCAGACGTTGCTGGCGGTGCCGATTTATCTGCTCTATGAGAGCGGCCTCCTACTCTGCCGCGTGCTCGACGCGCGCCCAGCCGAAACGGAGGAAACCGTGAATGAATAGCGTCGTGGCGCCGCGCGCTCAAGCGGTCGAGATCCTCGGTCATCCGAGAGGCCTGTATACCTTGTTCATGACGGAGATGTGGGAGCGTTTCAGCTACTACGGCATGCGGGCGCTGCTGGTGTTGTTCATGGTCGATCAGATCGAGAACGGTGGTCTGGGATTCTCCGACCAAACAGCGACCGCCGTTTATGGTCTCTACACGGCCGCAGCCTATCTTCTGGCGTTGCCGGGCGGCTGGATCGCCGATCGGCTCACCGGCGCCCAGCGGGCGGTGTTTCTCGGCGGCGTTGTCATCATGTGCGGCCATTTCGCGCTTGCGGTCCCGAGCATCGGCACGTTTTTCCTCGGGCTTGTGCTCGTCGCTATAGGCACCGGACTCTTGAAGCCGAATATCAGCGCGCTCGTCGGCGAGCTGTATCCGGAGGGCGACGAACGGCGGGATGCCGGATTCACGATATTTTACATGGGCATCAACATCGGCGCTGCGGCCGGACCTTTGCTCTGCGGCTGGTTGGCGCGGGATAGCTGGCACTACGGCTTCGCCGCCGCCGGGGTCGGCATGCTTTTCGGGCTCATCCAGTACCGCTTGAGTCGAGAGCACCTGGGTGAGGCTGGATACTCGCCCGCGGTGGTTCAAGGAAGGGACACCCGACAGTTCAGGCTGAAATCCTGGCTTGCGATCGGCCTCGGCGTCGCCGTCGTGCTGGGGCTACTCGCAGCCGGCCTCAGCGGAGCGATTCGATTCGACGCGGTGAGGCTGGCGCAGGGCACGACGACCCTCATCGCGATCGTGGCGATCGTCTATTTCATCGGCCTGTTCGTGTTCGGCGGCTTGACGGTGGAGGAGCGCGGCCGGGTGATCGTGATACTGACGCTGTTTCTCGCGGCCGCGATGTTCTGGGCCGGCTTCGAGCAGGCGGGGTCGTCTCTGAATCTATTCGCCGAGCGCTACACGATCCGGCAGTTCGGCAACTTCGAGATACCGGCCGCTTGGTTTCAGTCCTTGAATCCGGCATTGATCATTTTGCTCGCACCCTTCTATTCGATGCTGTGGATCGCGCTCGCCCGCAGGCACCTCGACCCTTCATCGCCGTTGAAGTTCGCGATCGGCCTCGTGATTCTTGGTTCGGGATTTGCCGTGATGATCGGTGCTTCCCGCCTAGTCGCGGGCGGCCAGCAGGTTCTGCCGACCTGGTTGTTCTTTACTTATCTTCTGCACACGATGGGCGAGCTCGCGCTGAGCCCCGTGGGCTTGAGCTCTGTCAGCCGCCTCGCGCCGCGGCGCTTCGTCGGTCAGATGATGGGCGTTTGGTTTCTCGCCAATTCGCTGGGGTACATCATCGCCGGCCTGATCGCGGGTGAGTTCAACGCCGAAGCCGTCGACGAAATGCCGGGTCTGTATCTGCAAATCGTGCTGACGACGGTTGGCTCTGGCGTGCTATTGGCGTTGCTCGCGAAACCTCTAAGACGCATGATGCAGGGCGGACGCTGAAACATTTCGGGTGCCAACTTTTTCGTTCCCGTGGACGAAAGGCTCGCTGAGCCGCGCGAGGAGGACTATCGATGGCAGCAGCTCATCCGCTTCCGCAGCTTACGGTCAAGGCGATCGCGCTGGGTATCTTTCTCTCGATCGTGCTGGCCGGCGCCAACGCCTATCTCGGCCTGTTCGCGGGTTTGACCGTCTCGGCCTCGATTCCGGCGGCGGTGATCTCCATGGCCGTCTTGAAGCTCTTCAGGGAGTCCAACATTCTCGAGAACAATATCGTGCAGACGGCGGCGTCCGCGGGAGAATCGATTGCCGCCGGCGTCATTTTCACGATACCCGCGCTGATCATCCTGGGTTACTGGAGCGTTTTCGATTACATGTGGGTGAGCGTCATAGCGGGCCTGGGCGGACTGCTCGGCGTGTTGTTTTCGATACCGCTGCGGCGATCGCTCGTCGTGGAGGCGCAGCTCGCCTATCCCGAGGGCACGGCGACGGCCGAAGTCTTGAGGGTCGGCGCTTCGGGGAAGGGCGCGAAGTTATTGGCGGTCGCCGCAGTTCTCGGAGGCTTGACCAAGTTTGCCGAGACGGGCTTGCGGCTATGGTCGGGAACGGCGCAGGCGGCGACGTACGTCGGGGGCAGCACGATTGCCTACATCGGCATGAATCTATCTCCCGCGCTGATCAGCGTCGGCTATATCGTCGGCTTGAACATCGCCGCTCTGGTTTTCCTCGGGGGCGCGATCTCCTGGTACGTCGCGATCCCGATCTATTCCGCGCTGTTACTGGACGGTGATCCGACGCTGGCGGCGCAATTCGAGGCAGGGACGGCGGCCGGCGATCTGGCTTTCGTCATTTGGACCACGAAGATCCGCTATCTCGGAGTCGGCGCCATGTTGGTCGGTGGCATCTGGGCGCTGATCTCGATGCGCTCGACGTTGATCTCGGGGGTCACCACCGGTTTGCGGGCGCGGCACGCGACGGCAGGTGAGAGCTACGATCACACCCAGCACGATGCCCCGATGAGCCTGGTGCTCGTGGGCATCGCCGTCTTCGTCCTACCTATCTTCATCCTCTACCAGGCGATCGTTTCCGATATCGGCGTCGCCTTGGCGATGACTGTGATCATGGTTGTCGCGGGTTTTCTGTTCTCGTCCGTCGCGGGCTACATGGCGGGCCTGGTCGGTTCGTCGAACAATCCCGTCTCCGGCATCACGATTGCGACCATACTACTTACGTCCTTGCTGCTGTTGTGGCTCATGGGTAGCGACGCGGCGAACGGGGCGCCGGCGGCGATCATGGTCGGAGCGGTCGTGTGCTGTGCCGCAGCGATTGCGGGCGACAATCTGCAAGACCTCAAAGCCGGCTATCTCGTCGGCGCGACGCCGTGGCGCCAGCAGCTCATGCAGGGTGTCGGCGTCGTCAGCGCCGTGCTCGTGGTCGCGCCGATACTCAATTTGCTGCTGCAGGCCTACGGCATCGGCGTGCCGACGCCGGAGCAGCCCGACGCTCTGCTCGCGCCGCAGGCCACGCTGATGGCGTCGGTCGCGCAGGGGGTCTTCGGCGGAGGCTTGCCGTGGGGTATGGTGGCCTTCGGAGCCGCCATCGGCACCGCGATCATCGTTGTCGACGAATACCTGAAGACGCGTGGCACGGCTTGGCGGACTCCCGTGCTCGCAGTCGCGGTCGGAATCTACCTGCCCCTGGAGCTCAGCGTCGCGATCGGGTTGGGTGGCCTGGTCGCGTATGCGGCAACGCGCGGTCGTGCCACCGGGGGGGACGGGGCCGCGCTTGCGCAGCGCAACGGTATGTTGTTTGCGTCGGGCTTGATCACCGGCGAAGCATTGATCGGGATATTCATGGCCGTACCGATCGTCGTTTCCGGTGATTCCGATGTGCTCGCGATGGACTTCACGCTGCCGACCATGCTCGGGTTGGCCGTCGTCGGCGCCTTGGCAGTGAGTCTGTACCGCGTCGCGAGACCGGCGGCTTAGCGGCAGAACGAGTCCGACGGCAAGCAGCGCCAGACCAAAGAGGACAAGCACCTTCGCTAGCATGTGCACCGTGCTTCGGACGACGAGCGATGGGGCAGTAGCGACATGAGACCGGTCGAAAGCAAGCTGCCTGGTGTCGGCACCACCGTATTCACCATCATGTCTCGTTTGGCGGAGGAAACGGGTGCGCTCAATTTATCCCAGGGGTTCCCCGATTTCCAACCTCCCGAAGCCTTGCTCGAGCTCGTCAACCAACATCTGCGCAGCGGGCACAATCAGTACCCTCCAATGGCCGGAGTCGTGAGCTTGCGCGAGCAGATCGAGCATAAGCTCGTATCTCTCTACGGTGTAACACGAGATCATGTGTCGGAGATTACCGTCACGAGCGGCGCCACAGAGGCGTTGTTCTGTGCGATTCACGCGGTCGTGCGCGCCGGCGACGAGGTGGTCGTCTTCGACCCGGCTTACGATTCCTACGCGCCGGCCGTAACCCTTGCCGGAGGCACGACGCGTCACTTGCCGTTGCTGCCGCCGGAATTCTCGATTGACTGGGAGCGCCTGAGATCCGTCGTGAGCGAGCGAACTCGGCTCGTGATCATCAATTCGCCGCACAATCCGACGGGCTCGATCCTGACCAGCCGCGATTACGACCAGCTCGCGGCCGTCCTGCGTCCTTACGACTGCTACGTCCTCAGCGATGAAGTCTACGAGCATATCGTCTTCGACGGCCGCAGCCATGAGACTGTGATCGCGCACGAGGAGTTGTCCGAGCGGAGCTTCGCAGTGTTCTCATTCGGCAAGACCTATCACGCGACAGGTTGGAAAGTGGGCTACTGCGTCGCCCGTGCGGAGCTGACCGCAGAGTTCCGACGCGTGCACCAGTTCAACACGTTCACCACCACGACTCCGCTGCAGTATGCGCTTGCGGATTTTCTTGCACGGTGCCCGGAGCACCATTTGCAGTTGGGAAGCTTCTATCAGGAAAAGAGAGATTTCTTCACACTGGCAATGCGCGAATCCGGTTTTAAGTTGAGGCATTCCTTCGGCACGTACTTCCAGCTCGCGGACTACGGCGAGCTATCCGATCTCCCTGACCACGAGTATGCCCATTGGCTCACTCGAAATCGGGGCGTCGCCGTCATCCCGGTTTCCGCCTTCTATGCCGAGCCTCCGGAGAGTCGTTTGATTCGGTTCTGTTTCGCAAAGGAACTGGATACTTTGAAGCAGGCGGCCGAAAGACTCACCGGTCGCTGATCATTGAGAGTCGTTCTCATCTGAAACGCCGCCGCGGAATGGCGAGAGCATCGTCCGGCTCCGGAACTGCGATTGAGATTCGTCCGTGAATCATTTCAAAGCCGACGGCTGGTACCATACAACACCCAGTTCGGACATCGTTACCCCCGGTGGATACCTCGGATCTCAAACACACGCCGGGCTTGGAGCCATACAAGGTCCAGCTCATGCAGCTCGCCGGACTGGCGTCGGTGGCGGTCGCAAGCATTTTGATCGCGCTCAAGACTTGGGCGTGGTCGGCGACGGGCTCGATCGCAATGTTGAGCTCGCTCGCCGATTCTTTGCTCGACCTGGTCGCGTCCGGCATCACCCTGTTCGCCGTCACGGTTGCGGTGTCGCCCGCGGATCGAGAGCATCGCTTCGGCCATGGAAAGTCGGAGGGTATCGCGTGCCTCATCCAGTCGCTGATCATTTCGGCTTCGGCGGCTTACGTGGCCTTCAGGGCAGTGCAACGATTGATCGCGCCGAGTGCCGTCGAAAGTCCCGAGCTGGGGGTGGTGGTAACGATCTGCTCGCTTGCTCTGACCCTCTGTCTTGCTGCGTTTCAAGCGCTGGTGGTGCGACGTACCGGCTCGATGGCGATCTCCGCCGACGCCATTCACTATCGCGCGGATATCCTCACCAATCTTGCTGTGCTCGTCGCGATTCTTGCATCGTCAGCCTGGGGCTTGCATATAGCTGATCCGCTGTTGGGACTCTTCGTGGTCGCGGTCATCCTTTGGAGCGTCCGTGAGATTGCCAAGGATGCGCTGAACGTCCTTCTCGACAGAGAGCTGCCTGAAAGTGATCGAAGGCGCATCGCCGAGATCGCATACGCGCATCCGGAGGTCCGAGGAGTGCACGATCTGCGAACGCGTTCCTCCGGTACTGCGCAATTCATTCAGTTCCACCTGGAGCTCGACCCGGGCATGAGGCTCGCGAGGGTGCACGAGGTCTCCGGAGCGGTGGAGACCGCTCTGCGGAAGAGCTTCCCTTCGGCCGAGGTATTGATACACGCCGATCCCCACGGGATCGACGAAAGCAGAGACCCGTTCTAGAGCCGGCGCTACTCGCCGGCACGCTCCATGGCGACGAGCTCGTCGATGACCTCGAGCAGATTCGGATAGCTGCCGGCGATCGTCGCGTTGGTAGTGTACTTGCCGTTCACGACGACGGCCGGGACGCTGGAAATGCGGTAACGCCGGGAGAGATTGTCAGCGTCCTGCATGCTTTTGAATACGGTGAACGACTCGAAGGCGTTGTCGAACGTCTCTGCGTCAACTCCGAAGCGGCTGAAGAACTCCTGCAACGCCGGTTTTGTATTCAACGCATTGCCGTTGACGTGCATCTCGCGAAACAACGGTGTGTGCACTTCTTCCGCGAGATTCAGAACATGTGCGGTATAGAACGCCTGGGCGTGTATCTTCAGCAAGTCGTTCCACATGGCCGGAATGCGCACGAAGCTCACGTCGCTGGGAAGATTCTCCTTCCAGCTCTCGAGATACGGATCGAAGGTGTAACAGTGCGGGCAGCCGTACCAGAAGATCTCTGTAACCTCGATCTGCTCGGGGCTCGAGCTCGTCGGCTGCGTCGGTGAGAGCCGCTCGTAGTGCGTCCCCAGAGAGAAACGGCGACTTTGGGCCGAATCCGCCTGCGCCACTACGATGCGCGGCTGCTCGCTGCTCGCCGCGGAAGGCGCCGACGGCGGCGCAGTTTCGTCGGGTTGGACGACCGCGGTAGAGGTAGCATCCGACTCTTGAGTGGCGTCCGACGCCCCGTCCGGATCTTGTGAGCCGCATCCCCAGAAGAACGCGATTACGATCAAGACTGCGGGGGCGGCGGCGAACTTGAACAGTTTTTTCGGTAGCACTCGAGCTCTCCTTCGAATCAAGGGTTTTAACGCAGGCCCTGGACATAACTCGCTACGGCCTGCATCTCGTCTTCCCTGAGCAGGGCGGCCAAGTCGCGCATCATCAGATTCACCGCGCCGTCGGACCGGCGCGCACCCGAGGAATAGGCTCGCAGCGTGTTCACGACGTAGGTGGCGTGCTGGCCGGTGAGCGCCGGGTAAGCGGCCAGCGGGTTGCCGCGGCCCGTCGGGCCGTGACAGGCAATACAAGCGGGGACACCCCGGTCCGGAATGCCGCTCCGGTAGATGCGCGCCCCGGCGTCGACGACGGCGGGGTCGGCGCCTTTCGGCGTCACGGTCTGGTTCTCGAAATAGGCCGCGAGATCCGCGATATCTTCTGCTGAGAGCGAAGCCGCAAAGCTCGTCATCAGCACGTCCTCTCGCGTTCCTTGTTGAAAGGCGACGAGCTGATGTGCGATATACCCGGCGTGCTGCCCGGCCAGGCTGGGCCAGAGCGGATTGATGCTGTTACCGTTCGTGCCGTGGCAGGCCGCGCAGGAAGCCGCCTTGGCCTGCCCGGCGGTTGCCGAGCCTTGTGCGGCGCTCGGCGTGTTCCAGGTCAGAAGTAAGATCAGGCACGTGACGTAGCCGATCGATCTGCCGTTGGATGTCGCTTGCCAATCGAGTCTCTGATGCGTCACGCCACTGCAACCTCGTCTCATAACCCTCGGAAACGGCGAAAGATTGTACACTAATCGACCTGAACCCCGCATGACCGGGCTTCGGGCCTGAACGTACTTATGTCCACTGGTATTACGCCCAAGTTCCTCATCGGGGCTCGGAAGGCTAAGCAATTTCCCCGAGATGCGGGGGCGGAGGTGGCGTTTGCCGGGAGGTCGAATTCCGGGAAGTCCAGCGCCATCAATGCGATCTGCGGGCGGCGCGGCCTTGCTCGCACCAGCAAGCAACCGGGGCGCACGCGGGAGATCAATTTCTTCTCACTGAGTGCGGGTGAGCGTCTCGTGGATCTGCCCGGTTACGGCTACGCCAAGGTCGCCGAATCCGTCCGCTTGGAATGGGCGAGCCTGCTCGAGGCCTATTTCCTGGATCGGCGCTGTCTGCGCGGTCTCTTTATCACCATGGATCTTCGTCGAGATCTCGGCGAGCTTGACGAAGTCATGCTCGGCTGGTCCCGGGAGGCCGGCGTACCGGTGGCCGTGCTGCTGACAAAGGCCGACAAGCTCAGTCGCAGCGCCGCCGTGACGCGGCAACGCCGGATAGCAGCCGCGGTCGGGCCGGACTTGCCGCTGATCATGTTCTCCGCGACGAAGCGACTGGGGGTCGATGAGGCCGGAGACGTGCTTTTGGGCTGGCTCGGGCTGGATGCGCCGGGATCCGCAAAAAAGTAACCCCGGGTGCGGGATTCAGGGGACGCACCCGGGGTTAAGAGTCCCGGTATGGGGTCACCGGGATGTTGTCCCGCTTAGGGAGGATAGCGGGGGGCGCTTTCGGCCCACTGCTTTAGTGGGCGGGCGGCGCGGAAAAGTTCCCGGGGCAGCCGGAAAGGCCCTGTGCGCCTTGCCCTAGTGCGCCTCGTCCCAGTTCGCCCCGAGGCCGAAGTCGGCCTTGAGCGCCACTTTGAGATCCGCCGCCGACTCCATCAGGGCCTTGACTCGTCGAGCCAAGGGCTCGGCGTCGCCATCCGCGACCTCTAGCACGAGCTCGTCGTGGACCTGCATGATCAGCCGCGCGTCAGCGCCGCTCTGCTCGAGCCAACGGTCGACCTTGATCATGGCGCGTTTGATGATGTCCGCGGCCGTTCCTTGCATGGGTGCGTTGATCGCGCTGCGTTCGGCATATTGGCGGCGCTGATGATTCCTGGATCTGATCTCCGGCAAGTAGAGCCGACGGCCGTAGACCGTCGACACGTAACCGCGTTCGCGAGCCCGCTCTCGAGTGTCGTCCATATACCGTTTGACTCCCGGGTAGCGGCTGAAATAGAGATCCACATAGCGCTGCGCTTCAGCGCGCTCGATTCCCAGTTGTCTCGAGAGCCCGAAGGCCGACATGCCATAGATCAAGCCGAAGTTGATCGCTTTGGCCGAGCGTCTCTCGGAATCGCCGACATGCTCGGGCTCGAGCCCAAAAACCTCAGCGGCGGTGGCGCGATGAATATCCAGGTCGGCCGCAAACGCTGCGAGCAGGCCCTCGTCGTTGGATAGATGCGCCATGATTCGCAGCTCGATCTGCGAGTAGTCCGCGGCCAGCAGCCGGTATCCGGGGGGCGCGACGAAAGCTTGGCGAATCCGGCGGCCTTCGGGCGTTCTGATCGGGATGTTCTGAAGGTTCGGGTCCGACGAGGATAGCCTGCCCGTCGCGGCGACGGCCTGGTGATAGGACGTATGAATGCGGCCGGTGCAGGGGTTGATCTCCAGCGGGAGCTTGTCCGTGTAGGTCGACTTGAGCTTCGCGAGCGCCCGGTGCTGCAAGATGAGTCTCGGGAGCGCGTAGTCGTTCGCGAGATCCTGCAGGACGTTCTCGGCCGTCGATGCTTGGCCCTTGGGCGTTTTGCCTAGGACGGGGAGGCTGAGACGGTCGTAGAGTATCTCTTGGAGCTGCTTCGGCGAGGCCAGATTGAACGGACCTCCCGCTTCCTCGTATGCGAGCGCCTCGGTCTCTGCCATCGACTGAGCGAGCTGGGCGCTCTGATGCTTGAGCATCCGGGCATCTACGAGCACCCCGAGATACTCCATTTTCTGCAGGACCGGCGCCAGCGGTTGCTCTATCTCTAGATAGAGCCGCTCGAGTTCCGGCGTCTCTTGCAGCCTGGGCCAGAGCGTGCGGTGCAGGCGCAAGCAGACGTCAGCGTCTTCCGCCGCATACGGCGCGGCCGTTTCCAGATCGATCTCGTCGAAACGAAGTTGCTTGGCGCCTTTGCCGGCGATGTCCTCATATTTGATCGTGCTCACGCCCAGGTATTTGGCCGCGACGGAATCGAGATCGTGGCGTGTGGCGGTTGAATTCAACACGAAAGACTCGAGCATCGAATCGAAGGCGAAGCCGCGCAGCGCGATACCGTGATTGCGGAGCACATGCGTGTCGTATTTGAGGTGATGCCCGACTTTCGCCGCCTCGCCCTCAAGCCACGCCTTCATGCGCTCGAGAACGCCATCCCGGTCGAGTTGCGGGGGCGCGCCGGGATAGCTATGAGCCAAGGGAATATACGCTGCGCGCCCGGGCTCGACGCACAGGGAGATGCCGACTATCTTGGCTTGCATGTAGTTCAGGCTCGTCGTCTCGGTATCGAGTGCAACGAGGTCGGCCGCTTCGACGTCCTTGAGCCAGGCCTCCAGCCGCTCTACGGTTAGGACCGTTTCATACTCGAATCCCTCCGCCGGAGGCGCGTCGTTCTGCGGCTCTCCCCCGACTCGCCGCAACAACGACTTCAGCTCGTATTTCTTATAGAGCGCCTCGAGTCGTTGCTGGTCGGGTGGGCGGAGCGTGAGGGCGTCGGGCGTCACGGGCAGGTCTAGATCGCAGACGATGGTAGCGAGCCGCCGAAACAATGGCAGGCGCGGCAGCGAGTCGCGCAGGTTCTCGCCGGCTTTTCCGGGAATCTCATCCGCGCGCGCCATGATCGTGTCGAGATCGTGATACTCCGCGAGCCATTTCGCCGCGGTCTTGGGGCCCACGCCAGGCACGCCCGGGATATTGTCGGAGCTGTCACCCACCAATGCCAGGAAATCCACCATCTGAGACGGTGCCACGCCGAACTTGCTTGCCACGCCGGCCTCGTCGAGAGAAGTGTTGCTCATCGTATTCACGAGCGAGATTCGTTCGTCGACGAGCTGCGCCATATCCTTGTCCGACGTCGATATCAGCGTGGTCATGCCGAGCTCGGCCGCGCGTCGCGCCAGTGTTCCGATGACGTCATCGGCTTCGACGCCGTCGATGCGTAGCAGCGGAAAGCCGATCGCTTCGACGGCTTCGATCAGCGGCTCGACCTGGGGACGCAAGTCCTCAGGCATCGGTGGACGGTGTGCCTTGTATTCGGCGTAGATCTCGTCCCGGAAGGTCTTGCCCGGCGCATCGAACACCACGGCGATGTGCTCGGGCTCGTACTCGTCTAACAGCTTGTAGAGCATGTTCAGCACGCCGAGGATCGCGCCGGTGGGGTGGCCGGAGCTGGCGCTCAGCGCCGGCAGCGCATGATAGGCGCGAAATAGATAAGAGCTGCCGTCGACGAGGATCAACGCCTTAGTCTTCTTCATCTCGTTGTTCGTCACCGGGCGGGGCGCTCTCGGAAGCCGCGGCCCCGGTTTGCACGGGCTCCGTCGCCGATTCAGGCAGCGTCAGCGGTCCTTTCTGCCCACACGCGACCAGCACGGAGCACGCTGCCAGCACGCCTACGGCGGGCCGGTAAGTCTGCCGGCGCTTCACTTCGAGTCTTCCGTTTCCGCGCGCAGGGACTCGGCGACGCGGCGATAGGCCTCGCGGAAAGGCAGACCCTCGTCCACGACGAGCCGGTTGGCGTTTTCCGCCGCGTACAGCTCCTCGCCCAGATGAATCTTGTCCTCGCGAAAAGAGACCCCGCTCAAGGCGTGCGCCATGATGGCGAGCGCGTCCTCCGCAAGGTCGATGCAACGGAAGAGCGGGGCCTTGAGACGCTGGAGGTCCCGGTGGTAGCCCGACGTCAACTTGGAGGTGATCGCAAGTGTCTCTACGAGGGCGGCGACGGGCACGGCCTGAGCGCTGCGAACGAGCTCGAACACGTCGGGGTTGCGTTTCTGCGGCATGATCGACGAGCCAGTCGTCATCTCGTCCGGCAGCGTGATGAATGCGAACTCGCGGGTATAAAAGAGCAGCATATCCGCTGCCAGCCGGCTCGAATCGCCGAGCAGCAAGGCGATCTCAAAAATCAACGATGCTTCCGCCTTGCCACGGCTGAGTTGCACGGCAGTGACAGGATCCTGATTCGCGGCGAATCCCAAGGCTGCGCGCGTCGCCTCGCTGTCGAGATCCAGACCGGGCGTGCCGTAGCCGGCCGCCGAGCCAAGGGGGTTCAGGTCGGCGCGCCGTGCTGCGCCTTGGAGACCCACGGCGTCGTCGTGGAACTCCGCCGCGAATCCCGTCGCCCACAGGCAGACGGAGCTCGGCATCGCCGGCTGCATGTGAGTGTAGCCGGGTAAGGCGATATGGCCTTGACGCCGCGCCAGGTCCTCGAGCGCGGCGGCTAGACGGTTCGCATGCTCCGCTAGGGAAGCGGCCGCGTCCTTGAGGTATAGCCGTAACGCCACCAACACCTGGTCGTTGCGCGAGCGCCCGAGATGCACGCGGCCGCCGGCCTCGCCGGTCCGCTCGACCAGTCGGCGCTCGAGCGCGGTGTGCACGTCTTCCTCCTCGAGCTGAATCGACCACTCGCCGCGCAGATGCTCCTCGCCAAGAGCCGCAAGCCCGGTACAGATCGCCTCGCAATCCTCCGCCGTCAGCAAGCCTTGCTTAGCCAGCATCCGTGCGTGTGCGATCGAAGCGCGAACGTCGTATTCCACCAGTCGTGCATCGAGCAGATGATCTTCACCTGCCGTGAACTTCAAAATCCGCTCGTCCAGCGGTTTGCCCTTGTCCCAAAGCCGCTTGCTCATCGCACTAGCTCGTTTGCTCAGCGGGGCTCAGGTTCTCGATATCGTTTACGACGAGGGTGCCGGTGCCTTCGTTCGTGAACACCTCGAGCAGCAGGCTGTCCGGGAGATCGTAGGAAATAACGTGGACGCGCGGTACTCCGGCGCGGAGCGCGCGCTCGATCGCCGCTGCCTTGGGCAACATGCCGTCGACGATGCGACCCTCTGCGCGCAGCTTCGCGAGCCCGGCGATGTCGATGTAGGAGATCAAGGACCGAGGATCGTCGCGCGATTCGAGTATTCCCGGCGCGCCGGTCGCTAAGATCAGTTTCTCCGCACCCACCGCGGCTGCGATCGCCGCGGCGATGGTATCGGCATTGATGTTCAGCAGCGTGCCGGATTCGTCCGCCGACAAGGGGCTGATGATCGGCACGAGGTCGTTGTCGAGTTGTTTGAACAACACCGACGTATCGACGCTTTCGATATCGCCGACATAGCCGTAGTCGACCGTGTCGCCGCCGTTCTCGCGGATCACGGGCGGGCGGCGATGCGCGCGGATCAATCCAGCCGCGACGCCGCTGATACCGATTGCCGGAATGCCGAGTGTGCGGCACGCCGCGAGTATCGAAGTGTTGATCTGGCCGTTCAACACCATCGTCGCTATATCGAGGGCTTGGGCATCGGTCACGCGCCGGCCATCGATGAACCGACTCGTGATTCCCAATGCTTTCGCGAGCTGAGTCGACTGCGGGCCACCGCCGTGCACGAGCACGATTCGAATTCCGACGCCGTGAAGTATGCCGATTTGCTCCACCAGGGCGCGCGTGGCCTCGGGCGAAGTGAAGGCCTCGCCGCCCGCTTTGAGCACGAAGATCTTGCGCTTGTACATGCGAATATACGGTGCGGCGTGCTTCAGCGCGGTTACCGCAATGGCTCGCTCGCTCCCACTCAGTCGTGACATCTCCCTTACCCCTTCAGCATCTGGTGGAGCACTGCCATCTGCGCGAACATGCGATTCTGAGCTTCGCGTATTACGACGCTGCGCGGCCCGTCGAGGATCCGGTCGGCCACTACAACCCCGCGCCGTACCGGAAGGCAGTGCATGAAGCGGCAATCCGGTTGCGCCGTTTCGAACCATGGCTCGTCGATGCACCAATCCACAAGCGGTTCTCGCAGAGCTTGATCTCTCGGGCGATCGCCATAGTGGCGGGTGGATGACCAGGACTTGGCGTAGATCACATGTGCGCCTTCGAGTGCCTCGGCGCGATCCTCGGTTTCGGTAACTCGGCCCCCCGAGGCCTCGGCGAGCTCTCGGGCGCGCGCCATGATCGGCTCGGGAAGCGCAAAACCGTCGGGGCGCAGCACAACGACGTCCATGCCCCGCATGGCGGCCATCTTCACGGTTGCTGCCGGTACCGCCAACGGCAGCGCGCGCGGATGGTACGCCCACGAAAGGACGAAGCGGCCGCCCTGCGCGGGAATTCCGAGCTCATCCATGGTTTTCCAGTCGGCGAGGCTCTGGCACGGATGCTGAATCGCCGACTCCATGTTGATCAGCGGCACGCTCACGAGGCTCGTGAGCTCTTTGTATTCGCGGTCGGCGAGGTCGTCGCCGAGGACGCGTCGCTCGGCGAATGCGCGAATGCCCATGATATCCCCGTAGGACGCGATCACAGGAACGGCTTCCCGGATATGCTCGGCGGCAGCGCCGTCCATGACGATACCAGGGCGCGTTTCGATGCCGTGTATCGACATGTCGGGCGAGATCACGAAGGACCCACCACCGAGCCGGGTCATGGCCGCTTGAAAGGACGCGAGCGTCCGCAAGGACGGGCTCAGGAACAGCAACGACAGTACCTTCCCCTCCAAGGCGCGAGGTTCGGGATGTTGTTGCAAGCGTCGTGCAAGCGTGAGCAGCCCGCCGATTTCCTGTGTCGAAAAATCTGCCAAATCGTTAAATAGATTCATTGCTGAGTCCTTCGAGCGTCGTTGCCAGCAACCGTGCGTGCGCGGAATCGAGGATGAGCGGCGGCAACATTCGCAGCACGTTCGGATCTGCGCTCGTGCCGACGAGAATATTCTTTGCGAGCAGCCGGTCGCGCACTGTGGCGGCGGGGCCCCGGGTCTTCAGTCCGAGCAGAAACCCGGCTCCCTGAATTGCCGTGACCGGACCGACGACGCAGGTTTCCCGAATCACCGCCGAGACCTCCCGGACCCGATCCAGAAGCCGCTCCTCGACGATCGCTTCGATCACGGCCTTGACGACCGCGCAGGCCATCGGCCCGCCGCCGAAAGTCGTGCCGAGATCGCCGGGCTTGAGCTCCTGGGCGAGCTCGTTCGTCATCAGAACTGCGCCGCAAGGGTAACCGCCGCCGAGACCTTTGGCGGTCGTCAGCAGATCCGGAGTGACGCCGAACAGGTCGGCGCCGAAAGGGGCGCCGAGCCGGCCCATGCCAGTCTGCACCTCGTCGAAGATCAGCAACGCTCCGTTGGCGCTGCAAGCCTGCCTCGTGGCGGCGATGAACGCCGGCGAAAAATCGAACGCGCCAGCGAGCCCCTGCACCGGCTCGATGATCAGGCCGGCGGTGGCTTTGTCGACAGCCCTCATCAAGGCGTCGACGTCGTTGCGCGGCACGAACACGACGTCCATGGGCGTGCGCGGAAATCCGTACCAGCGGCCCTTCGCGCCCCAGGTGACGGCGGCCGCTGCGGCCGTGCGGCCGTGGAAGGCATGCTCCACGGCAACAATCTTGTCGCGGCCTGTGGAGCGCAGCGCCAAGCGCAGAGCGTTCTCGTTGGCCTCGGCGCCGCTGTTGACGAAGAACACGCGGCTCAAGCCCGCAGGCGCGAAGTCGGCGAGGCTTTGCGCGGCTTCCTCGCGAATCCGCAGATTCACGGCGTTGGTCTGAAAATAGAGCTCGCGAGCCTGTTTCACCAGCGCGGCCGTGAGCCGCGGATGACCGTAGCCCAGCGCCGCGACGGCGTGACCCCCATACAAATCCAGCACCCGCCGGCCGTGCTCGTCCTCGAGGTAGACCCCCTCGCCGCGCAGCGGGACGAAGGGCAGCATCGGGTAGACTTCGGTGAGCTGAGCGGCCGGCGCCTGCATCATAGCCACCCCGCCGGCGTGATCGTGAGGCCGTCGGTCTCGGGCCAGCCGCAGAGGCGGTTGACCCACTGCATCGCCCCGCCCGCGGCGCCCTTCACAAGGTTGTCGACGACACAACAGACACTGATCGCTTCATCATCGGCGCTCACGCTCAAGCGAGCGTAGTTGCTGCCGACGATATCTTTGAGTCGCGGCGGTGCATCCAGCACTTCGACGAAGGCCGAATCGCGATAGTAATCCTGCAGAGCGGCTTCGATCTCGGCGGCCGACGCGGCCGACGCCCGCGCCGCGAACACGGTCGCGTGTATGCCGCGAGCAAACGGCCCTGAGTGCGGTACGAAGTGCAGCTCGACCTGCTGCCGCGTCGCCGCTCGCGTGAGCTCGACCACCTCCGAATGGTGGCGATGCTTGAGCGGCTGGTATGCAAATACATTGCTTTGGCGCACCGGGTGATGCGTCGTTTCACGTGGCGTGCCGCCGGCTCCGGTGCTGCCGGTGATGGCGCTGACGTAGAAAACAGGCTCGCTCAAGCGCTTCGCCAGCAGGGGAACGATTGCCAGCAACATCGCGGTGGCGAAGCAACCGGGCTGAGCGGCATGCGGCGTGTCGATCATCGCGAGCTGCTCCGGCACAGCGCAGCGAAAAGCCGCGAGGCGTTGCGGCGCACCGTGCGCAGTGCCGTACACACGCTCATAGCTCTCCGCCGAGCGATAACGGAAATCCGCCGATGCGTCGACGACTGACACCTCGACCCCAGCCGATTCGGCCGCACAGAGCACTCTGTCGATCAGCGTGGCCGAGGCGCCGTGAGGGGCTGCCGATACGGCAACCCAGCGCGGCGCGTCGCCGAGGCGTCCGAGGACGTCGTCGAGCGCCGCGAAGCGCTGCGCCGGATAGGCGGCCCGGAGATGCGGGAAACGTGCTGCGATCGCTTCACCGACCGCGCTGCTCGATACCGCGGCGGCAAGCCGTAGCCGCGGATGGTGCGCGATCAGCCGCAGAAACTCTCCGGCGACGTAGCCGGAGCCGCCGAGGACGATCGCCGGCAGTGTTTCCGAGCTCATGCAGACTCCACTGCTTTGCGGCGAAGGCCGAGCCTCTCTTGCAGCAGATCGCCCAGGTCCGCTCCGTTGGTGAGCGCGTTGATCGCCGGTACGTCGACGCGCTCGCGGATGATGTCGATGCCGACCTGATTGTCCGTGGCCGGCCCGGTCACGACGGCGGGTTCGATGCCGAAGACCTCTCGTAGCAGCTTGACGCCGCCCCAGGCGCCGACTGGATCGTTTGCGCAGAGCACCACCGCGCTGAAGGTATCGCGGACTTCCCGGTCCTTGAGAATGGCCTCGACGCCGTAAGCGCCGAGCAGGCCGTCACCGAGCTCGAAGGTGATCAGATCAGGGCGGTCCTCCGCCAGTGTCGTCAGCAGTCGCCGCGTCAGCGAGGGCGCGTTGGCGGATGTCGTCGCGACGATGCCGTGGTCGGTGAAGATGCCGGTACGCCGCGCGCCTGCATCCTCCATCGCGAGAATGTCGCGGCGCAGCGCGACACCGGTCGCCTTGAAGGCGTTGACGGCAAGGCCGTTGTGACGGAAACGGCTGATTGCCGCGCACGCTGCCACCGTCTTGCCCGAGTCCATGCAGGTGCCGGCGATGGCGACGACGGGCACGCCGCGCACGTTCATCGCCGCGCCGTCCGTAAAGGGCCGCTCGCCGACACGTGCGGGCACGCCGATGCGCTCTCCGAGATACGGAAACTCGAGAATGACGCCGAGAACTCGGCAGTCGAACGGGTGGCCTTGATTCGGGTTGATCGAGTCGCAGATCCCCATCACGCCGCCGAGATTGAGAATCTGGATGATGTCGCCGGGCACGAGCTTCTCCGGAATATGTCCCGAATATCCGAATAAAGCTTTTCGGTGACCCAGCGCGCCGACGATGATGTCGCCGCGTTTGACTTGGGCCATGCGGCCGCTCGTGAGCTCGAGCGTGTTATAGCGCGACTTGTTGTTGAGCACTTCGGCCGCGATCAGCACGCCTTCCTCGCAGGGTATCGTGGCGTTGATGCGCAATTCGTGGCTCAGGTCGTTGGCGATTGCGACGGAGGCGATCTTATCGACGATCAAAGGGCGCATATCATTGGCCTCGCGCCCGGGTATAGAGCATCCCCGGTATCGAAAGTATCGTGGAAAAACCCAACGCATCGGCCGGCGTCCACTCACCGGCCGATTCCCCGTACTTGCCACGGCTCGCAGCCATCAACGAGTGCGGCGATTCGACGCCGAGGACGAACAGGCTGCCGGGCCGCAGCCGGCAGCGCACGCTGCCGGTCACGCGCTGCTGCGAGGATACGAGCAGCGCTTCGATGTCGCGGCAGGCAGGATCGAGCTGCTTGCCCTCGTGCACCAGATCGCCGTAGATCAGGCCCAGCGGCTCCTTGACCCGCTGCTGCACGGCCGTGAGCGTGAGCTTCTCGAGCTCACGGTGCGAGGTCAGCAGGATTTCGGCGGCCGGGGCCTCAAACGCGACCCGCCCCTTGGTGCCGATGATCGTATCGCCCAAGTGGATGCCGCGGCCGATGCCGAACTTTCGGCCGATGCTCTCGAGGCGCTCGATGAGCGCAACCGGGCCGAGCCGCTCGCCGTCGACCGCGATGGGGACGCCCGTTTCGAAGCCCACGCTCAGTTCCTCGGGCGGCGCGGGATCGGTGTGTGCCGCCGAGCTCAAGACCCATGCCGACTCGGGGATGCTCTCCGCGGAGCTCAGAGTCTCCGTGCCGCCGATCGTGACGCCCCAGAGGCCGCGATTGATCGAGTACTTCGACCCCGTCGCCGGAATCGGCAGACCACGCTGCTTCAGATACGTGAGCTGATCCTCGCGGGCCCAGGAGTGATCACGTACCGGTGCGAGGATCTGAAGGCCCGGCGCGAGCGTTCGCAGGATGACCTCGAAGCGCACCTGGTCGTTGCCGGCGGCGGTGCAGCCGTGAGCGACCGTCGCGACACCGAGCCGCTTGGCAAGCTCCGCGAGGTGCCGGGCCTGAACGCCGCGTTCGGCTCCGACGCACAGCGGATACAGTTGCCCGCGGCGCACATTGCCCATGATCAGGTATTTCAGTACCGCGTCGAAGAAATCGGCGCGTGCCTCGATGAGCACATGATCGGCAGCACCTAAGGCGAGCGCGCGTTCGGCAAGCGCATCGCTCGAAGGAACGTCGAGCCCGCCGGTGTTGATCGTCGCCGTCACTACGGGGCACCCGTAAGTCTCCTTCAGCCACGGCACGCAGAACGAGGTGTCCAGACCGCCGGAGAAAGCCAGAATGATCGGTGATTCGCTGTTTGTCATGGCATCGCCTTTCGTAGGTGCTCGAGCAGACGGGTCCTCAAGCGGCGCTGCTGCGCCGGGCCGCTGGTCGCGACGAAAATAGTGTCGTCTCCGGAGAGCGTGCCGACGATCTCCGACCAATTGATTCGATCCAGAGTGACGGCCACCCGCTGCGCGGCGCCGATCGCCGTCGTAATCACGAGCAGATTCGGACCGGCGGGGCGCAGATCGCGCACCAGCTCGGCGACGAGCGCGAGCGCCTCGCGATCATCGTCCGGAGAGCTGGCGCGATCGGGGAGCGCGTAGCCGCTCTTGAGCTTCGCCACGCCAAGATCCTTGAGGTCGCGGCTTACGCTAGACTGCGTGGCGGCGAATCCCTCTGCCCTCAAGAGGCGCACGAGCTCAGCCTGGCGCGTGATGGTCTCGCGCTCGAGAAGCTGGGCGATAGCGCGGCGTCGTGCCTGTTGTTGGGCGGCAGCGGATGGCATGGGACCGGGGATCTATGAATAAAATTGCGCATAGACTATCTGTTATGTGCAACGAATGCAAGTGGCCCGATCGCCGCTGCGGAGATTGCCGATGAGCTCGAAGCTGGACGCGGTCGAGATCGCTACGGGACCCGAGCCCCAGTTTGCCGTGATCTGGTTGCACGGCCTCGGTGCCGACGGTCACGACTTCGAGCCGATCGTCGGTGATCTCGAGCTGCCGGCGGCGATCCGCTACGTGTTTCCACATGCGCCGCGTCGGCCCGTCACCATCAATCAGGGCATGGTCATGCGTGCCTGGTACGACATACTCGCGCTGGATCGCTCGAGTGTCGAGGACGAGGACGGCATCCGCTGGAGTGAGCGCGCCGTCAACGCCCTGATCGAAATCGAGGTGACGCGGGGCATACCGACATCGCACATCATGCTGGCCGGCTTTTCACAGGGTGCCGCAGTGGCCCTGTATACGGCGTTGCGATACCCGGAGCCGCTATGCGGCGCGATCGTGCTATCGGGCTATCTGCCGCTGCGATACAGGCTGGGTGCGGAGCGTGCCGCAGCCGGCGATTCCCTGCCCATCTTCATGGCGCACGGCAGCGCCGATCCGGTCGTGCCTGAAGGATTGGGCCTGGATTCCAGGCGCCACCTCGAAGCGCTCGGGTATCGCGTCGAGTGGCATCGCTATCCGATGGCCCACAACGTCTGCATGGAAGAGGTGCGCGATCTCAAGCACTGGATGGCGCGGCGCATAGTAGAAGGCACCGCCGGCGGTCGTTGAGCCGCGGCGCTAAGCGCCGGCCCGGAGTCGAGGAGGCTCGAGCGCGAACTCATGCTCGCGCGCACTGCTCAAGCGTCCGTCGGCGTCGAATCCGCGCTCCATGAAGCGCACGCGCCCTTGCTCGGTTACCGCGATGACTGTCGAGGATCGCGTACCATGCGTCCGGTCCCGAATGAAGAGCCTGGACTGGCGCCAAGGTGCATCGGCGCTGTCGGCAGGCGGCCTTTCGTCGGCACCTTGGGCTAGGAGCGATAGCAACGCAGGCGCCGGATTTTCCATGCCCAGGGTTTCGAGCATGCCTTCGCGCGCAGCGGCGAGCTTCGGCCAGCTCGCGCCGTAGGGAGCGTTGCTCAGCGCATGCACGCCAGCGCCCAAGTCCCGGGCATGGGCGGCCCCGCTGCCGAAGTAGTAGAGCCTCTCGCCGTCGAAGCCGAGGAGATTGAACGGCGCATACTCTGAAGCGCGCCCTGCGAGCTCGCGGAAGAACAGCTCCGCAGGTTGGTCGCCGGTCAAAAACTCGCGTACGAGCGCGCCTCGCGAACGAGCCGCCACGGTAGCGCTCGGTGCCGGCAGGTTGGTCACGGCGGCCAGCCGCCCGGCTCGATTCATCGCGAGCCAGCTGCCGCCGGCGACGAGATCGCGGCCGCCGAGCACCGCCGGCTCATCCGACCACCAGCTTGCCGCCGCCGTCGGCCGCGAATGCAACTCGTCGCGATTGGCGGCGAAAATCAGCGGGAAGCGCCGAGATGTCCCGTAAGCAATCGTCGCAATGCACATCCGCTAATTGTAGACCGCGGGCTTCACCCCGGTGTCGCGCTGATCGGGCTGCACAGCCCGCAGCGTCGGGCAGGCGGGGCAGGCGCTTCGCGGCAGCATGAGCCGGTCGAAAAGATGGGTCGTCATGCATTCATCGCAGCGGGCAATGCCTATCTCGTCGCCCCGCCGGACGGTCAGCATCAAGTTCCAGGCCCATTCGAAAGACAGGCTGGGTCTTGGAATCAGTCGGTTGTGTGTCTCATAGCACTCACAGAAGCGGTTTCCGAGCTCGATGTTGCCGCGAAGCGGTGGGCCGGGCGGTTCTCGCGTCGATACGAGCCCGTTCGCGAGCAGTAGATTGACGAACACGCCGGACTCCAGAGTTCGCGCCGGCGTGCGGATCAGCGGTGCGATCTGCGTCGGTGTCTTTCCACGCCGACGGCGAATCCGCAACTTCGCATCGAACTTGAAGTAGCTCGTATAAAGCTTTCTGATCCGGTCGTCGCTGAGCCCGGTCAAGTGACGGATCGTGCCCGTCCGGGCCTCGTGCCCGATCATCCGCATGGCGAGCTCGAAACGTGCCCGTTCTCCCCGATAACGGTTGTCTGTAGTTCTCACCGCACCCCTCCCGCTGGTTTCAAATCAAACCGTCCACATTCTCGAGCTTAGCTTATACCAGCCATAGGTGGTAATTTAGG
>DASWKF010000096.1:0-3476 GCA_036396795.1 Gammaproteobacteria bacterium | reverse complement strand
CGCGGCCGAGGCACAGTTCGGCTCGCGGATCGGCAATGTCGCGACGGCAGAGCTCGCGCCGGTTGGCGACAGCGGCCTGACCGGAACGGTCACCTTCGCCGAGCTCGAGGACACCCTGCAGATCGAGACATCGATTACCGGGGCCCCGGCGGGCGAGCACGGATTTCATATTCACGAGACCGGCGACTGCTCGGCCCCGGATGCGTCGTCGGCCGGCGGTCACTTCAGTCCGGATATGGACCCGCATGGCGCGCCGACGGATTCGGCGGAACGGCACCACGCCGGGGATCTCGGCAATCTCAGTGTCGGGCCCGACGGTGCCGTCGATGCCGTTCGCGAGGACGCTGAACTCAGCCTCATCGGCACGTACGGGGTCGTCGGCAAGGCCGTGATCGTGCACGCGGGCGCTGTAACCGGCAACAGAACGGCGTTATTGACGTAGGATGTCGAGCGGTGCCCGCAAGGGGTTATCGGCGAAGTGCTCTTTCCAGAGTCTGGGCGTGAGCAGTTTGACGTCTTTGGCCGGATGCGTATCGATGCGCTGCAGGACATCGACGAGATAGTCGTACGGATGGATCCGGTGCAAGCGGCAGGTCGTGATGAGGCTTTGCAGGATGCCGACGTAATGGGCACCGATCTCGGTCCAACAAAACATCCAGTTTCGGCGCCCCAATGCGATGGATCGAATGGTTCGCTCGAGATGGTTGGTATCGATGGCCACCTCGGGATCGGCAAGATACACGCTGAGTTCGGCCCGGCGTTTTAGTGTGTAGCCGAGCGCCTTGGTCAGCGGATTGCTCGGCAGCAGAGCCTGATCGGCGAGTGTGTCCTCGCACCAGTCGAAAAAGGCCTCAACGACCGGCTTTGAGTGCTCGACGCGGTGCGCCAGCTTGTCGGCGCCCTCAAGCTCGGCCTCGGCAATCTCCTTTTCCGCGCGATACAACGCGCCGATGCTCTCGAGTGCTTCGGCGACGAGCGCGGGCTCGGCGTTTTCGGCCTCGCAAAAGTGTCGTCTTGCATGCGCCCAGCACTGGGCGTGCACGATGTCTTTGGCTTGGGCCACGTAGCTCGCATACGCCGAGTAACCGTCCGACAGCAAGGTGCCGGAAAAGTCGCCAAGCAGCGCCTTGACGTTCGGCCCGGCCCGGGACGAGAACCAGGCAAAGGCGACCTCGTCCTGATCGCCGTACAGCGGCCAGTAATACGTCGTCTTCATCTTGCCCCGGGACTTGCGGCTCGCCTTGATCGGCGTCTCGTCCATCGCAACGACCGAGCTGTCGCGAATGGAGTCGAGCTGGGCTTCATAGACCGGCTCGAGCAAAGAAGCCGTCTTGTGCACGAGCTGCGTCAGCCAGGGGCGGCTGACGTCAATCCCTGAATGAGCCAGACGCTGGTGCTGGCGATACAGCGGCAAGTGATACTGCAGCTTGTCGATCGCAAGCCCTGCAAGAAAGCTCACGTCCGCGTGGCTCTTCTCAAGCACACCGGCCGGCGCCGGCGGGCAGCTGATCGCACCGGTCTCCTTGCGCTTCGTCACCTTGCGGACGTACTTGAGGATCACGTAGCTGCTGCGCCAGCCTGAAGCTCACCTTCTCGCCGATCACCTCGATCTCGTCGGCCGCCAGGCCCGCCGTCTCCGGATCGTCCAGCTCGATGAGCTCGACCGGCACGTTGTCGTCGAACTTCAGCCCGCTGGCCGTGTCGTCATCGGTCTTCGGCGCGCGTCGACGGCGTGTGTGGGCCGGGATCTGCTGCCGCGGCTCGGCGTCGTGGCTTGCCGGCCGCAGGTCCTCGCCCAGGCTCAATTGATCGGGTGAAGGCTCGATGAGTCGGCGCTCAGACTTCGAGCCAAATAACTGCTTCTTGAACCAGTCGAGCTGGCGCTTGAGTTCGACGACTTCGCCTTCGAGGGATCGGTGGGAAGCCAGCAGCGCCGCGACTTCCGAGGGGCTCATCTGTTGCGCGCGCTGCTCAAGATGCATACGCGAATTATATCGGTGATCGCTCTCGTTGCGAAGCGTTTGCAGACAAATGCGGCGTTGCATCCAGCGAAAAACGTCGGCGTCGTCGCACGTCTTTCACATCGATGCCTTCGAGCATGAGCTTCAGATCTGTGTAGCTCACCGAACGCTTCAACTCACCCGAATGCCGACGCATGAAAACGCCGCGCTCGAGCCGCTTCGCCCAGATGCAAAAGCCCGTGCGATCGAAGTACAAGGCCTTTAAGTAGTTACCCCGACGGTTCGTGAAGACATAGAGCTCGCCCGACAGCGGGTTCTCCTGGAGCACGTGCTTGACCAGCGCATAGAGACCATCGAAGGACTTGCGCATGTCCACGGGCCGCTCGTGCAGAAAGATACGGACGCTGCCTTCCGGAAAAAACATCAGCGGCGCGAGAGCCGAAGCACCACGCCATCACCCAGCGCAAGCTCTACCTCCCACCTCGATCGGCCGGCCTCGCCGCCAGCGGCAAGCTCGATGAAGCCCGCGGCCGCCGATCCTTCGTCTCTGAATTTCCTGCGCCAATAGTCCAGCGTATTCGGCGAAATGCCTGCTTCCGCACAGAAGGCTCGACGCGTGACGGTCCGCCGCTCGTAGGCGGCCACCAGTTGCTCCCAATCCGCTCGGCTGCGACCGCTGCCGCTTCTGTTCTCAACCTGCTTCTTCATCTCGATCCTCCATAACGAAAAAAGCGGCTCCCGCTCCTCGCGAGAACCGCCTGCTGGTATAAAGGATCAAACCGGCGACCGGAATTACGCCGATGCGTTACCGCTTACATTTTATTGAAGGTTTTGGAGCGATCCGTAGCATACGGGGATGACGCGATGGCTCATCTTTCTCGTCACATGGGTTGCTCGGACGGGCCGGTCTCGCCCGTGTCTCCAGCTTGAAGTGGCGGCGCTCAGACATCAGCTTGCTTTATATAAAGGAGGAGGGCCGCAGGCCCCAAGTCGACGGTAGAGCGCTATCAACCAAAGGATCCACAACGTGACCGAGCATCCGACCGCCGAGTGGACGGCGCAACAGCTGGTCGAGGCATTCCCTATTTGACGCGTTCGCTCAAAACATATGTCGCTTACTACAACCGATGGCGCACATATCAGTCGCTGGAGTGCGACGTGCCAGATACGAGGCTGGTACGTCGAGCGTCACCCGCACGAGTTACAGAAATTCCGGCTGTCCAAGGTCTACATCACTACTACTTGCCCGAGGCTGCATGAGTTTTCGGGACCCACAACTACTACGCCCGCGCCACACCAAGGCCTGGATTTGACGCGAGCCGCGGTTCTCTGCGGCTTTTGACGCCCGCGCTGCGCGGGCGCTTTGGGCGCCTCTACCCTTTGTGGACTCTCGATTGAATGATATATAAATATATATCTTATTGCCTGTCTGATATAGATAACCAGATCAGTCCTTGTAGTACACCTTAATTAGTAATATATTAATCTACATCATTTAGGCCATTTTATATAGAA
>DASWKF010000095.1:0-1883 GCA_036396795.1 Gammaproteobacteria bacterium | reverse complement strand
GAGACATAGCTTCCCGTTCAGCGTCTGACGTGCGGCCCTTCCGCTGCTATGGGATGACTTCAGCTGGATATGCCGGACTAACCCTCGGAGTTCGAACACGAGGTCGTATCCGGCCGCATCGACTTCGGCTCTCAAGATCTCAATGTCATAGATGCCTTGGCGCCAAAGAGCCTTCAGGCATTCCCCCACAAACACGTGCTCGAGCGTTTTCTCTCGGTAACTCGACAATTGAAAATGGTGCTCCACGACGAACCTCCTGCTCGAGGCAAGAGCTAGGGCTATTCCCAGCGCGGTTGCAAAGCGTGTGGATGCAGCCAGTTAGCACCGGACGATTGCATCTGGTGAAAGAAACGACTATATTTCTTGCATGAGCAAGGCTTCAGGTCCGATCGCCGAGATCGATCGGCTGCCGGAGGACGCCGCCGTCGCGGCCAAGGCGTTGCTGCGCGCGGCCTCCCGGCTCGGCCTTTCCAATCGCGCGCTCGGCAAGGTCATCGGTCTCTCCGAGGCGAGTGTATCGCGCATGGGGAAGGGCGCCTACGCGCTCCGCCGCGACGACAAGTCGTTTGAACTCGGCCTCCTGTTCGTGCGGCTGTTCCGCGCCCTCGACGCCATCGTGGGGGGCGACGAGGCCACCGCGCGCGTCTGGCTGCGCAACGAAAATCTGGCGCTCGGAGGCCGGCCGCTGGAGCTGATCCAGACGGTGCCGGGTCTGGTCAACGTTCTTGCCTACCTGGACGCCCGACGCGCTCTCGTCTGAAGCGGGGCCCTTGCGCGGCCGGTGCTGGCGCATCGTCGAGGCGCAGCACCGCGTGTCGACGTTGAAGCTGGTCGATACGCTGGCCGAACAGGAATTGCTCGAAAGGCTGCTGGAGGCGACGAAGCCGCCGGTCCCGGCGGAGTGCCGTCACCTTCACTATCTGCTGGCCACGCCGTTCCGATACGCCGCTCCCTATCCCAAGGGCTCGCGCTTTCGGCGCGCCGGCCACACGCCGGGCGTCTTCTACGGCTCCGAAAGGGTCGAGACCGGGATTGCGGAGGTGGCTTTCCATCGCCTCCTGTTCTTTGCGGAATCGCCGGCGACGGCCTGGCCGGACAATGCGTCGGAATTCACTGCGTTCCGCGTCTCGTACGCTACCGGGCGTGGCCTGGATCTGACGGCCGCGCCGCTGTCGAGCGACCGCGCCAGATGGATGCATCCCGTCGAGTACGAGGCATGCCAGGCTCTGGCCGACAACGCCCGGGCGATCGACATTCAGGTTCTGCGCTATTCCTCGGTTCGCGACCCGGCGGCGAATACGAACGTCGCCCTCCTCACTTGCCTGGCGTTCGCCTCCAGCGAGCCGGAGGCCCATCAAAGCTGGCGGCTGCGTTTCAGCGCGGCGGGGGCGCAGGCGCTGCGCGAGCATCCGCCAGCCGCACTCGAGTTTCCGGCTGGGACATTCAGCGGCGACCCGCGCATCGCAGCATCGAACCGTCCCGGTTGACGGGTATCGCCCGCCGCCCGCCGCCACACGCCATCAGCGGCGCTCCACCACCGTGATCGTCTCGACCCGCCCGGCGTCGCCGATGAACCAGGAGGCGAGCCAGCCGGTGATCGACACGACGATCGACCCAAAGAAAGCAGCCCAGAAGCCGTCGACCGTCATCCCGTCGAGCAGCCAGGCGACGAGCGAGAGCATCGCCGCGTTGATGACGAGCAGGAACAGGCCGAGGGTCAGGATGGTCAACGGCAGCGTCAGGAGCACGATTACCGGCCGCACGATCGCATTGACGATGCCGAGGAGCAGCGCTGCCCAGAGGAGCGACCAGCCGTCGCTGATCTCGACGCCGGGAACGAGCTTGGAGGCGACGTACAAGCCGATCGCCACGATCGCGACCCT
>DASWKF010000094.1:0-101053 GCA_036396795.1 Gammaproteobacteria bacterium | reverse complement strand
CTGGCGCTCGATGAGCGCGATCGCATCGTTCGCATGATCCTCGCTCCAGGCGACGATGGCGCGCTCGACGTCGTCGAGCTGGGCGAAAACGAGCTGCGGCAGGGCCGCAAGCAGCACGGCAAAGGGGACACGAAAAGCGGTCATGTAGAAGTCCTCGGGAATTTTTATCCCGAAGCTTGGTACAGTTGCGCCCAGTTCGCAACCGCTTCAGGCCGCAATGCAGATCAAAGACGCCCCTTCAGGCTACGGCTGGCTGTCGATCGGCCTGCACTGGCTCAACGCGGTCGCGGTGGTGATGCTCTGGTTCATCGGCAACAAGATGACGGGGACGGGCATCGAGCCCAGCGAGGCCGCGGAGCTCGTGCGGGTGCACACTTCGGTGGCGGTGACGGTGTATGCGCTCTTGTGGCTGCGCATCATCTGGCGGTTCTATTCGGGGCACCCCAAGGGTCTTCCCGACCAGGGGACGGTCTCGTTTGCGATTGCGCGCGCGGTGCACTACACGCTGCTGGTCACGATCGCGGTGATGCTGGTTTCGGGGCCGTTGCAGCTGTGGCTTGCGGGGGATGCGATCGGTTTCTATAACCTCGGCAACATCCCGAGCCCGCTCACGCCGAACGAAGCGCTGCACGAGATTTTCGCGACCGCCCACCGCTGGGGCGGCAACGTGCTGTTCGTCGTCGCTCTGGTGCACATGACGGCCGCTGCCCGGCAGCTCGTGTTCGGGCGCGGGGAGCCGGCGAAGCGCATGACCTCGCCGACGGGTCGATAGCACAAGACGGCCGGCGCGCACTCCGCAGCGGGCTCAACTTCCCAGCGCGGCCATGGCGCTTTAGACTGGACCATCGGCCAGTGCCGCAGGTCCGGTGCAGACAAGATAACAACAAGGGGGGATGCGCCATGTTCGATCCAGCACGTACCGTTCAGCTCGTCCAAGGCGCCCTGTTCGACGCCGAAGCCACTTGGCGGAGCTACTTGCCCGAGGCCGGCGACTGGAAGAAAACCGCCGTGCTGCTCACGGCGCCGCTGATCGTAGGCTCCGCGCTCGTCGCTTACGTGCTCGGTTTGTTGGGCGCCGGCCTGTCGCTGCTGGGCTTCCGGCCGACGCTGGTGTCGACGCTCGTCAGCATCGTCGCGGGTGGCGTGGCGATCGCGATCGTCTCGCTGATTTTCAGCGCCTTCGCGTCGATGTTCGGCGGCAGGGGCAGCTTTGCGCTGGGGCTTGCGGCAACGACGCTCGCGTTCGTGCCGAGCTACGTGGGCCAGGCGCTCTCAACGTTGCCGTGGATCGGCTGGCTGCTCGCGCTCGGGCTCGCCATTTACGGTCTGGTGCAGCTGTGGCGGATCATCCCGCTGTATCTCCAAGTGCCGCCCAGCAAGCGTGCGGTGCACTACATCGTCTCGCTGATCGCGAGCATCGCCGCCATCTACGTATTGTCGACCTTCACCGGCAGCCGGCTCGCCGGCAGCGGCATGGGTCCGCGATACCCGGGGATGGCCGCCGAGATCTACCGGTCGGCCGGCGGATCCACCGGCGTCTCGCTGCGCTCGGCCGCCTCGCTGTCCTCGTCCTCGTCTTCTTCCTCGGGCGTCGTCACCGCCTGGCCGGCGCCGAGCCGCGCGTCGGGGTCGGAGCTCAGAAAGATCGCCTCTTCCTCGGTGACCGGATAGAACTTGCCGAGCCCGCAGGACACGCTCTCGCGCAGGGTCGAGCCGAAGTGCTCGATGACGGTGATGACGTCGATGTCGCAGAGCCGGTTGGTCCTGAGGTCGTAGGAAAAGCTCTTCTCGCGCAGCAGCGGCCGGCAGTTGACGCTCAGCTGGTTGCGATAGATCTCGCCGCCGCGCATATAAAAAAGAATCGTGCGCTCGTCGATGACCTGGGTGCGCTCGATGCGCGAGGCGGTGACGCAATCCACCGGCTCGCGGTTGAAGTCGTCGGCCGCCGCCGCCGTTTCCTCGCCGTCCTGGGCGAATGCCGGCAGCGCCAATAACGACGCCAGCAAGCCTGCGATGAATGCTCTCATGGCCACACCTTTAATATACACCCTCGACGCGTTGGCCCCTTAGACGTGCTGGTTCAGCAGCTGTTCCAGGGCCGGCTTGGGCCGCAGGCCGATCGCGGTCTCTTTGGCCACGCCGCCTTTGAAGACGATCAGGGTCGGGATGCTTCTGATATTGAAGCGCCGCGAGATCTCGGGGTTGTCATCGACATTCAGCTTCATGATCTTGGCCTTGCCGGCATACTGCTCGGCGAGCGCGTCGACGATGGGCGCGACCATGCGGCAGGGCCCGCACCAGGCGGCCCAGAAGTCGACCAATACCGGCAACTCCGACTTCGTCACCTCGGCCTCGAAGTTGGCGTCGGTCAGGGTCAGGGGTTGGTTGGCAGTCATGCCGTGCTCCTCCAAAGGGGATCCGTTGGACCGGTAAATGAGGGCGGGGTTTCGGCATTTCCATGCCCGTTCGTCGCCAAAACGAGCTCGATCGTCTAGACTTTTCGCCGGCGCTTAGGCAACGCGGCGAACACCATGGAAGTCTTGAGCGACATTTTGCGTTGCATGCGCGTCGCGGGCAGCGTGTACTTCTGCGACCGCCTGAGCGCGCCCTGGTCGAAGACCTTCGACGCCTCGGAGCGTGCCAATTTCCATTTGGTCCGCAAGGGCGAGTGTTACTTGCGCTCGGGCGAGGTCGAAGAGCATCTGGCGACGGGCGACTTCGTCTTCATCGAGCCCGACCGCGTGCACGTGCTCTCGAATGCGGCCGCCGACGGGCGCCGCGGCAGCCCGCAGACGGTGCTCTTGTGCGGTTATTGCCGCCTCGATGCGCCCGCGGGCCACCCGCTCATCGAAGCCTTGCGCTCATTGACCGTGGTGCGCGCCGAGGAGCTCGAGCGGCATGCGTTCCTCAAAAGCACGCTCGAGCAGCTCAGCAACGAGTATCTCGCAGCGACCCCCGGCAGCGAGGTCGTCGTCGATCGTTTGACCGAGGTGCTGCTGGTCGAGCTGATCCGCATCAACTTCGGCCGCTCCGAGACCGGCGGCTTCATCCGCGCGCTCTACGACAAGCCGATCGCGGCCGCGCTCGGGCTCATGCACGCCGAGCCCGCAGAGAATTGGACCCTCAAGGGCCTCGCCAAGCGCGTCGGCTTGTCGCGCTCGGCGTTCGCCGAGCGTTTCCACGAGCTCGTCGGCCAGACGATGTTCGAGTACTTGAGCAACGTGCGCATGCAGCGCGCACAGGCCTTGCTGCGCGAATCGGGCTTGAGCATCGGCGACACCGCCGCGCGCGTCGGCTATACCTCCAAGGTCGCCTTCAGCAAGGCCTTCAAGCGGCTCACCGGGACGACGCCGAGCCACTACCGCAGAAGCGCGCGCTACGTCTGATGCGTGCTATCGTCACGCGCGGGAATCGGTGAAAGGGATTTCATGCGCTATTTGATCATCGCCGCCGGGCTCGCGGCTTTCGGCGCGGACGCGCAGCCCGCCGCGCCTTTCGGCTATGCCTACACCATGGAGCAGACCGCGCGCGAGCTCGAGCTGCACGTCTGGGAAGACGACGGCCCGTCACTCGGCTTCGGCTTCGCCGGCGCGCGCGTCGATTACTTCACCGTCGAGCCCGTGGCCTTGCGCCTGTACCCGGGCGAGCGCTACTCATTGCGGCGCTTGCGTATCCTCGCGCGCGATCTGCACGGCGAGGTGTTCGCCGGCGCGCCGCTCAAGCTCTGGCTCGAAGCGCCCGAGGGCCTCATCGACCTGTCGACGTTTGCGAGCGAGGAGCCAACGCTGGTCGCGCTGCGACCGGGCATCGGGCGCTTGTGGATCGAGTCGCTGTTGCCGCGCGGCACGGGCACGGGCGAGCTCTACCGCCTGCCGGTCGTCATCATCGTGCGCTAAGCTCGCGCTTTGAGCTTCAGGGAGCCACCCGTCATGCACAAAGCCGCCATCGCCGCCGGGAGCCTGATCGTGCTGCTGCTCGGCGCGCCCTGGGTCGCCGGCGCCTTGACGCAGCGGCAGTTCGTCGCCGACGTCGCGCGCATCGAGAGCGCCGAGCGCTTCCACGTCGAGGTCGTCGACTACGACCGCGGCTGGACGACGACCACCGCCCGAGTCGCGGTCGGCTTGAGCCCGTCGCAGCTCGCCGCGATCGAAGGCGCGGTCGCGGATCTCGAGGAACGCCCGGCCGCTATCGACCGCCTGCACGAGACGATTCCGCTGCGGGTGACGATGCGCCACGGCCCGGTGGTGCTCGGTGCGGAGCCCGGCGTCGGCATCATGGCGACGACGATCGTCATCGATCCCGAAGCGCAAGGTCTCGCGGAGCTCACACAAGAGCTCGGCGTCGAGCAGCTGTTCGAGCTCAACGCGCGCACGAGCTTCGGCGGCGTGTCCGACTACGTCGCCGCGATCCCGGCGCTCGAGCTGGCGCGCGACGACCTCGACCTGACCTACAGCGGCTTGCGAGTCGCCGGCAGCTACGACGGCCCGAGCCGGCACCTGACCTCGGCGGCCGAGCCGAGCTCGCTGAGCGTGCGCACGCCGGGCTCGAGCTTCGCGATGGAGAACTTCGAGTTCTCGAGCGACACCACTCGCTTCAACCCGCATTTCTGGCTCGGCACTTCGCAAGGCTCGGCCGATCGGGTCATGGCCCGCAACGAGATCCAGCAGCAGGGCGCGGAGGCGACCAGGCTCGCGGCGCGCTTCGACGTCACGCTGGATGAGGCCGGCGAGCACCTGAGCTTGGCCGCCGACTATTCGGCCGACGGCTTGAGCGCGGGTGAGGCGCTCGCGGTGTCGGACATCGTGCTCGCGATGGCCGTGAGCGGGCTCGAGGTCCAGGCGCTAACGGAGTACGTCGAGCTCAGCCAGGGCGTGGGCACTCAGGCCGACGCCGCAGCGCCCGTGCAGCTCGCGCTCGAGGACATCGTCTACCGCCTGCTGCAAGGCTCGCCGGTGATCGACGTGAGCGCGCTGCGCTTCCTCGTCGACGACGAGCCCGTGGATGCCAGCTTGCGCATCGCCGTCGACGGCCCCGGGCTGCCGCCGCGGCCGGTGTTCACGGTGATGAATCCGCTGCTGTTCGCGAGCCTGGTGTCGATCGACGCGACGCTCGCGCTATCCGAGCCTCTCGCGACCTGGGTCGCGACGCAGGGCATGATGTATCAGCTGCAGCGCTCCGCCGCGGCCAACGGCGAGCCGATTCCAGAGACCGATCTCGAAGCGATGGCGCAGCTGCAAGCCGGCGTCGTGCTCGCCGGCCTGGTGGCGCAGGGCATGCTCGACAGCACCGATGCGGGTTATGCCGCGCAGGCGCGTTTTGCCGGCGGCGAGCTCACGCTCAACGGCACGCCCGTGCCGCTCGGTTTTTGACATCACGCACGATCGCTTGACATATCGCCGCGATTTTTTCGTTTCGCTGTCGCCGTTCTGCGACCGTTTGTGAAACCCTTAACAGCCAAGGCTGCGCGAACGTCGTAGATTGCGAGCGACACACGGGGCGAATGACTACGACGACGACGGCGAGGTCTGCATGCCGCTAGACCATACAGCGACACTGACGGCGGATTATTTTCATCGGATCGAGAAAACCCAAGCCACCGAGCACATCTCGCTCGGCGGCGACGACGGCCTCACGTTCACCGAGCCGCGCATCGTCAGCGAGCGCTTCGAGATTTTGAACCGCATCGCCGGCAAGCGCATGCAGCTGACGCTCTACGAGGAGGGTTTCGTGCGCGTGCGCAAATGGCAGCGCAACAAGCTCGGCGCCGACTACATGCTGAGCCTGCGTTTCCTGAATCCGAAGCCGAGATCGAGCCGCCGGATCGCGCGGCGCACGATGTACGCGGCGGGCGCGTTCGCGGCCTTCGGGCTCTTCAACACCCTGCTGGCCGCGCTCACGTCGCTGGACCGCTTGTTCGTGCCCGCGGCCGTGGCCGGCTTCCTCGGCGCCGCGGTGGCGCTGTTCGTGTTTCTCTACCGCAGCCATGAGAAAACCCGCTTCTACACGGCCTCGGGCAACGTCGGCGTCCTGACGCTGCTCGGCACCGCGGACGCGTTCACCCGCTGCCGCGCGATCGCGCCCCGGATCGTCGAGGCGATCGAGAAGGCGCAGGCGCAGAACATCCAGAACCGCTCGGATTATCTGCGCCTGGAGATGCGCGAGCACTACCGCCTGCGCGCGGACGACGCGATCTCCCAGGACGATTGCGCCACCGGCACGCGCAGGATCCTGTCCGAGTTCGGTTGAGGCTTGAGCTCGCGGGGAAGGTATGATGCCGACCCCATGGGCGATCGATCTCCGCCGCCGCCGGCCACCCTCGCCGCCTTGGGCCTAGCCGGGGCGACGCTCGAGCGCTTCGACTCCGGTTGGATCAACTCGAGCTGGCTCGCGACTTTGCCGGGCGGCGAGCGGCGCGTGCTGCAGCGCGTGAACGCGATCTTCCCGCCCGGCATCAACGACGACATCGACGTGGTCACCCGGCATCTCGAGGCCAAGGGGCTCGTAACGCCGCGGCTGCTGCCGCTGCCGCAAGGCGAGCGCTGGCAGCGGATCGAAGGCGCCGTCTGGCGGACCTTGAGCTATGTCCCGGGCGTGACCTACGAGCGGCTGCAAGGCGCCGCGCAGGCGCGCGAGGCCGGCAGGCTGCTCGGCCGCTTCCACGCCGCGCTCGCCGATCTCGAGCACGCCTTCGCCAACGCGCGCCTCGGCGTGCACGACACGGCCAAGCATCTTGAGTATCTCGAGCGGACGCTCGTCGAGCATGAGGCGCACGCCGACTACGAGGCCGTGCGCGCCGTCGCCGGCGAGATACTGAAGCTCGCGGCGGCCGTGCCGGCGCTGCCGCAGACCAAAGACCGCATCGTCCACGGCGATCCGAAGATCTCCAACGTGATTTTCGATGCGCAAAGCGGCAAGGCCGTGTGCCTGGTCGATCTCGACACGCTCGCGCGTATGCCGGTTCAGCTCGAGCTCGGCGATGCGCTGCGCTCCTGGTGCAACCTCGAGGGCGAGGATGCGCCGCAGGCGCGCCTGGACCTCGACGTCTATCGCGCCGCGCTCGCAGGCTATGCCGCGCCCGCGCGCGCGTTCATCGCCGAGCCCGAATGGCGCGCGATCCCGGCGGGCCTGCTCACGATCGCGGTCGAGCTCGCGGCGCGCTTCTGCGCCGATGCGCTCAACGAGCGCTACTTCGCCTGGAACGAGGCGCGCTACGGCTCGGCGAGCGAGCACAACCTCGCGCGCGCCGCCGCGCAGCTGGCGCTGTCCTCGAGCATCCGCGAGCAGTGGACCGCGATCCTGGCTGCGACCGAGGTCGCGTTTTCGCGCTGAGCGGGCCCGCGGTGACACTCGTGTGACACACCGGGACGGGCGGAGCCTAGGCTAGTCGGCGTGCTCGAAGACCTCGGCATCGTCGGCGTTTCCTGGCGCCAGAACGGCAGCGAAAGCCTGCAAGGCTTCCTGTTGCCCGCGGAGGATCAGGCCGCGCGCCTGCGCGATTTCGCCGCGCGGCTCAGCTTGGCCGAGCTTGCGTATCTGGCGACCTGCAACCGCGTCGAGCTGATTTTCTCGCGCGGCGCGACCACGCCGCGCGACATCCGCGCCGCCGCCTTCGAGCTTCTGACCGGGAATGCGCCCGTCCCCGGCCAGGCCGAGCGCCGCTTGCGCGCCTGGCAGGGCGAAGGCGCCTGCGAGCACCTGTTTCTGGTCGCCGCGGGGCTCGACTCGGCGGCCGTCGGCGAGGTCGAGATCACCGGCCAGGTGCGCGACTGCCGCGAACAAGCGCAGGCGACGGGCTCGATCGGCCCCAAGCTCGAGCTGTTGTTCGAGGAAGCGCTCAAGATCGCCAGACAGGTGCGCGGCGAGACCCGCGTCGGCGCCGGCCGCGTGTCGCTGGCCGAGATCGCCGTCGATAAGCTGCGCGAGCGCATCGCGCGCACCGGCGGCGCAGTCGCGCTGATCGGCATCAGCGCGATGACCGAGCGCGCGGCGCTGGCGCTCGCCAAATCCGGCATCGAGCTCATCGTCGTCAACCGCTCCGCCGACAAGGCCGCCATGCTTGCACGCGAGCACGGCGCCGCGCATTGCTCGCTCGCCGAGTTCCACGCCGAGCCGCCCGCCGTCGAGGGCGTGCTGACGGCAACCGGCGCGGGCAGCGCGCTGCTGGATGCCTCGGTGCTCGAGCGGCTCGCGGCGCGCACGCCCTCGGGCGAGGCGCCGCTTTTGATCGACATGGCGGTGCCGCCCGACATCGACGCGGCCGCAGCGAAAAGGCTCGGGCTCGAGCGCATCGGCATGGACGAGATCGTCGCCGCCACCGAGGAGAACCGCGCCGCGCGGCTGGTCGAGGCGGCCCAGGCGCGCGAGCTCGTCGATGCCGCGCTCGAGCGGCTCTACGAGCGTTTCGCCGAGCGCATCTTCGGACCGTTGTTCGGCACGCTGCAGAACCGCTACCGGCACACCGCGCGCCAAGGCGTCGAGCGGCTGCTCGGCAAGGAGCTCAAGGGCTTAGGCTCCGCCGAGCGCGAGGCGATCTCGACCTGGGCCGAGGTGCTCGCGCGGCGTTTCGCGCACATCCCCTGCGCCGGCCTGCGCGGCCTGCTCAAGCAGGGCCCGGCCGGCTCGATCGACGCGTTTCTCGCGGGCCTCGAGCCCGAGTTCGCCGACGAGCTGCGCGCCGCCCTGAAGCAGCGCGCCGCGGGCGACGGCGGAGCCAAGGCATGATGCTCAAGATCGGCACGCGCGGCTCGCAGCTCGCGCGCACCCAGGCCGCCGGCATCGCCGCCGCGCTTGCCGCACAGGGCATCGGCACCGAGCTGGTGATCATCCGCACCGCAGGCGATCGCTCCGACGCGCCGTTTTTCGGCAGCATCGGTCCGCAGGGCGTGTTCGTCCGCGAGATCGAGCAGGCGCTCATCGCGGGCGCCGTCGATGTCGCGGTGCATTCGTACAAGGACCTGCCGACGAGCTCGCCGCGCGGGCTCGTCGTCGCCGCAGTGCCGCGGCGTCACGCCGCCGCCGACGTCGTCGTCGCCACCAGAGCCGCGGCGGATGCGAGCGCCGCGGTGCTGCCGCTGCGCCAGGGGGTCACGGTCGGCACGGCATCGGCGCGGCGTCAGGCGTGGATCAGGCATCTGCGCCCGGATCTCAAGGTCCAGCCGCTGCGCGGCAACGTGCCGACGCGCATCCAGCGGGTCGGCGAGCGCGTCGATGCCGTGGTGCTCGCCGCCGCGGGCATCGAGCGCCTGCAAGCGGCGACGCTCGGGCAGCCCGCGATCGCGCTGGGCGATCGCGTCGTCGCGGCGCTCGCAATCCGCGACTTTCCGCCGGCACCGGCGCAAGGCGCGCTCGCGGTGCAATGCCGGACCCAAGATGCCGCGATACGCGAGGCGCTCGCCCCGCTCGACGATGCGGCGAGCCGCGCCTGCGTCGATGCCGAGCGGGCCTTGCTCGCGCGCGTCGAAGGCGGCTGCGAGCTCGCGCTCGGCGCGTATTGCCTAGCTTCGAACGGCGGCTTCGAATTCGTCGCAATGCTCGAGCGTCAAGGCAAGCTCGAGCGCGCCAGCGCCGACGGGCCCGATGCGCAGGCGCTCGCCGAGCGCGTCTGGAAGGAGCTCGAGCCATGAGCAAGGTCAAAGGCAGACGCGTGCTGGTCACGCGCAACCTCGAGGACAGCGAGACCTGGGCCGCGATCCTGCGCGATGCCGGCGCGATCCCGGTGATCCTGCCCTGCCTGCGCGTCGAGGACCGCCGCAGCGCCGCGCTCACCGGCCGCATCGTCGTCGAGCTGCCGCGCGCCGACTGGCTGGTGTTCACCTCGCGCCGCGGCATCGAGTCGTTCACGCGGCTGCACCCGCAGCTCCTGCCCGCGCGCGTCAAGGTCGCCGCCGTCGGGCCCGCGACCGCCGCCGCGGCCAGGGCGCTGCTGGGGCGCGTCGATCTCGTCAGCGAGGCGGGCACGGCGGCCTCCTTGGCCGAGGCGCTGGCGATGCGCGCCGACGTCGCCGGGCGCAGCGTGATCCTGGTGCTGGCCGAGAACGCGCCGGCGACGATCGAGGACCGGCTCGGGCACGCGGGCGTGCGCTGCGTGCGCCTCGACGTCTACCATACCGTGCCGGCCGAGCCCTCGGACCGCAAGACCAAGCTCTCGACGCTCGGCGTCGACGCGGTGCTGCTCGCGAGCCCGAGCGCGGTGACCGGCTTCGTCAATCAGGTCGAGCTCGACGCCGACGCGGATATTTTCACGATCGGGCCGTCGACGACCGCCGCCGCCCACGCCGCGGATCTCGAGGTCAAGGCGCAGGCGGAAAGCCCGAGCCTGGAAGGGCTCATGGAGGCGATGTGATGCGCAAGCTCAACGTGACGACACCGGGCCGCGTGCGGCCGCGGCGGCTGCGGCGCAGCAAGGCGCTGCGAAATCTCGTCGCCGAGACCCACATCGCGCCGTCGCAATTCATCGTGCCGCGCTTCGTGCTGCCCGCCGACGATGCCGTCGAGCCGTTCGCGTCGCTGCCGGGGCTTAAGCAGCTCGGCTTCACGACGCTGCTTGCGACCGTCGAGGCGGAGCTCTCGCTCGGCATCCGCGCAGCGCTCTTGTTCGGCCACCCCGAGGCGGGCGCCGCGAAAACCGCCGACGGCCGCCTCGCCTGGGATCCCAACGGCGCGGTGCAGCAGGCAACGATGCGGCTCAAACGGGCTTTCGGCGACGATCTCATCGTCATGACCGACGTGTGCCTGTGCGCCTACACCGATCACGGCCACTGCGGGCTCATCGAGCAGGGCCGCATCGCCAACGACGTCTCGCTCGAGCCCATCGTCAAGACCGCGCTCAGCCACGCCGAGGCCGGCGCCGACGTGATCGCGCCGTCGGACATGATGGACGGGCGCATCGCCGCCATTCGCGACGCCTTGGACGCTCAAGGCTTCAGCGACGTGATCCTGATGGCCTACGCGGTCAAATACGCCTCCGGCTACTACGGGCCGTTTCGCGACGCGGCGGGCTCGGCGCCACAGCAGGGCGACCGCCAGAGCTATCAGATGGACTGCCGCAACGCCCGCGAGGCGCTGCGCGAGACCGCGCTGGATGCGGCCGAAGGCGCGGACATTCTGATGGTCAAGCCGGCGCTCGCCTATCTCGACGTGATCGCGCGCGTGCGCGAATCGACCGGCCTGCCGCTCGCCGCCTACAACGTCTCCGGCGAATACGCGATGGTCAAGGCCGCGGCCGCGCAGGGCTGGATCGACGAGGCGCAGGTGGTGCGCGAGAACCTGCTCGCGATCCGCCGCGCCGGCGCCGACCAGATCATCACTTATCACGCCGCCGATGCGATCCGGGGACGCTGGCTGTGAGCAACTCCGCCGGACCGAGCTCGGCACAGTGGTTCGACCGGGCGCGCGCGCGCCTGCCCGGCGGCGTGAGCTCGCCGGTGCGCGCATACGGTGCCGTCGGCGGCACGCCATTGGTGATCGAGTCCGCCAAGGGCGCCTACATGACCGACGTCGACGGCAGAAGCTACCTCGATTTCGTCGGCTCCTGGGGGCCGTTGATCCTCGGCCACGCGCACCCGTCGGTGGTCGAGGCGATCGAGCGGGCGGCGCGCCGCGGCACGTCCTACGGCGCACCCTGCCCGGGGGAGATCGAGCTCGCCGAAACCGTGGTCGCGAGCTATCCGGGGCTCGAGCAGCTGCGCTTCGTGTCTTCGGGCACCGAGGCCGTCATGAGCGCGATCCGGCTGGCGCGCGGCGCGACCGGCCGCGACCTGATCGTCAAGTTCTCCGGCTGCTATCACGGCCACGTGGATTCGCTGCTGGTCGCCGCGGGCTCGGGGCTTGCGACTTTCGGCAAGCCGTCGTCGGCCGGCGTGCCGCAAGACTTCACCGCGCTGACACGGGTGCTGCGGCTCGACGACACGCTCGAGCTCGAGCGGCTGTTCGCCGAGGAAGGCGCGCGCATCGCCGCGCTCATCATCGAGCCGGTGCCGGCGAACAACGGGCTGTTGCTGCAACGGCCGGAGTTCCTCGCCAAGCTCCGCGCGCTCACGCAAGCGCACGGGAGCTTGCTGATCTTCGACGAGGTTATCTCGGGCTTTCGTCTCGGCCCGGGCGGCGCGGCGGCGCACTACGGCATCACGCCGGATCTCGCCACCTTCGGTAAGGTCATCGGTGGCGGCATGCCGGTCGGCGCCTTCGGCGGCTGCAAGGCGCTGATGGCCGAGCTTGCGCCGCTGGGATCCGTCTATCAGGCCGGCACGCTGTCCGGCAATCCGGTGGCGATGGCCGCGGGGCTTTCGACCTTGAGGCTGCTGGCGGCGCAGGACGGCTGGAAGCAGTTGGAGGCGCGCGGCCAATATCTCGAGCAGCTTCTCACCGAATGCTTGCGTCAAAGCGGCGTCAGCGCCAGCCTCGTGCGGCTCGGCTCGATGTTCTGGATCGCCTGGCTCAGCGACACGCCGCCGCGCTCCGCCGAGGCGCTTCCGGCGGACGCCGGGGCGCTCTACGCCGAGATCTTCCACGGCCTGCTCGCGCGCGGGGTGGCGCTCCCGCCGTCGGCGTACGAGATCGGCTTCGTCTCGCTCGCGCATCAGCGCGAGGACATCGAGCAGCTCTGCGCGACCTTGAGCCAGGTGCTCGCCAACCTCGTTCCGCATACCGCTTCGGGAGGTACCCATGGCTCTCAGACGTGAGCCCGTCAAGGCGTTGCAGATCGGCTTCCTCGCGCTGCTGGTGCTGTCGGCGGCGACGGTCGCCTGGTGGATGGCCGATCACGTCAGCTACGCGCGCGACGTGCGCGACCGCATCGCGCGGCTCTACGACGCCGACGCCCAGGTCGTGACCGCGGTCAATGCCGGGCGCACGGATCGCTTCGAGGAGCTCCTGCCGCATCTGAACGTCGGCACAGGGCTTGCGACGGTCCGCGTCGAGGCGATCGACGCGCTCGAGGAGGAGGCCGAATCGCGCATCAACCGCTTCACCTGGGAGGGCGGGTTTTTTCTGCTGGTGCTGATCGGCGGCATGGCGGTGCTGACGCGCACCATCCGTCACGACGCCGAGCTCAGAAAGCGCCAGCAGAATTTCCTCGCCGCGGTGTCGCATGAGTTCAAGAGCCCGCTCGCGAGCATGCGGCTGTCGGCCGAGACCTTGCTGATGCGGGTCAGCGATGCCGATACCCAGCGCCTCGGCCGGCGCATCCTCGACGACGGCGAGCGGCTGTTGCGCATGGTCGACAATCTGCTCGACACCGCGCGGCTCGAGGAAGGCCGCCACACCATCGTCAGCGAGCCGGTCGCGCTCGCCAGCGTCGCGCAGGCGTGCATCGACGAGATCGCCGAGCGCGCCAAGGCGAACGGCATCGCGATCGAGGCCCAGGTGCCCGCCGACCTGACCTTGCACGCCGACCATACGAGCCTGGAATCGGTGCTGCGCAACGTGCTCGACAACGCGCTCAAGGCCTGCATCGCGGGCGCGGGCTCGAAGATCGTGCTTCAGGCGGCGCGCAGCGGCGAGCATGCGACGATCGTCGTTGGCGACGACGGCCTCGGCTTTCCGCCCGAGGACGGCGGCCTGATCTTCGAGAAATTCTTTCGCTTGGGCGATGAGCTGCGCCGCTCGACGCCGGGCACCGGGCTCGGGCTCTACATCGTCAAGCGCCTGGTGGAGCTCTCCGGCGGCAGCATCACCGCGCACAGCGATGGCCCCAATCGCGGCGCGACGATTACGCTCGATTGGCCGCTGGCAGGCAAGGCATGAGCGCACAAGCGCATATCCTGGTCGTCGACGACGAGGCGCATCTCGCCGCCGGCATCAGCGAGAACCTCGCGGCCGAGGGCTACGCCGCCGAGGTCGCGCACGACGGCGCCGAGGGGCTCGAGAAGCTGCGCGCCACGCACTTCGACCTCGTCGTGCTCGACGTCATGATGCCCAAGCTCGACGGCCTTCGGGTCTGCGAGGAGCTCAGGCGCGAAGGCTTACAGACGCCGGTGTTGTTCCTTACGGTCAAAGGCGAGCCCGCCGACCGGATCCGCGGGCTCGAAGCCGGCGGCGACGACTATCTCGCCAAGCCGTTCCACTTGAAGGAGCTGCTGTTGCGCGTCGCCGCCATCTTGAGGCGCAGCGACTGGTACCACGCCAGCCGCGCGGCTTTGAGCTTCAGCGGCAACGAGGTCGATTTCAAGACCTATCAAGCCCGCGCCTGGGACGGCAGCGAGCACGCGTTGACGCACAAGGAGGCCATGATCCTCAAAGTTCTGTCGGAGCGCGCCGGCAGCATCGTACCGCGCGAGGACATACTCGACCGGGTCTGGGGCTACGAGGTGTTCCCGTCGACGCGCACCATCGACAACTTCATCGTGCGGCTGCGCAAGCGCTTCGAGCGCAACCCGGAGATTCCTTCGCACTTCCACACCGTGCGCGGCGTCGGTTACCGCTTCACGCCGGCGCCCGAGGTCAGCAGCGGCGACGCCGAGGCCGGTTGAGGTGAGCATGCGCCCGCTGCTACTCGACGCGATCGAGCTAGCGGAGCTTCCGCGCCGGCCGCTGTGGATCATGCGCCAGGCCGGCCGTTACTTGCCGGAGTACCGCGAGCTGCGCGCGCGCCACAGCTTCAAGGCGCTCGCCTCTACTCCCGAGCTCGCGACCGAGGTGACGCTGCTGCCGTTCAAGCGCTTTGCGCTCGATGCCGCCATTGTGTTTGCCGACATCATGAGCCCGATACCGGCGCTCGGCATCGAGTTCGATTTCGCTCCGGGGCCGGTGGTCGCAAACCCGATCCGCAGCAAGGCCGACGTCGAGGCTCTGCTCGAGCCCGATGACGAGGCGGTCGCGCCCGAGGTCATGGGGGCGCTTGCAAGCGCGCGCCGTGCGTTGCCCGCCGAGGTCGCCTTGCTCGGCTTTTGCGGCGCGCCCTGGACGCTCGCGGCTTACCTCGTCGAAGGCCGCGGGGTCAAGGATTTCCCGACGCTGCGCGCCTTCGCTGCGGCCCAGCCCGAGGCGCTCGACGCGCTGTTGGCGAGGCTCACCGATCTGCTGGCGGCGTATCTGATCCGCCAGGGCGAAGCCGGCGCCGATGCCGTGCAGATTTTCGATTCCTGGGCCGGGGTGCTGTCGCTGGCGCAGTGGCAGCGGCAGATCCGCCCGCACCTGCTGCGCCTGCTGAGCAAGGTGGGCGAGGCGGGCCTGCCGCGTATCCTGTTCCTGCAAAACGCGCCGCATCTGACCGACGCCTACGCACAGCTTCCGGCCGAGGTGCTCGCCTGCGACTGGCGCGTCGACCTCGCGGCGCTGCAACAGCGTCTCGACGGCAGCCGCGCGCTGCAGGGCAACCTCGATCCGGCGCTGCTGCTCGGCGGCGCCGAGGTCACGCGCGCCGCGGCGCGCGAGCTGCTCGAGCGCGTCGCCGCGCGCGGGCATATCGTCAACCTGGGGCACGGCATCCTGCCCGGCACGCCGCTCGCAAGCGTCGCGGCGCTGGTCGAGGCCGTGCACGAAGAGAAGCTATGAGGGTCAAACGATGAGCGCAACGGAGCACGAAACCGGGCAGGAGTCGAGCCTGGATCTGAGCGAGAAGGGCCTCAAGGACGGCAAGCCGATCGCGCTCGATCGGCGCCTGTTCATGCAGTTCATGGCCTACGGCGGATGCCAGCATCCCGCGCCCGCGGTGAAAGCGCTCGAGCACGCCGGTGTCGACGGCGCGTTGTATCTCGACGTCAACGATCCAGTGGGCATCGGGCTCGTCGTCATGAGCGAGGATCCCGATTACTTCGTAGGCCCGCTGCGCGCACTGTTGAACGCGCCGCCGTTCGTCTCGATGACGCGCAAGCCCGACTTCGACATGCTCGGGCGCACCTATACGCTCGGCTATGAGCCCGATCTCGAGGACGCGCTGTTCGCCAAGCCCCGCGCCAAAGTCACCAACGCCAAATTCCCCTGGGCCGTCTGGTATCCCTTGCAGCGCGCCAAGTCGTTCCAAACCCTGCCCGCGGCCAAGCAGCGCCAGATCCTCGGCGAGCACGGCAGCCTCGCCAAGCGCTTCGGCTTCGCCGGGCTCGCGGCGGACATCCGCCTCGCCTGCCACGGTCTCGACAAGCACGACAACGATTTCATCATCGGGCTTTTGGGCCCGCAGCTCTATCCGCTGTCGGCGGTGGTGCAGGAAATGCGCAAGACCGAGCAGACCTCGCAATACCTGACGAGCCTCGGGCCGTTCTTCGTCGGCAAGGTCGCCTGGCAGAGCGCGAGCCCGGCCGGTGGCGCGGATGCCTGAGGGCCCGCGTCCGGCGGCCCCGCCCCTGGGGCTCATCGACACCGCGGCGCACGCCTACGACGCCGTGCTGGTGGTGTCTTTCGGCGGTCCCGAGGGACCCGGCGACGTCATGCCCTTCCTCGACAAGGTGCTCGAGGGCTTGAAGCTGCCGCCGCAAGCCAAAGCCAAGATCGCCGAGCGCTACGCGGCTTTCGGCGGCGTCAGCCCGATCAACGCGCACACGCGCGCCTTCATCGGCGCGCTCGAGCGCGAGCTCGAGACGTCGGGGCTCGATCTTCCGGTCTACTGGGGCAATCGCAATTGGCATCCGCTCTTGCCCGACACAGTGAAGCGCATGCGCGACGACGGCGTGCGCCGCGCGATCGCCTACGTCACCAGCACCTTCGGCTCCTACAGCGGCTGCCGCCGTTACCGCGAGGATCTCTACGCGGCGGTCGCGGGTCTCGACGCGGCACCCGTCATCGACAAGCTGCGCCACGGCTACAACCATCCGGGCTTCATCGAAGCCGTAAGCTCGCGCGTGCGCGAGGCCTACGCCGAGCTGCCGGAGCACGCGCGCGCCGCCGCGCCGCTGGTGTTCACCGCGCACAGCCTGCCCGAGTCGATGGCGCGCCACGCGCCGTATCAGAGCCAGCTGCACGAAGCCTGCCGGCTCGTCGCCGCAAGCATCGCCGCGCCGCCTTGGGAGCTCGCCTACCAGAGCCACAACACCGCTTACGGCGATGCCTGGCTGTCGCCGTCGATCGACGCCGTGCTCGAGAAGCTCGCCGCGCGCAGTGCGCGTGACGTCGTGGTCGCCCCCATCGGCTTCGTCTGCGATCACATGGAAGTCGTGCTCGATCTCGACGTCGACGCGAAAAAGCGCGCGAGCGAGCTCGGCTTGAACATGCTTCGCGCCGCGACCGTCGGCAGCCACCCGAGCTACGTCGCGATGGTGCGCGAGCTCATCGATGAGCGCATGACCGAGGATCCCGAGCGCCGCGCGCTCGGCGATTTCGGCGCGAGCCACGATTTCTGCCCGGTCAACTGCTGCCTGTCGGGGCGGCCCGGGGCGCCGAGGCCGTCGCTCGCCGGCGTCGCCGACGGTGTCTCGACGCCGTGAGCCGGGCGGAGCGGCACGAGGTCGTCGTCGTCGGCGCGGGGCTCGCCGGGCTCTCGGCCGCGCTCGCGCTCAAGCGCGCCGGGCTGGATGCCCGCGTGCTCGAAGCGCAAGCGCGCGTCGGCGGCCGGGTGCACTCGATGCGCCAGCTCGCAAGCACCGCCGAGGCCGGCGGCACCTACATCGGCGCCGGTTACACGCGCCTCATCGCCGCCGCCGAGCGCCACGGCGTCGAGCTCATCGACGTCACGCCGATCTGCAAGTTTTTTCGCGAGCAGGAGCTGGTGCTGGGCCGACAGATCATTCGCCAGTCCGAGTGGCCGTCGCATCCGGCCAATCCGTTTCCCGAGCCGGACCGCGCGCTGATGCCGTGGATGCATCACCGCGTGCTCACGGCCCGCGAGAACCCGCTCGCAAAACCGGCCGACTGGCTGGATCCCAAGCAGGCGATTCACGACATCTCGCTGCGCGACTGGATGCGCGGCTTAGGATGCGCGGACGAGCTCATCGATATGAGCTATGGCATCAACGTGGGCTACGGCGAGAACGCCGCCGACGTCTCGGCGCTGTTGATGCTGTTTCGCGCGGCGTTCTCGACCGCACAGCGAGCCGAGGCTGCCGGCGATGTGATCGGCTACACCGCCCGCGACGGCGTGCAGCGCATCCCCGAGGCGATGGCCGAGGCGCTTGCGCCCGGCGTGCTGCTCGACAAAGTAGTCGTCGCGATCGAAAGCGGCGACGATGCAGCGCTGGTTCGCTGCGCCGACGGCAGCCGCTACGCCGCCCGCGCGGTCGTCTGCGCGCTGCCGTTCCCGGTGCTCGGAAACATCGCCATCGATCCGCCGCTTAGCGGTGCGCAAGCGCGCGCCGTGCAGACGCTGCCCTATCAGGCGATGACGCAGGTCTACCTCACGCACACGGCTGAGTTCTGGAACGACGACGGCTACGCGCCGAGCCTCTACACCGACGGCGTCGCCGGCATGCTCGCGGCGGCGCGCAACGGCGAGGATCCCGACGAGGTCACGAGCTTCACTGCCTGGACGATGGGGCCCAACGCCCGCCGGCTCGACGTGCTGCCCGAGAAAGACGCCGGGCGCCTGGTGATCGAGGCGATCGAAGCGATCCGGCCGGCGGCGCGCGGCCGGCTCGAGCTCGCAGGAATAAAGTCCTGGGGCAGCGACCCGTTCGCGCTCGGCGGCTGGGCGTATTTTCGCCCCGGGCAGGTCACCGAGCTCGCCGCCGAGATGGGCCGCGCGCACGGCCGCCTGCATTTCTGCGGCGAGCACCTGAGCGAGGCGGCGCGCGGCATGGAAGCCGCGATGGAATCGGGCGAGCGCGCCGCCGCGGAGATCTCGAGCGCTTAGGCCGCGGCCGCGGCGTCTTCCTCGCAGCCGCCGCGCACCGGCAGCTCGATGCCCTCGAGCAGCTCGGCCACTGCCTCCGGGGTCTCGGCGCCGGCGACGTCGCGGATCCAGCGCACCGGCAGATGCGGCGCGAGCAGATTGATGAAATCCACCATGTAGCTGCGCAGCACCATGTCCTTGGGAAACCCGAGCCAGGTCGTGATCTGCGGGAACAGGCCTTTGGCGTCGATGGCCGTGAGGTCCTTTTGATCCGGGCACTCGTAGGCCATCGAGGCGATGATGCCGACGCCCATGCCCATGCGCACATAGGTCTTGATGATGTCGGCGTCGCGCGCCGTGAACGCCACGCGCGGATCCAGGCCCTGCGCCTGGAAAGCCTGCTTGAACGACGACTCGCCGGTCAGGCTGAAGACGTAGGTGACCAGCGGATAGGCCGCCAGCGTCTTCAGCGTCAGCGGGCTGTTGTCGGTCGCGAGCGGATGGTTCTTCGGCACCAGCGCGATGCGGTGCCAGTGGTAGATCGGCAGCACCGTCAGGTTGGAGAAGAGCTTCAGCGAGCCGCTGGCGATCGCGAAATCGACGCGATGCGCCGCGACCAGCTCGGCGATCTGCTCCGAGGTGCCTTGATGCAGCTCCAAATCGACCTTGGGATAACGCTCGGTGAAGGCGGCAATGACGTCGGGCAGCACGTAGCGTGCCTGGGTGTGCGTGGTCGCGATCGACAGCGTTCCGGCCTGCTCGCCGGTGAGCTCGCGCGACAGGTTGGTGATGTTCTCGACCTCGCGCAGCACGCGGCGGGCGCGCTCGAGGACCTCGGTGCCGGCGGGGGTCACGGCCGCGAGACTCTTGCCCTTGCGGGTGAAGAGCTGCATCCCGAGCTCGGCCTCGAGCTGCTTGAGCTGCTTGGAGATGCCGGGCTGGCTGGTGAACAGCCGCTCCGCGGCGGAGGTGATGTTGAGACCGCAATCGACGATCGCGATCAGGTATCTGAGTTGCTTGAGCGTCATGAGCGGCGGCCGGGGGTAGGAGCTATATAACCATTCGTTAGATCAACCAGTCAATAGCTCTTTGGAATAAGCGAAGACATACACGGTCTTGGGACGGCCCTCGGCGGGGCGGTATCGTGACCGGCCCGGCAGCTGCGACTGGACCTCATGGAATACCTGCCCCTGTTCACCCGGCTCGACGGCCGCCCCTGCATCGTGATCGGCGGCGGCCGCGTCGCCGAGCGCAAGGCGCGCGAGCTTCTGGCCTGCGGCGCCGAGGTCAGCGTCGTGAGCCCGAGCCTCACGCGCTCGCTCGAGGGCCTGGCCGACTCGGGCGAGATCCGCTGGATCGCCGAGCCCTTCGCCGAGGACCGGCTTCAGGGCCAGTGGCTGGTCGTCGCCGCGACCAGCGATCGGGCGTTGAACGCGCGCGTGTTTGCGGCCGCCGAGGCACAACAGCGGTTCTGCAACGTCGTCGACGACGCAGGCCAAAGCTCCTTCATCTCGCCGGCGGTGCTGCGCCGCGACCCGGTGACGATCGCGGTGTCGACCGGCGGCAGCTCGCCGGTGATCGCCCGCTGGGTCAAGGGCCTCATCGAAGCGGTGCTGCCGGCCGAGCTCGGGCGCTTCGCGCGGCTCGCAGGAAGCTGGCGTGAGCGCGTCAAGAGCGCCATCCCCGACATGGACTTACGCAGGCGCTTCTGGGAAACGCTGCTCGAGAGCAGCGTGCCTGAGCGCTGCTACGCGGGCGACGAGGCCGGCGCCGAGGCGGCGCTGGATGAGGCGCTCGCCGCTTGGCGGGCAAACGGCGGCCGGCGAGCCGGCGAGGCCTATCTCGTCGGCGCCGGCCCCGGCAGCCCCGACCTCATCACCTTGCGCGGCCGCCAACTGCTCGCGCAGGCAGAGGTCGTGCTCTACGACCGGCTGGTCGAGCCCGCGGTGCTCGATTACGCGCGCCGCGACGCCGAGCTCATCTTCGTCGGCAAGCGTGCAGGCACGCCTTCGATCACGCAAAAGCAGATCAACCGGCTGCTGGTCGAGCGCGTCAAGAGCGGCAAGCGCGTCTGCCGGCTCAAGGGCGGCGACCCGATGATTTTCGGCCGCGGCGGCGAGGAGCTCGAAGCGCTCGCCGGCGCCGGCCTGGCTTTCCAGGTCGTGCCGGGCGTCTCGGCGGTCACCGGCTGCGCAGCCTATGCCGGGATCCCGCTGACCTTGCGCGGCGCAGCCTCGACGCTGCTGTTGACCACCGGTCACGGCCACGCCAAGGGCGCCCCGGGCTTAGGAACGCTCGATCCGGGCCAGACGCTGGCGCTCTACATGGGTGTTTCGCGTTACACGCCGATCGCCGCCGAGCTCATCGCGGCCGGCAACTCGCCGTCATTGCCCGTCGCGATCGTCGAGCGCGGCACGACGCTCGAGCAGCGCGTCATCGTTTGCGCGCTCGGCGATCTCGCGGAAGCCTCGGCCGAGCTCGACGTCGAGAGCCCGGCATTGTTGCTCGTCGGTGCGACGACCGAGCTTGCCGCGCGCTACCGCTGGTTTGCGCCCGAGGGATTCGTGCATTATAAGGGCGGCTACCACGCGCAAAGCCAACGACAACGCCTCGTGGTCTGAAGAACAAAACCTATGATCTACGACAGCATTCTGGAGACGATCGGCAATACGCCCGTCGTCCGCTTGCAGCGCATCGCGCCCAAGCACGTCACGATCTACGTCAAGATCGAAGCCTTCAACCCGCTGGGGTCCGTCAAGGACCGCCTCGCGTTCGCGATCGTCGACGATGCCGAGCGCAAGGGGCTGCTGGCGCCCGGGCAGACGATCGTCGAGGCGACCTCCGGCAACACCGGCATCGCGCTGGCGATGGTCGCCGCGGCCAAGGGCTACGGCTTCGTCGCCACCATGGTCGAGACCTTCTCGGTAGAGCGGCGCAAGATCATGCGCGCGCTCGGCGCCAAGGTGATCCTCACGCCGGCCGCCGAGCGCGGCACCGGCATGGTCAGGCTCGCCAAGGAGCTCGCCGAGAAGCACGGCTGGTTCCTCGCGCGGCAGTTCGACAACCCCGCCAACCCGGCGTTTCACCGCCAGACCACGGGAGCGGAAATTCTGCGCGATTTTGCAGGCAAACGGCTCGACTATTGGGTGACGGGCTGGGGCACGGGCGGCACGCTCACCGGCGCCGGCGAGGTCATCAGGCTCGCCCGCCCCGAGGTCAAGATCATCGCCACCGAGCCCGCCGGCGCCTCGCTGATCGGCGGCGCCGAGTGGAAGCCGCACAAGATCCAGGGCTGGACGCCGGATTTTCTGCCCGACGTGCTGCGCACCGACCTGCACGACCAGCTCCTGCCCGTGACCGACGATGAAGGCAAGACGGTGGCGCGCCGGCTCGCGGCCGAGGAAGGCATCTTCGTCGGCATCTCCTCCGGCGCCACGCTCGCCGCGGGCTTCAAGGTCGCAGAGCAAGCCCCGGCCGGCTCGGTGCTGCTGGTGATGCTGCCGGATACCGGCGAGCGCTACCTCAGCTCTTTCCTGTTCGACGACGTCGCCGAGGGCTCGGACGCCGACTGGCTTGCGGGCCTCTAACGGCGACACCCCCAGCGCTCGCTGCGTTGCGCCGGCCGTGCGCGCCCCCGAATTGTTTACGTAACATGCCGGGCTTTTCGTCGCTTTAACGCAACGCCGGAACCGGCCTTGGGATAAGGCCACGGGATCCCCGCCTTTCCGAGGCCGCTTTCAGCCCCGGGGTCTCGACCGAAATTCCTTGCAAGACGGCCATTTCTTGGGTAGCTTCACTCCCGTGGGGGGTCGCACTGTTCGAGCGCACCCCACAGGTTGCCGGCGGGTTCGCGTTGTAGCCTTGACACAACCGCGCGGCATGATCAGCTATCCTAGGGGGAGAGCCACATGACTATTCATCCTGTCTTACGCACTTCCGGCTTGCTCTGCGTCGGCGCGCTGATGTTCGAATCGGCGCCCGTGCAGGCGCAATCGGCCTCGGCGCAGGCGATGCTCGAAGAAATCGTCGTCACGGCGCGACGGCGCGAGGAGAGTCTTGAGAGCCTGCCGCTCTCGGTCGCGGCGATCACGGCCGACGCGATGCAGGCGCAGGGCGTCTACAACCTGATCGACATGTCCGAGGTCGTGCCGAACATCGCGCTCGCCGAGGACGTGCGCGCGAACGACACGGAGCTCTGGATCCGCGGACTCGGCGGCGGCTTCTCGAACCCGGCTCAGGTGTTCGGCACCGCGGTCTACATCGACGGCCACATCCAGGTCGGCAACTTGGGTGCTTTCAACAGCACCGCCGATGTCGAGCGCATCGAAGTGCTGCGCGGCCCGCAGGGCACGCTGTTCGGCCGGAACGTGACCGGCGGCGCGGTCAACATCATCACGGCCAAGCCCGGCCCGGACTTCGCCTCCGAGCTCACGCTGCGCGCCGGCGACTACGGCCGCGCCGACGTGCGCGGCATGATCAACACGCCGATCACCGACAACCTCTACGCGCGCTTCAACTTGGGCCACGAGAGCCATGACGGCTACTGGTACAACCGCCATCTCGGCGAGGACACGGCCGGCACGGAAACCCAGACCTTCGGCGCGGCGCTGCGCTGGCTGCCGAGCGACAACTGGACGATCGACACGCGGATCAATCTCATGTACGACCGCGACGACGATCTCGCCAACTCCTGCTACGCCTATCCGGACGCCGACCTGCTCGACGCGCTCGAAGCCGACGGCCAGGATATTTCCGGCTTGCCCGGTCCCTTCGCCGACGGCAACGGCGCTTGGGGCGGCTCCAACAACGGCATCGGCAACGTCGAGTTTCTCGGCCCCGGCACGACGCTCGCCGCGATGGAGTCCTGCCAGATCACGCGCTCGATGGGCGACTACGTGACCTCCCAGGACTTCGACACCAAGTCCTACGTCGACAACGAGTGGATCACGATCGACGCGACCTACGACACCGGCGAGGCCTACGGTCCGTTCGAGAACGGCAACTGGCAGTTCAAGGCCGCGCGCCGCTACAACGAGTACCGCTATCTTCAGGACCGCGACTTCACGGAGTTCAAGATCGACGGCGTCGGCATGAGCCCGTTCGGCGCGCGCGGCCAGAACCGCGCATCGAACGAGTTCGAGGTGCTCTTCACGGGCGATATCAACGAGCGCCTGAACATGGTCGCGGGCTTCTATTACCTCGACGACGTCAGCAAGGCCGGCGATCGCACTTGCCTGAGCCAATGGCAGGCAGCCTACGACCCGGTCGCCGACACGATCAACGGCCTGCCGGACGACGACGTCTTCTGCGCGCTCGCCGGTCAGGACATCTTCGAGCGCCTGCCGGACTCTGTCTTCGACGGCATCAACGCCAACAACGACTACGTGACGGCCGAGTCGAACGCCGTCTACGCGCACTTCAACTACACAATCAGCGAGGCCTGGGAGCTCGCCGTCGGCGGCCGCTACACGGACGACACGCGTACGCTCGAGAACGTCGAGGTCACGGTCGTCCAAGGATCTTGCAGCCACAACAACCCCGGCGACCCGCCACCGACCGAGATGTGCGCGCCGACGATCTTGCTGAACCGGGAGCAGGTGCTCGAGAACGGCGTCTATAACAACGAGCGCGCGACCTACAGCGAGCCCACGTTCATGGCGAGCCTGACGCGCCACCTGACGCCGGGCGATACCATCGACAGCGGCATCGTCTACTTCCTGATCTCGGAGGGTTATCTGACGGGCGCGTTCAACGACGAGCTCAACGTCAACCTGGTACCCGAGTTCGCGCCGCTCAAGGCCTTCGGCGCCGAGTTCGTGACGAACTACGAGGTCGGCTTCAAGGGCTCGCTGCTCGACGGGCGCCTGCGCATGGCGGCCGACGTGTTCTTCATGAAGTACACGGACAAGCAGGAGTCGATCACGCTCGCAAACCCCGACGGCATCTTCGGCCCGGATCAGAACATCGAGCTCACGCAGAACGTATCCGACGTCGACATCACCGGCATCGAGCTCGAGCTTCGTGCCGTACCCTGGGACAACGGCTTCCTGTCGGTCGACCTCGGCATGCTCGATCAGGAGTACAGCTCGTTCGTGGCCTTCAATCCCGATACCTTCGGCTTCGACGATCTGTCGGATACGGCAATCCTGGCCCGTATACCCGAGTGGACGATCAACGCGTTCATCGAGCACGAGTTCACGCTTGCCAACGGCGGCACGCTGCGTCCGCAGCTCGGCGTCTACATCCAGGACGAGTACGACTACGGCCAGGAGGTCGTCGGCCAGAACTCGACCCAGTGCCTGCAGGACGGCTATTCGAAGTGGCGCCTGCGCGCGACCTACGCGCCGCCCGCGGGCAACTGGGAGGCCTCGGTATTCGGCTACAACATCACCGACGAGCGGATCATCAATCTCTGCGGCGCGGGCCGCTCGGGCGTGTGGGAGGTCGGTTACCAGGCTCCCGATATCTGGGGCGTCGAGTTCACGGCGCGTTTCGGTGCCTCCAACTAGAAAGCCTCGACGAGCTTAGAGACTGACGACGGCGCCTCCCGACGGGGCGCCGTTTTTTTTGCGGCGCGTGCCTGTCGCGCGTCGCCGGCAGGCGCGTTACCCTAGACGCTCACTCAACGACTGCGCCGGAGGGCTTCATGTTGACTTTCGTCGCCGCGGTATCGCTGGCGCTGGTCATGTCGTTCCTATGCTCCATCATGGAATCGGTGCTGCTTTCGATCGGCGCCGCCGACGTCGAGGCGCTGGTCGCCGCCGGCAAGCCCTCAGGGAAGCTCCTCAAGGATTTCAAGCGCAGCATCGACGTGCCGATCGCCGCGATCCTGATCGTCAACACGATGGCCCACACGGTCGGCGCCGCGGTTGCGGGCGCGAGCTACGAGGACGCCTTCAACGCCGAGACCCTGTGGATATTCACGATCGTGTTCACGATCGCGGTGCTGCTGTTCACCGAGATCATTCCGAAAACCTTGGGCGTTGCGAACGCCAAGCGGCTTGCCGAGCCCGTCGCCTACAGCATCCGCGTGTTGACTCTAGCGCTCAGGCCGCTGGTCGCGCTCACGGGGACGATCTCGCGGCGTTTGCGCCGCGCCGACCGTAATCCTACGACCTCGATCGAGGAAATTCGCCTGCTCGCCGCACTGGCGCGCAGCGAAGGCGTGTTCGGGCCCAAGACTGCCGGGATGATCGTCGGCGCCACGCGGCTTGCGCAGATGCGCGTGCACCAGGTCATGGTGCCACGGCAAGACGTCACTTTCCTGTCCGCGGAGCTCAGCCTCGCGGAGAACCTCGAGATCATCAAGTCGTCGCAGCACAGCCGCCTGCCGTTCTCGAGGACCGACGATCTCGATCAGGTCGCGGGCATGGTGCTCGCCAAGGAGCTGCTCGTGCACGTCCAGGAGCGGCCCGGCGAGCCCGTCGATTGGGATGCGATCATCCGCGAGCCGCTGATCATCCCGGACGGCAAGCCGCTCAACAGCCTGCTCAGAATGTTCCAGGAATCGAGGAGCCATCTCGCCATCGTCGTCGATGAGTACGGCGGCGTGAAGGGCATCGTCACGCTCGAGGACGTCCTCGAGGAGATCGTCGGCGAGATCGCCGACGAAAGCGACAGCCAGGTCGAGGACATGTGGCGGGGCGACGACGGCTCGCTCGAGGTGCTCGCCTCGGTGGAGATGCGCAAGATCGGCGAGAGCTTGGGATTCGATTGGCCGCCGACGGCGGAGATCACCACGCCCGGCGGCCTCGTCGCGGAGCTCGTCGGGCGGATCCCGGTCGCGGGCGACGTCGTCGCGTGGAACGGCTTCAGGTTCGAGGTGCTGTCGGCAACGCAGCGGCGCGCCGAGCGCATTCGGATCCGCCGCAACGGTGAGCGGCGCGGCTGAGTGGCGTGGGCCGGCTGACTGAAGCTCTGCTCGCGATGGCCGTGATAGCGGCCGGCGCGGCCTTGGGTTTTGCGGTCTATGGCGCCTTGCGGTTCGCGCCGACGTCGATGCGGTCGGAGTCGTGGCGCACCGCCGCCGAGGCGTTCTTCGAGAGCTGCTCCGGTAGCCTACGAGTGCTGCTGCCGCTGCTCGGCGTCTACCTGAGTCTGCCTCTGGCGCTCGAAGGGCTGCTGCTCGTACGACTGCGGCTCGGTCTGACCGTGCTTTTGATCGCGGTGTCGGCCTACCTGCTGATTCGGGTGATATACGGCGCCGAGGATTTCATCTCCTCAAGGCTCGGGCTCGAGCAGGCCGATAATCTCGAGGCACGGCGGATCTACACGCAGCTGCGCGTCCTGCGCGGCGTGCTGGTCGCCTTCGTCTCGTTCACGGCGGTCATCGTGCTGTTGTTGTTTCTGCCGGGCTTCAGGCAGATCGGCGCGGGCCTGCTCGCTTCCGCCGGCATCGCGGGGCTCGTCGTCGGCCTCGCCGCGCAGCGCGCGCTCGGCAATCTGTTCGCAGGCTTTCAGATTGCAGTCACCCAACCGATCCGGCTCGACGACGTTGTCGTCATCGAGGGCGAATGGGGCCGGATCGAAGAAATCACGCTGACTTATGTCGTCGTCAGGATCTGGGACGACCGCCGCTTGATACTACCGATCAGCTATTTCCTCGAGCATCCGTTCACGAACTGGACGCGGCAGTCCTCGGAGTTGCTCGGCACGGTGTTCCTCTATACCGATTATCGCGTCCCGATCGAGGCGCTGCGAGCCGAGCTCGACCGTATCCTCGTGGCGTCGCCCCACTGGGACGGCCGCGTCAGCGGCCTGGTCGTCACCGACTGCAAGGAGAGCACGCTGGAGCTTAGAGCCCTGATGAGCGCCAAGAACGGCGGCGCCGCCTGGGATCTGCGCTGCGAGGTGCGCGAGAAGCTGATCACCTTCCTGCAGGAGAACTATCCCGAGGCACTGCCAAAAGTGAGGGCAGAGGTGACGCAGTCGTCGTAAGGATGCTCAAGAGGGCTGCTCGCCCACCTGCTTGTCGGAATGCTTCGCGGCTTTTCGCGCCGCACGCCGCTCGTCTTTCGAGCGACGTTTTTCGCGCTTTGCATGCTCACGTTGTCGCTTGGCATGCGTTTCCGGACCTGGTCCTGCCATAGCGGCGCTGCTCCCGGCGGTTTCTACCCGCCGACCCGAATCGCACTGACCGACATGATGACGTCCTCGTACTGAGTCATATTCAGCCGGTTGATGGCCGCCCGCGCCTCGACGTCATTCGCCATCTCGACGATGCCGAAGCGCGTGCTGCGACCCGTCTGGGCATTGGTGACCACGATGGCCGACTCAACGGTTCCGAACTGCCCGAACTTTGAGCGGAGATCGGCTTCCGTGGCAGAGGAGGGCAAATTGCCTATGTGGAGTCGCGTGCTCATGCTTGCGTCCGAACCGGGCCGCACTCGACTGCGGCTCCGGCCAGGGCGCCTAAGCCGCCGCTAATTTACCGGCCGCTGTTTTACCGCGCTCGGTGACGATCTCATAGCTGACACGCTGACCTTCCGAGAGCGTCGTCATGCCGGCGCTCTCAACGGCGCTCTTATGCACGAACACGTCTTTCGCGCCGTCTTCCGGCTGTATGAATCCAAATCCCCTTGCTGCGTCAAAAAACTTGACTGTTCCGATAGCCATCAAGGCCTCCAAATGCAGATACCGCGCGCGAATCGGGCGCAGAGAGCGAATAATCAGGCTCGTTGTGGGTGTCTTGAATGGCGCGCCCGGGAGCGGGCGGCTAGTGACGAGGCAGCCAAAAGGCTAGATTATGCAGATCAGCCTGCGCCATTCCCTAGCGGAAAGCAAGCGCGCAGCTCGCGAAAATCGACGGCTCGTGCGCGAAGCGGAACGCGGTAAGGCGGTTGATTCTCGTGACCCTGAACCGAACCGATTTTCGCCTGGATTGACAAGGTAAGGAATATTCCTTACTCTCTGGGCATGAGAACGAGAGATAGGAACCCGAGCATGCCCAGCATCCACGAGCTCGCCAGGCTCACGTCCAAGGGGCAGATCACCTTGCCCAAGTCGATCCGGCAGGCCCTGGGTGTGACCACCGGCGGCAAGGTGGCGTTCGAGCTGCGCGACGGCGAAGTCGTCGTCACCCGTGCCGAGACCGAGCACGAGGACCCGGCGATCGGCGCTTTCCTGGGCTTGCTGGAAGCCGAAATCCGCGAGTGCCGAAACGTCCGAGCACTCCCGGAGGAGCTCGCGCGGGCCATGCTCGCCAACGTCGGCCACGCCGAAGACCTCGGTGAAGAGATCGAGGGCGAAGTCGCGCTTTGATGCAGCGTCATGGCTGGATACTGCTGTTCCATGAGTGCATCGTGGAGCAACTGCGGAAGTTGCACACTGCGGCCGAGCGCGCAGAGCGCAGCGACCCGAAGGGCTTCACGCGCAACGCCAACGTCAAGCTGTTCCGCGCACTGAGCCTGTTGATCCTGGAGGCCGTGCCCAGCGACCCGGCACGGGACGAGTACCGGCAGGGCAACACGTTGGGGCCGGCCCATCGTCACTGGCGTCGTGCGAAGATCGGTCGGCGGTTTCGGTTGTTCTTTCGTTACGATTCCAAGGTGAAGACGATCGTGTTTGCCTGGGTGAACGACGAGCAGACGCTGCGCGCGGCGGGCAGCAAGTCCGATCCCTACGCGGTGTTCGAGAAGATGCTCGAACGAGGCAATCCGCCGGATGATTGGGCGAGCCTGGTTGCCGCGAGCCGATCGGGCTGGTCCGTACAGGAGAAGCGATAAAATCCTCCGCAGGAGGTGATGGCGGAGAGGGAGGATTCGAACCTTCGTCCGCGGATTCAGCGCAGCTCGTTGGCCGAGCCCACCCGGTTGTGCGGCGCCAGAATATCCGCCCGTGGGTTCGTTGGCGCCATAGCCCGCCAGAGCCAAACCGAACAAGCAGGCCGCGTCATAGGTAGTTACTCACTTTGCGCACCCCAGCTCCGGAAGTTGCGCCTTGACGCTGGCGATGTAGCTGGTCACTCCGTTCTCACAACACTCTTGAGTTGTTTCTCCCGAGCGTGTTCCTTGACCTGCCTCAACACAATGCGCATCAGTTTCTCCGGCAAATAGCCGTAGACGTATTCGCCGGCAGCGGTCGGTCTCAGATCAGGGCCAGGCCAAGTGAATCGATTGAGTTCCGTCGTTATGATCCACGACCGTTCGATATCCAATCCGAGACGCCGTTTGGTGGCTTGCGGGATTTCTACGCCGTCTTCCTTTTTGAGGGGTGGCGTGTGCGTGATGGGAAGAACATACGCCACCGTACGACCGGCATCGGTGATGCGGGTCAGCACGACGCTGCACGGACGGTCCTTGGCCCCATCCTCCCCGCCCATGCGTGCTTCGTTCCACCAGAGATAGGCATAACGGATGACCTCACCCGGTTGGGGGAGTGGAAGGGCCATCGTGGGGTGGTCAGGTCATTTCGTGGTTGTAGCGCGCGGCTTCTGCTGGGATCTCCACTGCATCCAGCGCGGCAAGATCGTCGTCGGTGAGCTCGGAGACATGCATGGCCCGTCGATCCAGGCTTCGCAGGCGCTGGTATTCCTCGGCCGACAGCAACACTACATCATCGCGACCGTGACTGGTCACAATCACCGCTTCCCGATGGGCCACGCCCCGTAGGCGGCCAAACTCGCGCTGAAATTCGCTGGCAGGGACTCTGGCCATAGCCCATCTCCCAAAGCAAAACGATGTCCGCATTATACGAAACTTTCGTATTTTGCGAAACCGTCAGCGCCCCTTGGCGTGGAAACGCAAGCTCACGTACGTTCTCGGCCCTCAACGCCTGTTGACCGTTCGATCGCACACCCTGACCCAACACCCGCTGGCCGTGGGCTGACGGGCGATTGTCCCCAGTTCGGCCATTCGGGCGACCGCGATTCCCCGAAGGCTGTCGGTCGGGCGGTATGATGCGGCAGGCTCAGTACGACCCGAACCGGACTGTCACGAACTTATTGGATTGGTCGTAAATGGTTCAGACCAGATACTCAGTCAGGAAAGCCGATGCCGATGATATCGCGACTGTATCCGAGCTACTTCAAGCGTCGTATCCGATACTGATGAAGTCAACCTACGATTCCGCGATGCTTGACCCCGCGCTGGAGCAAATGACTCGCGCCAACCCTAAACTACTCTCGTCTGGCACGTTCTACGTGGCAGAGTCAGAGGACGGGACCGCTGTTGGCTGCGGTGGCTGGACTCGAGAACATCCGGGGGGAGAGACCGCAGTGGAAGGTGTAGGCCATATTCGGCACTTTGGAACTCACCCCGACTGGACCAGGAAAGGGATCGGACGCGCCATCTTTCGGAGATGTGAAGAGGACGCCCGCGCGTCTGGCATTCGCGAGTTTGAGTGCTACTCGTCCTTAAATGCAGAGTGCTTTTACTCCGCTTTGGGTTTCGAGCGAATCGGAGTTTTCGATATTCAGATGGGCCCGGATGTCTCGCTGACGAGTTGCCACATGCGTTACCGATTCTGAGACGAAACCGAGCGTCACGTTCTGGCCGATACCGTTGAAAAACTCCGAAATTCTTCACTGACGAAATTCGATGCGATTTTTTTCGAAGATCAGACGCGCAACCTGGAGCTGCTGTCTCAGCTCCTGAGGGGCGTCTGAGCGAGTCTTCACCTCCTGATCGCTACCCCCTTGTATCTAGAGTAGGGAAAGTCGCTCAACGCGCAACTGAAATATGACCCCTCGCGAGAAGCAGGGTTTTTCCACAGAATCGGTCGAGCCGGGCCTAACGACTCGCGGGCGTTCAAGTGTGATGGGGCGTCGGAAATGCCTCCGATAAAGGTCGGTGAAGATTGAATGCGCGCTCGGAGCTGATGAATCGCGGCGCAGAAATGCCGATTCCGACCCTGGGTCCGCCTCGCTTTGGCCCGAGAGTCAGACGTCATGAACCCGATTGGCACGATCACATTGAGGTTGATCCCCAGATTCTGCACGGCAAGCCGTGCATCAAGGGGACACGCATACCTGTGGCATTGATCCTCGGCTACGTCGCCGCCGGCGAGTCCACGGAGGACATCCTGCGCGAGTATCCGGATATCACGGCGGAGGACGTTGTCGCCTGTTTGAAATATGCGCGGGACTTGGCTGATTTCGAGGCTGTCGCCGGGGTGTGAGCTTACGTATGGCGGCGGTCGACCGACAGCCTGGTTCATTACTTTACCGATCCGGCACGCCGGCCTCCTTGAGCCCGTCGAGATAGAGCCGCACTTGCTCGGGTCGTTTCAGATAGAAGAGTTTCTTCCGGGCAAACATGCGCGAAAACTCCGGCTTCTCCTCCAGGAGTCGATCGAGGGTCTTGCGCGCCTCGTCGCGCCGGTCGAGAAGGGCGAGTGCCACGGCCTTGTGCGCGGTCGTCCAGTATTGACAGTTTGGAATCAGGCTCGCGCGATCGGCCCATGTAATCGCGGCTTCGTAGTCGCCCATGAGGATCAGCGCGAGTGCCCCGTAGGTGAGAAACGCCCAGCGCTGGGGGTCGTTCGGGCTGAGGTCGATGGCGCGTTGAAACCCTTCAATCGCCTCCTCATAGCGCCCTTCATAGGCGAGCGAATCAGCCAGCCCGCAATGAGCGGCGGCGAGGGTCGGGTTCAGGCTGATCGCGATCTCGTTCTCGGCGATCGCGCTCTCGTATTCTCCCCGCGCGAGTTGCACGCGAGCCTTCAGCGCATAGAACACGGCGTTCTGATCGTCGAGATCGAGCGCCCGTCTCGTCGCGGCCAGTGCCCGGTCAAGCAGGTCGTCAGTGGGTTCCGTGTCCCAATAGACCATCCCGAGAACCACGGCGTACGCCCACCACGCATGCGCCTCGCCGAAGTTCGGATCGAGTTCGCAACTCTGCTGAAGCAGCCGTTGCGCTTCCCGGCTCCCCTCGGTGGTGAACCGGAAGAACTGCGCCAAGCCGAGGTGGTAACAGTCCCAAGCGCGCAGGTCGCGGCTGCCGGCTCGCAACACTTTCTGCCGCTCCGCCAGCCCGATCTCCGGTTCCACGCGAGCCGCGATCATTGCAGTGATCTCGTCCTGGACGGCAAATACATCCTCGAGACCGCGATCGTAGCGATCGGACCAGAGGTTGATACCGGTGGTGGCATCGTGCAGCTGCGCCGTCACGCGTATTCGGCTCCCCGCCCGGCGCACGCTCCCCTCCACGACATACGCGATCCCGAGCTCGCGGGCGAGTTGCCGGACATCGCCCGGTTTGCCGTCGCTGCCGAGCATCGCGTTGCGCGCGATCACGTCCAGCCAACGGTGCTTCGACAGGTTGGTGACGATGTCGGTCGTGATGGCATCGGAAAAATACGCCTGCTCGGCGGCGTCCGACAAGTTGGCGAACGGCTGCACGGCGATGACGGGGCGCGTCGTGTCCGACCCGGCTGCGGCGCTATCAGGCACGAGCTTCGCGTTGGACTGGTCGGGTGATGTCACCACGCCCATGACATCAGTGACTTCCCCGACAAATCGGAATCCCCTTCCGTGTACTGTGCGGATCAAGCGCTGGGCACCGCCATCGTCGCCTATGGCGTGCCGAACCGACCGGATCCGACTGCTCAAAGCGGCCTCGGACACGATCCGGCCACTCCATATCCTCTCGTGGATCTCGTCCTTAGGGACCATGCGTTCACGATTGGTGACCAACAGCGCCAGCAACGCAAACACCTGGGGCTCGACCGCCACAGGCGCGCCGTCTCTTCGCAATTCAAAGCGATCCATGTCCAACTCAAAGGTGTCGAAGCGGTAAACCATCGGGGAACACCATTTTCGTAGAAGGTGGCGGGGGTCAAACGGGCGTTCTACAGGGGGTCTGCAGGAATTCTCCATTCCGCCTGCAAGCTTCCCCGCGGCGTATTCCTGAATATGGACATCTCGAAGTCGCTGTCAACCCCGCAGTCCCACAATACAAGGAGATACCAGAATGACCAACCTCAACACAATATCGATCGCCCCCGCCCCATCCGCCACGCCGGATTTTGTCGCGATCAAGTCCAAACAACGCGCGGCCTGGACCGCTGGCGACTACTCCGTAGTCGGCACCACGCTCCAGATCGTGGGCGAGCGCCTCTGCGAGACACTCGATGTCCGCTCCGGCCAGCGCGTCCTCGATGTGGCCGCCGGCAACGGCAACGTCTCGCTCGCCGCCGCACGCCGCTTCTGCGACGTGACGTCGACCGACTACGTGCCCGCGCTCCTCGAGCGCGGCAGACAACGCGCCGAAAGCGAAGGTCTCGAGATTTCGTTTCAAGAGGCTGATGCCGAGCAGCTGTCGTTCGCCGATGCCTCGTTCGACATCGTCACCTCGAGCTTCGGGGTGATGTTTGCACCCGATCAGGATCGCGCCGCGGCCGAAATGCTGCGCGTCACCCGTCCGGGTGGGAAAATTGGTCTCGCGAACTGGACGCCGGAGAGCTTCATCGGCCAGTTGTTCAAGACGATCGGCAAACACCTGCCGCCGCCCGCGGGACTCAAGTCCCCGGCGCTCTGGGGCACGAGGGACCGCCTCAACGAGCTATTCGACACGGATTCAAACACGATCGAAATCACCGCAGAGACCTACGTGTGGCGCTACAAGTCGCCGCGCCACTGGCTCGAGCTCTGGCGCGAGGTCTATGGTCCGCTGCAAAAGGCGTTCGGCGCCCTCGAGGAGGCCGCGCAGGAGCAGCTTACCATCGACCTGCTCGCGTTGATCGACCGCTGCAACGTCGCCCATGACGGCACGATGGTCGTCCCGGCCGAGTATGTGGAGGTTGTCGTCACCAAGCGATCCGCCTGATACCGTCCCGCGGCTCCGGCACCGCGAACCCCTGTGTCTTGTGCGCCGGGGTGAGCGGACCGGCCGGGCCATCATTCGGTAAGGGTAAGCCAAAACAATGGAAGCCTTAATCTATATCGCGAATACGCTCTATTTGGCGTCCTACTTCGTGCAGGACATATTGCGCCTGCGCGCGCTCACGATCACGGCCGCGATGTGTCTGGTCGGCTATTTCTATCTGCAACCGGAGCCGCTCATGACTGTCGTCTGGTGGAACTTGTTCTTCGTCGCGTTGAACGTTTTTCATATCTCACGCTTGCTGACGCGGCGCAGGGCCAGGCGGCCATCGATACGGGCCACGCCCTGAGCAGGGACGGACGCTAGCTCACCAGCTGCCTTCGGCATTGCCCGGCCTCAGAACCGGTCGGGGCACTCGTAGGAGCGCGCATTGCAAGCCGTTCAAGGCTCCCGCTACACGGACGGCTTCGTAGCAGTCCTCGGCAAGTCGAATAAGGGCCGCAGCTGGCCGAGTTCCGACGCACGGTTTCAGCTCGTTTGGTCGTTCCAGTGACCGGGGTACTCCGAGACGGCCGGTCGCGATACCCTGCTGATTGACCGTTTGGTTGCAAACGACCGGTGGCACGTCACCTGGGGCGCGAATACCAGAGAAGACTGGAGTCGTAGATCCAGCGGATGGCGAATCGATCGGCTGACAATTCCATGTAGCGAACGGTACGGATGATCCGATGGCTTCTCTCGGCAACGTCGCGCGCGATCGTCGTTTCGAAAGCGGCAACCGACGAAGGGAAGTTATTTTTCCAGCGGCAGTCCGCAGGGCCTTGACCGCATCGCGCCGAAAGGTAGGCAAATGTACCGATCGTCTCTTCGAATGTTTGTGGGACTTGATGTGGGACAGACCCGGCACATGTCAGGTAACATACTGACTAATAAGGCAGTATGGCGGAGAGGGAGGGATTCGAACCCTCGAAGGGCGTTTTGTGCCCTTACTCCCTTAGCAGGGGAGCGCTTTCGACCACTCAGCCACCTCTCCGCGCAATCTTGATTCTAACGAGCAAACCGCAGCCAGGCGAGCGCGCGGCGCGCCGGGTCCCATGCTTTGAGCACGAATGCGACGAGTGCGTTGTCGCTGGCGCTCGAGCCGTTAGCGGCCGGCGCCTACGGCTTGCGCCGGCGCGGCTTCTTCGTGGGCTTGCTCGCGCCTGATGCGCTCGTAGATTTCCTCGCGATGCACGGCGACTTGCTTCGGCGCGTTCACACCCAAACGCACCTGATTGCCTTTTACGCCAAGAACAGTCACGGTGACGTCGTCGCCAATCACCACCGTCTCCCCCACCCGCCGGGTCAAGATCAGCATAGCCAAACTCCTTCTCGGTCGTCGTCACCGAGCGCCCGCCACGTCGTCCCGCGCGGCTTGTTCGCTGAAGCGCTCGTGACCGCCCTTCGGCACCGGAGCTTTAGAATCAGGCCCGCAGCGAGCTGCGAAGCTCAGGAGCGTCCGGGCTTGGCCGGCCTTGGTCTTGTTAAGTTGCGGCCGGCCCCCCTTGTGACCGGAACGCTGCACGCAACGCTCCGGTGGACCTATGTTAATCCATTTTGCCCCGGGGGCAACGACTTGTTCGGATCGACTCCAGAGCTCAGGGTAGGGCCGCGGCCACCTGGCCGGGGACCAGCGCCAGCGCCGCGTCGAGCTTCTCGGGCTCGTTGCCGCCGGCCTGGGCGAAATCCGCCCTGCCGCCGCCGCGGCCGCCGACGTGCTCGGCGACCGGCCGGATGAGCTCGCCGGCCTTGAGGGTCGCCGTCAGATCCGCGGTCACGCCGGCGACGAGGCGCACCTTGCCGGCCTCGACCGCGCCGAGCACGACCACTCCCGAGCCGAGACGGTCCTTGAGCTGATCGGCGGCGGTCCTGAGCGCCTTGGAATCGGCACCGTCGAGCCGCGCGGCGAGCACTTTGACGCCTTTGACCTCCACGGCGCGCTCGAGCAGGTCGCGGCCGTCGCCCGAGGCGAGTCGGCCTCTGAGGCCCTCGAGCTCGCGCTCGAGGCCGCGCTGGCGCTCGAGTAGCTGGCCGACCTTGTCGACAACCTCCTCAGGCGCGCTCTTGAGCAGGGCGGCGACGTCTTGCAGCCGCTGCTGGTTGGCGCCGAGCCAGGCCTCGGCGACCGCGCCGGTCACCGCTTCGATGCGCCTGACGCCGGCTGCAATGCCGCTCTCGGAGGTGATCTTGAAGCCGCCGATGTCGCCGGTGCGACTCACGTGGGTGCCGCCGCAAAGCTCCGTCGAGAGCGGGCCGAGCTTGAGCACGCGCACCTCGTCCGCGTACTTATCGCCGAAGAACGCCAGCGCGCCGGCGGCGATCGCTTGGCTGTAGGGCATCTCGCGGATCTCGGCCGCGGCGTTGCCGCGGATCTGCGCGTTCACGAGCCGCTCGACGGTTTCGAGCTCGGCCGGGCTCACGGCCTGGTAGTGCGAGAAGTCGAAACGCAGGCGGTCCGGCGCGACCAGCGAGCCTTTCTGCTGCACGTGAGGTCCGAGCACTTTGCGCAGCGCCGCGTGCAGCAGATGTGTCGCCGAGTGATGCAGCACGATCGCCTCGCGGCGCGGCGCATCGACGCGGGCTTGCACGCGATCGCCGACGGTGAGCCGGCCGCGTCGCACGCGGCCGATATGCCCGTGCGCGAGCTTGAGCTTCTGCGTGTCCTCGACCTGAAACTCGGCGGTTTGAGACACGAGCGCGCCGCTGTCGCCGACCTGCCCGCCGCTCTCGGCGTAGAAGGGCGTGGCGTCGAGCACCACGATGCCGTTCTCGCCCGTCTCGAGCGAGTCGACCGGCTCGCTGCCGGCGTAGAGCGCGACGACCATCGCCGCCGCTTCGAGCGTCTCGTAGCCGACGAAGCTCGTCGCCGCGTCGACTTGCGGCAGCTTGCTGTCGCCGACGGCAAAGCGGCTCGCCTTGCGCGCGCGCTCGCGCTGCGCGTCCATCGCCTGCTCGAAGCCGGCGTGGTCGATCGTAAGGCCCCGCTCGCGGGCGATGTCGGCCGTCAGGTCCTCGGGGAAACCGAAAGTGTCGTAGAGCTTGAACACCGTCTCTCCCGGGATGCGCGCGCCTGCCGGAAGCGCTGCGATGGCTTCCTCGAGTATCCCCATCCCGTGCGACAGCGTCTCGGCGAAGCGCTCCTCTTCCTGCCGCAGCACCCGCTCGACGTGCGTGCGCTGCACCTTGAGCTCGGGATACGCCCCGCCCATCTGCGCCTCGAGGGAGGCGACGAGCCGGTGGAAGAACGGCTCCTCGGTGCCGAGCTTGTAGCCGTGCCGAACGGCGCGGCGGATGATGCGGCGCAGGACGTAGCCGCGGCCCTCGTTGCCCGGCAGCACGCCGTCGGCGATCAGAAACGAACAGGCGCGGATGTGATCGGCGATCACGCGCAGGGACTTGCTTGCCGCGTCCGGCGTGCGCGTGAGCTCCATCGCGTCCTCGATGAGCGCGGCGAAGAGGTCGGTCTCGTAGTTGGAATGGACGCCCTGCATCACCGCGGCGAGCCGCTCGAGCCCCATGCCGGTGTCGACGGAGGGCTTGGGCAGAGGCGCGAGCGTGCCTTCGGCGTCGCGCTCGAACTGCATGAACACGAGATTCCAGATCTCGACGTAACGGTCGCCGTCCTCCTCGGGCGAGCCGGGCGGGCCGCCGGCGATCTGCGGCCCGTGGTCGTAAAAAATCTCGCTGCAAGGACCGCAAGGCCCCGTGTCGCCCATCGCCCAGAAGTTGTCCTCGAGCCCCAACCGGCGGAAGCGCTTCGGATCGATGCCGATGTCCTCGAGCCAAATGCGCGCGGCGAGCTCGTCGTCCTCGAACACCGTGCACCAGAGCCGCTCGGGCGGGAGCTCGAGCACGCGGGTGACGAATTCCCAGGCGTAGTGAATCGCTTCGTGCTTGAAATAATCGCCGAAGCTGAAATTGCCGAGCATCTCGAACAAAGTGTGATGGCGCGCGGTGTAGCCGACGTTCTCGAGATCGTTGTGCTTGCCGCCGGCGCGCACACAGCGTTGCGCGCTCGCCGCGCGCGGCAGCTTGCGCTGCTCGCGGCCGAGAAAGGCGTCCTTGAACTGCACCATGCCGGCGTTGGTGAACAGCAGCGTCGGATCGTCGTGGGGCACCAGCGACGAGCCCGGCACGATTTCGTGGTCGCGCGCGGCGAAGAAGTCGAGAAAGGCTCGGCGCAGCTCGTTGCTGGTGCGGTTCACTGGACTACGGCTCTCGCGGGTGCCCCCGGCGTCGGGGAACGCACGCTAATGCTAATCGGCCGCAAGATCCAGTGCCGCATTGATTTGATCGGTCGTAAAGCCCCGGTATTGCAGGAATCTCGCCTGCCGCGCACGTTCCTTGAAGTCTTTCGGCCGAACCATTCCGAAGCGTTTCGCCCGGGCCTCGGCCGCGAGCGCCACCCAGTCGAAGCCGGCGAGCGCCAGCGCGTCGCGGATCGGGCCGTCGGCGACGCCGCGCTCCTTGAGCTCGAGGCGGATGCGCGCCGGGCCCTTGCCCTTGCGCGCATGCGCGCGGATGAAGCTCTCGAGGTAGCGGCTTTCCTCCAACAGGCGGTCCCGCTGCAAGCCGTCGAGCACGGCCGCTATCAGGAGCGGCTCGAAGCCGCCGGTAGCGAGCTTGCGCTCGAGCTCGAGCCGGCTGTGCTCGCGCCTCGCCAGCAAGTCCATGGCCTGCCGGCGGCAACGCCGCTCGGCGTCGGCCGGATCCGCGTCCGGATCAGGCTTGCTTGCGAGCGGCACCCTCCGCCGCCTCTTCGATCGGAATCTCCACCGGCCCGGGGAGCCGCTTGGCGCGGATCTGCGCCTCGATCTGCGCGGCGACGTCGGGATGCTCGATGAGATAGTCGCGCGCGTTCTCCTTGCCCTGGCCGATGCGATCGCCCTTGCAGCTGTACCAGGAACCGGATTTCTCGACGAGATTCTCGGCGACGCCGAGATCGATGATCTCGCCCTCACGGGAGATGCCGTGACCGTAGAGAATCTCGAACTCGGCCTGGCGGAACGGCGGCGCGATCTTGTTCTTCACGACCTTGACGCGGGTTTCGTTGCCGACCACCTCGTCGCCTTTCTTGATGGCGCCGATGCGGCGGATGTCGAGCCGCACCGACGCGTAGAACTTGAGCGCGTTGCCGCCGGTGGTCGTCTCCGGATTGCCGAACATGACGCCGATCTTCATGCGAATCTGGTTGATGAAGATGACCATGCAATTGGAGCGCTTGATGTTGCCCGTGAGCTTCCTGAGCGCCTGCGACATGAGCCGTGCCTGCAGGCCGACGTGCATATCGCCCATCTCGCCTTCGATCTCGGCCCTGGGCGTCAGCGCCGCGACCGAGTCGACGACGACGACGTCGACGGCGCCGGAGCGTACCAGCATGTCGGTGATCTCGAGCGCCTGCTCGCCGGTATCCGGCTGCGAGATCAGGAGCTCGTCGACCTTGACGCCGAGCTTCTCGGCGTAGCCCGGGTCGAGCGCATGCTCGGCGTCGACGAACGCGGCCGTGCCGCCCAGCTTCTGCGCCTCGGCGACGACCTGCAGCGTCAGCGTGGTCTTGCCCGAGGACTCCGGGCCGTAGATCTCGACGACGCGGCCTCGCGGCAAACCGCCCACGCCCAGAGCGATATCGAGCCCCAGCGAGCCCGTCGAGATGACGTCGATATCGCGGCTCGCCATCGCGTCTCCGAGACGCATGACGGAGCCTTTGCCGAATTGCTTTTCGATCTGTCCTAGGGCGGCGGCGAGTGCTTTCTTGCGATTGTCGTCCATATGTGTGTCCCGGGCTATGAGTGCTACGAAGAAAGATGTGCGCTCGATTATTCCACAGATTCGGAGCCGGAACATCGCTGCTTTTTCGCCGCTCGACCGAGAATTACTCCGCGCGGCGTAAAGGCGGCGCCATGGGCGCTCTCAGTCAGAGTTTCACATTCCTTCGAGCACCCATGGCGCCGCCTTCACGCCCCAAACGCCACGGCGACCCGGAGGACGCGGGAGCGGGGATATAGGTCCTCGAGGGAATGTGAAACTCTGACCGAGAGGGCCTATATCGCCGCTCCCGCGTCTTCCGACAGCCTCACGCGAAAGCCCACTCGCGCAGCACCTCGTAGCGCGCGCTGCGCGGGCTCGGCCGCGACTCGACCAGCGCGATGCCCGACACCGGCCAGGTCACGGCCGTCACCTCGCCGCGCGCCGCCTGCGCCTTGCGCGCCACCGTCAGGTGCGGCTGGTAAATGCGCCGCTCGCGCGTAAAGCCGAGCGCCACGAGCCCGTCCCAAAGCGCTTGCTCGAACTCGAGCAACGCCGGCGGGGTCTCCGCCGGGCCGATCCAAAGCACGCGCGAGCCGTCCCAGAAGCCGAGGCGCTCGAGCCTGAGCCCGAAGGGTCGGCAAGGCGGCGGCTCGATCGCCAGCACGCGATCGAGATCCTCGGGCGTGATCGGGCCGAGGAACGCGAGCGTGATGTGCAGATTCGCCTCCGGCACCGCCCGCCCGCCGCTGCGGCGCACCGCCTGGCGGCTCGCACGCACGATCGCCTTGCGCGTCGCCGCGTCCGGCCAGAGCGCGAAGAACACCCGCCGGCGCGGCGCCGGGCCTCCGGCCTGCGCTGCCGAAACCGGCGCCGTCAAGCCGGGCGCCGGTCGAGCTCGGCCAAGAGCCCACAGAGCGCCAGCGCGACGCTCTGCCGGCGCACGGCGTCGCGGTCGCCCGCGAACAGGCGATGCTCGGCCCGAGTGCCGTCACCGCTCGCCCAAGCGACCCAGACCGTGCCGACGGGCTTGCCGGGGGTCGCGCCGTCGGGCCCGGCGATGCCGCTGATGCCGACGCCGAGGTCGGCGCCGCCGCTGCGTCGCGCGGCTTCCGCCATTGCCTTGACCACCGGCTCGCTGACCGCGCCGTGCGCCGCCAGCAGCGTCTCGGGCACCCCCAGCAGGCTCGCCTTGGCCGCGTTCGAATAGCTGACGACGCCCCAGCCGAACCACGCCGAGCTGCCGGCGACGTCGGTGATGCTCTTGGCGAGCCAGCCGCCCGTGCAGGACTCCGCGGTCGCGACCTTGACGCCCGCCTTCCTCAAGGCGCCGCCGAGCTCGCGCGCGAGCGCCGCCAGCGCCTCATCGGTTTCGGCCATGTTCCCGTCGCACCTGTCGATAGATCTCGAGATTAGCTTCTACCATGCGCGCGACCGAAAACTCCGTCTCGGCCACTCGCCGCGCGCGGTCCGCAAGACGGGTCCGCAGCGCCGAGTCGGTGAGCGCGCGTTGGATCGCATCGGTGAGGCCGAGCTCGTCGCCCGGGCGCACGAGCAAGCCGGTCACCCCGTCCTCGATGAGGTCGACGACGCCGCCGACGCTGCAGGCGACGACCGGCACACAGGCAGCCATGGCCTCGAGCACCGCCACGCCGAGCCCCTCGCGCTCGGCCGGATGCACCAGCAGATCGAGCTCAGGAATCAGCTCGGCGATGTCCGTTCTGAAGCCCGCGAGCCTGACCTGCGAGCTCAGGCCCAAGGTTTCGATGCGGCGCTGGAGCGTCGCGCGCAAGCCGCCCTCGCCGAAGCACACCAGATGCAAGCGCCGAAAGCGCGCCGCCAGGCGCGCGAAGCTGCGCAATAGGAGCTCATGCCCCTTGCGCGGGATCAGCTGCGCGATGCAGCCGAGCACGCGCGCGTCCGCCGGCAGGCCGAAGGCGTCCGTCAAGCGCCCGCGCGTGCCGGTGGGATGAAACAGCTCGGTGTCCACGGCACTGGGCACGAGCGCGACCCGGCCGGGCGCAAGCCCGACGTCGTCGACGAGTTGCGCGCGAATCGCCCTTGAGATCGCGATGACGCGATCGTAAGCGGCGTACTTGAAGCGTGCCCAGGGGCCGGGCTCGACGCTCTCGACCCGGCGCGTCAGCACCGCGGCGACGCCGGCGCGACGCGCGGCGAAGCCGCCGTAGAGGTCCGCGCCGCGGCGTGAATGCACGTGCAGGAGATCCGGCCGCACGGCGCGCAGCACCTCGGCGATCCGGCGGCGCATTCCGAAATCGAGATCGCCGCGCATCGCAAGCTCGATGACCTCGGCCGGCGTTCCCGAGCCCGCGATCGCGCTGCCCCGGGGGCAGAGCAGCACGTTGTCGACGCCGAGGCGCCCGAGGCCCTGGACGAGATAGCGTAGCTGCCGCACGCCGCCGAAGAGCTGCATGCCGGCTTCGAGATGGACAACGCGCATGCGCCGATCTTAACCCGCGCGCTTACAATAGCGGTCTGCCGATGAACGCCGCGACCAAAGCCCATACGCCGATGATGCAGCAGTACCTGAGCCTCAAGGCCGGGTTCCCGGACACGCTGCTGCTCTATCGCATGGGGGATTTCTACGAGCTCTTCTACGACGACGCGCGCCGCGCCGCCAAGCTCATCGACATCGCCCTGACGACCCGCGGCGAGTCGGCCGGCCAGCCGATTCCGATGGCCGGCGTGCCGGCGCACTCCGTCGACAACTACCTCGCGCGCCTGGTGCGGCTCGGCGAATCGGTGGCGATCTGCGAGCAGATCGGCGATCCGCGTGCCGCCAAGGGGCCGGTGGAGCGCCGGGTCGTTCGGGTCGTCACGCCCGGCACCCTGACCGACGAGGCCCTGCTCGACGCCAAGCGCTCGAGCTATCTCGCCGCCCTCGCCGTGGGCGCGCCACAGAGCCCGCCGAGCTACGGTCTCGCCTGGCTGGATCTGGCGAGCGGGCGCTTCTGGGTCACCGCGCTCGAGAATGCCGAGGCGCTCAATGCCGAGCTCGAGCGGCTCAGGCCCGCCGAGCTTCTCGTCGCCGAGGACGGCGAGCGGCCCGAAGGCCTCGCCGGGCGCGCGCGGCTGCGCGAACGACCCAGCTGGCATTTCCGTAGCGATACCGGGCGCGAGCACCTCTGCCGCCAATTCGCCACACGCGATCTTTCGGGCTTCGACGTCGAGGACGCGCCCTTGGGCGTGGCGGCCGCGGGCGCGCTGCTGCAATACCTCAAGGACACGCAGCTCGCCGCGGTGCCGCACGTTCGCGGGCTCACGCGCCAGCGCCTCGAGAGCACCCTGATCATGGACGCAGCGACGCGGCGCAACCTCGAGCTCGAGACGAGCCTGGGCAAGCGCGATGAGTTCACGCTCGCGGGGCTCATGGACCGCTGCGCGACACCGATGGGCAGCCGGCTGCTACGGCACTGGCTCAATCAGCCGATTCGCGACCGCAGCGTGTTGCACGCGCGCCAGGACGCGGTGGCGGCGTTGACGCAGGCGAGACCATCGGAGCTTCGCGCCGAGCTCGACGAGATCGGCGACCTCGAGCGCATACTCGCGCGCGTCGCGCTGCGCTCGGCGAGGCCGCGCGACCTCTCGAGGCTGCGCGAAGCCCTCGCCAGGCTGCCGGCGATACGCGGTGCCTTGGATGCGCTTGCGGGCGTGCCGCGGCTCGAGGAGCTCTGTCTGTGCATCGGCCCGCACGCGCAGGAGCAGGCGCTGCTCGAGCGGGCCGTCGTCGCCGAGCCGCCGGTCTCGATTCGCGACGGTGGCGTGATCGCCGCCGGCCACGACGCCGAGCTCGACGAGCTGCGCGCGATCAGCCAGGACGCGAAGCGTTTTCTCGACGAGCTCGAGACCCGGGAACGCGAGCGCACCGGCTTGAGCGGCTTGCGGCTGGGCTACAACCGCGTGCACGGCTACTACATCGAGATCTCGCGGGCGCAGGCCGAGGCGGCGCCGGCGGACTACGTGCGCCGCCAGACCTTGAAGAGCGCCGAGCGCTACGTGACGCCGCAGCTCAAGGAATTCGAGGACAAGGTTCTCGGCGCGCGCGAGCGGGCGCTGGCGCGCGAGCGGGCGCTCTACGAGGCGCTGCTCGATCGCCTCAACGAGTCGCTGGCGGCGCTGCAACACACGGCGGCGGCGCTCGCCGAGGTCGACGTGCTCGGCAATCTTGCGGAGCGGGCGCTGCGCTTGAGCCTCGTGCGTCCAAAGCTCAGCGAGCGCCCCGAGATCCGCTATGCGGACGGCCGCCATCTGAGCGTCGAGCAGGCGAGCTCGGCGCCGTTCGTGCCCAACGATCTGACGCTCGACGATCAGCGCCGCCTGCTCGTGATCACCGGGCCGAACATGGGCGGCAAGTCGACCTATATGCGCCAGACAGCGTTGATCGTGATCCTCGCCCACATCGGCAGCTTCGTGCCGGCCGCCTCGGCCGTGATCGGCCCGGTCGACCGGATCTTCACGCGCATCGGCGCGGGCGACGATCTCGCCGCCGGGCGCTCGACCTTCATGGTCGAGATGACCGAGACGGCAAACATTCTGAATAACGCGACCGATTCGAGCCTCGTGATCATGGACGAGATCGGCCGCGGCACCAGCACCTTCGACGGCTTGTCGCTGGCTTGGGCGGCGGCGCGTTTCATCGCTCAGGGGCCGCGCGCGTTCACCTTGTTCGCGACCCACTACTTCGAGCTCACGGGCCTCGCCGAGGAGCTGCCGGCGACGGCCAACGTGCACCTCGACGCTACCGAGCACGGCGAGGAGCTGATCTTCCTGCACAGCGTCAAGCAAGGCCCGGCGAATCAGAGCTACGGCCTGCACGTCGCCAGGCTTGCCGGCGTGCCGCAGGCCGTCATCGACGCGGCGCGCCGCTACCTCGGCCAGCTCGAGCGCGAGCTCGAGGACCTGCGCGGCGCCGGCCCGCAAGCACGCTTGCCTTTCGGCGCAGTGCCGGAAAGCGACGCCGTCGCCGAGGAGCTGCGTGCGCGCCTGGCATCGCTGGACGCCGACGGCCTGTCGCCGCGGGATGCCTGGGCGCTGTTGCAGGAGCTCGCGGAGCACGCCCGCGAGCGGAGCTAGTGAGCGAAGCGGCCCTCGCGAAGAAAATGCACGGCCTGATCGGCGACGGCCGCCGACCACAGCATCGAAAGATGAGTCACCGGCAGCACCAGGTGATCGGCGGCGCCTTCGATCCGGGTCTCGGCCACGGCCACGGTGCCGTCGTGCGGTACCGGCATCGGCCCGAGCAGCCGGCCGAGGCCGACCGGCCGGCTGCCTGCGATCACGCCGAGCGGCTGCGGCCCCGCCCAGCGGCGCCTGCCCCCGTCGGCGAGACATTGGGCCATGGCACGCCCCAGCAGCCGGCAGCCACCCGGATAGCGAAGCAGATTCGCCGCCGCGGCGCTGCCGCGCAACGGGCTGCCGAGCAGCACCAGCCGGCCGACACCAGGCGGCGCATGCCGCTCTAGCATCTCGAGGATCACCAGGCCGCCCAGGCTATGGCCGATCAGATGCCGCGTCTCGCCCGGCACGCTCGCGAGAAACGACTCGAGACGCGCGGCCCCCTGAGTGACGTCCTCGGTGACGGTCGGGTAGCGAAACTGCAGCGGGTCGAAGCCGGCTCTGCGCAGACGCCGCCGCAAAAACCAGGTCTCGGCGCCGGGCATCCACAGGCCGTGCACGACGATCACCGGCGTCATCGCCACGACGCTTCAGCCGCCACCGCCGCGCAGCCGCTGCAGCGCCTCGCGATTGGTCCACGAGCTCGCGCGCTCGATCGCAGGCTCGAGCGCCAGCCACTCGTAGCCGCGGTGCTCGCCGGGATTGAGGCGCACCGCGCAGGCTTGCGGAATCGCGAGGTAAAACCAGTGCTCGAGATTTGCGCTCACGTCGGGCGGATAACGATGCCGCCAGGCCGGCAGAATCGGAAAGCTTCTCTCGGTCCCGGCGTCGGCCATACCTGCGGGATCGAGGCCCGTCTCCTCCTCAAGCTCGCGCGCGGCGGCATCAAGCGGCGTCTCGTCCCAGCGCAGGCTGCCGGTCACCGATTGCCAGAAGCCTTGCGGATGCACGCGTTCGAGCAGCAGACATTCGAGGTCCTGCGTATGCACGACGACGAGCACCGATTCGGGACGCTTGTAGCTTCGCGTCTCACTCACGCGGGGGCGGGGCGCGCAAGCGGATGCCGACCTCTTCGAGCTGCGAGGCCGCAGCCTCGCTGGGCGCACCGGTCAGGAGATCGCTGGCGGTTTGGGTCTTCGGAAACGCAATCACGTCGCGGATGGTCTCGGCGCCCGCCATGAGCATCACCAGCCGGTCCAGGCCGAAAGCGATGCCGCCGTGCGGCGGGCAGCCGTAGTCCATCGCCGTCAACAGAAATCCGAACTTGGCCTCGGCTTCCTCCGCGCCGATCCCGAGCACCTCGAACACCGCCGACTGCATGTCCGGACGGTGGATGCGGATCGATCCGCCGCCGATCTCGATGCCGTTGAGCACCATGTCATAGGCGCGCGAAAGCGTCCGTCCCGGGTCGCGCTTGAGCTCTTGCACCGATGCCGTATACGGCGCCGTGAACGGATGATGCGAGGACGTCCAGCCGCCGTCGGCAGCCTTCTCGAACACCGGGAAGTCGACCACCCACAGCGGCTGCCACGCGCCTTCGAGCAATCCGAGGTCGAGCCCGAGCTGGTCGCGCAGCGCGCCTAAGCTCGCGTTGACGACGGCGGCCTTGTCGGCGCCGAAGAACAGCAGATCGCCGCTCGCCGCAGCGAGGCGCTCGAGCACCGCGCGCACCGCCGCCTCGGGCAGGAACTTCAGGATCGGCGATTGCAATCCGGCGAGGCCTGCGCGGGCGTCGTTCACCTTTATATAAGCCAGGCCCTTGGCGCCGTGGCGCCCGACCAAGTCGGTGTAGCCGTCGATCTCCTTGCGTGTGAGCTTGGCGCCGCCCGGCAACCGAATCGCTGCGACGCGGCTCTCTGGATCGGCCGCGGGACCGGCGAAGACCTTGAACTCGACGTCGGCAAGCAGATCGGCGACCTCGACGAGCCGCAACGGGTTCCTGAGATCGGGCGCGTCGCGGCCGAAGCTCTGCATCGCCTGCGCATGGGTGAGGCGCGGGAAGGGCGTGGGCAAATCGACCTCGAGCACGCGCTTGAAGATCTCGCGGATCATCGTTTCCATGACGTCCATGATCGCGCCCTCGTCGAGAAACGCGGTCTCGACGTCGATCTGCGTGAACTCGGGCTGGCGGTCGGCGCGCAAATCCTCGTCGCGGAAGCACTTGACGATCTGATAGTAGCGGTCGAAGCCCGACATCATGAGCAGCTGCTTCATCAGCTGCGGCGATTGCGGCAAGGCGAAAAACTTGCCCGGATGCGTGCGGCTCGGCACGAGGTAATCGCGCGCGCCTTCGGGCGTGGTCTTCGTCAGGATCGGAGTTTCCATCTCGATGAAACCCGCGCCGTCGAGAAAATCGCGCACCGACTTGGCGACGCGATGACGCAATCGAAGGTTCTTCTGCATTTGCTCGCGGCGCAGGTCGAGATAGCGATAGCGCAGGCGCAGCTCCTCGCCGGCGTGCTCGTCGTGGTGCAGCGGCGGCGTCTTCGACTCGTTGAGTATCGTCAGCGTATGCGCGAGCAGCTCCACCCGGCCCGTGGGCAAGTCGGGATTGATCGTGCCCTCGGGGCGCTCGCGCAGCTTGCCTGTGATCGTCAGCACGTACTCGCTGCGCACTTTCTCGGCGGCGCTGAACACCTCGGCGAAATCGGGATCGCAAACGATTTGCAGCAGGCCCTCTCGATCCCGCAGATCGATGAAGATCACGCCGCCGTGGTCGCGGCGCCGGTGTACCCAGCCGGCGACCGTGACGTCCTGGCCGATGAGCGCGTCGGTGACTTGGCCGCAGTAATGAGTGCGCATGGGGGCCAACCTTGTAGGAGCCAACCTATTGAAAGACAAGGCGCAAAGCGCGAGAGACGGCGGATGTTACGGGGAAGCCTGAGGCTGCGCAAGCTCGGCACCGCCGTCACGGTTCGGGTGCGCCGGGTGCCAGCGCGGCAGCACCACGCCGAGCGAGATGACCATCTTCAGAGCGTCCTCGACCGGCATGTCGAGCTCGGTGACCGCGCTGCGCGGCACGAACAGCATGAAGCCCGAGGTCGGGTTCGGCGTCGTCGGCAAGAACACCGTGACGATCTCATCGCCCGTGCGCGCCTGCACTTCCTCGGGATTCTCCGAAGTTTGAAACGCGATGCTGTAGAGGCCCGGGCGCGGGTATTCGATCAGCAACACCTTCTTGAACGAGGCGTTGGAGTCGCTGAACACCACCTCGGCGAAATGCTTGACGCCGCTGTAGATGCTGCGCACGATCGGTATTCGCCCGAGCAGCCTTTCGTAGCTCGTCACCAATCGCCGGCCAAGCAGGTTCGCCGCCGCAAGCCCCGTGGCGAGCAGCACGATGACCGCGAGGATGGCGCCGAGACCCGGTATCCGAAACCCCAGCAGCTGCTCGGGCCGATAGGCGCTCGGCAACAACAGCAGCAGCCGGTCCATGAGGTCGAACATCAGCGAGAACACCAGGATGGTCACGCCGATGGGCAGCCAGACGAGCAAGCCCGCCACGAGATACCGGCGTAAGTGAAGCTTCACGTGCCTGGGGCGGACTCAAGCCGCCGCGTTGCCGGGATCGGTCTTGGCCGCCGCGGGCTTGGCGGGCGCGTCGCTGGATTGGGTGTCCTTGGTCGCGGCGTCCTTCGGCTTGGCGTCGCTCGCGGCGGGCTTGTCCGCGGGGCTTTCGGCCAGATTGCGCTTGGTTTCCTTGTCGGACTTGAAATCAGTCTCGTACCAGCCGCCGCCCTTCAAGCGGAACCGCGGCGCCGAGACGAGCCGCCGCAGCGCCGGCTGCTCGCAGCCGGGACAAACCGTCAGCGGCGCGTCGCTGAGCTTTTGCAGAGCGTCCAGCTCGTGGCCGCAAGACTGGCAGCGATACTCGTAGATAGGCATCGGTCCGCTCTCAACTCATCGGATTTTTCGGTCGCGTATTCTTAGAGGCATACGCCGGCATTTCAAGGGCTGACTTTGGAATTTCGAGCATCGCTCAGGCGGCCGCGGCGGATTCGCCCTTGACGAAATCGAGCCCGCCCGCCTTCGCGGTCACGCGTATCGTGTCCCCGGGCTCGAAGTCGCCGCTCAAGATGCGCTGCGCCAGCGGGTTCTCGAGCTGCTGCTGGATCGCGCGCTTCAGCGGCCGGGCGCCGTAGACCGGATCGAAACCGGCATCGGCGAGCCGCTCGCGCGCGGCGTCGTCGAGGCTCAGGCCCATGTCGCGCTCGGCGAGCCGATCGTGCAGAAACCTGAGCTGAATGTCGACGATCTTGCGCAGATGCACCGAGTTCAGCGGGTGGAACACGACGACGTCGTCGATGCGATTGATGAACTCGGGGCGAAAATGCTGCGTGACGACCTCCATGACGGCGGCCTTCATGCGCGCGTAGTTCTCCTCGCCGGCGAGCTCCTGGATACGCTGGCTGCCGAGATTCGAGGTCATGATGATCACGGTGTTGCGGAAATCCACGGTGCGGCCGTGGCCGTCGGTCAAGCGGCCGTCGTCGAGCACCTGCAGCAGCACGTTGAACACGTCCGGATGCGCTTTCTCGATCTCGTCGAGCAGCACCACGGAGTACGGCCGGCGGCGCACGGCCTCGGTGAGGTAGCCGCCTTCCTCATAGCCGACGTAGCCGGGCGGCGCGCCGATGAGCCTGGCGACCGAATGCTGCTCCATGAACTCCGACATGTCGATGCGCACCATCGCCTCGTCGGTGTCGAACATGAAGCTCGCGAGCGCCTTGGTCAGCTCGGTCTTGCCGACACCGGTGGGCCCTAGAAACAGGAACGAGCCGTTGGGCCGGTGCGGATCGGAAAGCCCCGCGCGCGAGCGGCGGATCGCGTTCGCCACGGTCGTGAGCGCTTCGGCCTGGCCGACGACGCGCGTCTCGAGGAAGGCCTCCATCTTGAGCAGCTTGTCCTTCTCGCTCCCGAGCATCTTGGTGATCGGAATACCGGTCCACTTCGACACCACCTCGGCGACCTCTTCCTCGGTGACGCGATTGCGCAGCAGCCGGTATTCGTCCTGCTCACGGGCGAGCGCCTCGGCGAGGGACTTGTCGAGCTCCGGAATGCGGCCGTATTGCAGCTCCGACATGCGGCCGAGATCGCCGGCGCGATGCGCCTGCTCGAGTTCGACCTTGGCGCGCTCGAGTTCCTCCTTGAGGTGCGTCGCGCCCTGCATCGCGGCCTTCTCGGCCCTCCAGACGTCCTCGAGGTCGGCGAACTCGCGCTCGAGCTTGCCGATCTCGGCTTCGAGATCGCCGAGACGGCGCTTGGAGGCGTCGTCGGATTCCTTCTTCAGCGCCTCGCGCTCGATCTTGAGCTGGATGAGCCGCCGCTCGAGCCGGTCCAGCTCCTCGGGCTTGGAGTCGATCTCCATGCGAATGCGCGAGGCGGCCTCGTCGATGAGGTCGATGGCCTTGTCGGGCAGCTGCCGGTCGCTGATATAGCGGTGCGACAGCGTCGCCGCGGCGACGATCGCGGGATCGGTGATCTCGACGCCGTGGTGCACCTCGTAGCGTTCCTTCAAGCCGCGCAGGATCGCGATCGTGTCCTCGACGGAAGGCTCGTCGACGAGGACTTTCTGGAAGCGGCGCTCGAGCGCCGCGTCCTTCTCGACGTACTTGCGATACTCATCGAGCGTGGTCGCGCCGACGCAATGCAGCTCGCCGCGCGCAAGCGCGGGTTTGAGCATATTGCCGGCGTCCATCGCGCCTTCGGCCTTGCCCGCGCCGACCATGGTGTGCAGCTCGTCGACGAACAGAATGATCTGGCCTTCCTGCTTGGCGAGCTCGTTGAGCACGGCCTTGAGCCGCTCCTCGAACTCGCCGCGAAACTTGGCGCCGGCGATCAGGGCGCCGAGATCGAGCGCGAGGATGCGTTTGGACTTGAGCCCTTCGGGCACCTCGCCGTTGACGATGCGCTGCGCGAGCCCCTCGACGATCGCGGTCTTGCCGACGCCCGGCTCGCCGATCAGCACCGGGTTGTTCTTGGTGCGTCGCTGCAGGACCTGAATCGTGCGCCGGATCTCATCGTCTCGGCCGATCACCGGATCGAGCTTGCCGCGCTCGGCGCGGTCGGTGAGGTCGATGGTGTACTTGTCGAGCGCCTGGCGCGTCTCCTCGGCGTTCGGATCTTCGACGGTCGCGCCGCCGCGCAGCTCGTCGACGGCCTTTTCGAGCGCGCCTTTGACGGCGCCCGCGGCTTCGAGAAGCCGCGCGAGGTCACCCCGGCCCTGCAACGCCGCAAGCACGAACAATTCACTCGAAACGTAGGAATCGCCACGCTGCTGGGCGAGCTTGTCGGCTACGTTGAGCAATTTGCCGAGCTCGTTGGAGATGTGCAGCTCGCCGGGCTCGGTACCTTCGACGGTCGGCAACCGGTCCAAGGCCTCGCCGAGCTGCGAGCGCAGCTGGCGCATGTTGACGCCGACCTTGGTCAGAAGGCCCGTGATGCCCCCGCCCTCCTGCTCGAGCAGCGCGGACATGAGATGCACGGGCTCGATGAACTGATGGTCGCGCCCGACGGCCAGCGACTGGGCGTCCGCAAGGGCCAGCTGGAACTTGCTCGTGAGTTTGTCCATGCGCATGCGGATCGGGTCCTATGTCGGAATCGTTGAGTGTATGGGGCCCGCGGCGCGCGAGTTCAAGCCGCAAGCCTGCCCGGCGCCTACTCGCCGAGCCATATCAAGGTCGCCATCCGGCCGCAAGGGGCCTGGCGACGGTGGGAGAAGAATCGCTTGGATTCGGCGTAGGTGCAAAAACCCCCGCCATGGATCGTCGTGACCCCCGCGGCACGCAGGCTCGAGCTCGCCAAGCCGTAGAGGTCGGCGAGCCAGCGGTCGCCGCGCCCTGGCCGGAAATACCGCTCCGAGCCGGGGTCCGCGGCGTCGAAGGCGGCTTTGAGCTCGGGGCCGACCTCGTAGCTCGCCGGACCAATCGCCGGACCCAGCCAGGCGAGGATCTCCTCCGGCGGCCCGCCCAGGCGCCGGACGGTGGCCGGCAGCACGCCCGCGAGCAGGCCGCGCCAGCCCGCATGCGCGGCGGCCACCCGGGAGCCGGCGCGATTCGTCAACAGCACCGGTAGGCAATCAGCGGTCATGACGACGCAGACTTTGCCGGCGCGGCCGGTCACGGCGCCGTCGGCCTCGCCGGCCGCTTCGCTGTCGAGATCGACGATGGTCGTGCCATGCACTTGCGTAAGCCACGCAGGCTCGCCGGCAAGCCCGAGCGCCTCAGTGAGCGCGCGGCGGTTCGCTGCGACGCGCCTCGGGTCGTCGCCGACGTGGGCGGCGAGATTGAGGCTCGTATAAGCGCCGCGGCTGATGCCGCCCGAGCGTTGCGTCGAGACGGCCCTGACGCGCGGCGGCGCCGGCCAGTCCGGCTCAATCATGGCCGGCTCCGGCGGAACGCTCGACGGGCGGCATCGCATCGGCGCGCAGCGCCTCGAGCAGCGAGCTCATGTCGTCGGGCAGCGCGCTTTCGAGCTCGAGCGGCCGGCCCGAGAGCGGGTGCTCGAGCTCGAGCCGCACGGCGTGCAGGGCCTGGCGGCGAAAATCTTTGAGCGCCTCGGAGAGGCCGGCGCTCGGCGCCTTGGGCCAGCGCGGCCGCCCGCCGTAGAGCGGATCGCCGACGAGCGGGTGGCGCAGGTGCGCCATATGCACGCGGATCTGGTGCGTGCGCCCGGTTTCGAGCGTGAGCTCGAGCTGCGTTTGGGCGCGAAAGCGTTCCACCACGCGATAGCGGGTGACGGCCTCGCGGCCGCGCTCGCTGACGGCCATGCGCACGCGATTGCGCGGATGCCGGCCGATGGGCGCCTCGACCGTGCCGCCGCCCGTGAGCACACCCTGGCAAACGCCTCGATAAACGCGCCGGATCTCGCGTCGCTCGAGCTGAGCGACGAGCGCCTGGTGCGCCGGCAGCGTCCGCGCGATCAGCAGCAGCCCCGTGGTGTCCTTGTCGAGACGGTGGACGATGCCGGCGCGCGGCACTATGCCGAGCGCGGGATCGTGAGCGAGCAGGGCGTTTTGCAGCGTGCCCGAGCGGTTACCGGCGCCGGGGTGCACAACCAGGCCGGCGGGCTTGTCGATCACCAGCAGCTCGCGATCCTCGTAGACGAGCGTGAGCGCGATCGCCTCGGGCTCGAGCTCGACCTCGAGCGCCGGCTCAGCATCCAGGCGGATCGCCTCGCCCCCGGCGACGCGGGTCTTAGGCTTTGCCTGCCGACCCGCGAGCGTGAGCTCCCCGGATTCGATCCAGGTCTTGAGAAGGCTTCTCGAGAACTCCGGGATCAGCTCGGCGGCCGCCTGATCGAAGCGCCGCCCGGCGAGATTCGCCGGCACGCGGGTCTCCCGGCTGATGCGGCTCACGCTCGAGGCACCTCAGAGCCGGGGAAACTTTTCGCTATACTGCAACACCAAGCAGGTAGCCGTGGCGCAAACACGGCGATGAGGCGAATTGGGCGTGCGTACTTTGCTGAAAACACTGCTGCTCGGTCTATTGGCGGCCATGGCGGTCGCCGGTTGCAACAACCGCCGCAGCGCCATCCTGCCGGGCGAGGGCCCGGAAGTCATCTATGGGCTCGGCGTCGAGGCCATGCAGGCCGGCGACTTCCGCGACGCATTGTTGTATTTCCAGGCGCTGCAGGCACGTTACCCGTTCGCCAACGTCACCCGCCAGGCGCAGCTCGACATGATCTACGCTTATTATAGAAATCGCGAGCGGGAGTCGGCCATCGACGCCGCCGAGGCTTTCGAACGCGAGAATCCGACCCACCCGCGCGTGGATTACTGCTTATACATGCGCGGCCTCGCGCACTTCGATCAGGCGCCGAACTGGGTCGAGCGCGTGTTTCGCGTCGATCTCACGGAACGCCCGCCGCGCGATACCTTGCAGGCCTTCAGCGTCTTTCAGGAGCTGCTGCGGCGCTTCCCCGAGAGTCAATACGTGGCCGACGCGCGCGAGCGCATGATCTTCTTACGCAACCGCCTCGCCGCCTACGAGAACCACGTCGCCGAGTACTACATGCGCCGCGAGGCCTACGTCGCGGCGGTGAATCGCGCCAAATACACCGTGGAGCATTACCCCGGCGCTCCCCAGGTCGAGAGGGCGCTCGAGATCATGGTCGAAGCTTATGAGACGCTCGGCATGATGGATCTGGCGGCGGATGCTCGCCGCGTGCTCAACGCCACGCGCAGCGAGCTCGCCGCGGCTCAATAACCCGACGTGATCGGATAGCGCCAATCCCGGCCGAAGGCGCGGCCCGATACACGCACACCCGGCGGCGCCTGACGGCGCTTGTACTCGGCGCGTTTGACCATCTCCAGCACGCGGCCCACGATCGCCCGGTCGAAGCCGAGCTCGGCGATCTGATCGACGGAATAATCCTTTTCGATGAAGGCTTCGAGTATCGGATCGAGGACCTCATAGGGCGGCAGCGAGTCGACGTCCTTCTGGTCGGGCCGAAGCTCCGCCGTGGGCTCGCGCGTGAGGACGCGCTGGGGAATCACGGTCGCGAGCCCGTTACGGTAGTGGGCAAGCTGGTAGACGAGCGTCTTGGTGCAGTCCTTGAGCGGCGCGAAGCCGCCGGCCATGTCGCCGTACAAAGTCGCATAGCCCACGGCCATCTCGCTCTTGTTGCCGGTGGTCAGCAACAGGCGGCCGAGCTTGTTGGACAGCGCCATCAGCAGGATGCCGCGGCAGCGCGCCTGCATGTTCTCCTCGGTGGCATCTGCAGGCAGCCCGGTGAATACCTCCGCGAGCACGCTCTGCGTCGTCTCGAAGATCGGCTCTATGCTCAAGACGTCGTAGCGCACGCCGAGCGACTGCGTCTGAAGCTCGGCGTCCTCGAGGCTCATCGCCGAGGTGTACCGCGACGGCATCATCACCGCGTGCACGCGGTCGGCGCCGAGCGCGTCGACCGCGACGCACAGCGTCAGCGCCGAATCGGCGCCGCCGGAAAGACCCAGCACCACGCTCTGGAAGCCGTTCTTGTTGACGTAATCGCGGGTGCCGGTCGTCAGCGCCGCATAGATGCTCTCGGTGAGCGGCAACAGCGGCGCGAGCTCCTGCTGCGGGACTTCGGCGGCGTCGAGCTCGATCGCGAACAGGCCTTCGGCGAAGGCCGGGGCGCGGTACCTGAGCTCGCCTTTGGCGTCGAGCACGACCGAGCCGCCGTCGAATACCAGCTCGTCCTGCCCGCCGACCATATTGACGTAGACGATCGGAAGATTTGTGCTGCGGCAGCGCTCGGCAAGCAGCCGCTCGCGGCTTTGTTGCTTGCCGAGGTGGTAGGGTGAGCCGTTGCACACCAGCAGCAGCTCGGCGCCGGCCGCCTTCGCCGCCAGCACCGGCTCTGGCTCCCATACGTCCTCGCAGATCGTAAGACCCAGGCGCAAGCCGCCGAACTCGATCACGGTGGCTCCCTCGCCGGGCTGGAAATAGCGCTTTTCGTCGAAGACTGCATAGTTCGGCAGCACGATCTTGCGGTGCCGTGCGAGGATCTCGCCGTTGTACAGGAATGCGGCGGCGTTGTAGATCGCGGTGTCGGAATATTCCGGATAACCGACGTAGACGGCGATGCCTTCGAGGTTGTTGAGCAAGCTGTCGAGCGCCGCCTCGACGCGCAAGCGCATGCCGCGGTGGAAGAGCAGATCCTCAGGCGGATAGCCTGAGAGCGCGAGCTCGGGGAAGACCACGACGTCGCAGCCCAAGTCGTCGCGGGCGCGGCGGGCGGTGTCGAGCACGACCTGGGTATTGGTGCTGATCGCACCCACATGGGTGTTGATCTGCGCCAGCCCGATCTTCACTCCAGCGCCTCGGCCATCGCCACTCCGAGATCGGCGGGAGAGCGCACGGTGCGGGCACCGGCCTTTTCCAAGGCGCGGTATTTCTCCTCCGCCGTGCCCTTGCCGCCGGAGATGATCGCGCCGGCGTGCCCCATGCGCTTGCCCGGCGGCGCGGTCACGCCGGCGATGTAGGCGACCACGGGCTTGGTGACGTGGCTTTCTATGTACTCCGCGGCGGCTTCCTCATCGGCGCCGCCGATCTCGCCGACCATGATGATGCCGCGGGTGTCGGGATCGGCCTCGAACAGCGCCAGGCAGTCGATGAAGTTCATGCCGCGCACCGGGTCGCCGCCGATGCCGATGCAGGTGGTTTGACCCAGACCGCGCGTGGTCGTCTGCAACACGGCTTCGTAGGTCAAAGTGCCTGAGCGCGAGATGATGCCGACTGAGCCTGGCGAATGAATGAACCCGGGCATGATACCGATCTTCGCGCCGCCGGGCGTGATGATCCCCGGGCAGTTCGGCCCGATGAGGCGACAGGGCGCCCCTGCGAGGGCCGCTTTGACGCGCACCATGTCGAGCACCGGCACGCCTTCGGTGATGCAGACGATGAGCTCTAGCCCTGCGTCGGCGGCCTCGAGCACGGCGTCGGCGGCGTAGGGGGCTGGGACATAGATCATGCTCACAGTGGCGCCCGTCGCCTTGACGGCTTCGCGCACGGTGTCGTAGACCGCGAGCCCCAGATGCTGCTGGCCGCCGCGGCCGGGCGTGACCCCGGCGACGACCTGCGTGCCGTAGGCCAGGCACTGCTCGCTATGGAAGCTGCCCTGGCGCCCGGTGATCCCCTGGCAGATGACCTTGGAGCTTGTATCGACGAGGACGCTCATGAGCCGCCTCGACCGGCCAGGCTGATGACTTTCTTGGCCGCGTCGGTCAGGTCCTTGGCGGCGACGATGTCGAGCCGGCTTGCGGCGAGCAAGCGGCGGCCCTGCTCGACGTTGGTGCCCTCGAGACGCACGACCACGGGAAGGTTGACGCCGACTTCCTTGACCGCGCCGACGATGCCTTCGGCGATGAGATCGCAGCGCACGATGCCGCCGAAGATGTTGACGAGTATCGCCTCGACCCTGGGATTGGCGAGAATGATCTTGAACGCCTCGGTCACGCGGCGCGCGGTGGCACCGCCGCCGACGTCGAGAAAGTTCGCGGGCTGCCCGCCGTGCAGCTTGATGAGGTCCATCGTCGCCATCGCGAGCCCCGCACCGTTGACCATGCAGGCGATATTGCCGTCCAGCGAGACGTAGTTGAGGTCGTGACCGCGCGCCGCGCGCTCCTGCTCGTTTTCCTGGGCCTCGTCGCGCAGCGCCTCGAGGCGTTGCTGGCGAAACAGCGCGTTGTCCTCGACGTTGATCTTCGCATCGAGCGCGACGACCTCGCCGGACTCGGTGACGATCAGCGGGTTGATCTCGACGAGGCTCGCATCGCAGCGGTCGAAGAGCTCGACGAGCTTGGCGAGGATGTCATGCAGCTCTCGCTGTTGCTGTTGGTCGAGGCCCAAGGCGTAACCGAGCTCGCGCGCCTGGTAATCCGAGAGCCCCACGGCCGGATGGATGGCCGTGCTCAGGATCTTCTCGGGCGTCTGTGCGGCGACGGCTTCGATATCCATGCCGCCGGCCGCCGAGCCCATGATGACGATGCGCTCCTTGCCGCGATCGACGAGCAAGCTCAAGTAGAGCTCGCGCGCGATTTTCGAGCCCTGCTCGACGTAGACGGCGTCGACGGGCAGTCCTTCGGGGCCGCTCTGGTGGGTGACCAGGCGCGTGCCCAGCAATGCCGCGGCGTGCTCGCGGACCTCGTTCACCGATCGGGCCAGGCGCACGCCGCCGGCCTTGCCTCTGCCGCCGGCGTGGACCTGCGCCTTGACGACCCAGAGCTCGCCGCCGAGGGCCTCGGCGGCTGCGGCGGCCTCTGCGGCGCTGGCCGCGACGCGTCCTTGCGGCACAGGGATGGCAAACTCGGCGAACAGGGCCTTGGATTGGTACTCGTGAAGATTCAAGGGATGCCTCGAGACGGAGCGCGGCGGTATTGTCCATAAATACCCCGGCAAAGTGAACTGCGTTCCGGTGCTTGAGCGCCAATCAGGTAAAATTCCGCGCAATGTCCGCCGTCGAAGCCCTCGATAGCCGGGATACGGTCTCGATCCGGCCCACCCGCGGCCCGGCCGCCGTGCCGGGGTCGGAGGACTTCGCCTGGCGGGTCCTCGGGCTTCTGAATCTGTTCCGGCTCGGATTGAGCGCGCTGCTGCTCGCCGCATTTTTCCTGATCCGCGATCCGACGATCGTCGGCGACGTCAATCCGCGCCTGGCGCTGGGCGCGATGCTGGCGATGATGAGCTCGAGCGTCGCCAACGTCTGGCTCATCCGTCTCCGCCAACCCTCGGCGGCGGCGCAGATCTTCCTGCAAGTTGCGCTCGATATCGCCACGATCACGCTGCTGATGCATGCCAGCGGCGGCGTGTCCAGCGGCATCGGCGGGTTGTTGATCGTGTCGATCGGTGTGCTCGCGCTGCTGGTCAACGGCGAGCAGGCCTTCCTGATGGCCGCGCTGGCCACGCTGACGATACTCGGCGCGCAGACGACGTTGCTTTTGCAGGGTTCGGCCGGCACCGCGCAATACGCGCCGGCCGGCATCCTCGGCGCCGTGATCTTCGTCATCACCGCTTTGGTGCAGGCGCTGCGGCACCGGATGCGCGAAACGGAGGCGCTCGCCGAGCAGCGCGGCGTCGACCTGCGCAATCTGGCCGAGCTCAACCAATATATCGTTCGGCACCTGCGCGAGAGCATCGTCGTGGTCGACGGCGACGACCGCGTTCGGCTCATGAACGATTCCGCGGCGATACATCTGGGCGCGGCGAGCCGGCGAGCCGGGCAACCGTTGCGCGAGGTCTCCCCCGAGCTCGCCAACCGGCTCGAGGTCTGGCGCGTGCAAGGGCGTCCGCCGGGCAAGCCGCCGGCGCAATTCAGCTCCGCCGACGGCGCCTCGACCATCCGGCCGCATTTCGCCGGGCTCGGCGGCGAACGCACGGGGGGCACGCTGATCTTCCTCGAGGACATGTCGATGCTCGCCGAGCGCACTCAGAACATCAAGCTCGCGTCGCTGGGAAGGCTCTCGGCGAGCATCGCGCACGAGATCCGCAACCCCATCGGCGCCATGAGCCATGCGGGCCAGCTGCTCGCGGAATCACCGACGATCGGCAGCGACGAGAAGCGCCTCACCGACATCATTCGCGTCAACTCAACGCGCGTCAGCCAGATCGTCGAGAGCATTCTGGCGCTGTCGCGGCGCCAGACGACGCGGCCCGAACGCATCGAGCTTGCGCCGTGGCTCATGCAGTTCTGTCGCGAGTTCGTGCAGACTCTGGAGCTGTTCGAAGCGGCGGTCGGCTGCACCCAGTGCCCGGATGATCTGGTCGCGCGCATGGACCCGACGCATCTGCACCAGGTCGTCTGGAACCTCTGCGACAACGCCGTCAAATACGCGAGCGCGACCGCCGGCGCGATCGCGGTGGAGATCAGCGGCGGCCGCCTCGAGCACTCGGGGAGGGTGTTTCTGGAGATCGCCGACCGCGGCCCCGGCATCGATCCGGACAAGGCCGAGGAGGTTTTCGAGCCGTTTTATACCGGCAAGGACGGCGGCACCGGCCTCGGGCTCTTTATCTCCCGCGAGCTCTGCGACTCGAACGGCGCTTCCTTGAGCTATCAGCCGCGCGCCGGCGGCGGCAGCGTGTTTCGCATCGTTTTCGCCGATCTCAATCGCTGGCAGTGAGCAAGGCCCCATGAAGCCCACCGCTCTCGTCGTCGACGACGAGCCCGACATCCGCGAGCTCTTGTCGATCACGCTCGAGCGTATGGACATCGCGACCAGAGCCTGCGAGGACGTCGCGAGCGCCAAGCGCCTGCTCAAGCAACAGGCCTACGACCTCTGTCTGACCGACATGCGCCTGCCCGACGGCGACGGCCTCGAGCTCGTCGAATGGATACAGCTCGAGAGCGCCGGCACGCCCGTTGCCGTGATCACCGCCCACGGCAGCGTCGCGACCGCCGTCAAAGCGCTCAAGCTCGGCGCGTTCGATTTCGTCTCCAAGCCTCTGGATCTCAACGACCTGCGCAAGCTCGTCACGGCGGCATTGCGGCTCAGGGGTGCGAGCGCGCTGAAAGGCGCCGTGACGCACGCCCTGATCGGCGGCTCGCAGGCGATCGCCGACGTCCGCAGCATGATCGTGAAGGTCGCCCGCAGCCAGGCGCCCGTGCACATCTCCGGGGAATCCGGCACCGGCAAGGAGCTGGTCGCGCGCATGATCCACGAGGCGGGCCCGCGCCGCGACGGCCCGTTCGTGCCGATCAACTGCGGCGCCATCCCGACCGAGCTCATGGAAAGCGAGCTCTTCGGCCACCGCAAGGGCAGCTTCACCGGCGCGGTCGGCGATAAGACCGGTCTGGTGCAGTCGGCTGAGGGCGGCACCTTGTTTCTCGACGAGGTCGCCGACCTGCCGCTGCACATGCAGGTCAAGCTGCTGCGCGTGATCCAGGAGAAGAACGTGCGTCCGGTCGGCAGCGCTACCGAGATTCCCGTCGACGTGCGCATCCTGAGCGCCACCCACCGCGAGCTTGGCGAGCTCGTCGGTCGCGGCGAGTTCCGCGAGGACCTCTATTATCGGATCAACGTCATCGAGCTTCACGTGCCGCCGCTCCGCGACCGCGGCCGCGACATGCTGCTGCTCGCCGGCGAGTTCCTGACCCGGCTCTCGGTCGAGCTCGGCGTGCCCGAGCCTAAGCTGACGCCGGCGGCCGAGAAAGCACTGCTCGCTTACCGCTTTCCGGGCAACGTTCGCGAGCTCGAGAACATCCTCGAGCGCGCGATGACCTTGGCCTCGGGTCTTACGATCGACGTCGGCGACATTCAGCTTCGCACCGACGCTCAGGACGCTCATGCAGGCCTCGACGAAGATGCGCCGCTGGAAACGCAGCTCGAGGACATCGAGCGCGACGCGATCGTCAAGGCGCTCGAGCAGACACGCTACAACAAGACCGCGGCCGCGAAGCTGCTCGGCATCAGCTTTCGGGCGCTGCGCTATCGCGTCAAGAAGCTCGGCATCGAGTAGGCGGGGTGACAATTTTGGTCAGTTTGTGCCGCATATTCGGCTAAGCCTCGGCCCGCTGCTGGGGCAATATGTTCAATCGGCACGGTGGCAACCTGGAGTGACACGTCTAAGTCCATGAATTTACATTTTTTCCGATTGGTCGCCGCACGGTTGGCACGGCGATTGCACTTATCGGCAAGCGGCGGCCTTGCGCCACGTTGAATTCTTTCGATGACCCTATTTCGCTTAGAGGAGCTATATCCATGAGAACGTTGCAAAAGGGCTTCACGCTCATCGAGTTGATGATCGTCGTCGCCATCATCGGCATTTTGGCCGCGATCGCGATTCCCGCCTATCAGGACTACACGATTCGCGCGCAGGTGTCCGAAGGCTTGAGCCTGGCCGCCGCCGCGAAGACCGCCGTGGCAGAAGACTTCTTGAACGAGGGCGTGCCCCCGGATGATCGGACGGACGCTGGCATGTCCCCCAATGCGGCCGACACGAGCGGAAAGTACGTTTCGAGCGTGGGCGTCTTAGATGGCGTGATCACTATTACCTACGGTGGTCCCGAGGTCAACGCACAGATCGCTGGAGATACGTTGACCATCACGCCGTACGAATCCGTCGACCTGAGCGTGGTCTGGCGCTGTGGAAATGCTCCGGCACCTACGGGCGCGGCCCTCATGGGGACCTCCGGCGGTGCGGCTACCGCGTATGTCGCGCCGACTCTCCTTGACCAGTATATGCCGGCGGCTTGCCGTCCGTAATTCTTGACGGAAACCGCTCCGCCGAACGGCGGAATCCAAGGGCTCCCGCGGCAGCGCGGGAGCCCTTTTTCGTTTGCCCGAAGCCCGGCGCACATCTAAACCTCTGTCACAAATGGAGAAGCGCCCGGTTGACAGGCTCACGAGCAGCGTTGAAAGTATCCGTTTGTCGTCAAAAGACTCCGAAAGCTTTACGTAGAGCCCCTGTATGGCCGCGACCGCAACTCTAGGCCCCCTGACCGGACTGCCCAGGCGACTGGTCCAGGACAGCGTCGTCTCCGAGGACGCGCTCAACCAGGCCCTCGAAGCGACCAAGGGGAAGAGCGGCTCGCTGGTCGCCTATCTGGTGGCCAACGACCTCGGCGATCCGCGCAAGATCGCGGTCGCTGCGGCTCACGAGTTCGGCGTGCCGCTGCTCGATCTGGACGCCGTCGAGGTCGATCTCGACGTCGTCAAGCTGGTCTCGGAAAAGCTCCTGAGCCGCCACCGCGTGCTGCCGCTGATGCAGCGCGGCAAGCGCCTCTACGTCGGCGTCTCCGACCCGACCACTCTCCAGGCCCTCGACGACATCGGCTTTCAGACCAGCCTCAGGGTCGAGCCCATCGTCGTCGAGCAGAACAAGCTCGACCGCCACGTCTCCAAGGCGATCGAGGCCGTCGACACCAGCATGTCGTCCTTCGAGGAGGGCGACTTCGACCTCGAGAATCTCGAGATCTCCGGCGGCGACGAGGATCGCGGCGAGGAGGTTTCGCGCGCCGACATCGACGACGCGCCGGTGGTGCGCTTCGTCAACAAGGTCATGATCGACGCGATCAAGCGCGGCGCGTCGGACATTCACTTCGAGCCGTACGAGAAATACTTCCGCATCCGCGTGCGGCAGGACGGGGTGCTGGCCGAGGTCGCGCGCCCGCCGGCGGCGTTGGCGATCAAGGTCGCCGCGCGCCTCAAGGTCATGGCGAGGCTCGACATCGCCGAGCGGCGCGTGCCTCAGGACGGCCGCATCAAGCTGCGGCTGTCGAAGAACCGCGCGATCGACTTTCGCGTCAATACCTGCCCGACCTTGTTCGGCGAGAAGGTCGTCTGCCGTCTGCTCGATCCGGCCAGCGCCCAGCTCGGCATCGACGCTCTGGGCTACGAGGATTTTCAGAAGAGGCTGTATCTGGAGCAGCTCGCCAAGCCCTACGGCATGATTCTCGTCACCGGCCCCACGGGCAGCGGCAAGACCGTGTCGTTGTATACGGGGCTCAACATTCTCAACACGCAGGACCGCAACATCTCGACCGCCGAGGATCCGGCCGAGATCAACATGCCCGGCGTCAACCAGGTCAACGTCAACCCGCGCGTCGGCCTGACCTTCGCCTCGGCGCTGCGCGCCTTCCTGCGCCAGGACCCCGACATCATCATGGTCGGCGAGATCCGCGACCTCGAAACCGCCGAGATCGCGATCAAGGCGGCGCAGACGGGCCATCTGGTGCTCTCGACCCTGCATACCAACGACGCGCCCAAGACCTTGACGAGGCTCGTCGACATGGGCGTCAAGCCCTACGCGATCGCAAGCTCGGTGAGCCTGATCATCGCCCAGAGGCTGGCGCGCAGGCTCTGCTCCAACTGCAAGGAGCCCGTCGACGTCCCGACCGAGGCGCTGCTCAAGGAAGGCTTCACCGAAGCCGACATCGGCAAGGGCCTGGCGATCTTCCATGCCAAGGGCTGCAGTCAATGCACGGCCGGCTACAAGGGTCGCGTCGGCATCTATCAAGTCATGCCCGTGACCGATGCCATCGGTCGGATCATCATGGAAGGCGGCAACGCGATGCAGATAGCGGACCAAGCCGCCGCCGATTCGATCCCGGACCTGAGGCAATCCGGGCTCAAGAAAGTCAAGGACGGCCTTACCAGCTTGGAGGAGATCAACCGGGTTACAATCGAGTAGCTCGATTCCACCGACGCGGGCAACCCAGGAGATTTGGCAACGATGGCTCAATCCGCAATAGCAACCAGACAATTTCCGTTCACCTGGGAAGGCACCGACCGCGCCGGCAAGAAGATCCGCGGCAAGACCGTGGCCGCGAGCGAGGCGCTGCTGCGCAGCGAGCTGCGACGCCAGGGCGTCATGCCGACGAGAGTGCGCAAGCAGTCGCAGCTTTTCGTCAAGAGGGGCAAGGTCACGCCCGCGGACATCGCGGTGTTCTCGCGGCAGCTCGCGACGATGATGAGCGCCGGTATCCCCATGGTGCAGGCCTTCGAGATCGTCGGTGCCGGCCACGACAACCCGGCGATGCAGAAGCTGATCCTCGCGATCAAGTCCGATGTCGAGGGCGGCACCGCGCTCGCCGCCGCCCTGGCCAAGCATCCGATGCACTTCGACGACCTCTTCGTCAATCTGGTCGCCGCCGGCGAGCAGGCCGGTGCGCTCGAGACGCTGCTCGACAAGATCGCGACCTATAAGGAAAAGACCGAGGCGATCAAGAAAAAGATCAAGAAGGCGCTGTTCTATCCAGCGGCGGTCGTCGTGGTCGCGCTCGTCGTCACGGCGATCCTGATGATCTTCGTGATCCCGGAGTTCGAATCGTTGTTCCAAGGCTTCGGCGCCGATCTGCCGGCCTTCACCCGCCTCGTGATCGACATCTCCAATTTCGTCAGAACCACCGGCTGGCTGCTGCTGGCGCTCATCGTCGGCGGCGTGGTCGGATTTCTGCATGCGAAGAAGCGTTACCGCGCCGTGCATCATTTCGTCGACCGCGTGAGCCTCAAGATTCCGGTCATCGGCGTGATCCTGAACAAGTCCGCCGTGGCCCGCTATTCGCGCACCCTGGCAACGACTTTCGCTGCCGGCGTGCCGCTGGTCGAGGCGCTCGAATCCGTCGCCGGCGCCACCGGCAACATCATCTACGAGGAAGCCGTGCTCAGGATGCGCGACGAGGTCGCGACCGGCCAGCGCCTGCAGCGCGCGATGGAGAACACCAATCTGTTCCCCAACATGGTGAATCAAATGATCGCCGTCGGCGAGGAGTCGGGCTCGCTCGATGAGATGGCGAGCAAGGTCGCGGATTTCTACGAGGAAGAGGTCGACAACGCCGTCGACAGCATGTCGAGCCTGCTCGAGCCGCTGATCATGTCGATACTCGGTGTGCTCGTCGGCGGTCTCGTCATCGCCATGTACCTGCCGATCTTCAAGATGGGGCAAGTCGTCTAACCCGGGCAGCTCCGGCGGATGTACGCCGAGTTTCTCGAGCTCTATCCGGGCGTGCTGTTCATCGCCGTCGGGCTCATGGGCCTGCTCGTCGGCAGCTTCCTCAACGTCGTCGCTTATCGGCTGCCGATCATGATGGAGCGTGCCTGGCGGCGGCAATGCGCGGAGCTCGCCGCGGAGCAGCTCAAAGAGCCGCCGCACGCCGAAGAAGGGCAAGCCTTCGATCTATGGCGGCCACGCTCCGGCTGCCCGAGCTGCGGCGCCTCCGTGGCCGCCTACGACAACGTTCCGCTGGTGAGCTACCTGAGCCTGCGCGGGCGTTGCCGGCACTGCGGCGCGACGATCTCGGCGCGCTACCCGCTCGTCGAAGCCGGCGCCGCGTTGCTCGGGCTCGCCGTGGTTTCGGTTTTCGGGCCCAGCTGGCAGACGCTGATCCTGCTTCCGGTTACCTGGACGTTGCTCGCGCTCAGCCTCATCGACATCGACCGTCAGTATCTGCCGGATTCGCTGACCTTGCCGCTGCTCTGGGCGGGTCTGCTCGTCGCCGCTCTGAGCGGCGCCGGCGAGCCGCTGTTCACGGACCTCAACTCGGCCGTGATCGGCGCCGCCGCGGGGTATTTGAGCCTCTGGTCGGTCTACCAGCTGTTCAAGCTCGCGACCGGCAAGGAGGGCATGGGCTACGGCGATTTCAAGTTGCTCGCGGCGCTCGGCGCATGGCTGGGCTGGCAACTGCTGCCGCTCGTGATCCTGCTGTCGGCCGCGGTCGGCGCGCTGCTCGGCGGCGCACTGCTGGCGCTCGGTGGCAAGTCCCGCCAGACGCCGATACCTTTCGGACCTTATCTCGCGGCGGCCGGCTGGATCACCTTGCTCTGGGGCGGAGAGCTCACGCGCTGGTACGTGGAGGCCTTCTTCTGAGCGCGCCCGACTCGAGCGCGGCCTCGGCGGCATGTTTCGCGTCGGCCTGACGGGCGGCGTCGCCAGCGGCAAGAGCACGGCGGCGAAGCTGTTCGCGGAGCTCGGCGCCGGCATCGTCGATACCGACGCGGTCGCACGCGAGGTCGTCGACTTCGGCGAGCCCGGGCTCGAGGCCGTCGCGGCGGAATTCGGCGACGCTATCCTCCAGAGCTCCGGAGAGCTCGATCGCCGCGCGCTGCGCGAGCTCGTATTCCGCCAACCCGAGCGACGCAAACGTCTCGAGGCCATCCTGCACCCGCTGATTCGCGCCCGCACGGCGCAACGCCTCGCCGAGCTCGCTGCGCCTTATGCGATCGTCGTCGTACCGCTGATGTTCGAGACCGGCTTCGATACGCTTGTGGACCGCACCGCCGTCGTCGATTGCCCGGAGGCGACGCAGCTTGCGCGCTTGCAGCGCCGCGACGGGCTCGAGGGGTCGGACGCGCAAGCGATGCTCGATGCTCAGCTCGACAGGCGAGCGCGGCTGTCGCAAGCCGACGACATCATCGACAACAGCGGCGATATCGAGCAATTGAAAACGCGCGTCGCCGCGCTGCATACGCGATACATGGAGCTCGCCGGCGATTGATTGCCGATCCGCGCCGGCTCGCGCAGAATAGGCTCATGTCTAGAGCCCATCTCAGCATCCCGCATGGCCGCGCCCGGTTCTAGTATCGCGAGCGAGCTCGTCGGCGAGTCCTCCGACCCCGGCGCGATGGAATTCGAGCAGCCGCTGTCCGAGAGGATGCGGACCTTTCTGAGGATCGAATTCCTCTACCGGCAGGCGGTCTATCATGGCGAGAATCTCCGGGACTTCAGCGCGCGGGCCGCGGTCGCGAGCCTGCTCGAGATCATGGCGATACTCGGCCGCGGCGACGTTCGCGCCGACGTGCTCAAGGAGCTCGAGCGGCAGGCGACTTTGCTCGCCGCCTACGGCCGCCAGCGCGGCGTCGACCAGCAGCGCCTGCAAAAGCTGCTCAGCGACGTCAACGACCTGAAGATCGCGATCAAGGACAGCGGCCCGAACTTCATGAACGCGCTCAAGGACTGCGAGTTCCTCAACACCATCAAGCATCGCAGCTCGATCCCCGGCGGCACCTGCGTGTTCGATCTGCCCGACTACGCCTATTGGCTGCGGCTGCCGCAGGCCGAGCGAGCGGCGCAGTTCGGGCGCTGGACCCGGATCATACAGCCGGTCTGCAATGCGGTGTCGGAGATCGCCTGGCTCGTGCGCGAAACCAGCGAGCCTGTCGAGCGGTTGGCCGGCGGCGGTATGTATCAACACACGATGGAGCGCAATGTCCAGCCCAACCTCGTCCGCGTGACGATCCCGCGCGGCGTGGATTTCTATCCGGAGATCTCAGCCGGACGCCACCGTGTCACGGTGCGCTTCGTCAAGTGGCACGGCGTCGACCTGCGTCCGACGCAGATCAACCAGGACATTCGTTTCCTATTCGCTTTGAGCTAAGGCCTCGACGATCTCCGCGTCGGCCGGCAGCAGCTCGAGCTTCGCCAGCGCGGCAGGCGCAAGCCATCGGAGCGGCTGGCCCTCGAGGGCGCGCGGCAATCCCGAATACCGCCGCACGGCCCAAACGCTAAGCGCCACCCGCCGATCGCCGTAGTCGTGCGCCAGCCGCATGAACGGCTCGGCCGCAAGCACCTCGATGCCGAGCTCCTCGGCAAGCTCACGCTTGAGCGCGGCCAACGGCGCCTCGCCTGCGCGCCGCTTGCCGCCCGGAAACTCCCAGTAACCCGCCATATGGCGTCCCGGCAGCCGCTGATTGACCAGGACCCGCCCCGCATCGTCCTCGATCAGGCCCACGACCACGTCGAGCTCGGCGAGCTCGAAACCCAGGGCCTCGGTCATTCGAGGCGCCCGTGGCACTGCTTGAACTTCTTGCCGGAGCCGCAAGGGCAGGACTGGTTGCGGCCGACCTTGGGCTGGCCCCGGACATAGGGCGCGACCGGGTCGGCGCGCGGCGGGGCCTGCGGCGGCGCGCCCAGCGGCACCGCGGCCTGTGGCGGCGCCGCCACCAGGTTCGGCGCAGCGGCGTGCTGAAACCGCATCGAGCTGGTATCGGTCGCGCGCGTTTGGACCGCCGCGGCATCCTCGGGGCGGCGGATCTGAACCCGCGACAGAATCACGATCGTATCGTGCTTCACGCGGTCGAGCAGCTGGCTGAACATCTCGAAGGCTTCGCGCTTGTATTCCTGCTTCGGGTTTCGCTGGGCGTAACCGCGAAGATGAATGCCCTGGCGAAGATAATCGAGCGCGCCGATGTGCTCTTTCCAATGCGAGTCGAGCTGCTGCAGCATCACGCCCTTCTCCAGGCTGCGCATGACGCGCTCGCCGACCTCGGCGACCTTGGCTTCGTATTCGGCCTCGACGCGCTTGCAGATCTCGGCGCGTAGCGCCTGCTCGCCGAGCGCGTGATCGCCTTCGAGCAGGGCCTCGACGTCGACGTGCACCGAGAATTCCCGCTCCAGCGCCTGTGTGAGGCCCACCTTGTCCCAGAGCTCCTCGACGCTCTGCGGCGCGACGTGGTCGTCGATGAGCTTGTTGACGACTTCGGCGCGGATGCCGGCGATCGCATCCGCGATCTCCTCGGCTTCCATGAGCTCGGCGCGCTGCTGATAAACGACTTTGCGCTGGTCGTTGGCGACATCGTCGTACTCGAGCAGCTGCTTGCGGATATCGAAATTGTGCGCCTCGACCTTGCGCTGCGCGCGCTCGATCTGCCGCGACAACAAGCGGCTCTCGATCGCTTCCCCCTGCTTCATGCCGGCGCGCGACAGCAGGCGCTTGGTGCGCTCCGGGTCGCCGAAAATCCGCATGAGGTTGTCTTCCATCGATAGATAGAAGCGGCTCGAGCCGGGGTCGCCCTGGCGGCCGGCGCGGCCGCGCAGCTGATTGTCGATGCGCCTGGATTCGTGCCGCTCGGTGCCGACGATGTGCAAGCCGCCGACGTCGATGACGGCCTGGTGGCGCGCCTGCCACTCCTCGCGAAGCTTGGCGACGAAGGCTTCATCGGTCGAGGCCAGCGCCTTGAGCTCCGCTTCGACGTTGCCGCCGAGCACGATGTCGGTGCCGCGGCCCGCCATGTTGGTCGCGATCGTGACCGTCCCCGGGCGGCCCGCCTGAACGATGATCTCGGCTTCGCGCTCGTGGTATTTGGCGTTCAACACCTGGTGCCGAATGCCGGCTTTCTCGAGCAGGCCCGCGAGGAACTCCGAGGTCTCGATCGACGTCGTGCCGACGAGCACGGGTTGGCCGCGCTCGTGGCAGTCGCGAATGTCCTCGATGATCGCCTCGAACTTGTCCGCTTGTGTCAGATAGACGAGATCCGGCGCATCGTCGCGAATCATCGACATATGCGTCGGCACCACGATGACCTCGAGCCCGTAGATCTGCTGAAACTCGTAGGCCTCGGTGTCGGCCGTTCCGGTCATGCCGGCGAGCTTGTCGTAGAGCCGGAAATAGTTCTGGAAGGTGATCGACGCAATCGTCTGATTTTCTTCTTTTACGCGCACGCCTTCCTTTGCCTCGATAGCCTGATGCAGGCCGTCCGACCAGCGCCGTCCCGGCATCGTGCGCCCCGTGAACTCGTCGACGATGACGATCTCGCCGTCCTTGATGATGTAGTCGACTTCGCGTTTGAACAGCGCATGCGCGCGCATCGCGGCGTTCAGATGATGCATCAGGCGGATGTTCGCCGGATCGTAAACGCTCTCCTCGCTACCGAGCACGCCGGCCCGACGCAAGAGCTCCTCTATCCGGTCGTGGCCTTCTTCGGTCAAGTGAGCCTGCTTGGATTTCTCGTCGACGCTGTAATCTCCCGGCTCGACGAGCTGCGCCCGGGACGGTCGAGCCGACGGGTCGACCTCGACCAGATGGCAACCGCGCTCGGCCGCAAGCGCCAGCGCCTTCTCTATCGCCATCTCGCCGAGCTCGGCGCCGGCGACGTCGAGCACGCTCACGCGCGTCGCCTTGACGTCGGCATCGGCCGCGCCCGGCGGCGGCTTGTACGGCTTCAGCGTAGGAATCAGCCGGTTGATCTGCACGTAGAGCTCGGTGCTGTCCTCGGCGCGCCCCGAGATGATCAACGGCGTGCGCGCCTCGTCGATGAGAATCGAATCGACCTCGTCGACGACGGCGTAGGCCAGGCGCCTTTGCACCTGATCCTCCAACCGGAATGCGAGATTGTCGCGAAGATAGTCGAAGCCGAACTCGTTGTTGGTGCCGTAAGTGATGTCGGCAGCGTAGGCGGCGCGCTTCTCTTGCGAATTCTGGCCGCTCTTGATCACACCGACCTTAAGACCCAGGAACTCGTAGACGGGGCCCATCCATTCGGCGTCGCGCTGCGCGAGGTATTCGTTCACCGTGATGATGTGAACGCCGTTTCCGCTCAGCGCATTCAGATACGCGGGCAGCGTCGCGACCAGGGTCTTGCCCTCGCCGGTGCGCATCTCCGCGATCTTGCCTTCGTGCAACGCGATCCCGCCGATGAGCTGCACGTCGAAGTGGCGCAGGCGAAGCGCCCGCCGGGACGCTTCGCGAACCAGCGCGAAGGCCTCGGGCAGCAGCGAGGCGGGGTCGGCGCCGCTCTGCGCGCGCGCTTTCAGCGCCGGCGTGCGGGTCTTGAGGTCCTCGTCGCTCGCCGCCTTGAGATCGGCCTCGAGCGCATTGATCTGGTGGACGAGCGCCCCGTAACGCTTCAGCAGCCGCTGGTTGCGGCTGCCGACGATATCGGTTATGGCACTGGACAGGGCTTTGAGCAAGCCGGCACCTCGGGAACGGTCGGAGCTCCGTATTCTACGGATAGACGCGGAATCGGGACAGCGCCCGGCGCTCGGGGTTCTTTCGAGGGTCTATCTAGTTGACGTAGCTCAGCGGATTGACCACGCGGCCGTTGTGCAGCACCTCGAAATGCAGGTTGGGTCCCGTCGCGCGCCCCGTGGAGCCCATCACCGCGACGGTCTCGCCGCGTTTCACGGTGTCGCCGACGGCGACCAGATTCTCGGCGTTGTGCGCATAGCGCGTCACATAGCCGTTACCGTGGTTGATCTCCACCATCTGACCATAGCCGTAGCGATCGCCCGACCAGATGACGACGCCGGAGGCGACCGCCACGACCTCGGCGCCTTCTCGGCCGGCGAAGTCGACGCCCTTGTGGAAAGCGGCCCGGCCCGTGAACGGATCCGTGCGGTTGCCGAAGTGCGAGGAGATATAGCCCGAGGTCACGGGCCTGCCCTCCGGATGGACTTCGCCCCTGAGCTTGCGGTTCAGCAGGAAGTCCTCGAGCACGTTGAGCTTGAGCTCGCGGTCATCGAGCTGCGAGCCGAGCTCGTCCATGGCCTGAACGAGGCCCGAGACCTGCTGCAGATCGGCGACGGCCAGTGGCTCCTCGGGCCCGCCCTGCGACGGCGCCGCCGAGAAGTCGAACTCGCCGTCGTCCAGGCCCGCCATCTTCGTCAGCCGCTGGCCGAGCGCGTCGAGGCGCAGCACATGGGCGTTCATCCGGCCCAAACGCAGAGCCAGCGCGTCGAGGTTTTGCAGAGCCGCGTCGCGGGTGGCATCGAGCAGCGCCTGTTGCTGCGCGAGATCGCTACGCCATTCGTGAACCTGCGTCTGGGGATTGACGATGCCGAAATGGGCGGCGGCGCGGAACCCGGCATAGAACACGCCGGCGAAGATCGTGAGGGCGACGGCCGTGATGCCCAGCCATACCGGCCCGGCGCCGAGACGCACATGACCGAGATGCCCTTTGCCCCTCGAAAGGAGTATCAGCTCCATCGATTTCCGCCCTCAACCCCCGTCTTTTCGGTATCGTTATTCGCCGAGTGCCGGCCGGAACCAGCGGTGGCGGGCTCAGTATCGCTTGTTAAGTCAAATGACACTCGGTAACCCCGCTATCGTAGGAAGACGTTCCCGTAGACCGGTGGCTTTGCGTCCCGCCCTTTTAGGCGGTTTGCCCTTTTCGAGAAACCCAAGGATGCCCAGAAACTTGGCGCTACTCAAGCTTTGAGCCGTAAAACGTTGACACCGGTCTCAGAATCGCCGGCAGCCCGGCCGCGCTCGCTGGCCGAGCTGCTCGAGCGGGGCACGCTGGCGGCGCTCTCAGCCGAGGCGCGCCGGCGTCGGGATTTAACGGAAGTCATCCGCGGGATGCTGCCGGCCGAGGAAGCGGCTCATCTGGTCTCGGCGAGCGTCTCCGCAGACGACGAGCTGATCCTGACCATGGACGCCTCTGCGTGGGCGGCGCGGGTGAAATATCGAGCCGCACAGCTCGGCGGCGAGCGGCGTATTCGCGTGCGCGTGCAACCGCTCCCGACCCGTCAGTCCGGCAAGCCGGGCACGACTTGATAGGCCACCGGCGAGCGCCGCGTATCCTCGAACACGACTTCCTCGTAGCTGTTGTCTTGCTCGAGCAAGGCTCTCAGCAAGAGATTGTTGAGCCGGTGCCCGGACTTGAACCCGGTGAACTCGCCGATCAGGCAGCAGCCGAGCAGATACAGATCGCCGACCGCGTCGAGTATCTTGTGCCGGACGAATTCGTCCCTGAACCGCAGCCCGTCCTCGTTGAGGACGCGGTACTCGTCCATGACGATGGCGTTGTCGAGACTGCCGCCGAGCGTCAGATCGCGCTCGCGCAGCGTCTCCAGGTCGCGCAGGAAACCGAAAGTCCGCGCGCGGCTGATCTCCTTGAGGAACGCAGTGGTCGAAAATTCGAGGCTCGCGCTCTGGCGGTGCTTGCGCAGCACCGGGTGATCGAAGTCGATCTCGAAATTGACCCGGAAACCGTTGTAGGGCGCCAACCGCGCCCACTTGTCGCCGTCATGAACTTCCACCGGCCGGCGAATCCGAACGAAGCGCTTCGGCGCGTTCTGCTCCTCGATGCCGGCGGATTGCAAAAGGAATACGAACGGTGCCGCGCTGCCGTCCATGATCGGCACCTCGGCCGCGGTGAGATCGACGAAAGCGTTGTCGATGCCCAGGCCCGCCATTGCGGACAACAGATGCTCGACCGTCGCGACCCTGGCGTTGGCATGCTCCAGCGTCGTGCCGAGCGTCGTCTGCGTGACGTTCAAGGCCGTCGCAGGAATATCGACCGGCTGCTCGAGATCGATGCGCCGGAAAATGATGCCGGAGTTCACCGGCGCCGGACGCAAGGTCATGTAAACTTTGGCGCCGCCATGTAAGCCGATGCCGGTGGCGCGGATGGATTCCTTGAGGGTGCGTTGCTTCAATGAAGTCGCTTCCGAATTGCCTCCGCCTGCAGCGATTCCGACTTGCAAGCTGCGCCTGGGATCAAGAAATTCTCCGCTGCTATCAAGACCTTAAGTGAAGGGCACCGCACCGTAGCACGCGCTCTCGGACTCGGCAAGGGCGCGGCCCGCCGTAGCCGGGGCCGGCGCTGCGGCCTGTCCCGGAGAGCTCAGTCGGCTTGGCGGCGCAGAAAAGCCGGAACGTCGAGCAGGTTCTCGATGTCGTCGCCCGAGCCGGTCACGCCGTCGCCGACGGCGCGCTTGCGCTGTATGGTTGGACGATCCAGATCGGCATAGTTCGGTTCTCTGGAGCTTCCGCGGCGCACGACCTTGACCGGCCGCTCGGCGAAGCCCGAGACCTGCCCGAGGCCGGTGGCGACGACCGTCACGCGGATCTCGTGCGACATGTCCGGATCGATCACGGTGCCCACGACCACGGTGGCCTCGTCGGAGGCGAACTGCTTGATGGTCTCACCGACCTCCTGGAACTCGCCGATCGACAGATCCATGCCGGCCGTGACGTTGACGAGCACGCCGTTGGCGCCCGCGAGATTGATGTCCTCGAGCAGCGGGCTCGAGATCGCCGCCTCGGCGGCTTCCCGTGCGCGGCCCTCGCCGGTGGCCGTGCCGGAGCCCATCATCGCCATACCCATCTCGGACATGACGGTGCGCACGTCTGCGAAATCGACGTTGATCAACCCGGGCCGCGTGATCAGCTCGGCGATACCCTGAACGGCGCCTTGGAGCACGCGGTTGGCGGCTTTAAAAGCGTCGAGCAGCGTCGTGTCGGGACCGAGCACGGTCAACAGCTTCTCGTTCGGAATCGTGATCAGCGAATCGACGTAGCGGCCGAGCTCGGCGATGCCCTGCTCCGCGATGCGCATGCGCTTGGCGCCTTCCATCAGGAAGGGCTTGGTGACGACCGCGACGGTCAGCACGCCGAGCTCCTTGGCGAGCTGCGCGATGACCGGCGCCGCCCCGGTGCCGGTGCCGCCGCCGAGGCCCGCGGTGATGAACAGCATATCCGCTCCGGAGATGACCTCCTGGATGCGGTCCCGGTCCTCCATCGCCGCTTGCCGTCCGACTTCCGGATTGGCGCCCGCGCCCAGACCCTTGGTGATGTTGCAGCCGATCTGCAGCCCCGTTTTGACGCGAGCGCTCTTCAGAGCCTGGGCGTCGGTGTTGGCGCAGATGAAATCGACGCCTTCGATACCAGACGTCATCATGTGCGCGACGGCGTTACCGCCGCCGCCGCCGATCCCCATGACCTTGATGATTGCGGTCTCGCTGAAGCCATCCATCAATTCAAACATTTCCCGACTCCTTAGATATTTATCTTCAGAAATTTCCCTGGAACCAAGCCTTCATTCGCTCGAACGCACTGAACACGCCTCGCCGGCTCGCCGCCGCTTCGACTCGCGCCCGCGCGGCAGCTTTGCCGTAGAGCAGCAAGCCGACGCCGGTGGCGTGTATCGGATTACGCACGACGTCGACGAGGCCTTCGACGTATTGCGGTATGCCCAGCCGAACCGGCGTGTGAAAGACTTCCTCGGCGAGCTCCACGGCACCTTCCATCTTGGCGCTGCCGCCGGTCAGCACGACGCCGGCGGCGATGAGCTCCTCGAACCCCGAACGCCTGAGCTCGTCGCGCACCAGAGCGAACAGCTCCTCGTAGCGCGGCTCCACGACCTCGGCCAGCGTTTGCCGCGCGAGCCTGCGCGGCGGGCGGTCGCCGACGCTGGGCACTTCGATGGTCTCGTCCGGATTGGCGAGCTGTGACAGCGCGCAGGCGTACTTGATCTTGATCTCTTCGGCGTATTGCGTCGGCGTGCGCAAGCTGACGGCGATGTCGTTGGTGACCTGATCGCCGGCGATCGGAATGACGGCCGTATGCTGGATCGCGCCGCCGCAGAACACGGCGATGTCCGTGGTTCCGCCGCCCATGTCGACGAGACAGATGCCGAGCTCCTTCTCGTCCTCGGTCAACACCGAGTAGCTCGACGCCAGCTGCTCGAGCACGACGTCCTCGACGTCGAGCCCGCAGCGTTGCACGCATTTGACGATGTTCTGCGCCGCGCTGACGGCACCGGTCACGAGGTGCACCTTGGCTTCGAGCCGCACGCCGGACATGCCGATCGGCTCGCGGATGCCCTCCTGGGTGTCGATGACGAACTCCTGCGGCAGCACGTGCAGGATCCGCTGGTCGGCCGGGATCGCCACCGCGCGCGCCGCGTCGATGACGCGCTCGACGTCGCTCGCGCTGACCTCCTTGTCGCGGATCGCAACGATGCCGTGCGAGTTCAGGCTGCGCACGTGACTGCCGGCTATCCCCGTGTAGACGCTGTGAATCTCACAACCCGCCATGAGCTCGGCCTCTTCGATCGCGCGCTGGATCGACTGCACCGTCGACTCGATGTTCACGACCACGCCGCGCTTGAGGCCGCGAGACGGATGCGAGCCGATCCCGATGACTTCCAGGGCATCCTCGGGCGACAGCTCGCCGACGACCGCGACGACCTTGGAGGTGCCGATATCGAGCCCCACCAATAGCTTGCGATCGTCCCGTCTAGCCCGCATCGGTTTCCGCCTGTCGCCGCCGCTCATCCACTTCCGGCCACCTCGCGGGTGTCGGCATAGGAAAGCTCGAGCTCTCCGATCCAGGCGATCGCGAAACCGTTGGTGTAACGCATATCGATGGTCGCGGCGCGGCGCAGCTCGCCCTTGAGCGCCGGCACGACCACGGTGAAGAATCGCTCGAGTCGCGCCGGCACGGCGTCATTGCCCAGGCGGATCTCCTGCCCGCTCGCGAGCCTGAGCTGCCAGGCGCCGCGGTCGTCCATGAGCAAGCCCTCGAGCTCCAGGCTCGCGCGCTTGAGCCGCTCGCGCAGATACAAATAGCGCTCCGCGACGACCCGCTCGCTGCCGGCGGGCCCCGACAACACCGGCAGTTCGGGCAGCCCGTAGCGGCGGTCATCGCTGAAGAGCTCGCCACGCGTATTCAGAAGGCCGGTCTCACCCCAGCGCGCCGCCGCCTGCTGCTCGATCACGCGGATCGCCAGCGTGTCGGGCCAGACGCGGGTCACCTCCGCGCTGTCGATCCAGGCTAGCGTTTCGATCCCGCGCTGCACGCGGGTGAGATCGAGCGCCAGGAAACCGCGGTTCAAAGCCTCGACGGCGGCGGCCTCGATCTGCAACGGCGTCACGCGTTGAAACACGCCTTCGAGCTTTAGCGCGCGCACCGGTAGCGTGAGCGCCGATTGCACTCCGATGAAGGTCACGACGAGCGTGGCGACCGCCGCCGGCGGGAGCACGAACCACTTGAGCTCGACGCGGATGCGCGGCAACGCGATCTTGCGGCGCGGCGACTTGCGGCGGTTGGTCTTCCAGCGCCTCATCGCCGCGCGCCTCGCCGGCGCGGACCCGGCTCGCCGACGATCTTGACCTCGAGCTCGAGCTCGGTGCCGCTGCGCACCCGGACCTCCTCGCGCACTTGCGCGATCAAGGTCTCGATGTCGGCGGCGCTGGCGGTGCCGTCGTTGATGATGAAGTTGGCGTGCTTGTCGGATACGCTGGCGCCGCCGACGCTCGCCCCCTTGAGCCCCGCCTCCTCGATGAGCCGGCCGGCGAAACCGCCCGGCGGATTCTTGAATACCGAGCCGCAAGACGCTCTGCCGATCGGCTGGCGGTCGCTGCGCTCCTTGACCAACAGGCTCAGGCGCTGCATGTCGGCGGCGGCGTCCGGCGCGAAGCGGAACGTCGCCGCGAGAAACCATTCCCCGGCCGGGCCCTCGAGCTTGCGGTAGCCGATCGAATAGTCCGCCCGCGGCCGCTGCCGCCGCCGGCCGCGACGGTCGATCGTCTCGAGCGTCTCGACGTCGTTCCAGGTTTCGCCGCCGAAAGCGCCGGCGTTCATAGCGAGCGCGCCGCCGACGGTGCCGGGGATGCCGGCGAAGAACGCCGCCGGTCCGAGCTTGGCGCGCACGCAGTATCGCGCCAGCGCCGTGCACGGAACGCCGGCTGCGGCGCGCACGCGCTCGTCGTCGAGCCTCTCGAGCGACTGCTTGAGATCGAGCGTGCAGACCACGGCGCCGCGGATGCCGCCGTCGCGCACCAGCAGGTTGGAGCCCAAGCCGACCCAAAACAGCGGCAGATCGCCGGCCTGCTCCGCGAGAAAGCGTTGCAGCTCCTCGACGCTCGCCGGCTCGAAGAAGGTATCCGCCGGACCGCCGACCCGCCACGACGTATGCAGGCTCATCGGCTCGTCGTGCTTGAGCTTGAGCGTCATGCCCTCACCGTTGACGGCGGCGCTCATCGGGGCACTCCGACGGGCGCCTTGGTCGCGAGCGCGCCCGGCAACGATTGTGCAACCGCGCCGATGCTGCCGGCACCCAGGGTCAGCACGACGTCGTTGTCGCGGATGACGCTCGCGAGCGCCGCGCCGATGTCTTCGACGTCGTCAACGTAGATCGGCTCGACCGCGCCGCGGCTGCGCAGCGCCCGCGCCAAGGCCTTGCCGTCGGCGCCGGCGATCTCCGTTTCGCCGGCGGCGTAGACCTCGGTGAGCACCAACACCTCGACTGCGGAAAGCACGCGGGCGAAGTCGTCGAGCAGCTCGTAGGTGCGCGTGTAGCGGTGCGGCTGAAACGCGACCACGAGACGGCGTCCAGGCCAGGCGTCACGAACGGCGGCGATCGTTGCCGCGATCTCCGTCGGGTGGTGCCCGTAGTCGTCGACGAAAGTGACCCGCCCGTTGGCCGTCGTGACCGTGCCGAGTATCTGGAAGCGCCGGTCGATGCCGGAGAATCCGGCCAGCGCGCGCTCCACGGCTTCATCGGCGATGCCGAGCTCCATCGCGACCGCGACCGCGGCGAGCGCGTTTTGCACGTTGTGGCGGCCCGCAAGATTGAGGCTCAAGACCAGCGGCTCGCGATCGCCGCGGTGCACGCAGAACTGCTGCGTCAAGCCGCTGGGCTTGACGTCGCTCGCGCGAACGTCGGTCCTTTCCGAGAATCCGTAGGTGACGACGCGCCTGCCGAGCTCCGCGATCAGCTCGGCGGTGTTGGCGTCGTCGCGGCACATCACGGCCACGCCGTAGAACGGCAGGTTGTGGAGAAACTCGACGAAGCCCTGCTTGAGACGGGACAGCTCACCCTCGTAGCTCGTCAGGTGATCCGCGCCGATGTTGGTGACGACGGCGATCATCGGCTGCAAATGCAAGAAAGAGGCGTCGCTTTCGTCGGCCTCGGCGACCAGATAGGTGCCCGATCCCAGTCGCGCGTTGGCGTTGGCGCTCAAGAGCCGCCCGCCGATCACGAAGGTCGGGTCCAACCCGCCCTCGGCCAGCACGCTCGCGACCAGGCTTGTCGTCGTGGTCTTGCCGTGGGTGCCGGCGACGGCGATCCCGTAGCGAAAGCGCATGAGCTCTGCGAGCATCTCGGCGCGCTTGACGACCGGGACTCGGCGCCGTCGTGCCTCGACGACCTCGGGATTGTCGTCGGCAACGGCGCTCGAAACGACGGCAACATCCGCCTGCCCGAGATTCACCGCGTCGTGACCGATCATCACGCGCGCGCCCAGCGCTTGAAGCCGCGCGGTGACGGCGTTGGCTTTCAGGTCCGAGCCTTGCACCAAGTACCCGAGGCTGATCAGGACTTCGGCGATGCCTCCCATGCCGACGCCGCCGATACCGACGAAGTGAATCCGGCGAATGCTGCCCATGGACGCGGTCATGCGGCCGCCTCCGCGACACCGATGCAGGCCACTGCCAGGGCCTCGGCGGCGTCCGGGCGCGCCTGCGCGCGCGCCAGCTCGGCGAGGCGCAAGAGCTGCGCGTCGTCGAGCAATCCTGAAAGCGCGCGGGCGAGCACCTCGGGCTTGAGCTCCCGCTCGGGAATCACGAGGCCGGCGCCGTTGGCGGCGAAGCGCGCCGCGTTCTTGCTCTGATGATCGTCGGCGGCGTGGGGATACGGGATCAGCACCGCGCCCAGACCGGCCGCAGCGAGCTCGGCAATCGTCAACGCGCCGGCACGGCAGACGACCAGATCGGCCCAAGCGTAGGCGCTGGTCATGTCTTCGACGAACTCCTCGAGGCGCAGCTCGCAATCCAGGCCGCGATAGTGATCGCGCGCCTCGGCAATGCCGCGACCGGTCAGATGCCAGACCTCGAGCCGCGCGGTCGGATCGAGCAATCTGAGCGCCGCCGGAACCTCGCGGTTGAGCGTGCGCGCGCCTTGGCTGCCGCCGATGACGAGCAGCCGCGATCGGCGGGCTAGCAATCCGGCGCGCTCGGCGAACCGCTGCGCCGGTGGCGGCAGCGCCTGGATGCTCCTGCGCACGGGATTGCCGACGAGCTCGGCCTCGACCGCAGGGAAGCTTTGCGGAAAGCCCTCATAGACATGGCGGGTCAAGCGCGCCAGCCAGCGGTTCGCGGTACCCGCGGTCGCGTTTTGCTCGTGGATCAACAGCGGTCGCCGGCTCAACCAGGCCGCAAGCCCGCCGGGGCCGGAGACGAAGCCGCCCATTCCGAGCACCGCCGCGGGCTTGCGGCGGCGCATTGCCGCCAAGGCCTGGGCGACCGCGAGCAGCAGCTTGAACGGCGCCGCGGCCCAGGCCGCGACGCCGCGACCCCGCACGCCCGATACCGAGATCCACTCGATCTCGATGCCGGCCTGGGGCACCAGCCGGGCCTCGAGCCCGGCGCGCGTCCCCATCCAGACCACCGCATAAGCGCGTTGCCGCAGCACGTCGGCGACCGCCAGGCCCGGAAACACGTGCCCACCGGTCCCGCCGGCGACGATCATGATCGGTCCGCGGCTCATGCTGCGCTCCGGCCGGCACGGCGCGCCGCGAGCCGGCGCTCGGCGCCGGTGATCTCGTGATGGGCGCGTAGCAGCAGTGCCAGAGCGACCAGCGTGACGACCGCGCTCGAGCGTCCGTAGCTGATCAGCGGCAAGGTCAGCCCCTTGGTGGGCAGCAGGCCCATGTTCACGCCGATGTTGATGAACGCCTGAACGCCCAGGGAAAAACCGATGCCCGTGCTGACCAGACCCTGAAACGGCAGGCCCGCGGCGGCCCCTCGCAAACCCAGCCCGATCGCCTTGGCGACCACGATGCCGAACAGCACGATGATGAAGCTCGCGCCGACCACGCCGAGCTCCTCGGCGAGCACGGCGAACACGAAGTCCGTGTGTGCCTCCGGCAGGTAAAAGAGCTTCTGCACACTGTCGCCGAGGCCGACGCCGAGCCATTCACCGCGGCCGATAGCGATCAGCGACTGCGTCAGCTGGAAGCCGCTCGCATAGGGGTCGGCCCAGGGATCCATAAAGCCGGTGAGCCGCTGAAGCCGGTAGCCGGAGGACAGCGCCAGGCTCGCGAGCGTGGCGCTGGCCAGAGCGAACGCCAGCAGGAAGTACCGCAGACGCGCGCCGCCGACGAACAGGATCGCGAGACTCGTGGCGGTCAGCACCACGGCCGCGCCGAAATCGGGCTCCGCGAGCAGCAACGCGGCGGCTGCGACGACGACGAGCGCCGGCTTCAGGAAACCCCGGAGGCTCTTGCCCATCTCGGGCTGGTGCCGCACCACGTAGCTCGCGAGATACAAGGTGAGGCACAAGCGCGCGAGCTCGGAAGGCTGTAGCGTGAGCGCGCCGAAGTCCAGCCAGCGCGTGCTGCCGTTGACCGTGGACCCGAGACCGGGGATGAAGACCGCGGCCAGCGAGCCGAGAGCCGCGAGCAGCAGCACCGCGTGAAGATGGAACCACACGCGCATCGGTGTCAGCAGCACTACCATCCCGGCCGCGCCGCCGAGCGCGATGGCGCCGACGTGGCGATACAAAAAGAACAGCGGCTCGCCCATGTCTCGATCGGCAAGCGAGATCGACGCCGACCCGACCATGACGGCGCCGAAAGACGCGAGCGCGATCACGGCCGCCGTCAGCGCCGGGTCGAGCTGAATGCCGCGGAGCTCTAGCTCTGCGCTCATGCGCCTTGCTCCAGGACCGCGGCGGAGAACTGCTCGCCCCGGTCGGCGTAGTTCTTGAACATGTCGAGGCTCGCGCAAGCCGGCGACAGCAGCACCGTCACACCCGCGCGCGCGAGCCCGGTGGCGAGCGCCACGGCTTCGCCCATCGATGCGGCCCGGCGGACGGGGCAAAGCCCGATCAGCGCGGCCTCGAGCTGTGCCGCGGCTTCACCGAGCAGCACCGCGCCGACGAGCTTGCCGGCGGCCGCGCGCGCCAGCGGCGCGAAGCTCGCGGCCTTGGCGACCCCGCCGGCGATCAGCACGAAAGGACCGCGGAAGCCCTCGAGCGCCGCGATGGTCGCGGCGACGTTGGTGCCCTTGGAGTCGTTAATGAAGGTGACGCCCTGGCGCTCGGCGACCCATTGGCAGCGGTGCGGCAAGCCCGTGAACTCCGCGAGCGCTTCGAGATCGCGGAGCGGCTCGGCCGCGACGGCGTCGGCAAGCGCCAAAGCCGCGAGCGCGTTGCCCTCGTTGTGCAGACCCTTGAGCTTGAGCCGCGCGGTCGGCAGCAGCGCCTCACGATCGCGGGCGAGATGGCGCTCGGTACCACGAACGACGATGCCGTAGCCGCTCGCCGGGGCACGGCTTACGCTGTACGGCACAGGGTGGCGATGCGCGAGCCCGAGCGTCTGCGCCAACGGGTCATCCACATTGTAGACCGCGATCTGCGCGGCCTCGAGCAGCTTCTGCTTGAGCTCGGCATAGCGGGCCAGGCTGCCGTGCCGGTCGAGATGGTCCGCCGTGATGTTGAGCAGCGCCGCGGCTTTCGGCCGCAGGCTCGTCGTCGTCTCCATCTGAAAGCTGGAGATCTCGAGCACGTAGACGTCGGCGCTGTGCCCAAGCAGGTCGAGCGCCGCGGGGCCGAGGTTGCCGCCGGCGGCGGCGGCGAGCCCGGCCGACTCGAGCAGCCGCGCCGCGAGCGTGGCGACCGTGCTCTTGCCGTTGGAGCCGGTCACGGCCGCGACCGGGGCGTCGACGAGTTGCGCGAACAGCTCGATGTCGCTTTGCACCGGGAGCCCGAGCCGCAAGGCTTCGCCGATCAGAGGCAGGTCCAGTCCGAGTCCCGGCGATACCACGACGCGTCCGACCCCGGCGAGGAAGCCCAGGTCGAGCGTCTCTAGATGAATCGGCACCGACGGATAGGCGGCGCGCAGCGCCTCGAGCTCGGGAGGCCGCGCGCGGCTGTCGACGACGACGACGTCCTGGCCGCGGGCGGCGAAAAACTTCGCCACCGACAGGCCGGTCGTTCCGAGCCCGACGACCAGGGTGCGGCAGTCTTGCAGCGCAGGAATCATCTCATCCTCTAACCAGCTGGCGGCGAACACGCTCACTTAGACCTTCGTCCCCGACATGCGCTCACCGGATCTTCAAGCTCGCAAGACCGATGAGCACCAGCACCACGGTAAGGATCCAGAACCGCACGATCACCTTCGGCTCCGCCCAGCCTTTGAGCTCGAAGTGATGGTGCAGCGGCGCCATGCGAAAAATGCGCCGGCCGGTCATCTTGTAGGAGGCAACCTGGATGATGACTGAGACGGTTTCGACAACGAACACACCGCCCATGATGAGTAGCACCAGTTCCTGCCTCACCACCACTGCCACGAGCCCCAGAGCGGCACCGAGCGCCAATGCGCCGATGTCGCCCATGAAGACCTGCGCGGGATAGGTGTTGAACCACAAGAAGCCCAGGCCGGCGCCAGCGAGGGCCGCACAAAAAACCAACATCTCCCCGGAACCCGCCACATAGGGGATCCCGAGATAGCTCGCGAAGACGACGTTGCCGGCGGCGTAGGCGAAGACGCCCAGGGCCGAGCCGATCAGCACCGCCGGCATGATCGCGAGCCCGTCCAGCCCGTCGGTGAGGTTCACCGCGTTGGACGTGCCGACGATCACGAGATACGTGAAAGGGATATAGACGAAGACGCTGAGCGGAATCAGCACGCCCGGAAGGTAAGGAATCAACAACGCTTGCTCGACGCCGGGATTCTCCGCGGTCAAATAGAGCGCGAACGCCGCGCCGATTCCGGCTACGGATTGCCAGAGGAACTTTTTTCTCGGCGCCAGGCCGTTGGCGTTGCCGAGCACGAGCTTCTTGTAGTCGTCGACGAAGCCGATGACGCCGAAAGCCAGGGTCACGGCGAGCACGATCCAGACGAAACGGTTGCTCAGGTTTCCCCAGAGCAGCGTGCTGACGACGATCGCCATCAAAATCAATGCTCCGCCCATCGTCGGCGTGCCGGCCTTCGGCAGGTGCGACTGCGGGCCGATCTGGCGGATAGGCTGGCCGGCGCGCTGCGCGGCAAGCCGCTGAATCACGTACGGCCCCAGCGCGAGCGACAGCGCCAAGGCCGTCAGCGCGCTCAAGATTGCGCGCAAGGTGAGGTAGCCGAAGACATTGAAGCCCGAGTGGAAGCGCGTCAGATACTCCGTCAGGTGGATCAGCATGCCGCCCCCTGCGCGAGCCCGGCGGCTGCGATCAAGGAGCGCACCAGGCGGTCCAGGGCCATGATCCGGGAACCCTTGACCAGCACCGTGGCGCCGTTGCCGAGCAGCGGCTGCAGCGCCGAGCTCAAGCCCGCGATGTCCTCGCAGGCGGTGCCGCCTTCGCCGAAAGCGCTTGCGGCGGCGCGGCCCAGCTCGCCAAGCGTCAGCAAGCGGTCGCAGCGCCCGCGCGCGTATTCGCCGATCTGCTGGTGCAGCTCGAGGCGCCGCGTGCCGAGCTCGGCCATGTCGCCGAGCACGAGGATGCGCAGCCCGGGGAGCTCCGCGAGATAGTCCAGCGCCGCCCGCGTGGAGGCCGGGTTGGCGTTGTAGCTGTCGTCGACGACGACGCTGCCTTGCGGTCCGGCGAGAATATTGAGCCGCCCGCGGACGGCGTGGGCCGATTTCAGGCCCTCGACGATGTCTCCTTCCGGGGCGCCGATGGCGGCCACGGCGGTCGCCGCGGCCAGCGCATTGACGACGTTGTGGCGCCCGGCCAGCGGCAATGCGACCTGGAGCTTTGCGCCGCCGGGCAAGCGCATGACGAATCGGGATCCAGCAGCCTCGGCCGCGATCGCCCCCTCCACCGTGCAATCGGCGCGCGCGCCCAGGCCGAAGCTGAGCACGGTCTCGGCGCAGCTGCGCGCGCGCCACTCGCCGCAATACGCGTCGTCGGCATTGAGCACGGCAAAGCCTGCGCGCGGCAGATGGTCGAGCAGCTCCCCCTTGGCCGCGGCGACGCCGGCGACGGAGCCGAAGCCCTCCAGATGACTGGGATTGGCGTTGGTGATCACGCCGACGGTCGGCTGCGCGAGCTCACTCAAGTAGGCGATCTCGCCGGGGTGATTCGCGCCCAGCTCCACGACGAGAGCGTCGTGCTCGACGCTCAAGCTCATGAGCGTCAGCGGCACGCCGATGTCGTTGTTGAAGCTGCCCTGGCTCGAGCACACGCGCCGCCCCACGCTGAGGATGCTGGTGATGAGCTCCTTGACCGTGGTCTTGCCGTTGCTGCCGGTCACCGCGAGCACCGGGATGCCGAAGTTGTCCTTCCAGGCGCGCGCCATTGCGCCGAAAGCGCGCCGCGTATCGGCGACCTTGACTTGCGGCAGCGGCTCATCGCTGAGGCGCGATACCAGAGCCCCGACCGCGCCGCGCGCGTGCGCGTCGGCGACGTAGTCGTTACCGTCGAAGCGCTCGCCGTGAATCGCTACGAACAGCGCGCCTGCGCGGAGCTTGCGGGTGTCGGTGCTGACGGCGCCGAAGGCGGCGTCCTCGCCGAGGAGCTGTCCGCCGACCTCGTGAGCGACGGCTGCGAGCGTTCGCGCCATCACGTCACGCCCCCGAGCAACGATTCGAGCACGGCCCGGTCGCTGAATTCACGCCGCTCGCGGCCGATGTGCTGGACGGTCTCGTGACCCTTGCCCGCGACCAGTACGACGTCGTTCGCGGCCGCAGATCGGATCGCGAACGCGATCGCCGCGCGTCGATCGTGCTCGACGGTGGCGGTTGCCTCGGCCATGCCGCGTCGAATGTCGGCGACGATCGCGGCCGGATCCTCGCCGCGCGGATTGTCGTCCGTCAGGACGACATGGTCGGCGTGCTCCGCGGCGACCGCACCCATCATGGGGCGCTTGCCCTTATCGCGCTCGCCGCCGCAGCCGAAGACGCACCAGAGCTCGCCTTGCGTCAAGCCGCGCAGGCTTTCCAGGGCGCGCCGCAGCGCGTCGGGCGTATGCGCGTAATCGACGACGGCCGAGGGCGTGCCGGCGGGGCCTGCGACCCGCTGCATGCGGCCCGGCGAAGGCGGGCAGGCCGCGAGCGCGGCGCAAGCCTCGCCGAGCGGTGTATCCATCGCAAGCAATGCCCCGAGCGCAAGCAACAGGTTCTCGGCGTTGAAGTCGCCGATCAGCGGCGAGTGGATTTGCGCGCTCCCTCGAGGCGTGACCGTCTCGATCGAGAGACCCTCGAGCGTCGCCGCGACGATGCGGCCCCGGATCGAGGCGTCGCCGACCAGGCTCACGGTGAGCGCCTCGACCGAGGGCGCAAGCCGCCGGGTCAGCGCCGCGCCGTAGGCGTCGTCGATGAAGATCACCGCGTGCTCGAGGCCGTCCCGCGTGAACAGCTTCGCTTTGGCCTCAGCGTAACTCTGAAGGTCCGCGTAGTAGTCAAGGTGGTCCCGCGTCAGGTTGGTGAACACCGCCGTGGAGAAGCGCAGTCCGGCAATGCGATCCTGGCTCAGCGCGTGCGAGGACACTTCCAGTGCGGCTTCCGCCGTGCCGAGGCCTTTGAGCGAGCGATGCAGCGTGAGGCAATCCGGCGTCGTCAGGGCCTGCGGCGCGAGCGCCGGAGGCACACCGACGCCGAGCGTGCCCAGATATCCGCAAGCCCGCCCCAGCTGCGTGCGCGCCGCCGCAATCAGCTGCGCGACCGTGGTCTTGCCGTTGGTTCCGGTGACGCCCGTGAGCGCCATCGGCCTTTGCGCCAGACCGAAAAAGGTTCGCGCGAGCTCCCCGAGGCGCTCGGGCAGATCGGCGACGGCCACCCCGGGCGAGGGCGCGGCGCGACCCGGCGCCGGGGCATACAGCACTACTGCGGCGCCGCGAGCCAGCGCCTCCTCGGCATGCTCGAGACCGTGACCGCGCGCGCCGGGCAGCGCCACGAAAGCGGCCCCGGCGGTCACCTGGCGGCTGTCGGAAACGAGATCGGATACGGCCAAGCCCGCGAGCTCACCGGCCGCCGGACCGAGCAGCTCGCCGAGACTCATGACGGCTGTTGCGAGCGCGGCCATCATTGATCGCCCTCCAGAAGCGCGACGATGTCGCGCGGCGTCTCGACGAGCGCGTCGGGTGCGACCGCGAGCACTCGCAGCGCGCCCGCTACGATGCTCGCGAACACCGGTGCCGCGACCTCGCCGCCGTAATACTCTTCGCCGCGCGGCTCGTCGATGACGACGACGGCGACGAGCTTCGGATCGCTGGCCGGCGCCAAGCCTGCGAAGACGGCAAAATAGCGGTCCTTCGAGTAACCGCCTGGAGCCGATTTCCAGGTCGTGCCGGTCTTGCCGGCGACGCGAAAATTGTCGATGGCCGCGCGCTGCCCCGTGCCGCGCGGCGACACGACCGCCTCCAGCATGCCCCTGACCTCTCGCGCCGTCGCCACCGACACGACCCTCTGGCCCGCTGGCGGCGACTCGAGCGCGAGCAGCGACACGGGCCTGCGCACGCCGTCGGCCGCGATCGCCGCGTAGGCCTGTGCGAGCTGCAGCGCGGTCACGCTCAGGCCGTAGCCGTAAGCCAGGCTGGCCTGCCCCACGGGGCGCCAATAATCCGGATCGTTGAGCACACCGGCCGACTCGCCGGGAAAGCCGCTCGCGGTCAGCCGGCCGATGCCGAAGCTCGTCAGCACGCGCCATAGATCCTGTTGCTCGAGATCCAACGCGACCATGCCGATACCGACGTTGCTCGAGCGCGCGAGGATCGTGGTCAAGTCGATCTTGCCGAGATTGCTGTTGTCCTGGGTGATGACGCGGCCGCCGACGCGCAGATGCCCGGGTGAGGTATCGATGACGGAGCCGGCCCGGTAACGCCCGGTCTCCAACGCCGCCGCGGCGATCAGCGGCTTGAAGCTCGAGCCGGGCTCGAAGATGTCGGTGATGGCGCGATTGCGGTAGCGGCTAACGTCGAGCTGGTTGCGATCGTTGGGATTGAACGACGGCTGATTGACCATCGCGAGAATCTCGCCGCTGTCGACGTCGAGAATCACGGCCGAGCCCGACAGCGCGTCGTTCTCGGCGACGGCGCGCTTGAGCTCGCGATAGGCGAGGTATTGCAGTCGTAGATCGAGGCTGGTCGTCAGTGTCTTACCCGGCCTCGCGGAAGCGATCAGCTCGACATCCTCGATCGTGCGGCCGAGACGATCCTGGATCACGCGCTTGGCGCCGGTCTCGCCGCGCAGCCAATAGTCGTAGGCGAGCTCCAGGCCTTCCTGGCCCCGGTCGTCGATGTTGGTGAAGCCCAGCAGGTGGCCCGTGACCTCGCCGCTCGGGTAGTAGCGCCGGTACTCTCTGAGCGCTCCGACCCCCGGCAGGCCGAGCTCGAGAGCCCGGGCGGCATGGTCGGGTCGCAGATGCCGGCGCAGATAGATGAACTCTTTGTCCAGGCTGCTGGTGACGCGGCGCGTGAGCCAGCCTTCCTCGAGCTCGAGCACCGCTGCAAGCTCGCCGATGCGCTCGATCGCGGGCATGAGCCTCGTCGGGTTCGCCCAGATGCTGTCTACCGGCGTGCTGACGGCGAGCGGCTCACCGTCGCGATCGACGATGGGTCCGCGGTGCGCCGAGATCTGCACGGTCCTCAGATGGCGGTCGTCGCCCTGGGCGGCGAGAAATTCCTTGTCGACGATTTGCAGGTAGAAGAGCCTCGCCTCGAGCACTCCGCCCGCCGCGGCAAACCCTGCGAGCAGCAACACGGAACGCCAGCGGCTCCATTGATGCGGCGCGGAGCGGCGTTTCGATCTCATCGAGGCGGCTCCGCGAGCATCACCAATTGCTGCGACGACGGCATGTCGAGGCCCAGGCGCTCGCGTGCGAGCGTCTCGATGCGCGGATGCGCAGCCCAAGCGCTTTCCTCGAGCTGCAGGCGGCCCCAATCGACTTGCAGCCGGTCGTGCTCGCGGTTGAGCGCCTCGAGCTCGATGAACGATTGCCGCGCCTGATGCTTGACCGCCGTGACCCACACCGCCGAAGCGACCACGGCGATCGCGAGCGGCAGACACAAGCCGAGCTGGAGCTTGCCGCTCAACAAGACGGCACCGCATCGAGCTTTTCGGCGACACGCAGGCGCGCGCTCCTGGCGCGCGGGTTCGCCGTAAGCTCGGCAGCCGAAGGCCGGATCAAGCCGCCGATCTTCTCGAGCCGCGGCAGCGCCGCGCTTGGTGCGCTCGGCAGACCGGCGTACACCGGATCGCCGCGGCTCTCGCGATTAATGAAACGCTTCACGAGGCGGTCCTCGAGCGAATGAAAGCTGATGACGCAGAGGCGCCCACCCGGCCCGAGTAGCTCCAGGGACTGCGCCAGCGCGCGCTCCAAGGACGCAAGCTCCGCGTTGATCTGGATGCGCAGGGCCTGAAACACGCGCGTTGCCGGATGCAGCCTCTGCGGCCGTTGCGGCGAATGCCGTTCGATGATCTCGGCGAGCTCACGCGTCGTCGCGATGGGCTTGCGCGTGCGCGCCTTGACGATCGCCGCCGCGAGCTGGCGGGCTCGCGGCTCTTCGCCGTAGGCCGCGAGCACTTGTGCCAACTCGGCTTGGCCGACCCCGGCAAGCCACGCGGATACCGGGCGCCCTTCGGCGGTGTTCATGCGCATGTCCAACGGTCCGTCCTTGGCAAAGCTGAAACCACGCTCGGGTGCTTCGAGTTGCGGCGAGGAAACGCCGAGGTCGAGCAGCACGCCTGCGAGCGGCCGCCCTTGAAGCCAAGGCTCGACCCGGTCTCGCAAGCTCTCGAAGCCGGCATGCAGTACAGTGACGCGCGGATCGTCCGCGAAGCGCGCTCGCCCGTGGGCCGCCGCTTCGGGGTCCTTGTCGAGAGCCAGTAGCCGCCCCTGCTCACCAAGCCGCTCGAGAATCTCAGCGCTATGTCCCCCACGTCCGTAGGTGCCATCGACGTAGCAGCCGTCGCTTACCACCGCCAATCCCTCGAGGGCCTCCTTCACCAGCACGGGCTGATGGCTAGCCATGCCCGTCAAGCGCGAGTGCTCTCAGAGAGACAATGATTCGAGTTCTGCCGGTAGCGCTTCTCCGTCATGGTCGCCAGTCGACAACCACTCATCCAGGCGCGCTTTCCACCTTTCTTCGTCCCATAGCTCGAACTTTTTTCCCTGGCCGACGAGCATGGCCTGTTTGTCCAAACCTGCGAAATCACGAAGCTCTCGAGACAGCAGAACGCGGCCCTGACCGTCCATCTCGAGCTCCGTGGCGTAGCCCAGCATGAGGCGTTGAAGCTGCCGCACCCGGTTCTTGAGAGCGGGCAGGCGGTCCAACTTACGTTCGATTTCCTCCCATTCGGGCAGCGGGTAGATCAGCAGGCATTGATCGCGGTCGACGGTCGCTACCAGCTTTCCTTCGGCGCGGCTGGCCAAACGCTCCCGATACCGGCTCGGGATCGCCAGCCGCCCTTTCGCATCGAGCGTGACTCTGGTAGCGCCGCGGAACATAGCGACCCCATTTTTCCCCACTTTGTACCACTTTGTGACACTATAGGTAGGCCGGCCGGCCACTGTCAACCGACAGACTCAAAAATTTTTTGTGTGACAGGGAGTTAGGCGTGAGACCGCAAGCGCGCGAGGAACTGCTCCGGACAGAAAATCAATCGCCTATACAACTCTTTTGATGTGACGATTCAGGTTGCCTGGGCGTCACGCGTGACCGTTCAAGAGAGTGGGAGCCGGCCTGTAAGCCGGGTTCTGTCGAGAGCAGCCATTCATCTTGGGCTCACGTCACCGTGAGCCTCTAGCGACCTACCCGGGAACTCGTCAGGGCGGACGTGATGCGTTCCCCTATTCGGTCTTGCTCCAGGTGGGGTTTACCGTGCCGCAGCGTGTTACCACCTGCGCGGTGCGCTCTTACCGCACCTTTTCACCCTTACCCGACCAACAGTCGGGCGGTATATTTTCTGTGGCACTTTCCGTAGGCTCGCGCCCCCCAGGCGTTACCTGGCACCCTGCCCAACGGAGCCCGGACTTTCCTCCGGGGACTTGCCCCAGCGGCTGCCCGGCCGACTCCCGAGCGCTAGCTTAGCAGCGCGCCGCCGCCTAGTCTGCCTAGCCGTGCGTCAGGCGATACACCGCGTTGCGCTTGACCCCGGTGATCGCCGCCGTCAACCGGGCCGCCTGCCCGGTCGGTAACTCCGCGGCCAGCACGGCAAAAACACGTTGCGCCTCGGCCATATCGCCGCTCACGGGCGTCGCATCGCCTGCGACGACGAGCACGAATTCGCCCTTGAGAGGAATGGCCTCGCCGAGGCGCGCGCTCAAGCTCTCGAGAGTCCCCGGGTACAAGGCTTCGTGCAGCTTCGTCAGCTCACGCGCGAGCGCCGCGGGCCGCGCGCCGCCGAAGACGGCCGCGAGATCGGCCAGCGCCGCCTCGATGCGGTGCACGGCCTCGAAGAACACCAGCGTGCGCCGCTCCTCGCGCAGGCCTTCGAGGCGCGCACGGCGAGCCGCGGCACGGCTCGGCAGAAAGCCTTCGAAGACGAACCGATCGGTCGGCAGCCCCGAGATCGCGAGCGCCGCGAGCACCGCGCTCGGCCCCGGGATGGCGACGACGCGCAAGTTATCGGCGAGCGCGGCCTGCACGAGCTTGAGGCCGGGATCGCTGATCAACGGCGTGCCGGCGTCGCTGACCAGCGCCACGGACTCGCCCCGTTTGAGCCGCGCGAGCAGTTGCGGGGTCCGGCGCGACTCGTTGTGATCGTGGTAGGCGATTAGTGTGCGATTCGCCCCGATACTCGATAGTAATCCCCGCGTGCGCCGGGTATCCTCGGCGGCAACGACTTCTACCTTGGCCAGCATCTGTCGAGCGCGAGGACTGAGATCATCGAGATTTCCGATGGGCGTGCTCACCACATAGAGCACGCCGTGAGACTCGGTTGTCATGACCGCATGCTGCCCCCGAGCCTACGCACCGTGCAAGCAATTAGATCGCTCAACTATACGTTCCTGCTCGCGGCGCTGCTTTCGCTCGCGGCGTGCACGACCGGCGGGCCTGTCGTGGTCACCGACGATACGCAGCTCGAGCGCCGTGCGGCCGCGTTGGAAGCCGCGGGCGACATCCAGCAAGCCGTGGCGGTGCACGCGACTCTGTTCGAGCGTGCATCCGCTAGCGAGCGCTCGCGGCACGCGATCGCCGCGGCGCGCCTTTTGATCGACGGCGGTGCCTTGGAGGCGGCTCGGCCCTGGCTGAGCCGGGCGCAGGAAAACGCCGATGCCGGGCAGCAGCAGTGGATCCGGGTCTTGTCTGCGGAGCTTGCGCTCTTCGGCAACGACCCGGCCGCGGCCCTGGAGCATTTGAGCGGCGCCGAGACGAGCACGGATCAGAGCCTGTCGCTGCGCGCGATGGCGGCGCAGGGCCGCGCGTTGTTTCGCCTCGGGCGCGTCGAGGACGCCGTACGCATCCTGGTCGAGCGCGATTTGTGGCTCGACAGCGACACCGAGATCCTCGCGAATCACGAGCTGATCTGGAACGGCTTGCGCAATCAGCTGTCGGCACGGCCGGTCGTTGCCAGCGGCGATCCCACGGTCGACGGCTGGCTCGGGCTGTTTCCCGTCGCGGTTGCGATGCGCAGCAATCCGTTCACGGTCGCCGAAGGCTTGACCGAGTGGATGGCGGCTTATCCGCGTCATCCCGCGTCGCGATTCCTGCTGCCGCAGCTCCTCGAGGAGGACCGCGTCGCTCGCGCGTATCCGCAACAGATCGCGGTGCTGTTGCCGCTGAGCCGCATTCCGGAGGCGGCGGCGATCCGTGACGGCTTTATTGCCGCCTACCTGAGCAACCCGTCCGGCTCCGATACGCGCCTGAAAATCTACGACACCGACCAGCTCGGAAGCCACGAAGCTTATCTGCAAGCGCAGGTCGACGGCGCCGATTTCATCGTCGGGCCGCTGCTCAAGCCGGATGTCGAAACCGTGGTTCCGATCTCGGGCATCGTGCCCACCTTGGCGCTGAACAATTTGCAGAGCAATCTGCCCCCACCCGAGAACTTCTACCAGTTCGCGCTCGCGCCGGAGGACGAAGCCGCCGAGGTCGCACGGCACGCGATCGCGGCCGGCGCGAGGAACGCCGTAGCCTTGATTCCGAACGACGATTGGGGGCTGCGGCTGCTGCAGAGCTTCCAAGCCGAGCTCGAAGCGCTGGGAGGCTCGCTGCTGCAGTTTCGGGCCTACGACACCGGCACGCGGGATTTCTCCCTGGCGATAACGACCTTGCTGAATCTGAGCTTCAGCACGCAGCGATATCAACGACTGGCGGCCAACCTAGGCGTGCCGATCGAGTTCGAGCCGCGCCGCCGTCAAGACGTCGACATGATCTTCTTCGCCGCCCAGCCGCGCGCGGGCAGGCTGCTCGCGCCGCAATTTCGCTTTCATTTCGCGGGCGATCTGCCGACGTACGCGACCTCGGAGGTCTACGACGCAGTCAATCAGGGCGCCGACGTGGATCTCAACGGCGTGATCTTCCCCGAAACGCCGTGGCTGCTCACGCCGGACGACAACGCCCGCGAGCTCATGGCATCGCTCACGTCCTATTGGCCGCAGCGCACTGCGTCTGCGCGCTGGCTGCGGCTCTACGGTATGGGCTTCGACGCCTACCGGCTGGTTCCGATGCTCTACAACGGCGGCCGGGTTTTCATCTCCATCCCCGGGATGTCGGGCGATCTGTGGATGGATGATCGCGGCGAGATTCATCGCCGCTTGCCGATCGCCCAATTTCAAAACGGCCGGCCCGTCGCCTTGGAGGCTGAGCTACCGGCCCCGGGAGCGGAAGCTCAGATCCTCACGGCGCGCTAGGCAGGACCGCGCCCGAGACTCGTGCCCAAGCCGCCCGAATCCGGCACGCGGCAAAGCCGCGGACTACAATGGGAGCACGCCGCGGGCGCTTATCTGGAGTCCCGGGGCCTCGAGATCCTCAAGCGGCGCTATCGCTGCCGCGCCGGCGAGCTCGATCTGGTCTGCCGAGACGGCGGCACGCTCGTCATCGTCGAGGTCAGAGCGCGGAGCAGCGGCAGCCTCGTCGGCTCGCTCGAGACCGTCGACTACCGCAAGCGCCGCAAGCTGCTGCAAGCGACCCGGCACTTGCTGATGCGTCACCCCGCGTGGAGCCGCTATCCGATCCGTTTCGACGTTGTCGGCATCGACGGCATCGACCGGGCCGACGCGAAGCTCGCCTGGATCCGCGATGCCTTCAGCTGCGACGACGCGGGTTTCGGCTAGCTTGAAGGCCCGTGCGTTTACAGGCAGAGTGGCGTCGCCGCCGCAAGCATCACCGCCGACATGCAAGAACGGGTTCTAGCGCACTTCCAGCAGAGTATCGAGCTCAAGCAAGCCTGCGAGGCACTGGTGCCCGACATCGTCGCGGCCTCGGAGCTCATGGTCGCGAGCCTGCTCGCCGACGGTAAGATCTTGAGTTGCGGCAACGGCGGATCGGCAGCCGACGCGCAACATTTTTCCGGCGAGCTCCTGGGCCGCTTCGAGATGGAACGACCGGGATTGCCCGCCGTCGCGCTGACGACGGACAGCTCCACCCTGACCGCCTTGTCCAACGACTACGGCTACGAGGACGTGTTCGCCAAGCAGGTCAGAGCACTCGGACAAGCCGGCGACGTGTTGCTCGCGATCTCCACCTCGGGAAACTCCAAGAACGTCTTGCGAGCCATCGGCATGGCGCAGAGCCGCGGCATGACCGTGGTCGCCTTGACGGGCGGCGACGGCGGCCGAATCTCGGCCGCGCTTCGGCCCGCCGATATCGAGATCTGCGTGCCGAGCCCGAGGACCTGCCGCGTCCAGGAGGTCCATATCCTGATCATCCACTGCATCTGCGACCTCATCGACGCCGGCCTGCTCGGAGGCTGAGCATCGGCGGGACGGGCGCCGAGCGAACGATCGCGCTATTTGACGACTTTGAGCTCGGGCTTTCCCTTGCCGCGCTCGCCCTCCGTCGGCTTGGGATCCGACGGCGACTCGTCCTCGGTAAAGATCATGCCCTGGCCGGTCTCCTGCGCATAGATGCCGTGCACCGCCGCGACGGGCACCTCGACGCGATGAGCGACGCCGCCGAACCGCGTCTCGAAGCTCACGGTTTCATCGCCGATCTCGAGATGGCGCGTCGCCGCATTACCGACGTTGAGAATGAGCTTGCCGTCGGAAACGTACTGCACCGGCACCTTGATGCCGCGAACCGTGGCATCGACGACGATGTGCGGCGTCAGTCGATTGTCCGTCATCCACGCATGCATCGCTCGCAGCAGATAGGGTCGTTTCGAGCTGATCCCGGGCATGGGCTTATTGACGCATCTCCTGCTCGAGCTCGGTCAAGCTCGCCTGAAAGGAGGGCCGGCGAAATACTTCGTCCATATATTGATGTATCGGCCTGACTTGGGCAGGCAAGTCGATCCCGTAAACGGGAAGCCGCCACAGTATCGGCGCAATGCTGCAGTCGACGAGTGAGAATTCGTCACTCAGGAAAAAACGCTTCGTCGCGAAGATCTCGACGCTGGAGAGTATGCTCTCCTGCAGCTCCTTGCGGGCCCGCGTCACGGGTTTCCGATCGGCGCCTTGCTCGATCTCTTCCGCCAGCGCATACCAGTCATGCTCGATCCGATACAGCGCCAGCCGGAACTGCGCCCGCGTGACCGGGTCGACCGGCATCAACGGTGGATGCGGAAAACGCTCATCGAGGTACTCGATGATGACGCGGGAGTCGTACAAGACGAGATCCCTATCGACCAGCGTCGGAATGCTGTTATAGGGATTCAAGTCGAGCAGATCTTCGGGAAGATTGCCTTCGTTGACGTCGACGACATCGATATTGATGCTCTTCTCCGCGAGCACGAGCCTGGTCCTATGACTCCAGATATCCGTGGGTTTGGAAAAAAGTGTCATGACCGAACGTCGGCTAGCGATGACCGCCATGCGAGAAGCTCCTAGACGACATGGACCCTTGAGATCGCAAAGACGTCAGTGGACGTCCTTCCAGATTTCCCTTTTGAGCATATAGGCGATTAATAAAAACACCAGCAGAAACGCGATCACGCGAATACCGAGGGCGCGGCGCTCAAGCTGCATCGGCTCACCGATGTAGTCCAGAAAATTCACGATATCCCGCACGACCACGTCGAACTCGCCCTCGGCCAACGTTCCCGGCCGGACCATTTCGAACTCGGTGTGCGCTTGCGCCGCCTCCGCTTCCGCCTCCGGGGCAACGAGCCCACGCATGCCCTGCAACTCCCAAAGCACGTGCGGCATGGCCGTGTTCTCGAGCCACAGATTGTTCGCGCCGGTCGCGGTCGATTCATCCCGATAGAAACCGCGCAAGAAATTGTAGAGATAGTCGACGCCCCGGCTGCGCGCGATCAGCGACAGATCGGGAGGCGCGACGCCGAACCAGCGAACAGCGTCCTCCTTCCTCATCGCGATATCCATCGTGTCGAACGGCCTCTGCCCGGTAAACATGAGATTCTCGACGAGCTGATCCTCCGTGAGCCCGAGATCCGCCGCGATCCGGTTGTAGCGAACGTACTGGGCGGAGTGGCAACCCAGGCAGTAATTCACGAAAAACTTCGCGCCCCGCTGTAACGAAGCGATATCGCCGACGTCGTTGTCGGCCGGCTCCATCTGCGGGGCTCCGACGCCCGCGTGCTGGCCGAAGGCGGTCATGCTCAGGCAGAGGCCCGTGAGCAGCAGGCTCGCCCTCAAGATCATTTCGTCACCCGAGTCGGGACGGGCCGCGTCTTCTCGTTGAGCGTGTAGAACGGCATCAACACGAAGAACGCGAAATAGAGAATCGTGAACACCCGCAGCGCGACTATCGTGTAGCCTCCAACCGCCGGCTGCAACCCCAGATAGCCGAGAACCAGGAAGCTCGACGCGAACACGAACAAAGCCACCTTGTAAGTCCAGCCTCGGTAGCGTATCGACTTGACGCGGCAACGATCGAGCCAGGGCAGAAAGATCGGCAACAAAACCGCAAGCGCCATCAAGGTCACGCCGCCGAGCTTGCTGGGAAACGCTCGCAGGATTGCATAGAACGGCGTGAAGTACCACACCGGCGCGATATGCTCCGGCGTCTGCAGCGTGTTGGCGGGCTCGAAGTTCGCGTGCTCCAGGAAATAGCCGCCGAGCTCGGGGGCGAAGAACATCACCGCGGAAAACAGAATCAAGAACACGATGATGATCACGAGGTCCTTGCTGGTGTGATAAGGATGAAACGCGACGCCGTCGATCGGCTTGCCGCTCGCATCCTTGTGCTCCTTGATCTCGATACCGTCGGGGTTGTTCGAGCCCACCTCGTGCAAGGCCATGATATGCACCACCACGAGCAACAGCAGCATGATGGGCACCGCGATCACGTGGAATGCGAAGAATCGATTCAGCGTGATATCGGAGATATAGAAATCACCGCGAAGCCATTCGGCCAAGCCTTCGCCTATGACGGGAAGCGCGCCGAACAAGGAAACGATGACCTGCGCGCCCCAGTAGGACATGTTGCCCCAGGGCAGCAAGTACCCGAAGAAGCCCTCGGCCATCATGCACAAGTAGATCGCCATGCCGATCAGCCAGACAAGCTCCCTGGGTTTTTTGTAGGACCCGTAGAGCATCGCGCGAAACATGTGCAGATAGACGACGATGAAGAAAGCCGAAGCTCCGGTGGAATGCAAATAGCGAATCAGCCATCCCCAAGCCACGTCGCGCATGATGTACTCGACGGAGGCGAAGGCCTCCTCCGAGGACGGCTTGTAGCTCATGGTCAAGAAGATGCCGGTTGCGAACTGCAGCACCAGCACCACCATCGCGAGCACGCCGAAGCCGTACCAGAAATTGAAGTTCTTGGAGGCGTAGTACTCGGTTGCGTGTTCCTTGATGAGCTTGGTCATCGGGAAGCGCGCGTCGATCCAAGCGCCCAGGGCGCTCAAATTCCGATTCATGCGGCCGAGGACGTCGGATGCGCTCGTCGCCATTTACGCGGTTCCCGTCTCGGAGCCGATGAGCAGCAGATCCTCGGTCAGGTAAGTGTGCGGCGGCACGGTCAAATTGGTCGGCGCAGGTACGCCGCGAAACACGCGTCCGGCGAGATCGAACTTGGAGCCGTGACAGGGGCAGTAGAAGCCGCCGGGCCAATCGGCTCCGAGATCCGCGGGCGCAACCTCGAAGCGCGGGATGGGCGCGCAGCTCAAGTGCGTGCACACGCCTTCGACGACGAGAATCTCGGGCTTTCGGCTGCGATACCCGTTGCTCGCGTAGCCCGGCTGTATCGACTCCGTCGACTCGGGATCGGCCAGAATCGCCGTGGCCTCGTTCAATCGCTCCAGCATCCCGGGAGTTCTGCGCACGATCATGATGACGCGCCCGCGGTACTCCACCTTGATCATCGAGCCGGGCTCGACCCGGCCGATGTCCACCTCGACCGGGGCGCCGAGGGCGCGGGCCCGGGCGCTAGGCTCGAAGGATGCGACGAAGGGCACCGCGGCTGCGACGATCCCGACACCTCCCGTTATGACAGTTGCTGCCGTGAGGAAATGGCGCCTGGCTAGATCCGCGTTGTCACTCATTAAGCACTCCCTGGCCCACTGGCGCTGGTTTCAGCCGGCCTGCTTCTTGACTTATTCCGTATGGTTGCTTGAGTTCAATGCCTAGGCGCTCGAGGGCCCGAACGGGCTCCGCCCCGCTCGCGCCGTGCCACGCAGGGCAGAAGCGATCCCTCGATAAACCGCAGGATTATACACAGCGCTCGAACGCGTTGACCACCGGACAGGGTTTGCCTCCGCTGGGGTAAACTAGCGCCATGGCGCCCGCCCTCAAGGTTCTCGCGTTCATCGGCCAGTCCGTGGTTCTCGGCCTGGCGCTCGCCTTCGTCGTATTGCTCTACAAGCCGAACATTCTGCAACAACGTGCCGGGGGCGTTGTGACGGAGCCCGAAAGCTACGCGGCCGCGGTCGCCGCGAGCGCGCCGGCCGTCGCGAATATCTACACCGCCCGCATACCCGGTCAACGCAGCGGCTTCGGCGGGCAGGCGACGAGCGCCTCGGCGGGCCGGGGCTTGGGGTCGGGCGTAGTGATCAGCGCCGACGGTTATCTCGTCACCAACTGGCATGTGATCCGCGACGCCGACGAGATCCGGGTGCAACTTGCCGACGGGCGCGTCGCGCGGCCGGAATTTGTCGGCGCCGATCCTGACACCGAGCTTGCGCTACTGCGAATCGAGCTGCCGGAACTGCCGGTCATTCCGCTCGGCAGATCCGACACGCTTGCGGTCGGCGACGTCGTGCTTGCCATCGGCAATTCCTTCGGACTGAGTCAGACAGTGACGCAGGGCATCATCAGCGCGACCGGCCGCGGGCTCGGCGTGACGACTTTCGAGAACTTCATCCAGACCGATGCGGCGATCAACGTCGGCAATTCCGGCGGCGCACTGGTCAACGCGCGCGGTGAGCTCGTCGGCATCAATACCGCCGTGCTCGGCGCGCCGCTTCGAGAGCAAGTCGTGCCGGCGGGTATCGGGTTTGCGATTCCCGTCAACCTCGTCCGTGGCGTCATGGAGGATCTCATCGCGCACGGACGTGTGATCCGTGGCTGGCTCGGCGTGCGCACACGCTACCTGCCGACTCTGAATCCGGAGACTTTAGGCATCGACGGCCCGGGAATGGAGCTTCTTTCCGTCGGCGGCCCCGCGAGCGCGGCCGGGCTGATCGCGGGCGACGTCGTCACGCATATCAACGACGAGCGCATGTTGAGCCGGCAGCAGATGATGAACCTCATTGCCGCCGAGTCCCCTGGGAGCTCGATCCGGATTCGAGGCATCAGGCCCGGAGTGGGCGCCTTCGAGACGGAGGCGATCTTGAGCGAACGGCCGCCTTCGAGCGAGCTGGGCAGCTAGCCGCGCGGGCTACCCCGGCAGGCGCCTGATGTCGGCGCCGAGCTGCGACAGCTTCTCCTCGATGCATTCGTAACCGCGATCGATGTGGTAAATGCGGTCGACGACCGTGGTGCCACGGGCAGCGAGGCCCGCCAGGACCAGCGACGCCGAAGCCCTGAGATCTGTGGCCATGACAGGCGCCCCGGTCAGCTGCTTTACCCCCCGCGTGATCGCCGTGTTGCCTTGGATGACGAGATCGGCGCCCATGCGCTGCAGCTCTTGGGCGTGCATGAAGCGGTTCTCGAACACCGTCTCGGTGATCGCGCCCGCGCCGTCGGCGATCGCGTTCAGGGCGCAGAACTGGGCCTGCATGTCGGTCGGGAATGCCGGATAAGGCGAGGTGCGCAGATCGACGGCGCGGGGCCTGCGGCCCGCCATATCGAGCTCAACCCAATCGGTGCCGATGCGGATTTCAGCGCCCGCCTCGCGAAGCTTGGCGAGCACCGCGTCGAGATGCTCGGGGCAGGTGTGATTGATCTTGACTCGACCGCCGGTGATCGCTCCAGCGACCAGGTAGGTGCCGCTTTCGATGCGGTCCGGCAGCACGCGGTAAGCCGTGCCTGTGAGCTCGTCGACGCCCTGGATGTGAATCGTGTCGCTGCCGGCTCCCTCGATCCGCGCGCCCATTTGCTCGAGAAAATTCGCAAGGTCGACGACCTCGGGTTCTCTCGCGGCGTTCTCGATGATGGTTTCGCCGCGAGCCAGAGTCGCCGCCATCATGAGATTCTCGGTGCCGGTCACCGACACCGTGTCGAGCACCAGGCGAGCGCCCCGGAGCCGCTTCGCGCGCGCGCGGATATAGCCGTTGTCGATCGCGATCTCGGCCCCCATCGCCTGGAGTCCCGAGACGTGCAGATTCACCGGCCGCGCGCCGATCGCGCAGCCGCCCGGCAACGATACGTCCGCCTGCCCGAAACGCGCGAGCAGCGGGCCGAGCACCAGGATCGAGGCACGCATCGTCTTGACGAGCTCGTACGGTGCGACGAACTCCGAGATGCCGCCGGTGTTGACCTCCAGACGCACGCCGTCGTGGAAAATGATCTCGACGCCCATGCGTCGCAACAGCTTGACGGTCGTCGTCACGTCGTTGAGGTGGGGGATCCTCGTCAGGATCACCGGCCCGTCGGCAAGCAGTGCCGCCGCCAATATCGGCAAGGTGGCGTTCTTCGCGCCGGAAATCGACACCTCACCGTCGAGACGGCGGCCGCCGCGAATCTCTAGCTTATCCAAGCAGAACCGATCTCAGTTGCCGCATCGCCGCCGCGCTAGGCCTGCGCGGAACGCCATTCCTCGGGCGTATAGGTCTTCAACGCCAGGGCGTGAATCTCCTGCCCGACCCGCGCGCCGAGCGTGTCGTAGACCATTCGGTGCCTGCCAATGGTCCGCTGACCATCGAAGTCGCCCGA
>DASWKF010000093.1:0-9521 GCA_036396795.1 Gammaproteobacteria bacterium | reverse complement strand
TCCCCCCATCTATCCGGCCGAGCGAAAATGATAAAACTCGCGGACAAGACTTGTAATATTCGGGACGTAGCGCATTCACCGCCGGCTGACTGGTCAGTTGAACGGCGAACCAAATATCTGGACTGGAGCGAAGCAGTTGTCGCGGGATGCAGGGGAGTGAACAAGCCGTTGAAAAGGTACTTCGACGAGGTATTGCGGCGGGCGCGGGAAGTAGTCAAGCACTCGGACTGAAACGGAACATTCTAATACTCCGTCTTATGTCCAAGGTGCGGTTAAAGTCACCTTTGAGTCACCAGCCAAACGAGTTTGTTACTCAGGCGCTCATCGAAGTACGAATTCGCCACCCACAGGTTGGAGGCTAAGGTCTCGTGATGCAGCAGTCGAGAGAGTAAGTTCAACAATCGCTCGCGTCGGCAGCTCGCGAGATCGCCTCGGCCGCCCACTGATTCAGACTCTTGCCAGCCGCCTGAGCCGCGATTGCTGCGGCCGCGTGAGTCTCTGGCGGAATGCGGAGCATGAGCTTCCCCGATGCCGGCTTGAGCGGCTCGCGGCCCGTCGCCTCACAGTCAGCGATGTAGTGATTGATCGCCGCATGAAACTCTTTCTCGAGCTCGCGCACGCTGCTTCCGTGAAACGTGATGCGATCGGCGATCCCGAGGACGCGGCCGACAAAGACCTTATCCTGTGCATGAAAATCGACTCGGGTCGTATATCCCTTGTACTGCATTGCGTTCAAGGCTTCACTCCTTTGGATTCCAGCCATTCGCGGATTTCCTCGACCTGATACTTCTTTGCCTCTTTGCCGGGGTGCGGCCGGTGCAGATAGAGCCGTCCACCTTCCCCGAGTTCGAATGCCACGCGCGACCCTTGGCTCTCACGCGCCTCGCCGCCTAGTGCGACGATGAGCGCCTCGATATCCGCGAACGCGATGTTCGCAAGCGTAGGCTTGCGACGGATGGCTTCGAGGGTCTTGCGGTGCTTGCTCTTCACGGGGGGAATGATAGCGTGTCATGCTATCATTATGCAAGCGTTTGCTGATATCAGATTAGAGGACTGTAACGGGCGTGTGGGGTGCGAATTCGTAACAAACCGCGAAAAGCACGAGCTTTAGCGTTGTTAACGGCGGCCTCGGCTGCCGACTGGTCTTGCCCCGTTTCCGTGGACGGTTTAGGACTTGGGTCTCAAGCGACTTTTGGCAACATCCTCCTCTCGTAATTGATCGGTGACAAGTAGCCGAGCGACGAGTGACGGCGGCGCGGGTTGTACCAGCCCTCGAGCCACGTGAAGATCGCCATGCGCGCCTCGGCCTGGCTCCTGAAGCTCCGACGGTTGATGACTTCGCGCTCGAGGGTCGCGAAGAAGCTCTCAGCCATTGCGTTATCGTAAGCATCACCCGTCGAGCCCATCGACGGCACGACACCGGCTTCGCGACATCGCTTGCCGAAGGCATATCGACTCCTCGAAACTCTGATCGACGGTACGACCGGACCGAGCCGGTGGCTTGAAGGAGTGATCCCCATCCTCGATCCAGTGAACGTGAATCTTTCTGGAGAGCGGATACGTCTCGACGTCCTCCGGCGTGCCGAACGGGTCGCGCGTCCCTTGCAGAATCAACGCCGGCGTCCTTAGGCGCTGCAGATGAGCGATACGCATCTTTCCGGGTTTGCCCGGTGGATGGAAAGGGTAGCCGAGGCAGACGAGCCCTCGCACACGGGCGTCGTCTGCCACCATCGAGGCGGACTCGTCCACCCATCGATTTGCCGCCGATGACGAGACGCTCGTGCCCGAGCACAGCGATCACCTCTTTCCATGTCGCTTCGAGCACCCGAGGCGAGTCCGGAGCGCGCCGTTCGCCGTTGGCGCGCCGTTTCTGCATATAGGGGAACTCGAACCGGACAACGCGCAGGCGGTGCCGGGCCAATCCTTCCGCCACGGCGCTCATGAAAGGCGTGTCCATGCCGGCACCGGCGCCGTGAGCCAGGGCGACCGTAGCGACGCTATCGTCCGGGCCGTTGGTTAGAAACTCCATGTTGCGCCTCACCCGACGCCGTCAAGTCGGCGAACTCCGTCGGATCAACGCGAATGCTCGGGGAGTCAGCCCGGACAGTCAAGGCTGCGCGGCGGAGGTTCGCCTGCCGCTTCAGGGAACGGTGGTCGCGGCTTCGACCGAGAATTCACTTTCCATGCCGCGACTGTTGATCGCCGTCGCGCCGAAGTAATACGCTCCGCTGGTCAGATTGTCGACGACGAATGTCGTGATGCCCGAATTCGTGACATCCACGGAGTGTTGGTAGTTTCGGGACTCCAGCCCCCAATAGATACGATATCCCGCAAGATCCAGCAACGCGGTCCCGTCCTCGTTCGCGGTTGGCGGCAGCCAACTGACCGTGACTGAGCCAAGGGCGTACGGCAGCACTTCGACGGAAAAAGCGGGAAGGCTAGTGGTTGCCAGCCCGTCCGTTACTGCAATGACTATGTCTCGATATGTGCCGATGTCCGAGGCATCGGGGAAGCCGATAAGAGCGCCCGTGGCCATATTGAAGGTCGCCCAAGGGGGAAGATTCTTGATGCTGAACGCGAGGAGATCGTCGTCCGCATCCCCCGCGCTCGGCGAAAAACCATAGTTCCTTTCCTGAAGCACTGAGGTCGCCGGCGTTCCCGATATTGTTGGCGCGGTGTTTGTCGATTTGGGCCCTTTCTTTCCACTGCTACCGCTTTTCTTTTGCGCATGCTCCGGAGGAGCGCCGACCCCGGCGGAAGGACCGCCGAAGGCCAAGACCAGGCCGCACACGGTGGTCAAGATGCAGTATCCAACAGTCTTTTCTTGCCGCACGGACGAGCTCCTCCATTCGGTTTTCGGCCAACCGACCGGACCGGGAAGGTCATTCGTGGGATACGCAGAGCTGATCGCGGGAGCGGGCAGAAACCCTTGGGGTCCCGTCCCGACTGGCAACCCCGCTGTCTTTTGCTTCAAAGACCGGTGGCTTTGCGTCCCGACCTCGCGATCGGTTTGCCTTTTGCAGTCGCGCTGTCAGTAACGAAGACTGACAGCAAGCCGCGTGTACATCAGAGCCTGGATAGTTGACGATACGCAAGCCGCAATATCTGTGCCGTGCGTCTCATTTCCCGCTTTTTGCCGACGCCATTTGAGCGCTCGAACCGACGTGACCTGCCTGGGGATTTTCGGACCGTTTGATTCTTGAGAGGATGGTGCTAGTGGCTTCCAATCCTCCCTATGATCGTGCTCATACTGCGCATGGGTGAAGTTCCACAAAGAGTGTCGGAGTGTTTGGCTATACAGGCGCTATGCACTCCGGGCTATCGTGTATCTACCTACGTAAACAAGCCTGAACACGATAGGTCTGTACGCGGTCAAATGGGTCTCGAATCATCGCTAACGCATCGCCCTCGCTCGTGTCTGGTGATACCCATGCTTCGTAGTCACGCGAGTGCAGCATGGCCGGCATGCGATCATCGATGCGCTCAAGATACGGCGCTGCCGGCCGCGTCAATATGGCGAAGTTATGAGACCAGCCGGCAGGTAGTTGCTCAGCTGCACGACATGCTCGTGCTCAAGGGGCTTGTCGTGAACCGGAAACGCACCTACGGGATCTCATTAGTCTTCCCCTTGATTCGGCTGCCTGCTGCCTCGATCCACGAACCGACGAGCTCCGCCATCGCCGTCCGGCCAAGCCCTTGCTCCTTGAGCGATTGCCAGGTCGAAAAGCGAAGTGCATGACCGATGGTCGCCCGCAGTCGCTTCGACTTGCAGGGCGCCCAATCTCCCAGCACCGACTCCGCGAGAGCCGCAAGATATTCGTCGAAGCGCGACATGGCCTCGTCGAGGGCGGCCACCTTCCCCAGGTCGCGGTACAGAGAGTTCCACATGCCCTGCGTCTCTGAATAATAATCATAGAGCGCCCGGAACGTCGCCCGCGTGCGCTCGACGGGCTCCCGGTCTTTCATCTTCGAGACGTCCGGAGGGGGATGCCGACTGAGCCACTTCGAGCTGCAGGCCTTTAGTATCTCCTGTTCGCTCTGGAAGTGCCGGTAGACGGTCAGCCTCTGCACGCCGGCTCGGTCGGCCAGCGCGCTGATCGTCGTCGCCGCGGGCCCGAGCTCCTCGTGCAAGGCCACCGCGGCATCGACGATGCGCTCGCGCGTTTCCTGCTGCCGGGCGGCGCGCTGCTTGAGCCTGTACTTGCGCTTTTTCATTTCGGTGATCTTACATGTGCACTTAAATATTGACAACCGGCTTCGGCGGGCATAGAGTTGTTATAGATGAACATATATGTTCACGGAAATTGAACGGGGAGCATACCGATGATCACGAACGCAGAGTCCGGCACGAACGTCCACGAGATTGCCGACGGTATCTACAGAATCAACACGCCGGTCGCGCTTCCCGGTGGGGCGGGACAGTTCAACTTCAACCAGTATTTGATCGCCGACGACATGCCGATGCTGTTTCACTCGGGACCGAGGAGGCTCTTCCCGTTCGTCAGTGAAGCGGTGGCGCGCGTGCTGCCGCTCGAGACGCTCCGCTTTGTCGGCGTGTCGCATTTCGAGGCCGATGAATGCGGCGCCTTGAACCAGTTCCTCGCGGCCGCGCCTCGGGCGGAACCCGTGTGCAGCAACATTGCGGCCATGGTCTCCCTTGGGGATTATGCGGACCGGGCGCCGCGGGCGCTCGCGAACGACGAAGAGCTGTCGCTCGGCCGTCACGTGATGCGCTGGCTCGATACGCCGCACGTGCCGCACGCCTGGGATTGCGGATTGATGATGGACACAAGCACGCAAACCTTCTTCTGTGGCGACTTGTTTACTCAGGGCGGCCCGGGCGACGTTGCGCTCACCGAGTCCGACATCCTCGGCCCCAGCGAGGAATTCAGGGCTCCTCTGGATTACTTCGCGCATACTCCGCAGACACTGGCGACGCTCGAGCGGCTCGCACGTCTGGCACCCACAACGCTCGCCTGCATGCACGGGAGCGCATGGCGTGGAGATGGCGCGGCTCTGCTCAGAGCGCTCGCCGCGGCCCTGACGGAGGATGAGCCTGGCGTGAAGGCGGCGGCGAATTAGCCGCCTTGCCAAGGATCCGAGCGCATCAGTCCGCCACAATCCATTCTCGCGCTTGAGTATAGGCGATTCAAAAGACCCACTTGGCGGCCTGTCATCGACGGAAGAGAAGGTGGGTTAGCAAGCGAGACCCGGGGCCGAGGGGCGCCCGAGGACGACCGAGGGCGCTTGCTGGTCGCACGGCGAGTGTCCGTCTCGGATCGAGAAACGCGTGACCTTTTCGGACGCTGCTGCGATACGGGGCAAGCCTGTTCGTCGGTCTAGGGTCCCCGGAGATTTCAAATGGCTTGGGAGTAGTCAACCGGATCCAAATCGAGCCCCCGCTACCACTCGATCTCATACGGCGCTCGTGTGGTGCGCTTCTCGTTGGTCGTTAATCACATCCACTTGCGATGAGGAAGGCTTGGCAGACTTGGTGCATCTTCTCCGCGCTGACGGTGCCTACGAACATCCGCAACCGCCGCTTTTCGATCGTGAACAGGTTGCACAAGTTGACGCAAGAAGTCCGCTTGAGTCCTTCGGCCGATCCTAGCTCGACTTCCGTGGGCGCGCCGCGGAGCCTCGAGGTAATCGCGGCGACAGTGACCGTGTGCAAGAGAGAGATCAGCGAGGGGCGGCTCAAAACCAGCACAGGACGCTTGTCCGGCCGCGGCAGATCGAGGAGCCAGATCTCGCCGCGCTTTACGTCTCGGGCCATTCCTGCGCAGTGCGGCGCCGCACGAAGAGCGACGGGTACGCGCCCCTCGACGCGACGCGACAGCTACCTACCACCTCGCCTGGTAAAGCGGCGCCACTCGCGGCAATTGCGCCTGCAGATCGGCAATCCGCGATTCATTGGAGGGATGAGTGCTCAAGAATTCAGGCGGCTGACCAGATCTGGTGGCCGTCATTTTCTGCCAAACCGAGATAGCCGCCTGCGGGTCGTAGCCGGCCCGCGCCATGAGCTCCAGTCCGATTTGATCGGCCTCGGATTCCTGCTCGCGGCTGTGCGGAAGCTGGAAAGTGACCTGGCCTATCGCGTTAGCCAATTCGAGGATGGACTCTTCTGCGCCGACTGCGGCGGCGCCGAACGCCACTAGCAGCTCTTGACCATAGGCGTTCGAGACTCGCTCACGCGCATGCTCGCGTAGCGTGTGAGAGATTTCGTGGCCGACGACTGCGGCAATCTCGGCATCGGTTAGATCGAGCGCGCTGATTAGGCCGGAGTAGACCATGATCTTGCCGCCGGGCATCGCGTAGGCGTTCCGCTCCGGCGATGACAGTACGTTGACCTCCCACGGCCAGCTACGCGCGTCCTGTCGAAACACGGTCGTCTGTTGGATCAGGCGTTCGCTGACTGTCCTCACTCGCTGAGTTAGCGCGGGGGCCGTGTTGAGCTTTCCTTCCGCCTGCGCCTTTTGCAATTGCTGAGAGTAGGCCTCGGCCGCGGACTTCTGCATGTCCTGCTCCGAGATGAACGACAATACCCGCTGCTCCCGATCCACTTGGACCGCGCCGGGCCGAGTCGTCTGTAGTGTTTGGCACGCTGCCGTGAGACAGCACACTGTAATGCCAACGATCATTCGTCTCATACGTTCCTTTTGCCCGGCTGGCCGGTCGATCACTTCTCGTTGAGGTTGTCCTTGATATCGCCGTAAACCGCTTGGACTTTGCCGGCGTTTTTCTGGGACTTGCCCTTCTCTTCGAGACTCTTGTTGCCGATGATGCGACCGGTGGCTTCCTTGATCTTGCCTTTCGCTTTCTTGATTAGGCCTTTGATTTGATGTTTGTTCATGATTGCCACCATAGGCGCCGGGCGACGCGCGGTCTGTACGGCAGCGCACACCATCGACTGAGCGCGCTCGGGGCATGTGAGCTCTACCGCACAGACAGTGTCACCGGCGAACGGCCACAGTTACGGGCATACCTAGGAGGTACTTCTGATGAACAAATCGACGTTGATTGGCGTGGTGGCGGGCATAGGCGTTGCGATGGCCGGCGGCGTTGCGGCTTACACGTTTCTCGGCAGGGACGCTGAAGTCGGGGAGCAGGCGAGCGCCGCAGAGTGTTGGGATGAGGAGGTCGCGGTAGAGACCGATCCGATAGACCAGCACCGGATCGCCGGTACGGCAGGCGGCGCTATCGTCGGCGGCGCGATCGGCAAGGACCTCGGCGACCGTGACATCACGACGGCCGCAGGTGCCGTCGCTGGGGCGCTCATCGGCCGCAAAATCCAGGAAGAGATCCAAGAGAACCGCGCCGAGCAGAGAACTACGACGACGATCGAGCGCCGCTGCGCGCCGGCCGGCTCCCCTTAGCACGAGCGAGCGGCGGCGATTCGCTTGCGGGTTACAGATACCTTCGTGCGCGTTTATCGCAGTACCGACGCGCCAGCTCAGCGTGTGGGGTGCGAATTCGTAACAAGCCGCGAAAAACACGAGCTTTAACGTTGTTAGTTGGCGGCGGCCTCGGTTGCCGACGCTGAATATTCGGGACCCACGACCGAGGATCGCCCCTCTTGGTCTTCACGATGGAGATGTGTCTACCAAGAGGCCGGAAATACAGCGAAATAGGAGGCTTATGGTCGCAGGTTCGAACCCCTGCACCGGCAATCTCGAGCGGCGCACCGACCTCGTGCGGCGCAAGGTCGACCACTTCACGTGCGACGAGCTCAATCGCCTGGAGACGGTCAAGATCAACGCCGTGACGGCGTTGTCGCTGCAGTACAACGCGCATGGGAACATCACATACACGACGCGAATCGAACCCCCAGACACGTTGCTCGCATATAATGGTTGGGGTCAGTGGGCAGCGGGAGCACAAGCCGATGCATCAGCTTCAACGCCCATCGCCACGCATCGACCGCCTAACCTGGGGACGAATGGAGATCGCCCAAGTCGGTGTCGGGAAGGACTTCAAGCTTTGGCCGGGCGGGGGACGCGAATGGGACTGGTCCGAGACCGGCACGCGCCACGTGCCCGGTATTCAACCCGCCGACGTCGAGGAGTTGCTCGCTCACGAGTGCCAGACGGTCGTGCTGTCCCGCGGCATGCTATTGAGATTGCAGACGGCGCCGGAAACGCTTGAACTGCTGGAACGACGGCACGTGCATGTGCACGTCGTCGAATCACGCAAAGCCGCGCAGATCTATAACTCATTGGCCGAGCGTGGCGAGCCGGTCGGCGGCCTGTTCCACTCGACCTGCTAGGTTTTGGCTGTCGGTTCGAGCGGTGTGAGCTCGTTTTCGACAGGCACCGTCCGCAGATGAGCGGCTCCAACAGCCGCCAAAGGAGGTCGACATGTCCCGGTTCGTCGTCGCCGCAAAGATCTCGGACATTCCCGATCGATCCGTGAAGCACATCGAGCTCGAAGGTAGGTCCATTGCGCTTTTCAACCTCGGCGGTGAGTTCTTCGCGCTCGAGGATCTATGCACGCACGAGGGCGGTCCTTTGAGCGAAGGCGTTTTTGATGGCGAGGAGGTCGAGTGCCCGTGGCACGGCGCGCGGTTCGAGATCAAGTCCGGCAAAGTCGTGTTGGATCCGGCCACCGAGGACGTAGGCCGGTACAATGTGCGCGTGATCGGCAGCGACATCGAGATCGAGATCTGATCCCGAGCATCGCTCGCTCTCAGAGGAGGGCCAGCTGAGCAACTCGCCCGTGGTGTTGTGCCCGCAAGTGCGCGATGGACGCGCGCCGGTATTCACCCGACAGCTATAATGGACTTGAGGTTCATGACAATAAGGGGGAGAGGGCTATGAGCACTGAGTCACGCCTGCAGATGCCGCTGTTTCTGCTGCGAATCGGGGTTTTCATCGTCATGTTCATGTGGACTATCGATAAGTTCGTGAATCCGGAGCACGCGGCAGCCGTCTACGAGAACTTCTATTTCATAGGAGGTTTGGGTGCGACCACATTCTTGGTCATCGGTCTCATTGAGCTTGTCGTAATCGTCGGCTTTCTGCTCGGCGTCAAGAAGACCATTACGTATGGGCTCGTGCTAGCGCTGCACGCCGTGTCGACATTATCCTCGTGGGAGCAGTACCTCGATTTTGACAGCCTGCTGTTCTTTGCCGCCTGGCCGATGCTCGCCGCTTGTTACGCTCTCTTCGTGTTGCGCGATCTGGATACGAGGTTCACGCTCGCGAAGTTCGCCTGAGAACTGACGCCCCGCGCGATCGGCGAATTGTCTTGGCAAGATTCCATGCGCCCCCGACGCTTGGAACAGTGTGGAAGCACGATCTTTTAATCCGATGGTCGCAGGTTCGACCCCTGCACGGCCGACCATCAAAACAATGACTTATGGCCAAACGGCTACCGAGTATTGTCTACCAAATCCGAGATTGCCTACGGAAATCGCCGGCTTCGTTGCGGGCATGTCAGCGAAAGAACATTTCCTGGATCAGACGGCCGTCTACCGAGAGACGCCATCCTATCTTACAGGCGTGATCCTTCTCGCCCGCTTA
>DASWKF010000092.1:0-16452 GCA_036396795.1 Gammaproteobacteria bacterium | reverse complement strand
TCGGGCGACTTCGATGGTCAGCGGACCATTGGCAGGCACCGAATGGTCTACGACACGCTCGGCGCGCGGGTCGGGCAGGAGATTCACGCCCTGGCGTTGAAGACCTATACGCCCGAGGAATGGCGTTCCGCGCAGGCCTAGTGTCCTGAGTCAAAAGTTCATTGAATTAAAGTTCCCTCCCCTGGTCTCACATAAAGTGTCGACAAAGGGGAGAGAGACCGATGAGAGGCCGCCCGAAGGCAGAGTTGGTTTTGAATGATAGTGAACGCGAGCAGCTGCAATCGTGGGCGCGACGGCGTAAGACTTCGCAGGCTCTGGCGCTGCGTTCGCGCATCGTTCTCGAATGCGCGCGCGGTGCGGACAACTATGCCGTGGCCGAACGCCTTGCCGTGACGCCGCAGACGGTATCGAAGTGGCGCAATCGCTTCGTGTCGATGCGCCTTGACGGTCTGACGGATGCGCCGAGAACGGGTAAACCCCGCACGATTGAGGACGCACAAGTGGAAGCGGTCATCACCCGCACGCTGGAGTCCGCGCCAAAGGACGCGACGCATTGGAGCACGCGCAGCATGGCCAAGGAGATGGGCTTGTCGCAATCGGCGGTGAGCAGAATCTGGCGAGCCTTCGGTCTGCAGCCGCATCGGCAGGAGACGTTCAAACTCTCCACCGACCCCCTGTTCGTGGAGAAGACCCGCGACATCGTGGGCTTGTACCTCGATCCGCCCGTCAAAGCGATGGTGCTGTGCGTGGACGAGAAAAGCCAGATCCAGGCACTGGATCGCACTCAACCCGTATTGCCGTTGGCGCCTGGCGTCCCGGAGCGGCGCACGCACGACTACATGCGCCATGGCACGACGACGCTTTTTGCTGCACTCGACATCGCCACGGGAAAAGTCATCGGCCGGCTGCATCGACGACACCGCAGTCAAGAGTTCCTCAAGTTTCTCCGAACGATTGACGCACGCGTGCCCACCGATCTCGACGTTCATCTGATCATGGACAACTATGGGACGCACAAGACACCTGCGGTGCAGCGCTGGCTTGCACGTCACCCGAGATTCCATGTGCACTTCACGCCCACTTCGGCCTCTTGGCTCAATCAGGTCGAACGCTGGTTCGCTACGCTCACCGAAAAGCAGATTCGTCGCGGCACTCATCGTTCGACCCAGCAGCTTGAGAAGGCCATCCGTGCGTATCTTGAAATCTATAACGAAGATCCAAAGCCTTTCGTGTGGTCGAAGTCCGCTGATGAGATACTGGCAAGCATCACACGATTTTGTCTGCGAACTTCTGATTCACGACACTAGAGCCTGAACGACTCTTTTGACCTGCCGGCTTTCTTCGGGCCACCGCTTACTTGGGGATGACGGCGAGGACGACGCGGCCGAGCCTCGGTAGCTCGATCAGGGTCGGCCGCGCTCTCTCTGACCCTTGATACTTCTGCATAGAGTACGTACAATTAGCCGTACATCGTGCCGAAGGGGTATCGCATGGCCGTTAAATCGGATCGTCTGGAGGCGCGGATCTCACCCGAGCAGCGGGCAACGCTTGAGTGGGCGGCTAGTCTCGCGGGCAGCTCAGTCTCTGCATTCGTCGTCGACGCTGCGGTGGAGCGTGCCGAAGAACTGATGGCCGCGCAGATGTCGACGACGGTTTCGGCCGATTACTTCGACCGCTTGATTGGCGCGCTTGAACACCCCGACCGCGCCCCGGCGCTGGCCAATGCCGCGCGACGTGCCGGGCGGCGTCCGCGGATCGCCGATCGGTGACCTTTTGTGTCGTCGCGCTTGACGATCGCCACGACCTTGCCAAATTCCGCTCCGGAAATCTCGATCTGGACAGATGGCTGCGCGATCATGCGCGTACGGCCACCGCGCAGGGTACCCGCACGTACGTGCTGCTCGATGATCACGATGTTGTAGCGGGTTACTTCGCGCTCGCGCCACATGTGCTTGCGCGCGGCGATGCGCCAAAGCAGCTCGGTAGGGGCGCACCAAGGCAGATCCCGTGTATTTTACTGGCCAAGCTCGCGCTCGCCGAGCACCTCCATGGTCAAGGTCTCGGAGCGGAGCTCTTGGTGCGAGCACTTCGCACGACTATCGACGCCGCACGTATCGCGGGCGGTAAGCTCATCGTCGTCGACGCGATCGACAACGACGCCATTGCGTTCTATCGGCACCACGACTTCGAGCCGCTTCCGAGTCGACCTGACAGACTGGTGATGAAGCTGAGCACCGCCGCACGAGCGCTTGGCATCCCGTGGCCCTGAGTGGCTCTCGAATGTGAGCCGCCTAAATGAGCGCCTGGCGCATTCTGCGACCGAGCCGCAGTCGCGACCTCAAATCCCCGCCCGATTCTTCCCCTTCACCGCGCGATTGACGACGTTGACCGGCCACTCCCCCTGAAGCACGCGCTTGACCTCGCCGGGCGCACCGGCTTGCAGGCCGGCCATCGCCTGCTCGCTGTACCAGGCGGCGTGCGGGTTGATGATGACATTGTCGCGGCCGCGCAGCGGATGCGGGTCCGGCAGCGGCTCGGGGTCGGTGGTGTCGAGCGCGCAGCCGGCGATCTGCTTGGCGTCCAGAGCGGCGACCAGAGCGTTGGTGTCGATGATCGGGCCGCGTGAGCAGTTGACCAAGATCGCCGATTTCTTCATCTGCGCAAGCTGCTCGGCGCCGATCATGCCGCGCGTCTGCGGCAGCAAGGGTGCGTGAATGCAGACGTAGTCGGCCTGACCTAGAAGCTCAGGCAGCTCCACCTTGGTCCCGGGCGCGTCGAACTGGCCTTCCTGAACGAAAGGATCGGCAAACAGCACCCGCATGCCGAAGCCGGCCGCGGCCTTGGCGACGTGGCGCGCGATGTTGCCGAAGCCGACGAGGCCGACGGTGCTGCCCGAAAGCCGGTAGATCGGCTTGCCCGGCGGCACTTCCCAGCGGCCGTCGCGCACCAGGCGGTCGTAGAACGACACCTTGCGCGCCGCCGACAGTAGCATCGCCATGGTGTGCTCGGCGACTTCCTCGATGCAGTAGGTCGGGTTGTTGGTGACGATGATGCCGGCCTCGGTGGCGGCGTTGAGATCGATCGTGTCGACGCCGATGCCGTAACGCGCGATGATCTTGCAGCTCGGCATCTTCGCCATGACGTCGGCGGTGATCGGGCCGGCGTAGGTATTCAATAGCGCGTCGCAATCCGCGGCGGCCGGGAAGAACTTCGCGGGGTCCTTGACCTGCAGCGGCACGATGTCGGCGAGCTTCCCGAGTATCTGGTGCTCGACGTCGAGCTTTTCCCAGACGTAATCCGTGAGGACGACCTTGGCCTTGTCACTCATGGTTCGGAACCTCTCATTGCATCCAGCGGACGATGCCGGCGACGCCGTCGACGGCGACAGTCGAGCCATCGGGAATGAGGCTGGTCGCATCCAGCACGCCGAGGACCATCGGAATGCCGCGCTCGCGGGCGAGCGATGCAAGATGCGAGGTGCTGCCGCCGAGCTCGGCGACGACCGCGGACACCTGCGGCAGGATCTGGCCGAGCGCGGGCCCTGCGACCCGCGTGACCAGCACGTCACCGGGGCCGACGCGCGACAGCTCGCATTCGCAGTTGACGACGCAGGCACGTCCGGTGCCCCAGCCGATGCCGGCGGGATGCCCGCGAAGCCGTGGATGCCGGTCCCAGATCCGATCGGGCACGTGCGGCGCTTGCATGTGCAAGGGACGGGCCTGCACGAGCTTGAAGCCGTCGTCGCCCAGCGCCCATTCGATCTCGGCAGGCCCGCCGACGACGTCCTCGGAACGCATCAGATAATCCGCGAGCTCGAGCACCTGCGCCTCGCTCAAGCAGGGCTCCTCGGCCAGCTCGCGGCCGATGGAGCGGTTGCCGTGCGCGCAGCTCACGCTGTGCGATTTGCGCCCGGTCGTCATGTCGAGGATCTTGCGGTTGCGGCTAACGACATAGCGGTCGGGCACGACCTCGCCTTGCGCGATCGCCGAGCCCAGCCCCCAGGTCGCGCTCAGCAGCATGTCGCCTTCGGCCGTGCGGCTCAAGCCGCCGCCGGAGGTGCGCGCCTCGACCAGCGGCTGCACGACCAGGCCCATCGCCGTGTCGGCGGGGTCGAGATTGTGGGTCGCCATGTAGCGCAGCGCGCGCGTCGACCACAGCGCGCACCAGCAGGAGCGCACCGCGGTCAGAAACTCCGTTTCGGTTTCCAGACCGAGGAAGCTCTCGAACTGCCCGGCGAAGCTCGAGCCGAAGCGGTCCTCGACCAAGGCCGACGAGCGCACCACGCCGAGCGTGCCGGGCTTCGCCATGAGCGAGTTCCAGGCGTCGAGCAGCGGCGCGGCGAGGCTTGCGTCGATGGGCTGGTCCAACAAGCCGAGCTTGACGTCGAGCGCGTGGCGGCGGGCGGCGAAGTCATCGGTGGAGAACACCGCGCGCGCGGAGCCCTCGAGGCCGAGAGCACGTAGTTGCGTGCGGTAGGCCTGCGCATCGACGCCATAGCCGCCCGGAATGGGTAAACCGGCGTGGCCGAGGGCCGCCTGGTTGGCGGCCTTCGGACCGAAACGCTCGGCATCGGCCGCTTCCGCGGCGCTCAGCGGAACGACGAGCGCGCTCATTGGCTGCGACCCGCTAGCGGGTGTGCATCAACGAGCGGTGCCTCGAGTCCGCCGCGGCGTACCCGGGAATCGGGTCGACGACCGTGATCTGCTCGACCGGGAAGTTCGAGACGATCTCGGTGCGGTCCTTGTGGACGATCAGCATCTCCTCGATGCGCACGCCCCACTCGAAGGGAATGCCGTGCTGAGTCTCGAGCGCGAACGTCATGCCCTCTTGAATCTCGATCGGGTGATCCAGGGACCAGATGCGCGAGATCACGGGCGGGTCGTACTGTGCGAGACCGAGACCGTGGCCCCAGAGGTTGGCGGCTGCCTGGTCCTCCTCTTCGTAGCCCCAGGCTTCCTTCGCCGACGGCCACTGCGAGGCGATATCGCGGGTGGTCGCGCCGGGCTTGACCTCCTTGATCGCGTCGTAGAGCCACTCGAGCGCCGTCGCGTAGATCTCTTTCTGCTTCTCGCTCGGCTCCTTGCCGACGCAATAGGTGCGGTAGTAGCAGGACTTGTAGCCGTTCCACGTCAGCGCGGCGAGATCCATGAAGACGATGTCGCCGGGCTTGATGATGCGGTCGGAGAAGTTACGCCAGTTCGGCCAGGTGTTCGGTCCGGAAGACACGATGACGTCCTCGACGTCCTCCATGCCCGGAATGTTGTAGAGATACTCCATGATGTGCGCCGTCACCTGATTCTCGGTGATACCCGGGCGCAGGAACTTCATCGTCTCCCAGTGTGCGCCGTCGCCGATGGCGCCGACCATGCGGAAGCACTCCTGCTCGTCGACGTTCTTGACCGCGCGGGCGTCCATCATCGGCGTCATGCCGTCGGTCCAGTCGATGCCGGCATCCTTGAACGCCTGGATCATGTTGATGTCGACGAAGTCCACGCCGACTTTCTCGCCGGCGACATTGCTCTTCTTCATTTCCTGGAGCACGGCCTTGGTGAATTTCTTGACCTGCTGCGTCGATGCAGGTCCGGCCGCGCCTTTGATCCAGGCATAGGAATAGCGAACGTTTTCTTTCGGAATCCAAGGCGAGTGACGCGCGATCTGCATGCCGATGTCGCCTTGCTCGAACAATACCGGCGGATCGTCGCCGCAGAGCATGGCGTAACGCAGGCCGGGCTTGAGCCGGTTCCAGCCCGGGGTCAAGGTGCCGGTGACGTAGCGGACGTTCTCGTCGTACATCAGCACCAGGGCGCTCAGCCCATGAGCCTTCATTTTTTCCCGCGCTCTTTCGAGCCGGTACGTGCGCAGCCGATCCCAATTGATGCGCTGCTGCCAATCCAATCCCACCATGCCAAAGCTCGCCATAGTCGACCTCCTCGGTCAAAAAACATTTATGAATCAAATACTAGGGGAGAGGATGGCTAGCTCTCGCCTAAAGCTCATGTCCTTGATGTGGTGTTTCTCGGGCGGCTGATTGGAATGAATCCGCCTGCGGTCACACGTCGAGACCGCGGTATTCTACGCCACCCCCGGACGCCAAGGAAACACCTCGGCGGGCGCGTCGCGGACCTTGCCGGCACTGCCTTTTCGGTTGCGCCACTGCGGCGCTCTTGCAAGAATGGCGCGGCTCGTGCAACTCCAAAGAATGAAGCCGTCGAGAGCGTTCGTCGTTGCCTGGACGCTCGGATTCCTTGCCGTCGCGCCGTCGACCGCGGTAGCCGCGTGGCCGGAGCGGCCGATCACGCTCGTCGTCATGTACGCGCCCGGCGGCGGCACGGACATCGTCTTGCGCGCGCTCGCGGCGGAGATGTCGGCCGCGACGGGCTGGCGCATCAACGTGATCAACCGGCCGGGCGCCGCGGGCGCGCTGGCGACGCGTTACGCCGGCAACCGGCCGAACGACGGCTACACCTGGCTGGGCGCATCCAGCTTCAATAAATATGCGCGCATCAGCGGCGGCGGCGACTCGCGATCCTGGACGGATTGGTACTACATGCAGGCGACGACGGCGCTCGGCAGCTGGGCCGTGCGGCCGGATTCGCCGTACAAGACCTTCGACGACGTCATCGCGGCGGCCAAGGCCGCCCCGGGCGAGCTGACGATCTCGACCTCGGGCGCCGGCGGCCAGTGGCACGAGCTCGCGGCCGTGGTCGCGCGCTCGGTCGGCATCGAGCTGCGCTACGTGCCCTACGGCAGCGGCCAGCTCGCGACCCTCGCCGCCCTCAACGGCGAAGTCGATATCGCCGGCGGCGGCGTGCACGAGCACATTCAGTTCGTCGATTCCGGTCAGCTCGTGTCGCTGCAACAGAGCGGCGCGGTCGATATCAGCACGCCCGGCGGCAAGCTCATGCCCTCGCTCGCAAAGTCGCTGCCCGGCGTGCAGCAGCGGCTGCCGCCCAACGCGACCTACAACTTGGGCCTGCGCCGCGACACGCCGATCGAGGTCGTCCAGCAGATTCAGGACGCGTTCGTCGCCGCGGCCCGTTCCGACGGCTTTCGTGAGACCGTCGAGGCGCGCAACTTCGTCGTCGAGGTGGTGCTCGGAGAGGCGGCGGATCGCCGCGCGGCCGAAATGGAGGCGATCACGGCGGATACCTTCGAGCGGCTCGAGGTCCCCGGCTCGCGCACCGCGACGGAGCTGGATCTGCCCCAGCCTGCGCAATTCGACGCTTGGTGGCCGCCGGCCGGTTATTCGCCCTTGCCGTTGACGAATCCATAAGCATGCAGACCGGCGCGGCCACGCCGCTGCAAGATCTCGCCAGCGCCGTCGTGCTCGCGGCGCTGGCGGCCGCCGCGATATTCATGTCGCTGAGGCTCGAGGTCCCGGACGCCCTCTCGACGGCACCCGGCCTGCTGCCGTTGGTCGTCGGCGCGAGCTTGCTCGCGATGTCGATGGCGCTCGGCCTCGGCGCCTTGCGCGCGGGCGCGCTGCGCGAGCTCAACGCCGGCGTCGGCCGGTCCGTCGCTGCTTTCATGACGAATCCAGAGCAGCGACGCGGCGCGTTGTTGCTGGCGCTCATCATCGCCTACGTGCTCTTGGTCGCCTATCTGCCCGTCGGCGTGCACCTGCCGGTGGCCGGATTCGCGCTCGATATCAGCGCTTATGAAATCGTCTCCGTCGTCATGATCGCGGCGATCCTCAAGATCTACTGGCGGGCGTCGATGCTGCGCTGCGCGCTCGTCGCCGTGGCGGGCGTGGAGATTCTCGCGCTGGCGTTTCGCTTCGGCTTCCACATGATCATGCCCGAGACGTATTAGGCCTCGCGGCGATGGGAATTTGGGCGCAAATCTACGAGCAGCTCATGGTCATCGTGCTCGACCCGTGGTTGTGGGCCGCCTGCCTCGTCGGCGTGACCTTGGGGATACTCTGGGGCGCGTTGCCCGGGCTTTCCACGACCATGGCGATGACGCTGTTGCTCGGGCTGACGATCGGTATGTCGCAGCAGGCGGCGATCATGTTCATGCTCGGCGTGTATACCGGCAGCAGCTTCGGCGGCGCTATCTCGGCCGTGCTGATCAATATACCGGGCACGCCGGACGCCGTGCCGACGATGATCGAAGGTCATGCGCTGGCGCAGCGAGGCGAGGCGGGGCTGGCGCTCGGCACCGCGATCTCGGCATCCTTCCTCGGCAACTGGATCGGCATTCTGCTGCTGATCGCCTTCATTCCCGCGGTGCTGTTCTTCGCATTGCAGTTCAGGTCCTGGGAGATGTTCCTGCTGTCGCTCTGGGGCATCGCGATCTGCGGCTCGATGACCAGCCGCGAGCGGCCGCTCAAGGGCTGGATCGCGGGCTGGCTCGGGCTGCTGGTTTCGTTCGTCGGCCTGGATCCGATTCACGGCGTGCCGCGCTTCACCTTCGGCTCGTATTATCTCGACGACGGCATCAGCTTCATCCCGGTGTTGATCGGGCTCTTCGGCTTGGCGGAGATCCTGCGGGTGTTGCCGCAGGAAAGCCCGGCATCGATTCCTTCCGAGGTCGGCCGCGTGCTGCCGTCGCTGCGCAGGATCGTCAAGTATTCGCGCGCGAGCCTGCGCTCGGGGATCATCGGCACCATCATCGGCGCGATTCCGGGCGCGGGCGCCAACGTCGCGTCGTTCTTCTCATACGACATCGGCAGGCGTCGCGCGGGCGCCGAAGAACGCAAGCTCTGGGGGAAGGGCAGCCACGAGGCGATCGTCTGCGCCGAGGTCGCCAACAATGCCAACATCGGCGGCTCGATGCTGCCGACGCTGGCGCTGGGGATCCCCGGCAGCGCCGCCGCGGCGGCCGTGCTGGCGGCGCTGGAGCTCAAGAACATCGTCGTCGGGCCGCTGATTCAGACCGAGAACCCCGGGTTGATCTATTACATCTACATCGGCCTGATCGTCGCGAATTTCCTGATGTATGCCATGGCGATCGCCTTGATCAAGCCTTGCGTCAAGCTCTTCAGCCTGCCGAAGACCTTGCTCATGCCTTTGATATTGCCGATCTGCATCCTCGGCGCGTTCGCCGTGAATCTGAACTACTTCGACGTTTACCTGATGCTGGCGTCGGGGATCGTCGGCTATGTCTTGTATCGCTTGGGATTCCCGCTCGCGCCGATGGTGCTGGCGGTGATACTCGGGCCGCTGGCCGACGAGAACCTTCGCCGGGCGCTGCTGGTGTTCGAGGATACGGGTGTGCTGGCCGTGCTCTGGGATCGAAAGCTCGGAACGGTGCTGCTGCTCATCGTGCTGTACACATTTTATGACGGCTTGTTCGGCAGGCACAGGCTGATGGCCGCGGAGAGAGGCGGATGACGACGACCTTGGAAACCATTGGGCTCGCAATCATCGGCTGCGGCACGACCGGACAGATTCGCGCCGGCGTGGCGAGGCAATATCCCGGCGTGGGCTGGCTCGGATTGTGCGACGTCAAGCGAGACCTCGGAAGAAAGCTCGCCGAGGATCTGCATGCCGACTACTTCACCACCGACGCCCAAGAGCTCATCGCCCGTCCCGAGGTCAACGCCGTCATGGTCTTGACCGACGAGAACAAGCATACCGAGCCCGCGCTGCTCGCGATCGAGCGCGGCCACAAGCTGTTCATCGAAAAGCCGCTCGCGACCGACGTTCGCGAGTCCGCGCAGATTTTAGGCGCAATCACGGAGGCGGGCATCGATGCCTGCGTCGGCTATACGCAGCGGTTCCGGCGGCGCTTCCTGACCATCAAAGAGCGTCTCGTCCAGGGGCAAATCGGCGACGTGCACTCGGTGATGACGCGCGCGCTGATGAACCGCATGGTGCCGATCGCAACGATCTCGAAGACTTCCGAGCGCCGCAATCTCACGCCGATGGTGGTCTCGGGCACGCACAGCCTCGACATGTCGATGTGGCTGCTCGAGGGCAAGACGCCGGTCTCGGTATACGCGCGCTCCACGGACAGGGTGCTGGGCGAGCTCGGCACCAAGGACTCGACCTTCGGCATCTTCACGATGGACGACGGCGCGATCTTCTCGATGAACATCAGCTGGGCTTTGCCTGCGGTTTGGCCGGGCTCCGTTTACGGCCTCGAGATCGGCATCGTCGGCACCACAGGCGTCATCGACGTCGAGGACACGCACCGCGATCTGGTGCTCGCAACCGAGGCGAAGCTGCCCGCCGGCTACACCACCGAAGGCTATACGCCGCCGATGGAGCGCCACGTGGATTTCCTCACGAGCTATCCGCCCGGCGACGTCTGGAACAAGCAGCTCTGGGGGCCGATGAAAGAGGAAACGATGTCGTGGTTCACGCGCATTCTGCTCGGCACGGAAACGCCGCACGCCTCCGCCGCCGACGGCCACCGCAATCTGCTGCTGACGATGGCGATGGACCGCTCCGCCGCGCTCGGCAGGGAGCTCGAGCTGCCGATGGAGCCGGAGGCCTACTACCTGGACTGACGCGCGGCGCGGAGCGCTACGGCGAGAAATACTGCATCGCGTCGCAATCACTGCAGCGCACGTCTTCCAGCGGCCGGCCGGCAACGAGGTCGGCTATCCAGTCCCGATACCTCCGGCCGTCGACCTGATAGCTGTAGAAACGGTCGTAGATGGCCGGCAATCCCCGGTTGCGGTTGCCGCGCTGCGGGATCGAGTCGAAATAGCCGAGGCTGATCAGGTGTTTCTCGCCTCCGGCCAGAAACGTCCGGTAGTTATCGACCTGGTCCTTGACGTAGCGTTGACCGGCGTCGACGTAGGTCAGGATCGGCTCGTCGGCGCCGAGATACTCGATCATCTCGGAAAACACCATGTCGTGCGCCGTGACGATCTGCGTGAACGTAATCTCCGGATGACGGCGCGCAGCCGCGATCGTGACGTCCTCGAAGCTGAAGGTCTCCGGATCCATGTCGCGGAAACCCTCGTGACGCCCGAGCACCTCGATGGTGTTCCAGGCCTCGTGCAGCGGCCGGAGATTCTCGCCGATGAACAACGCGCCGTTGCCGTCGCCGACGTGTCGCACTGCTGCGTCGGTGTAGTGGTCGGCGATCAGCGACGTATAAAACGGCGTCCCGTAGCTTCCGGATGTCGCGCCGACGACGACGACCGTCTCCGGCGCATCGAAATTGTCGAAGACCCAGCTCAGGACCGTCATCGCATTGTCGTAGCCGTTGAAATGCAAGCTGTCGCTCGTTCGAACGATGCCATCGCCGACCGGGCCGTCGTTCGGTCGCGTAGCGTCTCCGATGTGCATGTCGCCGGTGCAATAGCCGACATGGATCTTGGTGAAGCCGAGAAACGGATTCTCCGGATTGCTTTCGGCGAAGATGCCGGCCGTGCCGTCGGGATTGTCCTCCTGGCGCACGGTCTTGGGGTTGTCGTCCATGCGGCCGACGGGCTCGTCCGTGCAGGTCAGGCCGGACCAGCAGGCGCCGCCGCCCGGGAAGCTGATGAGCAGCTTGCGCGGATCGTCCGGTCTGGCGAAGAAGCCGTAGGGCGTGCCGTAGAGGCACTGCGTATCGCCGCCCGGGGAGATCGTGTTCCAGCCCTCGGCCAGCGCCGCCAGCGGCGGTAGGCCGGTGTGCTCGCGCTGCTCGCCGACCGCCGCGGTCGGGGGCTGCGCGGCAGGCTCGACCGGCTGCGGCGCCGGCGCGCAGCCGGCGAAGAGCAACGCAAGGAGCAGCGTGCCGTGCCCGCGGTGGTGCCCGGCGGCCGGCACTAGTGACTTGCCAGCGCCAGGCCTCGCAGCGAGCGCTCGCGGCCGACGTAGGCGGCCAGCGCGGTCTCGTAGCTCCCTTTGGCGCGCGCGTTGTCGCCCAGCGACAGATACACGTCCCCGAGCAATTCGGCGATCGGTTGCACCGGCACCGCCGGACCGTATTCCGGCGGCACGCTCGACTCGAGCGCCACGGCTTCCTCGAGCAGCGCGAGCGCTTGCTCGGTGCGGCCGGCCTCGAGGTCGATCTGCGCCGCCAGGCCGAGGTGCAGCAGCCGCGGCACCATCTCCTCTCGATTCGCGGATTGCATCGGCTCGGCGCCGCCGATCTGCGCCAGCGCCGCCTTGGCGGCGGCGGCGTCGCCATGGTTCAGCGCACGCACGCCCATGACGTATTGATCGGTGGCGACGGCGTTGGCGTTGAGGCCCTTGTAGTCGACCTCGACTTCGGCAAAGGGGCTATCCCATTCCTGCGTATCGACGATGTAGGACGCCCGTGCATTGATGAAACTGCGGGTGTTCATCGGCCCGCCATAGCGCTTGACCTGGTTTTCGATGAGCGCGAGCTTTTCGCGGGCCTCCTCTCGCTTTCCCTGCTGGGTCAGCGAGTAGATCAGCCAGGTCAGCGAGTGATACGCCTGGCCGCCGTATTGGCTGTCCGGGCTCTCCTGGCGCGCGACGGCCTCGTTGAACGCGCGCAGATTCCGTTCCGAGCCCAGCTCCCACATGCCGAGCGCAAAATAGATATGCGAGCCCATGTGCAGGGCATGCACCGCCGAAGGCGCGACCTCGACGTAGGCATCCGCGGCTCGCAAGCCCAGCGGCGCGTGCACGGGATCGTCGTAGCTGTGAATGTTGTAATGCAGCGCGCCCGGGTGCTGCGGGGCCTTGTCGAGAATCTCCTCGGTGACGGCACCGGCGCGCATGTAGATCGAGAAGTCGCGTCCGCCGTGGCTCGTCGCCAGCAAGGCCAGTGCATACAGCGCGGCGGCGTCGAGATCTTCGGGATATCGCTCATGCAAGGCCTCGAGCGCGTCGGCATAGCGCAGCTCGCGCTCCTCTTGACTACCCTCGCCGAACAAAATGTTCAGTGAGCGAATGTAGGCCTTCTCTCGTTCCGTCCGCGCCTTGGCGACTCGCGCCTCGGCGGTCGGTGCGAGCTTGGCGAGCGCCGCGCGCGAGGCGTCGGTGTCGAAGCTACGCCACAGCGGATGCTCGTAGGTCAGCGCTTCGCCCCAATACGCCATGACGAAATCCGCATCTTCGGCTTGCGCTTCCAGGAACGAAGCGCGCGCGTCCTCGTACTCGAAGTTGTGCAGCTTCAAGAGGCCGTTCAGGAAAACTTCGTGCGCGGCGCGCGAGCCGCTCGCCTCGAAGTCCGTCTGCCCATAGGTGCTTTGGGCGTCGACGGTGCTGATCGCGCCCACGGCCAACAACGATGCGCCAACGACGGCGCCCAGCATGCCCCTGGCGTTCATTCCTGTGCTCCCCCGGACGGATGTTGTTCTTGAGCTTCCGCTACAAGCGCGTCGGATACAGATCGTATGTCTGCCCTTCAACCTGAATGCGCGCGGTTTTCATCTCGTAGACGTTCGCATCGGCGTGACGCTTGCCCGTCATGGTCACGCTGTCGCCGACCTCGACCACGGATTCGTCGAAGCCGGCGCGGCGGCTGCGCGACGGCGGGCTCATGACGACGTTCCAGAGCTGACCGTCGGCGTCGACGGTGAGCCGGTCATGCGGGTTTCCGAGGTGGGTCTCGACGACGACGCCGGTAAGCGTGAAGTTGTCGGTCGTATACCAACTCCAACCGTGGTGCGCGGAGGCGCCGGTCGCGACCAGGCCGGTCGCAAGCGCTGCGAGCCGCAAGGCATTGGAGCGGGCGAACCTATGGGTCATGGCACTTCTCCTCTGAGCCGGGCTTTTCGTGCTTCTCAGCTTATCAGGATCGGAGGATCACGTCAGCGGCGGCGAGCTCGTCGATGCGCGTGTCGGAGTAGCCCAGCTCGCTCAGAATCTCGCCGGTGTGCTCGCCCAGCGCCGGCGCGCCGCGCCTTATGTCCACCGGGGATTCGCTGAATTTAAGGGGCAGGCCCAGCGTTTGCACGCCGCCCAGGCGGCTGTGCTCGGTCGTCACGAGCATCTCGCGGGCGAGCGTTTGCGGATGCCGCAGCATCTCGGCAATGCCGAGCACGGGCCCGGCGGGGATATCCGCCGCGGTCAGCGCCTCGAGCCACTCGGCCGTCGAACGTTTCCTGAACATCGGCGCCAACGCCGCCGCAAGCTCCGCCCGGTGCTGCATGCGGTCCTGGTTGCGCGCGAAGCGGGGATCCTCGGAGAGCTCCGGCGCGCCGAGAACCGGCGGCAGCCGCCTCCAGGTATCCTCGCTGGACGCACCGAGCGTGATCCAGCCGTCGGCGGTTTGAAAGGCTTCGTAGGGCGCGCTGAGGGGGTGGGCGGAGCCGAGCGGCGGCGGCGACTCGCCCGTGGCAAGCGCGATCGCGGACTGCCAGAACGTCTGCGTGATGCCCGCTTCGAACAGCGACGTCTCGACGCGCTGCCCCTTGCCGGTCCGCTGGCGCTCGATCAACGCCGCGAGTATGCCCATCGCGGCGAGAAGCCCGGCAGTGATGTCGGTGACCGGCGGGCCGCATTTCACCGGCGGTCGCTCCGGGCCTTCGCCGGTGATGCTCATGAGCCCGCTGTACCCTTGAGCGACGAGGTCGAAGCCGCCCTGCTCCGCATAAGGGCCGGTGCGGCCGAAGCCGGAGATCTCGCAGTAGATCAGCCCGGGGTTGCGCTCGCGCAAGCCCTCGTAGGCGAGGCCGAGCCTCTCCATCGTGCCCTTGCGATAGTTCTCGATGACGACGTCGGCTTTGCGGATCAGCCTGCGTGCTATTTCTCTGCCCGCGGGCTGCTTCAGATCGACAGCGATGCCGCGCTTGTTGCGGTTCAGCATCATGAACGCGGCGGATTCGCCGCCGATGTCGGGCGGCAGGAAGCCGCGAGTCGGATCCCCTTGGGGCGCGCGCTCGACTTTGACGACGTCGGCGCCCATGTCGGCCAGCATGCGACCGCAAACCGGGCCCGCCATGATGTGCGCGAGCTCGACGACCTTGAGGCCTGCGAGCGGACTTAGGCGCTCGCTCATGTCTCAGCGACCCTTGAAATCCGGCTTGGTCTTGCCGAGAAACGCACGATAGCCGATCTCGTAGTCTTGCGTGGCGAACGCGGCGTAAGCCTCGTCGCGCTCCGACTCGGTCAGCGGGGCGGGATCGAGCAGGCGGCGAACGAACTTCTTGTGCCAGCGATTCACGAGCGGCGCGCGCTCGGCGATTCGGCGGGCGAGGGACAAGCTCTCCTCGAGCCAAAGCTCGTCGGGCAGCACGCGATGCACGAAGCCGAGCTCATAGGCGCGCTCGGGGCCGAAGACCTCGCCTACGAGGAGCATCTCGAGCAGCCCCGCCGGACCGACGATACCTATGAGCGTTTGCAGCTCCGAGTACGACATCGTGAGGCCCAGCCGGTTGATCGGCGCGCCGAAGCGGCTCGACGCGCCGCAGACGCGCAGGTCGCAAGCGCTGGCGATCTCGAGCCCGCCGCCGACGCAGACGCCGTTGATGGCGGCGATGACCGGATGGCGGCAGCCGGACACGGCCGCGAGGCTCGCACCCAAGACGCCCCCGTATTCGCGCACCTGCTTTGGAGTTCTGCGATTCGATTCGAAGCCGGCGATATCCGCACCCGCCGAGAACGCGCGCTCGTCGACGCCGCGCAGCACGACGCAGCGCAGCGTCTCGTCCGCATCCAGCTCGCGCATCAGCTCGCCGAGCCGCCGCCACTCGGGCAGATCCAGCGCGTTGAGCTTGACCGGGCGGTTGAACACGACCGAGGCAATCGCCTGCTCGCGTTCGACATAGATGGTTTCGGTCATCGTCTTCTCCCGCCCCGACGCTCGGCTCATCGATAGAGCCAATCGACGAGGCTCATCGGCACCGCCGGCACATAGGTCACCAGCAGCAACACCGCCCCCAGCACGGCGATGAAATAGATGTTCACGCGGCTCACGTCCCAGATATCGGCCTTGGCGATGGAGCAGGCCGTGACCAGGACGCTTGCGACCGGCGGCGTCTGCTGGCCGATTCCGAGGTTCAGCGTGACGATCAAGCCGAAGTGCACGGGATCGATGCCGACGGCATACACGAGCGGCATCACGATCGGCACGACGAGGATGATCGCCGCCGCCGAGTGCAGGAAGAGCCCTATGACGAGGAAGAAGCCGTTCAGCAGGACCAGAATCGCCCAGCGCGCCTCGGTGAGCCCCATGATCCCCTGCGCGACACGCTGCGGAACGCGCACCTCGGTGAGGTAATCACCGAGCAGCGCCGACGCCGCGACGAGCAGCATGACGACCGCCGTCTGCACGCCTCCTTCGATCATCGCCTTGCGGAGATGACGAGCATCCAGCTCGCCGTACACCAGCCAGCCGATCGAGATGGCTGCGACCACTGCGAGTCCGGCCCCCTCCGTAGCGGTGACCCACCCGCTGAAGATCCCGCCGAGGATGATCACGGGAAGCAGGAGCGCCCACGCCGCCTCTCTGGCCGTCTCCCAGACCCGGCGGAGCTGGAACGCCTGCTCGCGCGGGAAGTCGTGCCGGCGCGCGAGCAGATAGGCCACGAACATCATCAGGAGGCCACCGATCACACCAGGAACGATCCCGGCGACGAAGAGCTCCACGATC
>DASWKF010000091.1:0-80541 GCA_036396795.1 Gammaproteobacteria bacterium | reverse complement strand
CAAGCAGGCGAGGCTGCGGCCGCTGAGCACAAACTCACCGCCCTCCGGCAGAAGCTCCTGCTCACCATCGACCGTCGAGAACACGGAAAACCACCTGCCGGACGGGCCGACGCGAGGCAATCGCATCGTCACGCTGTCATCGACGGTATTGAAGAGCACCGCGACGGCATGCACATCGTCCGCGCCGGAGCCCGACCGCGTGTCGCACAGAAGCACGGTCATTGCGCGAATGTGTTGCCACTGCTCGGGCGAGAGCTGCTTTCCGTCGGGCCCGAGCCAATCGATGTCATGGAATCCGGCCGCGCTCCTCCTCCGCCCGTGCAGGTGCACTCGCTGCCTCAGCAGCGGAAGGTTGGCTCGCAACCGGATGAGCTTCCGAATCTGCCGCAGAAACGCGGGATCAGCATCGAGCCCCGACCAATCGAGCCAGCCGATCTCGTTGTCCTGGCAGTAGGCGTTGTTGTTGCCTGCCTGCGAGTTGCCGAGCTCGTCGCCCGCGAGCAGCATCGGCGTGCCCTGGGACAGTAATACCGTCGCGAGCATGTTGAGGCGCTGGCGCCTTCGAAGCGACTGAAGGCTGACGTCGTCCGTCGGGCCCTCCACGCCGTAGTTGTGGCTGTAGTTGTGCTGATGACCGTCGCGATTTTCCTCGCCGTTGGCCTCGTTGTGGCGATGCTCGTAGCTCACGAGGTCCGCCAGCGCGAAGCCGTCGTGGCTGGCAACGAAATTGATCGATGCCCACGGGCCGCGGCCGCTCGTGTCGAATCGATCCGCCGAGGCCGAATACACGTTCGCGAATTCGCCCAGCTTGCCGTCATCCCCCCGCCATAGCCGGCGCACGCCATCGCGGTAGCGATCGTTCCACTCGGCCCACCGCGGCGGAAATTGGCCGAGCTGGTATCCGCCGGGACCGACGTCCCAGGGCTCGGCGATGAGCTTGATCCCCGCCAACGACGGCTCCTTCTCGATCTCGAGGAAGAAGGGATGCTCGCGATGGTACCCCGTCGCCGTTCTCCCCAGCACCGCGGCGAGGTCGAAGCGAAAACCGTCGACACCCATATCTTCAACCCAATAGCAAAGGCTGTCCAGGATCAGTCGTCGCACCTGTGGATGATCGGCATTGATCGTGTTCCCCGTGCCCGTGTCGTTTATGTATTCGCTCGCGTTGCCCGGCATCAACCGGTAATAGCTCGAGTTGTCTATGCCGCGAAAGCTGAGCGTCGGGCCCAGATGATTGCCCTCGGCCGTGTGGTTGTAGACGACGTCGAGAATGAGCTCGAGCCCGGCGTCGTGAATGGCGTCGATCATTTCCCGGCACTCGTCGATCGGGCCGCTCCCGAGATAGCGGCTCGATGGCGCGAAGAATCCAATGGAGTTGTAGCCCCAATAGTTGGTGAGCCCGCGCTCGTGCAGGAAGTGCTCATCGATGAAAGCATGAATCGGCATGAGCTCGACAGTCGTGATGCCGAGCGACTTCAGATAGCTCAGCACCTCCCGGTTGCGCATGCCGCGGAACGTGCCGCGATCGGCATCAGGCACCGCGGCGTGCCGCATGGTGAAGCCGCGAACATGCGTTTCGTAGATCGTGGTCTCCGCCCACGGCACGCGGACCCCCGGCCGAGGCTTGGGCGACGTCCCGACGACGACGCTTTTCGGCACAAAGGGCGCGCTGTCGGCCGTGTTTTTTAGCGACAGGTCCGCCGGCCGGCTCGAATCGAAGCCGAAAACCTCCGGGCGCCAGCGAAGGGCGCCGCCGAGGGCTCTAGCGTACGGATCGACCAGCAGCTTGCTCGGATTGAAGCGGAATCCCGACACCGGATCGTAGCGCCCGTATACGCGATAGCCGTAACGCTGCCCGGGTTTGCAACCCGGGACGAAGCCGTGCCACACGTCGCCGGTTCTGTCCGGCAACCTGAGGCGCGCCGTCTCGTTGCCTTGACTGTCGAACAGACAAAGCTCGACAGCCTCGGCGTGCTCGGAAAACAGAGCGAAGTTGACGCCGTCGCCGTCCCAGGTCGCACCCAGCCGTTGATCGGAGCCTCGAAGAATCACACGCAGACGGGCGACAGGTGCCAGATATCGCGGTTGTAATCCCGCATCGTTCGATCGGTCGAGAACCGTCCCGACGCAGCGGTGTTGAGAATGCTCATCCGCGTCCAGCGCTCGAGCTGTTGGTAGGCGGCGCTTGCGCGCTGTTGCGCGTCGACGAAGGAACGAAAGTCCGCAGCAGTCATCCACTGATCGTGGGGATTCTTGATCGCGTGCAGCACGGCGTCCGTGGCATTGGATTCCACGCCGTTGAATACACCCTGCTCGATGAGCTCCATGATGCGGGCAAGGTCGACATCTCCGCCTATCAAGGCCATGGGATCGTAGCCGTTGCGCAGAGCTTCGATCTCCTGCACGGTCAATCCGAACAGAAAGAAGTTGTCGTCGCCGACCGCCTCCCGGATCTCGATATTGGCGCCGTCCAAGGTACCGATAGTCACGGCCCCGTTCATCATCAATTTCATGTTGCCGGTGCCGGATGCTTCCTTGCCCGCCGTCGAAATCTGCTCCGACAAGTCGGCCGCCGGGCAAATGAGCTCCATGGCCGACACGTTGTAGTCGGGCACGAACACGATCCTCAACCGGCCTTCGGTGATCGGATCGTCGTTGATGACGCGCGCAACCTCGTTGACGAATTTGATGATGTGCTTGGCCATCACATATCCGGGCGCGGCCTTGCCGCCGATGACGATCGCGCGTGCGGGCATATCGCCCGCATCGTTGCGCCGGATGCGGTCGTAAAGATGTATCGCATGCAATGCGTTGAGCAGCTGCCGCTTATATTCGTGAATGCGCTTGACCTGCACGTCGAACAGCATGCCGGCTTCGATGACGATACCCGTCCTCGACTCGATCATTCTCTTGAGCCGGAGCTTGTTGGCAAGCTTGACTTCTCTCCACGCTTGCTGAAATGCCGGGTCTTCCGCGTGGGCTCTGAGGCCGTGCAGCCGGTCCATGTCCGTGAGCCAGCCATCTCCTATCGTGCTGGAGATGAGCTCCGAGAGGCGAGGATTGCAGGCGGCCAACCAGCGGCGCTGGGTCACGCCGTTGGTCTTGCAGTTGAATTTTTCCGGACAGAATTCCGCGAAATCCCGAAACAGGCCTTTTTGGAGGAGCTCCGAATGAAGCTGGGCCACGCCGTTGACCGAAAAGCTTCCGACGATTGCCAGATGCGACATCCTCACCAGCGCGGGATCACCTTCCTGAATCAGTGACATTCGCGCGCGCCTGTCCACATCGTTCGGCCAACGCTCTCGCACCTGCTCGAGAAAGCGCGCATTGATCTCATAGATGATCTCCGTCGTTCGCGGCAGCAGGCGATTCAGCATCGCCACAGGCCAGCACTCGAGGGCCTCGGGCAGCAACGTATGGTTGGTGTAAGCCATCGTCGCGGTCGTGATCTTCCATGCCTCGTCCCAGGCAAGACCGTGCTCGTCGATCAATTGGCGCATGAGCTCCGGAACGGCGATCGCCGGATGCGTGTCGTTGAGCTGAAAGCAGTTCTTCGCCGCGAACTCGGAGAAATGCTCGCCGTGCCTCTCGGTCCACCGGCGTAAAGTGTCCTTCAAGCTTGCCGAGGCGAGGAAATACTGTTGTCTGAGGCGCAGCTCCTTGCCGCTTTCGCTGGCATCATTGGGGTACAGCACCATCGTGATATTTTCGGCATCGTTTTTCGCGGCTACCGCCTGAGTGTATCCACCGGCGTTGAATTCGGTCAGATCGAATGCCGAGGTCGCGGTGGCCGACCAGAGCCTCAAGGTATTGACGATGCCGTTTCGGTAGCCCGGCACGGGTATGTCGAACGGCACAGCGAGAATGTCACGCGTATCGACCCAGCGATGACGCTCGACGCCCTTCTCGTCGACGTAGGCTTCCCTTCGCCCGCCGAAGCGAACGCGCTGCGCATGCTCGAATCGCTCGATCTCCCAAGGGAACCCTTCCCGCAGCCACGGATCCGGTTCCTCGATCTGGTAGCCGTTCGCAATGCGTTGACGGAACATACCGTACTGGTAGCGAATGCCGTAACCCATGACCGGAAGGCCCAAAGTCGCGCAGCTATCCAAGAAGCAAGCGGCGAGCCTTCCCAAGCCGCCGTTGCCAAGGCCCGTGTCGTGCTCCTGCTCCAAGACGGTGCCTAGTGCAACACCGAGCCGGTCGAGCGCCGATCTCGATTCCTCCTCTATATCGAGATTCAGCAACGCGTTGTGCAGCAATCGCCCCATGAGAAACTCGAGCGATAGATAGGATACACGGCGCAGATCCTCGGCCTCGACAGCGAGATTGGTGCGGTTCCAACGCTCGACCAGGCGGTCGCGTACGGTATAGACGAGCGCCTGGTAGACGAACGGCGATCTCGAGTGCACCGCCAGTCGGCCGAGTGTGCGGCTGAAGTAGTGCGTGAAGTCCTCGAGGATCGCATCGGCGTCCATTTTCGGTGCGGGCGTTTGCAGTAAGCGTATGCCCGGGTCTTTCGCTTCTCTAGAGTCGGTCGCCATGTGCTCCTCTGCGGCTACGAGCCCGCCGTCCGCGGCTGCAGGATTACCGTTGCAAGCGGAGGCAAGCGCAACCTGAGGGAAAATGAACGCTCCCAATGCGGCACAGCCTCGGCCTCGGCCTCGACCGATCCCAGATTGCCGATACCGCTGCCGCCATATTCCGCGGCGTCCGTATTCAATCTTTCCGCGTAAGCACCGCCGCTGGGAACGCCGACGCGATAATCTTCACGGATGACCGGGGTCAGGTTCGTGACCACCACTACGAAATCGCCGTTTCGAGCGCGTCTGATCCAGGAAAACACGCTGTTATCCCGATCACCCCAATCGATCCACTCGAAACCCGCTGCATCGAAATCGTTGTCGTAAAGCGCCGGCGTCTCCCGGTACAGGTGATTGAGATCCCGGATGAGCCGCTGCACGCCTGAATGCCGTGCCTCGTCGCAGAGGTGCCAGTCGAGAGATTCGTCGTGATTCCACTCTCGCCTCTGAGCAAACTCGTTTCCCATGAATAGGAGCTTCTTCCCCGGGTAACCGTACATATAGCCGTAAAGTGCACGCAGGTTGGCGAACTTCTGCCACTCGTCCCCGGGCATGCGCTCCAGCAAGGAGCCCTTGCCATGAACGACTTCGTCGTGCGAAAGGGGCAGAACGAAGTTTTCCGTGAACGCGTACATCAAACCGAAGGTCATTTGGTCGTGATGGTACTTCCGATGCACGGCATCCTCATGCATATAAGCCAAAGTGTCATGCATCCAGCCCATGTTCCACTTGTAACTGAACCCGAGTCCGCCGACATAGGTGGGCTTGGACACCGCAGGCCAGGCTGTTGATTCTTCCGCGATCGTCGCGCTTCCGCGTTGATGCACCTCCTCGTTCAACCGCTTCAGAAACTCGATCGCCTGCAGGTTCTCCTTGCCGCCGTGCTCGTTCGGCAACCACTCGCCCGCCTTGCGGGAGTAGTCCAGGTAAAGCATCGAGGCGACTGCATCGACGCGCAAGCCATCGAAGTGAAACTCATCCACCCAGTACAACGCATTGGTGATCAGATAGTTCAGGACCTCGGTGCGGCCGTAGTTGAATACCAGCGTGCCCCAATCCGGATGTGACCCGCGGCGCGGATCCTGATGCTCATAGAGTGCCGTGCCGTCGAAATTCCCCAAGCCGTTCTGATCGCGCGGGAAGTGCGCCGGCACCCAATCCACGATCACGCCGATACCGGCCTGATGGAAGCGGTCGACCAGAAACTTGAGATCGTCCGGCTTGCCGAACCGTCGCGTAGGGGCGTAGAGCCCAATCGGCTGGTAGCCCCATGAGCCGTCGAACGGGTGCTCGGACACAGGCAGGAATTCGACGTGCGTGAATCCCATGTGCTCGACGTAGCCGACGAGCTCATCCGCCAAGTCGCCGTAAGTCAGCCATCCTCCGTTCTCTTCGGCTCGCCGGCGCCAGGAACCGAGGTGGACTTCGTAGATGCTCTGGGGTCGATTCAGGGCGATGGCTTCGTGTCTTTCAGCCATCCAGTCCGTATCGGCCCAGACATACGCGCTCTTGTATACGATCGAGGCATTCCCCGGCGGCGCTTCAGCATAACGTGCAAACGGATCGGACTTGAGCGGCAACAGGCTGCCCGTTGCGTCCAACAGCTCGTACTTATAAAGCGTCTCCACACCGACCTCGGGAATGAAGATATCCCAAACGCCGATGCCCGGATGGAAACGCATCACATTTTTGCGGCCATCCCAATCGTTGAACGAGCCAACGACACTGACCCTCAGTGCGTTTGGCGCCCAGACGGCGAATTGCACGCCGTTCACGCCCGACACACATCGCGGGTGCGCGCCCAGCACCTCGTAGAGGCGTTGATGCCGGCCCTCGCCGATCAGATGCAGATCCAGCTCACCGAGAACCGACGGGAATCGATACGGGTCTTCGCGATCTATCGAATTTTCTCCTACCGCCACCCTGAGCCGGTAGGCTTGTTGCCCTTGCGGCAGCGAGCCCGCAAAAATTCCGGCCGGATGAACGCGTTCCATCGGCGCAAGCAGATTGCCGCCGCGACCGACGAGACTCACTGCGCTGGCCCCAGGCTCGAAGCAGCGCACCACCCAGCCTTCTGTCTCCCACTGCATGCCGAGGACGGAGAACGGGTTGCGGTGCTGGCCTCGAGCAATCGCTTCGAGGCTTTCCGCTAGCGTGATGTGCTCATGCCGATGCGATTTCATAGAGTCCTGTCTCGTACGCTGCCGCACTCGCTTCCCAGGTAAACCTCATGCTCATCGCGGCTTTTTGCATCTGCCGCCAGCGGCCGGCGGAGGAACGCCGCAGCTCGAGCGCCTGACCGACCGTAGCGGCAAAGTGGTTCGCTTGCTCCGCCGGAGTCCTCCCGGCGAAAACGAAGCCCGTGGTTCCATCCGTGACCGTATCCCGCAACCCTCCGACTCCGTGCACCACGCAAAGCTGGCCGTCGCGCATCGCGAGCATCTGGGATATTCCGCACGGCTCGAAGGTGCTGGGCATCAAGAACAAATCGCCGCTCCCATAGAGATGCAGCGCGAGCGTTTCGGAGTAACCGTTGAGGAACAGGAAGTTTTCTCGCGTGGCCGCGATCTCCGCCAGGAATCGTTCATAAGCTGGATCGCCGCTGCCGACCATGATGAACAAGCCGGCAGGGCCTATTCTCGTGAGGATGTCCTCGAGCGCGCTGGCATGCCCCGGAGTGGGCTCACGAAAAAGTTGCGTTTTTTGAGCAGCGATGCGCCCTACGCTCGTCACGAGGACATCCGGCCGCAGCGAGGGCAGCGCCGCAATCCGCTTGTCGGCGATGTAGTGGGTCGACGCAAGGTCATGCTGGCTCGCAATCCATCCCGATTTCTCCGCGCGCATGACCTCGAGCAGCTGTCCCCACCCCGCCTTCGGCGACCGCCCCGCGGGATAATTGCAGCCGTTCAGGATCCCCGTGAACCGGCCGCTGTTGGAGGCTTCCTGCAGATCTTGCTCCAAACCTTCGCCGCCGAAGTAGCCGCGCGCGGGCACGGCCGGTTGCAGAACTTCGCGCGCATAGGTCGGCGACACGGTATTGAGCCCGTCCGCCAAGCGGATCGCAGCGGCCATGGGGTTGATGCAGTCCGTCCAGCGCGGGTCGGACACCATCTTCTCCTGAACCTCGAGACGAGGGAACCAAGTCGCCAACGAGGAATCGTGACCGCTCAACGGACGAATCCCCTGCATCGCGATATTGTGTATCGTAAACACGGTGCGGATCTTCTTGAGCAATACACAGGCGGGATCGAACTCACGCAGGACCAGGAACATCCCGGTTTGCCAGTCGTGAAGATGAACGATGTCCGGCGGAGCGAGAACCCCGTCGCCGAGCGTAACGGCCGCGGCGGCGCAGAAAAATGCGAATTTGCCGGCATCAGTGGCGAACGGCCCCTCGCTGGCATCGTCCGTATAAATCAAGCTGCGGCCGCGCGGCTCGAAAAGAGCGTGATCGAGAACGCAGTAGCGGACGTTAGTACCGGCCGAAGGCAGCTCGTATAGACCGACGACTCGGCGCGACCCGGAGAACGCTACTTCCACCTCGTCGGCGCGCTTAGCCCCGGGCGTGCGGGCGAATCGACCGTATGCGGGCGTCAATACCGTCGGCCGCCAACCTCGAGCCGCGAGCGCGATCGGCAAGTCGCGCACGACATCGCCGAGGCCGCCGACCTTGCCGTCCGGTAGCGCACCGTTCTCGGCCGCTAGAAATAGAATGGATCTGGAACTGATTTTGACTATCTCAGCGCGTGAAATGCAGTCTCTGGCCCAGCATGTCCGGAGTCACCAGGACGATGCCGCTGGGCGTTACGCGGAAGCCGCGCCTTGCATCCTCCTGATGATCTTCCCCAATGATCGTGCCCTCCGGAATCACGGCTCCGCGATCGACAATCGCCTTGCGGATTCGGCAATGCCGACCGACCTCGACATCCGGCAAGAGCACCGAGTCATTCACTTCTCCGTAAGAATGAACGAGGCAGTCGGAGAACAACAGGGAGCGCTTCACGCTAGATCCGGAAATGATGCAGCCGTCGGAAACCATGGAATCGATCGCTTGACCGCGGCGGTCGTCATCGTCGAAGACGAACTTGGCGCCGGGCGACTGAAGCTGGTGCGTGAGGATGGGCCACACTTTGTCGTAGAGATCGAGCTGCGGTGACACGGAGACCAGCTCCATATTTGCTTCCCAGAAAGCGTCCAAGGTGCCGATGTCGCGCCAATATGCCTGCTGGTTCGTTTCGGGGTCGCGAAAAGGGTGGGCATATACTCGATACCGGGAGATCGCCGCGGGGATCACGTTGTGGCCGAAGTCGTGTTGCGTCTTATGCGCATCGGCGTCCCGAATGACCGCCTCGTACAGAAAACCCGTGTTGAATACGTAGTTTCCCATCGATGCAAGGCAGAGCTTGTCTTGCCCGGGGATCGGAGCGGGCGATGCCGGTTTTTCATCGAATGCGATAACCCTGCTGTTTTCGTCCACGGTCATGACGCCGTACTGGCCGGCCGCCTCCTCTATCGGCACTTCGAGGCAGCAAACCGTCATATCCGCCTCGGCTTCCACGTGCGCCGCCAGCAGCGGGCCGTAATCCATCTTGTAGACATGGTCGCCCGCCAGGATCAGCACCAGCTGTGGTCTGTGCGTGCGGATGATGTCGAGATTCTGATAAATCGCGTCCGCAGTGCCTCGATACCATTCACCGCCGATCCGCTGCGATGCCGGCAGGATCTCGATGAATTCCTTCTGCTTCAAGGAAAACCTGCTCCAGCCGTGCACGAGATGTCGAATCAGGGAATGCGCTTTGTACTGGGTGAGCACACCAATCCGCCGGATGCCGGAGTTAATGCAGTTGGAGAGCGGAAAGTCGATGATTCGAAACTTTCCGCCGAAGTACAAGGCGGGCTTGGCACGCCATCGCGTGAGCTCGTGCAGGCGCGAGCCCTGTCCGCCTGCCAGAACCAGAGCCAGCGTATCGCCCGTCAGCCGGCTGACAAAGCGCGCGTCGGTCGTTTCCATGGCCGCGTTACGGGTCTGCGTCATTATCGTTCAGTAATCGTCGGATGCTGCGTACTCAATCTTAGCATCGACACAGAGCGCGCGACCCGATTCGATGACCATTTGGCGGATCGTTTCGCACAAGTCTTGTGTCAGCTGCTCCGTTCGCAGACGCCATCGCCAGTTGCCCTCGGCGCTGCTGCCGGGCATGTTCATCCTTGCCGATGAATCGAGCCCGAGGTAGTCCTGCATCGGAGCGATTGCAAGCGACGCGCTCGTCGAGAACGCCAGCTTGATCAAGTCCTCGTGTATCGTCACCGGCGTGCCGTGAGTGTGCTTGAGCACGTTGGCCTGCGTATGCTCGACGTCCTTCTCGGTTCGGGCGTCGCCTCCTCCGCCTCGATACCAACCCAGCGTGGTGTCGTTATCATGGGTTCCCGTGTAGCACACGCAGTTCGGCGGGATGGAGGCTGGGTCGAATTCCTCCCCGGAGACCAGAAACTGCAATACCTTCATGCCCGGCAAACCGTATCGATCGCGTAGGTCCTCGACCTCGGCCGTGATGACGCCGAGGTCTTCGGCAACGATGGGGAGTCGGCCGAGCGCCGACTGCAAGGCGTCGAAAAGCGCCTCGCCCGGTCCGGCTCGCCACTCCCCGGATGTCGCGGATTCGGCCCCGGCCGGCACGGCCCAGTAAGCCTCGAAACCTCGAAAATGATCGAGCCGGATGTAGTCGGCCATGTCGACTGCGTGCCCGAGCCGTGAGATCCACCACTGATAGCCGTCGGCAGCATGCCGGTCCCAGCGATACAGAGGATTGCCCCAGAGCTGCCCGTCGTTGCTGAAGTAATCCGGCGGCACGCCGGCGACCTCGGTCGGCTGACCGCTCGCGTCCAGGTTCAGCAGCTCCGGATGCGCCCAGGCATCCGCGCTATCGAGCGCGACATAGATCGGCACGTCCCCCATGAGCCGGACTCCACGGCTGGCTGCGTATGTTTTCAATTCCCTCCATTGCTCGAAGAACAAGAACTGTAGGGACTTGGCCGTGTCGATCTGCAGATGAGCGGCTTCTTCCAACGTCCTGAGCGCGTCGGGATCGCGCAGAACATAGGCTCGATCCCATTCGCTCCATGCACGTTCCTGGTGCATGGCCTTCAGCACTTCGAATAGCGCGAAGTCGTGCAGCCAGACCGTGTCGTGCTCGGCGACGAACTCATCGCGGGCCTGCCGCTCCTTCGTCGCCGCCCTGGTCATGAAACGACCGCCGGCGCGCGCCAGCAGCTGGGTTTTCAGCGGAGTCAGCTTTGGATAGTCGACGCTGCCGCGAGTCAGGCTCGTGAACACGGCAAGCTCGCGTGCCGTTACGAGCCCCCGGTCGTGCAGCGCGCGCAGCTCGATCAGCAGCGGGTTGCCGGCGTACACGGACGAGGATTGGTACGGAGAGTTGCCATAGCCGGTAGGCCCGGTCGGCAGAAACTGCCAAACGCCGAGACCGGCGGCAGCCAAGAAATCGACAAACTGAAATGCCGCGTTTCCGAGCTCGCCGATGCCGTGATCGCCCGGAAGAGAGGTCAAGTGCAAGAACACGCCCGCGGTTCGACGGGGAATGAAGCTCGAGACCGGAATATTCGCCTCGGCGCTCACCCGGCCACCGCGGGATGTGACGGCTCCCATAGCTGGAAGACTCGTGATAGCGCGGACAACGCCAAGGTGTGCCGAATTCGCCCGGCGGCGACGGCCTCGCGAAGCTCCTGTGGCGTCATCAAACGCACGCGAATCGCCTCCCCCTCGTCGAGGCTCGGCTCGCTCAGGCGCACGACGCCGTCCGCCAGCCAGTGATGGCAAAGATTGTCGTGAATCGCAGGATTCGGCTGAACCGATCCGAGGTAGCGCCAGTCGCCGTTTCCATAGCCCGTCTCCTCGAGCAGCTCGCGCTTTGCTGCCGCGAGATGCGGCTCCCCCGGCGACACGATGCCGGCCGCAGGCTCGGTGCCGATCTCGCCGGAGCCGAAACGATACTGCTCGACTGTGACAACCAAGCCGTCGCGAGTCACCGCGACCACGTTGACCCAGTCGACCGATTCGAGAACCAACCGCTTGAAGGTCTTGGCGCTGGTCGGGTGCCGCATGAAATCGAAACGCACGCTGAACAGCGGCAGCTCGGGGCCGGCTTCACTCCTGACCTTCTCCCAGACCAGCTCGTCGTCGTCCATCGTCTTCCGCTCCGCCTTCATCCGGGCATCGCCGGAGCGAGCCATGCCGCTCGACTCCGCTTGCAGTCCCAGGTGTAAATACCGGTAAATGTGCCTCTTTTCGAGGCTCCGCCGCCACCCTGGCGGGTTCGGGAACGGAAGAAGCCTAAGGCACTTCATTATCACGCAAACGTGACGGTGGACGGATTAATTTGATTCAACCGTGGGGCGCGCAACGGCCAGGGGGCAGCCCGGCCCATGCACGGGGCTTTATACCTTGAACTAAACAGTATATATTCGGCCCTGAGTGCTCTTGGGGGAGACGGGCTGATGCTGGGACACTACTGGCTCGTGACCTGGCGAAACCTGCGCGCCAGACCCGTGATCTCGCTGCTCAATGTCCTGACGCTGGCACTGGGCTTGAGCTGCTTCGTCTTTGCCTACGCCCTGACGACTTTCTGGAACAGCAGCGATCGGCACTTCGCCAATGCCGAGCGCACCTACATCGTCTCGACCGCGATGTCGTTCCGCGACGGCCGCGCCGACATGGGCTCGATTCCCAGAGTCAACGACCACCTGGCGGAATACCTGCGCGTCGACTATCCGAGCCTCGAGGCTGTCGCGCGTCTTGCCTTCATTGACCAAAACGCAATGGTTTCGGCGGGAGGTCGGGTCTCGCGTGCCTATGCCGCCACCGCCGACGCCGAATTCCTGCGAATCTTCGATCTGCCCTTCCTGCTCGGCAATCCCGTCGAAGCACTGAACCAGCCGAGGAGCGTCGTCGTCTCGCAGGAATTGGCCCAAAACCTATTCGGTGACGAGACCCCGCTAGGCCAGCCGCTACTGCTGCAGAACTCCGTCGACACCACGATCACGGGTGTCATCGCCGCGATCCCGGAGCCGTCCCACATGGGACGCTCGGCCTCGGCCCCGGTGCGTTTCGACTTGCTCGCTTCCCGCGACGTCTTCGATGCCTTACAGGAAATCGGCCGTCCTCCGGAGGCGCCGCCTCCGCCGGAAAACTGGCTCTATGCGGCCACGATCACCTACGTGTTGTTCCCCGAGGATGGTTCGATCACACCGGTCGCGCTGATGGGTCAGCTCGATCGATTTGCCGCAGCTCATATTCCGCTTGCGCAGCACGAGTTCGCCGAGCTCGAATTCGGGCTCGAGCCGATGACCACCCTGCTGAACCTGAGCGGACTAGGCGCGGGCTTCTTGAGGGGCGGCGCGCTATCGAAGGCCGGCGCCTTACTGCTGCTCGGCAGCCTCGTGCTGGTCGTCGGGGGAATCAACTATGCGAACGTGGCGACGTCCGTCGCGCTCGGTGGAGCGCGGGCGATCGCCGTGCGCAAGGTCGTCGGAGCGCGAGCGAGGCAAATCGCCGCTCAGCATCTGCTCGAAGCTGCAGCGCTGACGGCGGTTGCCTCGATATTGGCTTTCGGTCTGCTGCTGGCCGTCGCGCCCATGGTTCGGGCTTCCGCCCAAATCGATCTGACGGCCATCGTGCTTTCCAGTGGAACCTACTGGCTGGGATTCTTGGGCGTGATCGTAGCCGTAAGCATCGCGGCCGGCACTTATCCGGCCGTGATCCTCTCGCGCGTTCGACCGATCGTGTCGCTTCATGGTCCAGCGAGGCGCCTGCGTCACGGTCTTTCCGGAGTCCTCGTCGGGCTGCAGTTCTTTGCGGCCAGCTTCCTGCTCATCGCAGTCGCCATCATCCTCTTACAGAATGAGGCCTTGAAGCGCATCGGCTTCGGCGTGACGACGGAACCGCTGCTTGCGGTCTCCAACCCGAGCAACACGACGCATATCGAAGCCGAGACGCTACGCACCGAGCTGCTGACTATTCCCGGCGTGTCCGCGGTGACCGACATGCAACCGCTGCCTTGGAGCGGTTATATGGAGATGTCTCTGAGCACGTCTCCCGAAGCCACGGCCGCCGAGCGCAACACCATATTGCGCTACGTCGGTTATGATTTTTTTTCGACCTTCCAGATGACCGTGCTCGCCGGACGTGCGTTCGATCCGGCGCGAGTCGAGAACACCTCGGAGTGGGGAAAGCCGGAAAACCCCATGAGTATCGTCGTAGATCGGTCCTTCGTGGAGGAGTTCGGCTACGAATCTCCGCAAGACGCCGTCGAGCAACTCGTCTATGTCTCGCGCAAGCTCATGCAGGCCTTCGCCGGTGGTACCGTGCAACCGTTGCGCATCATCGGTGTCGTCGACGACAAGGCCCTGAGCTGGAGGACGACCGGGCCTCGGTCCACGATTTTCATGCTCGGATCAGATCTGCCTTTCCAGGTCGCGCGCATCAGCACCGCCGATTTGACGGGGACGCTGGACCGGATAGACGAGACCTGGCACAGGCTCGGGCCCGACATTGCGCTCGAAAGGCGCTTCATCGACGACATCTTCGACACCCGGTACGAGAACTTCAGGCGCATGAGCGGTGTCTTCCTCGGGCTTGCGGCCTTTGCGATTCTCATTTCCGCCATGGGCTTGCTGGGCATGGCGATTCTGAGCACCCGTCGCCGGCTTCCGGAAATCGCGATTCGTAAGACAATGGGCGCGAGCACGCGGCAGATCGTGTTCTTGCTCATGAGGGAATTCTCGAGTCCCGTGATCGTCGCTAACTTGGCGGCGTGGCCGCTCGCCTATCTCGCGGCTCGAGCTTACTTGCGGTTCTTCGTCGTCCCCATCGACCTCACCGCGCTGCCGTTCGTGGCGGCCTTCGCAATGACCTTACTGCTGGCATGGGTGACTGTCGCCGGGCAGACCTGGCGAGCGGCTCGCGCCGCGCCGGCAACGGTTCTAAGGGACGTATAGACCGAAATTGCCGCACGCGGCAGCTTGCCGGTAAGATTCCTTGCACTCCACGAGAACAGGTGAGCGGCGATGAGCGGCACAAACTGGCGGCATACCTATTGGCTGGTGCCGGTCGCGATACTAGCGGCTTGCGCGACCAACCCTCGAATCTACTCGTCCTCGAACCCCGAGGCGGATTTCTCCAGTTATTCCACATACAGCTACGTGCCTCAGCTCGGTACTGAGGAACCGGGCGCTCCGGAATCGTTGTTGACGCAGTTTCTCAAGGCAGCCGTGGATCGAGAAATGGCGGCGCGGGGCTTCCGCCGTGTCCCGCAGGGCGGGGAACTGCTCGTAAACTTCTACGTCGAGACACGCGAGAGAACCCAAACCAGAACGGTCGCAAGCCCGACATTCGGTGTCGGATACTACAGGTACCGGCGCGGATTCTACGTCGGCTGGCAAGAGTACTCGGAGATCGATGTCTCTCAATACACGGAGGGCACCTTGAACATCGATGTCGCCGACGCGGCCCGCCAGCAGCTCGTTTGGGAAGGAATCGCCATCGGCAGGTTGACCGAAGAAGCTCGCCAAAACGTGCGAGCAACCGTCGATGCCGTCGTGCCGCAGGTTTTCAGCCAGTTTCCGGTAGAGCCCAGACCGTAAACGCCGGGCTAGGCGCCCGCCGCGCCGGATCGCGCCATCAACAGGAACTGTCCGGCGCGGCTCAGGCGGTAGCCGCTTTCGCCGTCGCTGGCGCTCAATGCGCTTTCCAGCAACCCCAGAGTCTTGAGTCTATCGAGCGCCTGTTGCGCCTGAGATCTGCGTACGGCCAGAGAGCCCGCAATATCGCTTGCCGTGTAGACGTATCCGGCGGCGAGGAACGCATGCGAGCGCAGCACCTCAAATTCCAGATCGCTGAGCTCGATCTCGTCGAGGGCGACCTCAGGCTGAGCATTTTGCCTCGGCAGAGGCAATCCAAGTTTGATGCCGCGAAAGCGGCAAGCCAATCGAATTCTCGCCACGCGCATGCCCCGGCGACATTCACTCCAAGTGCGCGCAATCGCGGCGGAGACGGCGCGGTCGGCGCTGCGTAGAACGTTGTAGGACGCGCCGAGAAAGGTTGCTGCCACCAGCCAAAAGACCGCCGATACGATTCCGGACGCGAGACCCCCGTAGTCCGCCGGGCCAAGCTCGAGGAACCGCGCGAAGCCGGGGGTGAAGGTCAGGCAGATCCACAAGAGGTAATCGCCCGGGAGGAAAAAGCACTGCAGCAGCCACGGCCAAACGTCGCCGAGCGTGAACCCGCCGTCTCCGTTCATGTCCATGGTTAACGGATTCAAGGCAATGGCCGCGCCGACACCGCAGTCTCGGATCCAGACCGTAGTCTAGAGCAGCGTCTCCAGCCGGTCCAAATCATTGATGACACGCCACGAGCCGCCTTCGGTCTCGACTCTCTGCCGCCACATTTCGAGCCGGTCCAGGTACTCGCGCGGATCGATGTTGTCGCTGTTGAGCTTGGTGACGTTCAATGCGACGACCTCGAAGCCGTCCAGAGGAATGGCGATATTCCGAACGTAACCCTCTTGGAGATCCTCCTTGAGGTCCGAGAACAGGAAAATCGTCTTTCGGCCGGTTTCCTTCTCGTTGAGGAATTCGACCGCCTGAAGCAGGCCGCCGGTGATATCCGTATTGCTTGCCGGTCGAACGCCGCTGACAAAGTCGTGGACGGTTTCCGAGAACAGGCGCTTCTGCCCGTTCGCAGCGCTGGGACGGTCGTCGAAAGTGACTTTGGCGACGATGTCCCGTTCGCTGAAGCTACCCGTGTCGATTCTCGCGACGGCGAACGAGTCGGTTCCGTCCAAGCGCGTCAGCGTGTAGTTGATGATTTGCTCGGCTTTGTCGAGCTGGGCCGTATAGGTACCCGAAGTGTCGAGCAGCAAGTAGACGCCGGTATTCCTGGGACCGGAATCCGAGCACGCGGCCGTGATCGCCGCCGCTGCCGCCACGCAGACACGCAGGTTCATTGGCGCACCTCCGAATAGGCATCCGTGCTCTGCTGCTTCGAGAACGTCATCTCCGCCCACAAAGGCAGGAAGATGACCATGTCGTAAAGCCGCGTGAGAACGGAGCCCGCGACCTGGAAGAGCCCGCCGGCGATTCGCAGCAGCAAGCCCGTCACGCGCAGCAACCCGATGCCGAGAAGCCCTACGACGGTCCGCAATGCGTGCACGAAGGTCTCCAGCGGAATCGCCACGAACACGAGCGCGAAGGGCAGCGTGAAGCCCATCCCCATCTGCGCCGCAGTCGTGATCCACGCGAAGTTGTTTTCCACGATCACCCCGCCTCTGAGCAATGCGCTGGTCGCCAGCTCGTCCTGCATCAGGATCTCCCGCATGTACGCCAGGCCCGCTTCGACGGATGCGAGAAATAGGAGTATGCAAAACGTAATCCAGATCATTCGCACACGGGTCTTGTCCGGCAGCGCGCCGATCATTGGAAACAAGCGCGTGATCCGCAGCGATTCCATCAGGAACAGGCCCATGGATATCTCGACGAGAATGATCACCAAGGCGGCAATGTCCGCGGTTCTGAAGTTTCCGATGAAACTCGTGCCACCGACCATTTCGGCCATCGGCCGGGCGATCAAGGAGAAGTTGATCGCGGCGCCGCCGACAGCCACGATCAACACGAAGGCAGAGACGAAAAACTGCACGAGCGAAGAGGACGACAACACCTGCAGGGCACGATCCGTGCCGCGCACCATCTCCTCGTACTCGTGCATATGCCGATCGATCGACCGGGAACGCTCGAGCAAGCTCTCCACGCTTCTCGTCACATGATTGAGGTTCTGCTGAATGCGCCGCCATGTCGGCATCATGCGTCGCAGCAGCTCGTAGCGCGTTCTGCTCGCCGAACGGTATTCGTTCATGGCCTGGTCGTGGGCTTTGAGCAGCGATTTGTGGATGTCACCGAGAATATTGCCGACGAGGCTGTTGCCTCGCGTATCGATCTTCGCCACCGCGTCGACCGCCTTGACCCACCCGGGCGGATCCGGAGGGACGTCGACGGTCTTCTGGTAGTCCTGCTCGATGTTGACGATCGACTCGCTCAGCTGCCGCTGGAAACGCGGATAAGCGCCCAGGTCCTTTTCCACGCTCGCGGCGACTCGATCGAATTCCCTTTCGATGATCCTTTCCTTGGCTTCGCGCCCCGCAGCGAGAAGCACCTCCCTGTTGCGGGTCGCAAGCTGCTTCTCGGCGTGGCCGAGGGCGTCGGCCGCCTGCGCCATGGCTTCATGCAGGGCGCGACTGATGGCGAGTATCATCTTGTGCCCCGAGCCTCGCGCCAGATAAAGCAACGCGACCAGAAACACCAGCCAAATCGCCGCAGACAGCGTCGGATACGCCGTAATGCTCAAAAAATCGCTGAAGGCCATCCTCGCATCCCCTCTCGACGTGAATCCGTCCACCGAAAAGCAATGGCTCTGCGACTAGCGGGATGGCGAGCCGAAAGGCTCGAGGTTGGCAACCCCGCTGTCTTAGAGAATTCCTTAGACCGGTGGCTTTGCGACCCCTTCTTTCGAAGGGTGTGCCTTTTCCAAGACTTCGAGGATGCATCGTTTCGCCGGCGCTGTCCAGGCGCGGTTGACGGCGTTCCGCAGCCTCGCCGCAGCCACGCCGCGCGTATGGCTTATGTCAATCCTGGGGCGCGACGAACGATCAGCGATGCTCGCGCAGAAAGCTTCCGAGCAGCTTGAACTCCTCTGTACGCGTGCTTCCTTTTCTCCAGACCAAACCGATTGTCCGGTAGCTCCGATCACCGAGGCCGTAGGTGCGAACGCGAGTATTGCGCAGCAGCGCCGTGTCCGCGGCCATCTCGGGGAGATAGGTTACACCTAAGTCGGCATCGACCATTTCCACGAGGGTCAGCAGGCTGGATGCCGTGAATCGGTTGAGCGTTTCGGTACCTCGGAGGCTGCAGGCAGCGAGCGCGTGGTCGCGCAGACAGTGCCCGTCGTCCAGGAGCAGAACGGTTCCGGGTTCGAGCTTCTCGATCCGATAGTTTTCCGGGTCTATCAGCTTGGTATTTTCACGGCAAGCCAGCAGGAAGCGATCGCGAAACAGAGACAGCTGCTCGATGCTTCTCAGATCGTACGGGAGCGCCAACAGCACCAGATCGAGATCGCCGTCCATGAGCTTGGCATGCAGCGGCTGCGTTTGGCCCTCGGTCAGGAACAACCGCAGTTTCGGGAAGGCCCGTCGAAGCTTGGGCAACACCTTGGGCAGCAGAAACGGCGCGATCGTCGGAATGACGCCCATGCGGAGAACGCCCTCGAGCGGCTCATTGTGACCATGCACGATGTCTACGAGTCGCTCGACTTCCTGAAGGCACACGCGCGCCTGACGCGCGACTTCCAACCCGGTCGCCGTGATCGTCACTTGTCGGTTGGTCCGGTCGACGAGCCGCGTTCCAAGCACGGTTTCGAACTCCTTGATCGCTGCGCTGAACGCTGACTGCGAGACGAACGAAGCCGCCGCGGCTCGCCCAAAGTGCTGGTGGTCCACCAAGGCGACAAAGTATCGTAGCTGCTTTACGCTGGGCAGGTTCATAATCCTAATTTATAGCATATTTCATGCTGTTTATTTTGATTTTCTTATCACTGAGCAGCGCATAGGCTGGGGGTCTAGGGGAACGTTGGAGGGGAATAACGACTATGAAGATCGAAATAGGCATCAACGATCGGGATCGTGAGGCCATCGCGTTGGGGCTTTCAAAGCTTCTGGCGGATAGCTACACGCTGTATCTCAAGACGCATAACTACCATTGGAACGTTACCGGACCGCTGTTCAATACCTTGCACCTGATGTTCGAACAGCAGTACACGGAGCTGGCGGCGGCCGTGGACGAGATCGCAGAGCGAATACGGGCGCTCGGCGTCGCCGCGCCGGGGTCGTATAAGGCGTTTTCCGCGTTGGCGACCGTCGAGGAGGCACGCGGCGACGAAACGGCGGAAGAAATGATTCGCGAGCTCGTCATCGGCCAGGAGGCCGTCGTACGAACGGCCAGAGATGTATTTCCGACCGCCGACCGAGCCAGCGACGAGCCCACGGCCGACCTGCTCACGCAACGAATGCAGGTTCACGAGAAGAACGCATGGATGCTGCGCAGCATGCTCGAAAACTGAGCGCGCATATGCCGTGCAGGACATTTTGAGCTGTATTCATATATTAGGAGTCGACAATGCTTGAAAATCGCGAAGGACAGCGTGTTCCTCAGGTAGTCTTCAGGACGCGCCGAGAACATGAATGGGTGAACGTGAGCACGGATGAGCTGTTCGCCGGAAAGAACGTAATCGTGTTCTCGCTTCCCGGCGCGTTCACGCCGACGTGCTCTTCGTCGCATGTGCCGAGGTTCGATCAGCTCGCCGCAACGTTCAAGGCTCACGGCATCGATGAGATCTATTGCGTGTCGGTCAACGACGCGTTCGTCATGAACGAATGGAAGCTCGCGCAAAAAGCCGCCAACATCACTTTTCTTCCCGACGGCAACGGTGATTTCACTCGCGGCATGGGCTTGCTTGTCGGCAAGGAAGACCTGGGCTTCGGGCTGCGTTCCTGGCGCTACTCGATGCTCGTGCGCGACGGGCGCATCGAGAAGATGTTCATAGAGCCGCGTGAGCCGGGCGACCCCTACCGGGTTTCGGACGCCGATACGATGCTTAAGTTTGTCGCGCCGAGCGCGCCCAAGCCGCTGGACGTCACGATGTTCGCCCGCGATGGCTGCCCCTTCTGCGCTCGGGCGAAAGGCCTGCTGCGGGACGCGGGGATTCCCTTCGAGGAGCTGGTGCTGAACCGCAACTTCAGCGACCGCAGTCTGAGGGCGGTTGCGGCGACATCGACATATCCGCAGATCTTCATCGACGGCCGGCACGTTGGCGGGATGGAGGCCCTCGAGGCATGGCTGAGCGAGCGGCAGGCCGCATGAGCGCCGAGACCGCTACAGCGCCTTCCCCAAAGTGCATCTGAGCCTATGGCAAGACGCAACCCCCGAGGACGACGAGCATCCTCGGGGGTAGTTTCAGGTCTCGTCCGACTCGTCGTCTTTCCAGTCGTCCCAGTCGTTCAGCTGAGCACGCAGCCAACGGGCATCACGCCAGTCATCCACGCGCTGCCAGCCGGCGCGCTTTCGTTTTCGTTGCTCAGCTCTACGCGCGGTCTCGCCTTCCATCGAGTCCACGAAATCCTCCAGATCGAACTCGCCGTCGGCCAGCATGTCCGCCTCGTCGATCTCGTCGCGTGAAGGTTTTGGTCGCTCGCTCATCCTAATCTCCCCGCCCCCCGCCGGGCATTCGCAAGCCTCGGTCGACGGGGCGAACGAAATATAGGCTTTTTGGTTTTGCTGTCAACAAATAATTCTACATATATATCAATTACTTACTAACGTTTACGCATCGTCGCGCCACTCCGCCCACCGCCGCTGACACCGAGCCCGGTCAGGCTTGCGACGACGGCATCGGCGGTTTCGACAGCGGCGTTGCGCAACAGTTCTTCGTTCACCTCGAGCTCGAGACCGAGATAGGCCCCGCCCGAGAAACACATGCGCAGATGGGTGGTCAAGCCGTCCGCGGCACCGCGGTAGGGGTAATTGCGGCGAACTCGCGGATGCGAGTCGACGCTCTGCAGTAAGTCCTTCCACCGCGCGCTCAGCGATCGCTCGAGAGGCCGCGCCGGATCGTAGAGCAAACCGAAGTCCGCGCAGCGGCGCTTGGAACCGAGCCGCGGTGTAAAGCTATGCACCGCCACGTGAACGACGCGGCCGTTACGGGCTATGCTCGATCGAACGATTTCGGTCACCCGCTCGCGATGCGGAAGATAGTGACGCTCGAGCAGCCGCTGCCGCGCCTCCCGATCCAGCACGCGGGAGAATTCCGAGAACAAGCTGCGATGGCCGACGGAGCGGTTCAGGTCGACCAGCAGGCGGGTCACGGTGCTGGCCACGAGGGGTGCGCGCAACCGCCTCGCCATGGATTCAGCCAACGCCAAGGCGCCGAGATCCGATCCTCGATGACTGGCGAGCGCCCGCGCGGCGGCACGCCCGGCGAACAGATCCGCATACGCGGCAGGCACGCGATTTCCACCATGCTCGCAGCTCAACACCAAGAAATTCAAGAGTCGATCTCGAACGGCGAGCCGGTCGCCAGACACTCGGCAAGCCTCGCATAGACGTCTCGCAGCGACTCACCGGAATCGTCGTCGCCGACGGCGGCGACGATTCTGCGTGCCAGGCAACCCTGTCGAAGCATGACATCGAGCGCGGCCTGTATTGCGTCCGCCAGTTCCGCTCTGGCCAGTGCGGTCTCGGCGATGTGCTGCCAGAGCTCCAGGCATCGCGCGCGTCCGCGCTCCGGAAAGCCGAAACACTGGAGAAATCTGTGGTTCTCGATGACGGCGCCGTCGCCCTGATCGACGGTCACCCGCAAGAGCTGCGCCAGCTCTCGATGGTCCCACTGCCGCTGCTGCTTGGAGCCGCACCATGCCTCCTCGACCAGCGCGCGGACCGCGGCGACGACGATTGCGACAGCGGCCATGTCCGCCGCGGGACACTCTTGGGTATCGAGCAAGCGAATCTCCAAAGCCATGCGGTCGAAACGCGCTATCGAGCCTCGGGCGTTGACCCACTCGTGCCGCAACACGCCGCCGGGATCCAGCGGCGCGAGGTCCGCATAAATGCGCCCCAGCAGGCCGAGCCGGTACTCGTCGATCGTGAATATCGGCTCCGGAATCACGGCGCCGGTAACGATGGGTACGCGAATCGCGTTTCGGGCGTAGTGATCCAGACGGCTGTCCAACAGCCCGGTGAGCTTACCGTCGGCGAACGGCGTGCTCGCCGCAATTCCGGGAATGATCGGTAGTACCAATCGAATCGCCGCGTGCAGCCGGCCAAATTCGGCGTCGGTCGCGAACGGCAGATTGATATGGGTGCTTTGCAGATTGGCCCAGCCGTGCCCGGCACAACCGAAAATGCGGTCGAAAGTCTGATATACGGCGTTGTACTCGTGAGGCCAGACGCGGAACTCCCGCTCGGTGTTCATCCACGGATGCATGCCCGTCGGCAACAATCGAGCACCGAAGTCCGCGAGCACGCCGTTGACGCGCGCAACGTGCTCTTGGAAGGGTTGGTGCAGATTGGCCAGAGTGTTGGCGGGACCATTGGTCTTGAGCTCGATCACGTGGAGAGCAAGCTCGTTGGACCAGGCTATCTCGCCGAGCGCGAGCTCGCTTTCATAAGCCCCGCCTTCCGCCCGCAGCACTTCGTCGCAAATCGGCCGCACCGAGAGAGTTTCGGCATCGACGATCATGTACTCGATCTCGATGCCGTAGCCCTGAAACAAGCTCAGCGGCGCATCGCCGTTCATGAATCCGATGGCGCGGGAATACGTCGCTCGAAGCGATCGAGAAAATACCCGATTATGGATGAGTAGAGCGCGTCCTTGAGAACCGTGTCCTCGTAGCCGGCCTCGACATTCGGGTTGTCGTTGATCTCCATGACATAGAATCGCCCGTCGAGCTCCTTGAGATCCACCCCGTAGAATCCCTGCCCGATCAGGTTTGCCGTTCGCACGGCCAGCGCCACGGCTTCCTTCGGCGCGTTTTCGATCGCAATCGCCTCGACCTTGCCGTAGCTCCTGCGGCTTTCCCCGTGCGCCTTCTGAATCTGCCAGTGCCCCCGCGCCATGAAGTATCGGCAGGCGAAAAGGGCGCGGCCGCCGAGCACGCCGATGCGCCAGTCGAATTGCGAGGGCAAGAAACGCTGCGCGACGACCAGATCAGATTGCTTGAACAACCGATTGAGCTCCGTGTTCAGGGAGTCGGCGTTCTCGACCTTCACGACTCCAACGGAGAACGAGCTGTCCGGCCGCTTCAGCACGCAGGGAAAGCCGAGTCGCAGACCGACGTCGGCCGCATTGTCCCGATGCACGACTAAGGTCTCCGGGCAGCCGATCTCGTTACGGGCAAACAGCTCGGCCTGGTAGACCTTGTTGGTGCACTTGATGATGGATTCGGGATCGTCGATGACGACGAGACCTTCGGCCGCCGCCCGCGTCGCGAAGCGGTAGGTATGATGGTTCACCGCGGTCGTTTCCCGTAAAAACAGGCCGTCGAATTCGGCGACGCGGCCATAGTCCTGCTTGCCGATGACCGATGCCGCGACTCCAGCCTTGGCCGCGGCGCGAACGAAGCGGCGGATCGCGCGGTCGTCCGAGGGCGCGTCCACCGCGTGCGGATCCACGAGGATCGCGAGCTTATAGCGGGCCTGCTTGCGTCCTATGATCCGCGGACGCGCGAAGAATCGCTGCGCCTGCTCGATCACGAAATCGCGGTGCGTAGCCGGAATATCGTCCGCGGCGATCACCCGGAGGTTCTGGAGCCGCCACTGCTCGTTGCGCACGAACTCCGCCCGGAGCAACGGCGCGGGAAACAGATTGAACAGCATTTGACTGAGCTGGTCGTAGCGCTTGGCCGTATTCCGTCCGAAGTAGATGCTGAGCTCGAAACGATTGGACTCGAGCGGGGCGAGAAGCTTTTGCAGCTTCTGATTGACGTCCTCGGCGACGATTCGAGCCAGCGCGGTTTGACGCAAATCCTGTAAGGTGCTTACGGACGGTAGCGGCTTGTGCCCTCTCGCGGCAGCCAGCAACGACACGTAGTAGCCGACCGTCTGGTATCCGTAGCTCCTGCAAAGATTGAAGACGCGCGCCTTCTTGCTGTCGAAGAATTGCCGGTCGGAGAGGTAGCGCCGCGCCGCAATGACTTCGGCTCCAGCCAAATCCAACGGCCATCCCTTCGGATTGTCGACGACAACGTAGACTGCCATGAGGACGCTACCGGCTAGCGCGCATCCCTTGGTGATATTACGAGAAGATTCGCGTCGTAGGTGAGTATCCCGAGCAGGATCGCGCCGACGAGTCGATCGACGTCCACGCTATAGTACTGGTTGCCGTGAAGCGGATTGTCCTGCAGCGGGTCTGCCACCATGACTTGCCTGTGTTTGCGATCGTAGCCGCTGACGACGACGAAGTGGCCCATCGGCACGCCGCGGGTGTCGTCGTACTGGTTGTTGAACTCGCGAGCGCAGCCGTAGAGATAGGTCGCGCTGAGCCCTGTGAGTATCGGTGTCTTCCTGTAGAGCGTCCGCCGGATCAGCGCCCTGGTGAGCTCTTCGAAGCGCAAGTTGCCGCCTAGCTCGAGAAAATTGAGGTAGGCACGCGTCGCCACGGCGAGCTTCTGCCCAGGCTTTACCCGGCTTTGCTTGAGCAGCCGGTCGGCGATCGAGATCTCACCGCTGAACCAGGTCGGATCGAACACCTGAAGGTTGTACGTGTAAATTCGCGCGGCATAGCCACGCTTCAAGGCATGACAGGCCAAGGACACCGCCAGCGTGCCACCGCCGGGCAGGGGCTCGATCTCTGCGATCACGTCGTCTAGCGCGATCTCGTCACCGTAGTAGCCGTAGACCGCGTGCAGACAGGTCGGCCCGCAGGTCATGTAGTCCGGCTGGGGCAATACGGCAAGCTTTAACTGAGTTGAAGATTGCATCGACTGTTCGCCGCGATCCAAGGAACTCCGGCGTGGATACTCCGTCGCTCAACCGCCATGTCTCGCGTTGAGTGACAACAGCAGTTTTCTCAAACCCGACTCCACGGCCGCGCGCTCTTCGGCGCTCAATCCGTTCACGCTGGTTTCCGCCGCCATGAAGCGCGCGTGAATCGCTGCATCGATGACCTCGAGGCCACGCGGCGTCAGCCGGACTCGGACACCTCGGCGATCGTAGGGGTTGGGCTCCCGCTTTACCAGACCCTGGTCCTCGAGATGGTCGACTCGCGTGGTCATGGCGCCAGAGGTCAACAGCGACGCCCGCGCGAGTTCCGTCGCCGGCAGCTCGTAAGGCGGTCCCTGGCGACGCAGCGCCGATAAGACGTCGTATTGCCAGGCTTTCAGCCCCACGCGCTGGAGGCTGCGGTCGGTGCTGCGCCGTAATAGCTTTGCCAGCATCTCGATCCGCACGGCCAAGCCCAGGCCCGACACGTCGAGCTCCGGGCGCTCCTGGCGCCATTGCTCGAGCAATCGGTCTACTGAGTCCTGCTGCACGGGCGGCAGAATACCAGGTGTTTATCTTTGTATCAAACATCTTGACAGTAAGTTATTGGCTGAGTTACCTTGATATCAAGTTAATTTCGGAGCGGGTCGACCCCCTATCCTTGCTAGGAGCTCGAGACATGCGTAAACACGGACGGCACGATTACGACGACGGATTTGACGAGGAACCCTTGTTCGACGATGAAGAGCTGACTTTCGAGCTTGTCGAGCGACAGCGTGTCAGGAAGCCGCAAAACGATCCGCCCCGGGTTGTACGGAGCGAGAAACCGCCGCGGAACACCGGGAGAGCCGATCGGCGACGTGAGCTCGCCAGCGCCAACGCCTGGGGCACCCCCTATTAATCTGCAACCACGGAGCTTGCCATGACAGATTTCGCCACGCTGCGGTACAACGGCCAAAGCTACGAGCTGCCTGTCGTCGTCGGCACGCAGAACGAGACCGCAGTCGACATCAGCAAGCTGCGGGCACAGTCGGGCCTCATCACGCTCGACAGCGGCTACGGCAACACGGGCTCGTGTAGCAGCAGCATCACCTACGTCGACGGCGAAAAAGGCGTCCTGAAATACCGCGGCTATCTCATCGAAGTGCTCGCGACCAAGTCGACGTTCGTCGAGACGGCTTATTTGCTCATCTTCGGCGACTTGCCGACGGCGAGCCAGCTCGCCGAGTTTCGCAAGCTCTTGACGCAACATGAGTTCATCCACGAGGACATGCGTCATCACTTCGACGGCTTCCCCCCGAACGCGCCGCCGATGGCGATCCTGTCGGCGATGATCAATGCGGTCGGTTGTTTCGAGCCCGCGTTCATGGAAGTCGACGACGACGAGCATTTCATGAAGCCGGCCGCACGCCTCATGAGCAAGATTCGGACCATTGCCGCGGCCAGCTACCGTAAGTCGCTCGGTAAGCCGATGATCTATCCGCGCTCGAAGCTCCGTTACGTCGAGAATTTTTTGCACATGATGTTCTCGAAACCCTACGAGCCCTATGAGGCGGACGAAGCCGTGGTTCAGGCTCTGGACCGGCTGTTGATCCTGCATGCAGACCACGAGCAGAACTGCTCGACCTCGACCGTGCGCATGGTTGCGTCTTCCCAGGCCAACCTCTACGCATCGGTTGCCGCCGGGGTCTGCGCGTTGTGGGGTCCGCTGCACGGCGGCGCCAACGTCGCGGTCATCGACATGCTTCAGGATCTCATCGACAGCGGCGAAAAGCTCGACCACTTCGTGGCCCGCGTCAAGAAAAAGGACGCTAGCGCGCGTCTAATGGGATTCGGTCACCGGGTCTACAAGAACTTCGACCCGCGGGCCAAGATCATCAAGGAGTCCTGCCACCGCCTGTTGAACAAGCTCGGAGTCGACGATCCTTTGCTTGAGATCGCGATGCGGCTCGAAGAGGTCGCTCTGCACGACCCCTACTTCATCGAGCGCAAGCTGTACCCCAACGTGGACTATTACAGCGGCATCATCATGCGCGCGCTGGGAATTCCGACGGACATGTTCACGGTCATGTTCGCGATCGGCCGCCTGCCCGGGTGGATCGCGCATTGGCGAGAGGTTCACACCGACCGGACCGCGCGCATCGATCGACCGCGGCAGGTGTACATGGGTCAAGCCGCGAGGGAGTATCTGCCGCTGGACGAGCGGGTTTGAAGCCGACGCCGGCGATCGCCTTCAGTCATCTCTGAAAACTGCTACGCGGTCGGCAAAGCCGCCGCGTTCGGCGGTATATAGTATCTTCGCTGCTTCGCGAACCGAACGGCAACGGCCGATTGCGACCGCTTGCGTTCAGGCCAATCCGAGCACGAGGATCCCGAACGCGTGACCCGCGCTTCTCTGACCGTAACCGCCCTGATGAACGGGTGCGCTCTGTTCGTGGCGGCTTCTGGGCTGCTGGGCACCGCGCTATCGCTGCATGCCAGTAACATGGGCTTCGCGGTCGATGTCATCGGTTTCGTCATGGCCGCTTATTTTCTGGGCTTCGTTTCGGGAACGGCCATCTGCCCGCGAGTCATTGTGGCGGTCGGTCACATCCGCGCGTTTTCCGTGTTCGCGGCCTGCGCGGCAACGGCGTCCATCATGCATGCGTTGCTCTTCGGCGTGCTTTCCTGGGCCCTGCTCAGGTTCGTCACGGGCGTTTGCCTCGCCGGAATGTACATGGTCGTCGAGAGCTGGCTCAATGAGCAGGCGGCAAACGAGACCCGCGGTCGGGTATTTGCCTTCTATCAAATCATCTCGCTGGCGAGCCTCGCGATCGGGCAGTGGATCCTGCTGGTCATGTCCACCAACCTGATCGCGCCGTTCCTGATCAGCGCGATGCTTTTCGCTCTAGGCCTCGTACCTACGGCCCTGGCTCGGGTCACTGAGCCCGCGCCCGTCGAGTCGGTGCAGCTCAATCTCCGCCATCTCTGGACCGCCTCGCCGCTGGGCGTTCTGGGCGCCTTCACCGCCGCCGTCGCCAACAGCGTGTTCTTCTCGCTTGGACCCGTCTTCGGCGCGTCGACAGGGATGAACATCCAGGAGATCGCCGCATTCATGAGCCTCGTGATCCTCGGCGGTGTGGCCCTGCAGTGGCCGATCGGGCATCTATCGGATCGATTCGACCGCCGCAGCATGATCTTTCTGGTCAGCTTAGCTGCCGCGGCGCTTGCAGGCTGCGCTGCATGGTCGGCCGGAACGGCCGCCTCGGTGTTCTTCATCAGCGCGTTCCTGTACGGGGGATTCACCTTCAGCGTGTACCCGCTTTGTGTCGCTCACAGCAACGACCATGTTTCACCGCAGGAATTCGTCAAAACGGCGAGCGGACTGTTGCTCGTATACGGCGCCGGCGCGACCGCAGGCCCCATCGTCGCAGGACTGCTCATGGACCCCTACGGCTCGAGGGCGTTCTTCGCCTTTCTGCTGGCGACCCATGCGATCATGAGCGCATTCATACTCTATAGGATCACGGCGCGGCCGGCTCCGGGAATCGAGCATCAAGAGCCGTTCGTAATGTTGAATCGCACGTCGCAATCGGCGCTTGCAATGATTCCAACGGCGGGCGCCGACGATGCCGCTGCCGCGGGAGCTTCCGCAGCTGAGCGAGACTAGAACCTACCCCGTGAGCCGGCTCACTGCCGGTCCCGCTCCACCGTATAGATGAGATCCATGGAGCGGTTGTCCCCGGAGCGGGTCTCGAGGCTCAGCCGCTCGTTGAGGCTGAACCTGAGCAGCAGACCGCCGATTCGATTGAAAAGCCCATAGGTGTAGCGCATGTAGAGCCTCGGGCTCAGCTGCTTGCCGGCCATGAGCTCGCCGGTGTCGGCCGCCGTGGTTTGCACGCTGAGCTCGTCCAGGCCCAGCGTCTGCCCGACGCGTTGGATGACCGGCAGCGCCTGCCGGAGCCCCATCGATACCGCGGCGCTTTCCAAAGTCGCCGTCTCCTCGTCGCCGCTGCCCGCGAGCGGCCGACCGAGGAGCAAATACGCCAAGGCATCGGCTTCGCTCATCGCGGGCTCGGAAAAGATCCGCGTCGTCGGCGCGTTCAAGGTTCCGCCGAGCTCGACGCCGACCGTCGTGGTCTCGATGAGGCGGGTAGCCCGCACGTCCAGCCCGGGGTTGTTGATCGGGCCGGCGAACAGCAGCTGCCCCTGATCGAGCGCCAGGCGCTGACCGTAGGCCGCATACTCCCCGGAAAGATTCACGCTGCCGGTAGCCACGGCGTTCCGTCCGGAATCGTAGACCAAGTCGAGACCACCGGTTAAGGCAACGTCGAGGCCGGCCCCCGAGTAACGCACGTCGTCGCCGAGCATCACGTCGAGCTCGGCGTGCACGTTGAGCGGACGTCGGCGCTCGGGTTGGTCGGCACCGTGCACGACCGTGTCCGTCGAAGGACTCGCCGCTTGCGCCGGTATCTCTTCGATCTCCAATCGGGCTCGCGGTATCCGTACCGAGCCGGATACCTCGATCATCGGCAAGGCGGCGCGGACATCGAGCTCCGAGGCCACGATGATCTGCGCGTCCGGCAAACGCACGGCTTGGAGCGTATCACCGCGAACGGTGAGCCGAGTCGGCCAGCCCGCGGACGGATCGAGATCCATCGCGCCCTCGATGTCCAGCCGGCCTTCGCCGACACGCCCCGTCGCCTCGAGCAGCACGCGCTCTCCATCGGGACTCGAGGCTTGTGCATCGATGCCTTCCACGATAAAGCCCCAGCGAGGCACCGCCAGCCCGCCGCCGCTCCAACGCGCCTGCCCCCGGATCTCCGGCGCCCGCAACCGGCCGCTGAGCGCGAGGTCCAGGTTCGCGGCGCCCGAAACCTCGCCCACGTCCGGGCTCACGAGCGCGAGCATCCCGAGATCGGTCCACAGCGCGGTGATTCGAGCGCCGACTTGGGGGTCTGCCGCCCAAAGGTCCGGGATCTCGGCATCGACCGCGAAACGAGCCCCGGCGCTCCCGACCAGGCTGGCTTGTGCGGCAAGGCTGCCGCTTTCCAGCAGCTCGACGCCGAGGTCCACCTCTTCGAGCGGAAACTCGATGGGCGGGGCATCGGGCTCGCGCACCGTAATCAGAGTCGAAGCGCCCGAGAGACTCAACGTGCCTGTCGGCCGGCCCAAGGGCTCCTCCACGACGATGCGCGCATCGTAGGCGCCCGCCAACGAGATTTCCGGCGGCAGGAACACGCTTAGATTGGCCAAATCGAAGCCGTCCAAGCTCAGCTCCACCCGATCGTCGTCGGTCCCTATCCGAGCGGAACCGCAGAGTCCGGACGACGCTTTACGGATGCACGCCGGGTCGACTCGCAGCTCCTCGGGTCCGATGACCAGCGCGGTAGGCGCCTCCAGTGACCATATGCCGAGCGCGGGCTGCTCCAGCGACAAGGACCGGGCCTGCCCCGTCCAACGGCGGTCGAGCCACGAGCCCTGCGCGCTCAACCGACCCGTGCCATGCTCCGACTCGAATGCCAGCTCGGCGACGTGATTCTCGCTGGAGCCGGCGATGGTCGCGGCGATCGACTGCACGCTGATCTCGCGCCAGACGAGATCCTGCGCCGCGAGATCGAGCATCACCGGAGCGTTGTCGCGCGACGCGAGGTCTCCGGACAGCGACAGCGACGCCAGGCGGTAGTCTCCGTACCCGAGGTTCTGCCCCTGCACGGTCCCGCTGAGCTCCGGAGCCTCGGGCGTGCCGCCGAGGCGCCCGTTCGCCCGTAACGAGCCCGCCGCGTCCGGCCACAGCATCTGCACCGACGGCGCCTCAATGGAGAAGTCGAGGGCCAGCGTCCGGCCGTAGTTGCCGCTGACGGAAACACGGTTGCCGCTGACATCGACGTTGACGCCGTCGAGCCGCCACTCGTTTCCCTGGCTGTAGGCCAGCCCCCCGCGCGCCTCGAGCGTTTCGTCGCGCAACACGCCGATCACCTGCACATCGGTGAGGCCAAGCTGCAACAGCGGCTCGAGGTTCCCGGACAGCGTCCCGGTCAAAGCGAGCGACCCGGGCCAAGCGGGGTATCGCACGCTCGGGTCGAGATTCTCGGCGTCGATCTCGAGCGACAATGCCAGCGGCTCCAAGCGAAGCTCACCCGTGGCCGCGATGTCGCCGCTGTCGCTCGCGATCTCGAGCACGTCGAAGTCGAGCGCGGTCGGCGTGCCGGATCCGGTCGCTTCGACGTTCGCGGCGATACCGTCGACGACGACCCTGCCGTTCGCATCAAAGGAAAATTCCTCGAGCCAACCGGTGATTTGCAGCCTGCCGCCGGTGCTCGCCACGCGGTCCGACTCCGGCCATGCGAGATCCGCCCAAGTCCAAACCAGATCGGCGCGCGGTGAGGGACCCAGGCGAATCTCTCCCTCGGCATCCGCCGCGACCGGAGCCGACAGGCGGTGATGAACCTCAAACGCCGGCCAGAGCCCCTCGAAGTCGGCCGTGCCCGCATACGAGACATCCTGCCGCTCCAGCGTCCAATCGAGCTCCCCGTCGGCGGCGATCCCGGCGCCGAGCTCGAGCCTGGCATTCGCCGTCAACGAGAAGTCGGGACCCGTCATCGACAGCGCGTCGAAAACGATTCGGTTTCCCTGCGCCGTAAGGGAGAAGACCAATGGTCCCAGCGTCACGCTGTCGGTGCCGCGCGTGACGACGAGCTCCTCCACCGAGGCGTCGCGAGCGACGATGCGCAGAGGGATATCCGGCGGCGGCCGCCTGACCGCGTCGGCGGCCGCGGGGGCGCGACGGTACGAGGCCGCGGAGATTGCAAAATCGCTCAGCTCGACCGTGCCCGAGAAGAGCTCTGAAAAATCGAAGTGAAGCGCAACGCTGTCGATTCGAGTCTCACTGCTGCCAACGACCACGACAACGCCTGAAGCCGTAAGGCCTTCCCAGAGCGAGCCGTGCAGCTCGTCTATCGACACCCACGGCGCGCGGCTCGCGACCAGCCGGCCGGTCAGCCACACCGCGCCCGACTCCGTCGCGAGGATCCAGAACGCGAATCCGGCCAGACCGAGCGCGCCGCAGATCGCCGCGCCTGCGGATATCCAAAGAGCTCGACCGAGCCTCACAGATCGGCTCCAAGGCTGACGTGCAGGCGCGGGTCGTCCTCCATGGCATCGTCTATCGGCCAGGCGAGATCAACCCGAATCGGTCCGAGCGGTGACTGCCAGCGAACGCCGAACCCGGCGCCGGTCTTGGCTTCGAAGTTGCCGCTCTGGAAAGCGTTGCCCGAATCGATGAAAACCGCGGCGGACCAACGCCGGCGGATCGGAACCTCGTATTCGATGCTGGCGACGGCGAGCCGGTCGCCGCCGATGACGGCGCCGTTCTCGTCAATAGGGCCGAGCGACTCGAAGCCATAGCCTCGAATGCTGTTGTCACCGCCCGCGAAGAATCGCACGGACGCAGGAAGCTCGTCGAAGTTCCGCTGCCGTGTCACCCCCAGCCTGGCACGGAGAAGCAGCCGGGATCGGTTCTCAAACGACCAGATCCACTTGCCAGATGCATCGATCTGGATGAAGTCCGTATCCGAGCCCAACGAATCGTTGGCGGCGCTGATCTCCAATCCCAGGCGGTTACCCCGGTCGGGTCTGATGGCGGTATCCGCGTCGACGCGATACCAGCTGATTCCGGGCGTCAGCAACCGCGAGCGGCTTTCGATGTCGCCGACCTCGAAATCCTCGACGGTCAGATCCAGAAACTGAGTTTCCTGCCACGAGGAACGTCTGCTCACCACCCGGCGTATACCGAGCTCCAAGGTATCGCTCGTCGACGTGTCGGTCTTCTCGTGCATGAGGCCCGTGTTCAAGCTGACCCACTCGGATCTCGGGTTTCCATAGGGAAACCGGTAGTTGAAGGAAAGCTCCGACGCGACCGGCGAGAGCAGCCCGTCGACGCCCAGTTGCGCGCCGCGGCTATTGACCCTGCGGTCGGTGCGCCCGAATCGAATCCGCGGACCGGTATCCGTGGAGAAGCCGATACCGTAGCTCCAGGCGCGCCGCCCGCCGGCGCTGAGATCGACCTCGATGGGTATTTGCCGCGACACGGGATCGGCGGGTAGAGGGAATACGTCCACCGCGCGAAAGTACCCGCTACCGACGAGCGCGCCGTAGAGCGCGGTGAGCCGATCGCGATCGTAGGGATCACCGCTCCTGAAGTCGTAGTATCCCTCGACGACGCTGCGATCGAGCGCGTCCTGATTGATCTCGATCTCGCCGAAGCTGTAGCGAGGCCCGGAATTGAACCGAAGCTCTACATCCGCGACGCCTTCCTGCGGATACACGTCGATTCGATTCACGGTATAGGCGGCTTCGGCGTAGCCGCGATAGAGAGCCAAATCCAGCAACGCGCGTTTTACGCGTTCATATTCGGCATGAGACAAGGGCTCTCCGGGCCGCAGCGTCGAGCTCTGCGCCAGCGCCGAGAACTCCGGATCGGAAGATGCCTGCCCGGTAACGGCGATCGATACGTTCCGCAATCGTACTGGCTCGCCGGGATCGACCTCGAACTGAGCCGTCCAGCACTCCACGCCGAAAGCCAGATTGGCGGAAATCTCGGAAGCATAGAAACCATAGGCCTCGAGTCCTGTGCGAATCTGCTGCTCCGCCCTCGAGAACTGCTCCCTGATTCGCCACATGGCCGCATCGCAGGATTCGTCATCGAGCTCCAGGTGCGTAAGCGCATTCTCGCGCAGCGGCTCGTCGAGCCCGGTGAGCTCGAGCTGAGCATGGGCCGCGGAGCACATGCAAAGCATGGCTACGACCTTGGGCAAGGTGCGCGCGATCGCGCTGACCACCGGCTGTCCCTGCGGCACTCTTCTCATTCCGAAGCGTTCGTCTATCGCGCTGACTTGCACTCAGGTCTGGCTCCCAAGAGTCCAATTCCAAGCGCTAAAGCATAGCGCGTCGCCCTGCCGCCGCGGCAAACCGCCAGCCAAATACGGCCTTTCCCAGCCCGCGCTCGCCAGCCTTCCAGCGGCGCGCGCCTCCGCTGCCCAGTCTCGAGCCGAGATGGTATCGTAGCGAGCCAGGCGACGATCCACTCCATGAGCCGGCACTGATCAGTGCCGGGTATTCGGGCACGACTATGTGGGAACGGCTGATCAGCATCTGGAACTACCCCGTGTTCACGGTTGGCGATGCCGCCATCGCCGTCAATCAGCTGGTCATGGTGGCCCTGCTGGTGACGGTCGGTCTGATCGTGACCCGTTGGGTCGAACGCGTTGTCGGCAAACGCCTCAGCGCCGCGAACATGCAAGCGGATGCCGTGTACGCGGTCCAGCGCGTGCTGTTCTATACGCTGCTCGTCATCATCGGCATCACCGCGCTGGGACTCTTGCACGTTCCTCTGACGGCTTTCGCATTCGTCTCCGGCGCGGTTGCCATCGGTGTCGGCTTCGGCGCGCAAAACATCATCAATAATTTCATCAGCAGCTGGATCCTGATGTCGGAGCGACCGGTGCGCATTGGTGATTTCGTCGAGATCGAGGGCAGCCACGGCACGATCGAGACGATAGGCAATCGATCGACGCGTATCCGCCGCGTCGACGGCGTTCACATGCTGGTGCCCAACAGCTTGATTCTCGAAAAAACCGTCGTGAACTGGACTTTGATCGATAGGCGGATTCGCTCGATGGTTCGGGTCGGCGTCAGCTACGGATCCCCCGTTCGAAAAGTCGAGGAGCTCATTCACCAGGCGGTGGACGAGCAGGCGGCCGTGAAGCGCGAGCCCAAGCCGACGGTCATCTTCGATGACTTTGGCGACAACGCGTTGATCTTCGATGCTTATTTCTGGTGCGACGTCAGCGGCGAGCGCGAGATGCGGCAGATACGCAGCGACATCCGGTTCAAGATCATCGAGCTGTTCGAGCAGAACGGCATCAGCATCGCATTCCCGCAGCGTGACGTGCATTTGGACAGCAGCCATCCGCTGCGAATCGAGCTGCTCGGTGTCGCCCCGAGCCGCACCGGCGTCGACTAGGAACCGGCCGTGACGGACGGCTCGGGCTTGGTCTGCGCCTATGTGTTGGACGGCCGCGGATCCGGGCGCGCCGCAACCGCGACCGACATCGATGCCCTCTCCGGGCAACAGGGGCTGCTCTGGGTCCATTTGGACTTGCTCGATCCCGCCAGCCGACGTTGGCTCACGGCGCGCAAGGATGTCGACGACGTGACCGCGGACGCGCTGCTCGCCCTCGAGACCCGGCCGCGCTCCGTTTCGACGGAAGCCGGCTTGTTGCTCGTGCTGCGCGGCGTGAACACCAATCCCGGCGCCGACCCGGACGATATGGTGGCCATTCGCCTCTGGATTCAGCCGCAGCGAATCATCTCGAGCCGGCGGCGAAACCTGCTTTCCATCCAGGACATGCGCGAGGCGATCACCGCGGGCAACGGGCCAAGGACGTCCGGCGAGTTCGTGGTGATGCTGGTCGAGCGGCTCGCCGAGCGTATCGGCAACGTCGTCGACAGGATCGAGGAAGAAATCGAGGCGCGCGAGCTTCAGAGCGTCGAGGCCGATCCTGGAACGCTGCGCCTGCAGCTCGGAGGTCTGCGCCGTCAGACGGCGGCCATTCGGCGCTATCTCGCTCCCCAGCGCGATGCCTTGGATCGTCTCTATCGCCAGCCCGGCCCTCTGTTCACCGACCACGAGGCCAACGAGCTTCGCGAGCAATCGGATCGCATCACGCGCTACCTGGAAGACTTGGATCTCGCCAGGGAGCGCATCATCGTCGTGCAGGAGGAGCTCTTGAGCCGCGTGGCTCAGGAGCAAAATTCGCGAATCTATTTGCTCTCCGTCGTCGCTGCGATCTTTCTGCCGCTGACTTTCGTAACCGGTCTGCTCGGCATGAACGTGGCCGGGCTCCCGGGGAGCGAGGATCCATCGGCGTTTGCCGTTGCGATGCTCGCGATGCTGGGTCTCGGCGCTGGCCTGGGCGTGATCTTCAAATGCAAGAACTGGATCTAACGTTGCTGGTTTGCCGCACGCAGCGCCGTATATAGCGACTCCAGATCGGCCCGTAACAGGTCGACATAGCTGCTCTCGAGCAGGCGGTCGTCTTCGACGATACCGGCATCGATCGGGTCGAGCACGACGAGCCGTGCCCCCGCCTGCTCTATCGCGGCCTGAATACGCGCATCGGGCTCCCACTTGTGGATGACGACCCCGATCGCGTTGTCACGCAAGTAATGCTCGAATGCGGCGGCGTCGGCGTCCGTCCAGTCGATGTCCTGCTTGAGAAAATAGCCGTCGACATAGAGGCCCATATCCGTCGTCAGATAGACGAACTCGGAAGCGAGCGCGAAAACCGTCACGTCGGCCAGCTCCGCCAGCTTGAGCTCGTAGTCGAGCTTCAGGCCCAACAGGGCCTCGCGAAGCTCCCGCAGGTTCCGCTCGATCGCGGCGCCGTCCGCCGGCGACAGGCGCATCAGGTCTTGAGCGATGATTTCCGCCATCCGAGCACCGTTGGCCGGGCTCAGCCAGCAGAAGATCGAGGGCCGCCGCTCGGCGGGCCCCGCGTCGCTCCAAGGGACTCGCTGCTCGGGCTGCATCGCCACGGAGATGCCCTCGAGCGTCGTCGACCAGGGCTTGGTCGCGTCGATATCGACGACGCGAACATTGGCCATGCGGACCGCGGTAAACAGGGGATCCTCTCGCCACAGCTTACCCATCGTGACGACCGCGTCGGCATTCGCGAACTGATCGGCAAACCGGTCGCCGCGCTGACTCAACAAGCCGACCAGCGCATTGATCCGCCGGCCGTCCTCCGGCACGTTGCGGACGTCGATGTTCGTGTCCCGCGCCAATCCGGCCGTCATGGAGTAGATCGGTGGCAGAGCGGTCAATACCGCAATCCGATCGTTCTGAGCTCCGGCGGCCGAGCTCGCGAGCAGGCCGATTGAAGCCAAGGCGGCCAGAAGTCTCCCTCGATGCATCTACGCCTCCACCTCTCTGAGCCGCGAGAACGTCATGCGCACGATCATCGTCAGCAGGAAGAAACCGGCGGCGACCATGATGATCGCTCCCCCGGACGGCAAAGGCAGGTCGAACTGCATCGGCACCACGACGCCGGCAATGCAGCTGATCGTGGAGATCGCCATGCTGAGAAACACGAAGCCCTTCATGGAGCGAATCACGTTCCGCGCCGCGGCCGCTGGAATCAAGAGCAGAGCCTCGACCAACACGGCTCCGACGATCTTCAGGCAGGCCACCGTCAGAATCGTGATCAGCAATACGAACACATACTCGAGCACCCGAACCCTGACGCCGCGCACCCTCGCGAGGCTCGGATTCAGGCTCGCCAACAGGAATCGATTGAACAAAGGCACGCCTACGCCCAAGGCCGCGATCGTGACGACGAGCAGCACGTTGATGTCGGTATCGCTGACGGTGAGCACGGAGCCGAACAATACGGCCTCGAGTATATGAGTATTGACCCGCGCGGAGACGAACAGCAGCAATGACGCGCCCACAGCCAGCGAGATCGACAAGAAAACGCCGATCAGCGTGTCGGACGATATCGCCGTGCGCCCTTTCGTGTAATTGAGGATCAAACCGAACAGGATGCAGAACGAGAACATGGAGACATACGGCTCCGTATAGGATTCTCCGAGCAACACCCCGATCGCGACGCCCGTCATTGCCGCGTTGCCGATGGCCTGAGAAAAGAACGCCATGCGCTTCACGACCACCATCGTGCCCACCCCGCCGAGCACGGGCCCGATCAACAACGCGCAAAACACCGCGTTGATGACGAACCCATACTGAAAAGATAGCGGCAGCACACCGTCGTAGGCCAGGTTCTGCAGACTTTCCCGCATCCAGGCGTAAAACTCGGTCACGTCGACATCGCCTCGAAATTCGCCATGCCGAGGCTCGAGAACAACGCTTCGGCGCCGAGTTCGGCGAGCACCTCTGACGGAGGCCCGCTGAACAGCAGTGTTCGCTTGATACAGCTGACGCTGTGAGCCATTTCTCGAACCTGGGCGAGGTTGTGCGCGATCCACAATATCGTGACGCCATCGGCGGCGAGCTCGCGAATGACGCTGGCGAACCGCTCCACGCCCACCTCGTCCATGCTCGTCATCGGCTCATCGAGGACCAGCAAAGCCGGCGCCGGAATCAACGCCTGCGCAAACAGGACGCGTTGCCGCTCTCCTCCGGAGAGGCTGCCGAGCTTGGTCTTTCCCTTGCCGATCAGCCCGACTCGGTCGAGGACTGCATCGCTGGTCGCTCGCGTCGCCTTGCTCATGCCCACGAACGCCGGCCGCCGCTTCTGGCAGACCATCGCCAGAAAATCATTCACGGTTACCGGCAAGGTCTTGTCGAAATCCAGCAGCTGCGGAACGTAGCCGATCGTTCGATTCTCGTCCCAGCCGACGTCTATCGTGCCGCTGTGCGGCATTTGCCCGAGCAGACATCGAACCAGGGACGTCTTTCCACCCCCGTTGGGGCCGATCAGGCAGTGAATCTCACCGCTGCCGACGGCAAACGAGACCGTACTCAGGATATCCACGCCGCCGAGTTGCAAGCCGACGTTGTCGAAGCGGATGCTCGGTCCTCGCATAGGCTAGTCGCCGGCCGGCGCCGCCCGAACTGCCTCGACGAGAGTCTCCAAGTTTGCAAGCGTTTCCCGTTCGAACAGCTCGGGGACGAACTCTCCATCCGACATATGCGAGAAGGAATACATGCGAACGCCGGTCGCATCGCGAATGGTGTCGGAGAGCTTGCTCGCGAAATATTTCTCCGCAAACAGCACGTTGACGCCGGACGTCTTGATCTTCTCGATGGTGTCGGCAAGCTGCCTCGCAGTTGGCTCGACACCGTGCCTGGGCTCTATCACGGCCGCGACCTGCAGGCCGAACTCCTGCATCAAATACCCATAGGCCCCGTGCATGGTCGCACAGCGGAAGCTCGAGACGTCGAGCGTCCGAAGCTCGGACATGAACTGCGCCTTGAGGCGCCTGATGTTCGATGCATAGGCTCGTGCATTGTCGCGATAGAAATCCGCGTTGTCGGGATCGATCTCGCCGAGTCTCTGGGCGATCGTATAGATCTGCTGAATAGCCGCCGTCGTCGAGACGAAGGTATGTGGATTGACCACTCTGGCCTCGCCCTCGTCCGCCGCGATCGGAATCAGCGCGACGCCTTCGTTGGCGTAGATCAACGGCAGATCGCGCTCGAGGCCCGCCGCCTTGACGATCTCGAACGCCCACTCGTCATGTCCGATGCCGTTGACGATCAAGGCGTCCAGGCTCAGCACGCGCTTCATGTCGTCCGGCCTCGGCGTGTAGTTGTGGGGATTGCTTCCGGCATCGATCAGGGGAACGACCTCCGCGCGGTCGCCGACGATGTTGGCGGCGAAGCTGTAGTACGGATGCAGCGTGATCCCGACGCGCAAGCCCTGCGCCGACGCAACTCCCCACTGCATGCCGATTGCCGCCAGAAAAACGTAGCGCAGTGCGAGCCCGCTGACGCTCATCTCATGCTCCTTTGAGGCGATCGACTTCCATCGCTCCACTATACGGCACGACTTCCTTCCAGCCGTTCAAGATCAAGGAATCGCGCACGACCGTCTCCGGAGGCGGCGCGTTCGGGTCCGGATGAACCCAGATCGTCGCGCCGTTCGCGAAGCTTGCGCCCTTGTGCACGTGCGAGAGCATCACGAGGTACGCGCTCTGCCCCGGAACGGTCCCGCCGGAGCCGAAATAGACCGCCGACCCCTCGAATGAGAACGATGCGATCCGCTGCCATTCGATCCCACCATGCTGCGACCACGCGACATCCTTGGTGAACGGCGGCAACAGGTATTCGGTGTCGAGCTCCTCGACCATCGGCCAGGGATCGGCGACCTGCTCGGGGGTGCCGTAATACAACAAATCGCCGTGGATCCACCAGAGCTCGGTCGCCGCGGTCGACAGCGCGTTGTAGGTCGCCTGGTCCGCCGCGTCCAGGTCGTAGAAAGCGCTGATCTGCCAGTCGAACAGCCGCTGCTGCTCGTCGTCGACTCTGCGCTGCTGCACGGCGAAGCCGCCGAGCCCGAGCACCGCGACGGTTACGGCCAGCACGGCGCCCGTCTCGCAGCGGCTCGAAAGCGGCGGAACAATGGTTGACGCGACGCTCATCGCATCTCCTTGGCCTGAACCCAGAGCACCGCGTCCTGCGAGAGCTCCTTGCCCTCATGCTCGGTACCGGGGCCCACGGCGAGCGCGCAAATCCCCCACCAGCCGGCCCGCGGCAACCCGATTGAAAACTCGCCGCGGTCGTTGGCGCGTATCGACATGGTGCCGAAGGACGCCTGCGGCAACTCGACCGCGGGCTCATCCGCCGAGCGGCGCCGCGCCAGGTCAGGGGCATGATTCACGTACTCGACCTCGAGCTCGGCGTTCGGCACGGGCTCGCCGGCGGCGAGCACGACGCCGCGGAACACGCCGCCGACCCAGTTCGCGTAGGGCTTGTCGAGCGGCAGGATCTCGGCGGGCAGGCCGACGGGCTCCGCCCAGTTGCCCGGAACACCGCCAATGTTCAGCATCGTCTTGGTGAACTGCTGGATGTACTTGTCCTCGCCTGCCTCGTAGTAGGGCCCGGGCTCCAGCACCAACACGTAGTCGCCGAGAGAGCGCGTCACGCTGCGCGTAAGTTGTGCCCGATAGGCGCTCGTGGGGCCTTGCTCCGACTCCCAGGCGATCGGCTCGAGATATCGAGCCAGGTCCGTGCGGACGATCACGGCGTCCTCACCCCGCTGGCTCAGCACGTAAAACGCCTCCGGTTGCACCATCGCCATGTGCGGGCCGCCGTGAGCCGGGTGCGTGAAAAGCATCAGGATTTCCGTCGCCTGGCCGGCCGAGAGCGCGGTCTCCGCGGTATACAGCATCTGGAAGTGTGCCTCGGCGGGGGCGGCGGTCAAGCCGGCAGCGATGGCGGCGAGCCAGGCCCGGGTTTGCCGAAACGGCGCCGTGCCGCCGCCCGTCCGGGCCTTACTCCTCGATATCGCCACTGAAGATCGTCACGACGTGGCTCTGTCCGGCATCGAACACGACGTGAAAGTCCTGGCTGGGCCTGTCGAAAGTGAACGTGCCGGCGGCGTCCATGCTGCCCTCGATGAGCACGCGCTCGCGCTCGTCGAGAACGCGTATCGAGACGCCTGCGGCCGAGCCGCCATCGGAGAACCCGCCTTCGCAGGTGATCGTACCGTCGGCATTGTCATAGCAGTTGCAGATGGGGCTGTGGGCGCTCAATGGATTTCCCGCGAGCAACAGTCCGAGCCCGATCGAGCCGAGGCCTGCGCGTTTGATCTTCATCCGTCTCCCTCCAGCATCGTTGGCGAGCTGCTCATATGACATAATCCTGCCCCGAGCAGCCGGCCCGAGGACCTTGAGATGATACGGCCGCGGCGCGAGCGGCTGCCAGTTTAGAACTGTTAAGTAACGGTTAACGCCTATAAGCTGGCCGTTAACAGCGTCGCCCCTGCCCGGGGCGATCCATGAAACGCATTCCTGTCATTGGAGCTCGCACGTATGATTCTCCTGCGTCCTCTCGCTTTGAGAGCAACAGCGCTTGCCGTGGCGCTGGGAGCCGGCGCGAGCCCTTTCACCTCGCTCGCACAACCGTCGCCCGGGAGGGCGGAAGGCGCTCTGGAAGAGATCGTCGTGATCTCGAGCCGCATCGAGACGCCTCTGCGCGAGATCGGCACGGCCGTATCGGTCATCGACAGGGATGAGATCGACCTCAGGGGTTACGACGCCCTGGCGGATCTCCTGCGCACCCAGCCGGGAATCGGCGTCAGCAACTCCGGCGGATATGGGCAACCGACCGCCGTGCGTGTTCGCGGCGAGGAAAGCTACCGTACGCTGGTGATGATCGACGGCGTCGAGGTGTCGGATCCGACGGGCACTCAGGTCGGTCCGGATTTCTCGCACCTCTTGACCACCAGCGACATTCAGCGCATCGAGATACTGCGGGGACCGCAGGGTTTCATCTACGGAGCCGACGCCGGCGGGGTCATCAACATCCTGACGCGATCCGGCGAAAACGGCGTCGGCGGACAGGCCAGCCTCGAGTACGGCGACTTCGACACGGCGCGCCTGGACGCGAATCTGTCGGGCGGTTCGGACAGCGGAGATTTCTTCGTCGCGGTCACGGATATCGACTCCGAGGGCTTCAATACCCGGGCCACCGACTCGGTGCTCGTGGACGATGACGGTTACGAGAACACCACGCTGCATACCAAGGTCGGCTGGAACGCGAGCGAAACGCTGCGGCTGCAGCTCGTCGCCAGGGACGTGGACGCGCGCACCGAGTTCGACCAGTGCGGGTTTCCGACAACGCACGATTGCATTGCCGACACGCGGCAGACGACCTATCGGCTTTCCGCCGATTATCGCACGGGCAAGCTGACACACTTGGTCGCCTATTCGAACACGGACATCGCGAGGTCGAGCTTCGCCGACGGCCTGGATGCATTCTCGACCAGCGGCGACCTGTCGCGCGCCGAATATACCGGCAGCTTCCGGCCGTCCGATGCGGCGACGCTGGTGTACGGGGTCGAGCTCGAGGAAGAAGATATCCTGACCGGTGACGGCGAACGCACGAGCCGCGACCAGAACGCGGTATTTTTCGAGTTGCAGAGGCGCTTCGAGAACCGCTTCTTCGTGACGGCGGGCGCGAGGCGCGACGACAATGACGACTTCGGCCGGCACTCGAGCGTCCGCGTCACGGCCGCCTATCTCAAGGATCTCGGCGACGGCTCGACGCTCAAGTATCGCGCCGGCTACGGCACGGGCTTCCGGGCGCCGAGCCTTTCGGAGATCGCATATAACGCCGGGCCGTTTGCTTTCCCGCCGGCCGCGGAGGTGCTTCTGAGCGAGGAATCGAGCGGCGGCTACGATCTCGGGGTGGAGTACGCGCGGGAGAACGGATTGTCGATCGAAGCGAGCTACTTCGACCAGGAGATCGAGGACGAAATCTTTTTCGACCTGAGCGGTTTCTCCGGCTATTTACAGTCGGCGGGCTTCACGCGATCGCGGGGCGTCGAGCTTGCGGCACGGATTCCCCTGACGAGCCGCTGGACCGTCCTCGGCAATCTCACCTTGAACGATACCGAGGACAGCGCCGGGCTCGAGCGCATCCGCCGCCCGGAGACTCTCGCGAATGTCAGCGTGAGCTACACCTCCACCGGCGAAGCGCTGCGTGTGCTCGGCAACCTCAGGCTCTCGGGCGACGCCGTGGACGAGATTTTCGGCGTCGGCCGCGTGCCCCTCGAGAGCTACGAGGCACTCGACGTCAGCGCCTCCTACCGTTGGCGGCCCAGCCTGGAGCTGTTCGGCCGCATCGAAAATCTCACCGATGAGGATTACGCGGAGGTAGCGGGATTTCTCACCGGCGGACGCACGGCCAGCGCGGGCGTCAGGCTGAGTTTCTGATGGCTCGCTCGATAGTCATTGCGATGGCCGTGATCGCGATCGGGCGCGCGCTCTCGCTGAGCGCGGCCGAGCTCGACGGCACGCTGCTGGTCATCAACCGCGAGGACGTCGCCGGCAGCGTCTCCTTCTTCGATCTGCCGACGGAGAAAGAGATCGCCCGCGTGCCGATCGGCTCGGGATGGCCGCACGAGGTCTCGGTATCGCCGGACGGCCGCTTGGCGCTCACCGCGGAGTATGGTCTCGAGACGCCCGGGCGACGGGTCGTCGTCATCGACGTCCCGAGCGCGCGCATCACGGGCTACATCGACACCGGCGCGGGCTCGAAACCGCATCACACGGTTTTCCTACCGGACAACCGCCATGCGATTGCGACCCTGGAAACGTCCGACCGAGTCGCGCTCATCGACGTCGCCGCGCTCGCAGTCGTCGAAACCTATCCGATCGGCGAGGCCGCGCGCGAGGGTCATATGCTTGCCCTGAGCCCGGACGGCGGCCGCGTTTATGTCGGCGGTCGCAGCGGCCGCGGCACGGTCTCGGTCGTGAACCTCGACTCCTCGACGCCGCCGGCGGTCATCCCCACGGATCTGGGCGCCGAAGCGATCGCCGTTGCTCCTTCGGGCGACGTCTGGGTGCTCAATCAAGACGCCAACTCGATCTCGGTGATCGACGCGCAAACCCTGCAAATTCGAGCGACTTTCGCATCGGCAACGCAACCGAGACGCCTGGCGAGCCTGCCGGGCGGCCGAATCGCCGTGATCAGCGGCAATGCCGAGACCGCCGCGATCCGCATCTACGAAGCCGGCACGCGGGCGTTGCTCAGCGAGCTCGACGTTCCGGGCGAGCGGGCCGGAGCCGGGGGCTTTGGCTTGCTCGCGCTCGGCAGCAGCGTCTTCGTCAGCACGCGTGCCGATGGGCGCATTCTTTTATATGATCTGGATCAACCCGACCAGCCGCCGGTGGACTTCGCGATAGGGCATGACACACCCGACGGCATGGCGTGGTCGCCGCTGCGCGTCGACGCCATGGGAGCACGCTGAGGACTACTGCACGTCATGATTCGGATCTCCTTGCTCATCGCCTCTCTCGCGATGGTCGCGAACGCCGAGGCGCACCACGCCACCACGGTCGCCTATGACCGCAACAACATCGCCACCATCGAAGGGGAGCTGACGTCCGTCTTCTGGCAGAACCCGCATGTCGTCCTCACGATCGAGCGCGTCTCGGAAAGCGGCGTGCGCGAGACGTGGACGGCTGAGTCGGGCTCGCCGAACAGCCTTCAGAGAATCGGCATCGGCTCCGACATCGTCGCGGTCGGCGACCGGGTCTCCCTCACGGGTGCCTTGTCCCGGCAGGGCTTGCCGGCAATGGCCGCGTTCACGATGAAGCTCGCGGACGGCCGCGATGTTCCGCTTTGGCCGCAGCGAGCGGTCGAGATCGGTCGCGAGGTCAGGCCGGCGCCGTTCTCGAGCAGCGCGGTTGCCGCCGGAGAGCGCGACGCTCGCGGGGTTTTCCGAGTATGGAGCCGCACCGGCGGGGCGCTGGAGGGCAATCTGCCGCTGACCGCGGCCGCGCTGAGCGCGCGCCAGGCCTGGGACCCGCTCGTCGACGATCCGGCGCTGCGTTGCGAGCCGCCCGGCATGCCGACGATGATGAACAACCCCTACCCGATTCAATTCGTCGATCGCGGCGACACCATCCTGCTGCGCCTCGAGGAATGGGACGGCGAGCGGATCATACATATGAACGCCGGCGCAAGCCCCGAGAATCAAGCGGCGAGTCTCTTCGGTTACTCCGTCGGGCGCTGGCAAGACCGCACGCTCATCGTCACGACGACGCGAATCAGCGACGCGTACTTCGACGACCTCGGAACGCCTCAGGGCCCCGATGCCGAGATCGTCGAGCGCTTCACCTTGAGCGCCGACGAGCGGCGACTGGACTACGTCGCGAGGATCACGGACCCCGCGACCTTCACCGAGCCCGCAAGCTTGACGGGCAGCTGGGAATGGATCCCCGGCGAGCAGATCAAGGTTTTCAACTGCTCCTTGCGCGAGGGGGGTTAGACAGGAGGTTCTTCTTGACACGTCGATTGATGCTAACGGTCGCGCTGGGTGCCTGCGTCGCTTCCCCTGCCCCGGCCCACCACAGCGAGGCGGCCTACGACGCCGAGACCGTCGTGGCCTTCGAGGGCACCGTGACACGCTACGGCTGGAGAAACCCGCACGTGTACATAGGCGTGTCCGTGGCCGATGGAAGCGGCGAGCCCGCCGAGTGGCTAGTGGAAACCGGCGCGACGCCCATCATGGTCCGCAGTGGCTGGACACCGGAATCGCTGGTCCCCGGCGACGTCGTGACCGTCCGCGCGCACCGGGACAAGCAGCCGGGGCGGCTCCGGGCAATCCTGCTGTCGATGACGAAGGCCGACGGCACGGTACTGGCGCAGCACGACGGCACCCCCGAGCAACCGCATGTCCGTGCCTCGACACTTAACGGCGTCTGGAGCGGGCGATCGGAAACGATCGTGAGCTTCAACCAAGCGCTCAACGCGACGCCGCTGACGCCGGTCGGGACGGCAGCTCGAGAGCAATACGATTTTCGTCGGGACAACCCGGTAGCGAGCTGCGTCGGGCCGCCGGCTCCCGGAATCATTACGGCTGCGTTCTTGTACCTGAGCGAGATCGAGATCGGCGCGGAGATCGTGACCATTCGCAACGAGTTCTTCGACGTGGTGCGGACCGTGCACATGGACGCACGGCAGCATCCCGAAGACGGCGAGCTCAGCAATCAGGGGCACTCGATCGGCCGGTGGGAAGACGGCACGCTCGTCGTCGATACGAGGCTGTTCGCCGAGCATCCATCGGCCAACGGCCAAAGCGTGCCATCGAGCCCCGAGAAGCACGTCGTCGAGCGCTACGTGCTGAGCGAGGACGGCACGGGGCTCGTGATCGACGTGCTTCTCGAAGACCCCGTGTATCTGGCGGAGCCCTTCGAGGGTCGGCTCGAATGGCAGTACGCGCCGGGCCTGCGGCTCTACCAATACAACTGTGATCCGGAAATCTCCAGAGTATTCACCCAACCATGACAAGAGCCCGGCGCGGCGTTTAGAGCACGAGGTACTGCCGCAGGTCACGAACGCTCGGAAGCGCTTCGAGCTCGTTGATTCGCTCGATCAGTCCCGCGGTGCGGTCCCCGCCGAGCACGGGCGCCATGAGGCTGCGCGCCTTCGCGTTCACGCCCGCCGTATCCAGAGGATTCTCCGGCGTGCCCGGCGCGTGGCTGACGAACAGGCTGACGCTGCGTCCGTCCGTCAGAGTAACCTCGACATCACCGCTGCGCGGCGCGTCGATGACGACCAGGGAATCGTCGGCGATCAGCTCGATGCGGGACTTGGCGGCGACGATCGCCGGATCGCTCATGCGCTCGAACGAATGACTGTTCTCGAAGTCGATGAACCCGTCGACGAGCGCGACGGCGAGAATGTGCTGGCAGTTGATGTCGGGCATCGTTCGATTGTCGACGATGCGCGCGCCGTCGGCGGGAAGGCGCACGCGCATGTGCTGCACGTTGTCGGCCCGCAGGCCATGCTCGTCCCTGAGGGCGAAAAAAGCCGCCAGCGGGGACTGGATCGGATAACCCACCGGGTAGGTCTTGATGGCGGTTTCCTCGACGTAGAATCGGCTGCCGAGATCGGCCACGAACTCCTCGGGCTGCGGTTCGGAAGAGAGCGCGTCGATGAAGTTATGCTCACCGTCCAGGGCATCGGTAACGCCGCTGAAGCCCGCCTGGATCATCGTGGCGGTCGCGACCCCGTTGCGTGCCCCCATGCCGCTGAAATCGAACGCCTTCTCGATGTGCTCGACGTCGCGCACCCAGCTCCACACGCCCGATACCTGCTGCACGGCATAGGAGATCGCGTAACGCATGTGCAGCTCGTCGAAACCCGCGACACAAGCCGCTGCCGCAGCCGCGCCGAAGGTGGAGCTGTAGCCCTCGGCGCTCCTGTGATTCGCGCGCACCAAGTCCGGACCGAGCGCCATCAGCAGCCGGCAGCAGCAGTCGTAACCCAGCGTGACCGCGCGGAGAAAATCCAGCCCGGAGCTGTTCTCGCGCTCCCCCATGGCCAGCGCCGCGGGCACGACGGCGCAACCGGGATGCGCCTTCGTGTGCGGATGGAAGTCGTCGGTCTCATCGGCGTGACCGAACATGGCGTTCGCGAGCGCCGCATTGACCGCGGTCGTCATGATATTCGTCGTCGCGACGCTGGCTTCGGGTGAACCTCCCTGCGCCCGTACATAGTCGACGGCGACCTCGCCGGGCTTGAGCTTGGCGCCCGAAACGATGGCGCTGAAGGTATCGAGGATCCGGTGCTTGGCCGCAAGCGTCACGGCTTCCGGCAATTCCAGGCCGCGTGCCGCGGTCATGTAACGCGCCAGTCGTCCGGTGAGGTCGGCTTGACGCGACGTGCCGGTCCCCGCCGCGGGCTGCGCCGACGCGCTTGCGGGCTTCAGCAGGGTCGCCGCGGCGATCGACCCGCCGGCCCCCTGCAAGATGCGTCTCCGGGTAACGGTCGGCCCCTCGGCTTTCGCCGCATCCGAGAGGCCTGGTAGTGCATCGTCGCGGCTGTTTACGTCGTCTTCTGCGGTCACTTCTGCTGCTCTTCCGGTTCGTGATAACTAGACCATTCACCGGTGCCGCCGTCAACAACGAGGCTGCCCGTTTCCCGACCGACCCATGCAGCTCGGCGGAATCGGCTAGCCGGCGTCCGTCAGCACGGCCTTGTGCAGGCGTCGCTGCTGGTCTTTCGGCTTCGACACGTCCACACCGAAAAGCATCTCCAAGATGCGGCTCGACGCCCCGAGATAGAATCCGCATGCCTCATTCTCCAGCGCGCGCGGATTGCGGAACGTCCCGAACAGCATGTCCATGATCGGCAGGTCGGCGTAGTTATTGCGATGCAGTCCGTGATGGACGTTGTGGCTCTCAGGCCGTTGAATGAGATAGCCGAGCCAATGCGGCGTGCGGATGTTGGCGTGTTGAAACATCGCGTTGAAGGTCAGGAAAAGCGCACCGATCACGGCCGCTTCGACGCTCAGCCCCAGCAGCGGGAAGAAGACTACGCTGCTCAAGCTCGTGAACAGCGCCGCATCCAAGGGGTGCAGATAGTAGGCCCCGAACGCGTCCAAGCTTTCGGCGCTGTGGTGCATCTGGTGACCCGCGCGCCAGAGCCAGGTCCATTCGTGAGCGGCGCGATGATACCAGTAGTGGCATAGCTCATAGACGAGGACACCGACGACGGCGCCGCTGAGCATACCGAGCTTGCTGCCGTCGAAAAGGCTGTGGCCGTCGAACACGAAGCCCCAGAATGCGGCGACTTGGCCGCTGAAGACGAAGATTGCGGCGGTCACCAAGAAACCGCGCAGGCGCCAGCCCTTGGTTCGCTTGTAGCGGTGCCGCTGAACGAAGAAATCCAACAGTAAGAACCCCGGTATCAGCGCCATCGTCATGGTTTGCACGAGCTCGAGCATGGCGGTCTCCTCTTCTGCGGTGATTGAGAAAAAACAATACTAGTCGGTATGTTTATTACTCTACCGGCGCCCACCCACCCATGTCAATACCATTTAGTATGTTTTATTCATGAGAACATGTCAGTAAGATTAAGTAGATACGTCTAACGGCCCGAGACAGCGAACCGGAGATCCACAGATACTCGTCAGTATGTTATCATCGAGCCATGTCCAAGAAAGGCGCTGAGACCAAAGCCCGGATCCTCGACACGGCCCAGCAGCTGATACTCGACCGCGGTTACGCCGGACTGTCGCTGGATCAGTTGATCGGCAGCCTCGGACTGACCAAAGGCGCGTTCTTTCATCACTTCAAAAGTAAGAACGATCTTGCGAAAACGCTGATCAGGCGGTACGCGGACGAAGGGATCGCCCTATTCAAGAGCAATTTCTCGCGGGCGAAGAAGCTCAGCAACGATCCCTTGCAACAGCTCTTGCTCCTCGTGGGCTTGTACGAGGAGCTGTTCGAGGGTCTGACCGAGCCCTATCCGGGCTGCCTGCTTGCGTCCTACATTTACGAGCTTCAACAGTTCGATGATGAAGTGCTGCAAATCCTCAACGAGGAGTTCCTGTTTTCCAGAGGGGAGCTGACGAAACTGATCGAAGACATCGAGCACACGTATCCGCCGCGGCGAGCCGTCGATCGAGGCGCGCTCGCCGACGCCTTCATGTCGATCATCGAGGGCGCTTTCATCTTGTCGAAATCGCTGAACGAGCCGGAGCTCACGGCGCGGCAATTGCGGCTCTACAGAACATTGATAGAAGCGCTGTTTTCACCGGCCTAGGACGCTGACTGCTCCGGCGGCTTCACGGCGGTCTTGCACGCGCTCCTTCGGTCCGCCTGCGATATCATAAGTGCTGCAACTCGCCTCTGGATCGAATCAGCAAGCATGGGCTTTACGGACAGATTCGGGCTTACCCCCGTACTCGCAGGTTGCGGCCTCGCGCTGCTGGGCCCGGACGTTTTCGCTCAACCGGGCGGGCCGGAGCAAGCGAAGTTCGCTCAGGCAACGCGCACGGCCACGGCGCCGGTGATCGACGGCAGGCTCGATGACGAAGTCTGGCAACAAGCCCGGGTGATCGACGATTTTCATCAGATCCGCCCGGGCAATGGCGCGCAGCCGTCGGAACGCACGGAGATCTATCTGCTCTATGACGATGACGCGCTCTATGTAGGCGCGCGTCTATGGGATAGCGAGCCCGAGCAGATCGCCGCGAGCACCCTGCGGCACAATCAACGCCTGGGCGCCGACGATCGCCTCGCCGTGATCATCGATCCGTTCAACACCGGACGCGGCGGCTATCGCTTCGAAACCAACGCGAACGGCGTGCGCCACGACATGCTCTATCAGAACGTCAGCCAGACGAATGCCGAATGGAGTGTGATCTGGGAAGTCGAGAGCCGAATCGACGAGCAAGGTTGGACGTTCGAGATGGTGATCCCGTTCAAGACCTTGCCGTTCGATCCGAGCATCGATACCTGGGGATTCAACTTCGCAAGGGCGATTCGGCGCCGCGGCGAAGAGAACGTCTGGGTTTCGCGCAACCGCAGCTACAATCCCAGCATCGTGGGGCGAGTCGCAGGCTTCAGCGGGCTCGATCCGGGTCTGGGTCTCGACGTGGTGCCTTCGATCGCCGTGAGCCAGCAGAAAACCTACGAGCCGTCGACGACCGACTCCGAGACCAACCCGTCCCTGGATGTTTTCTATCGGGTGACGCCTTCGCTGAATGCCTCGCTCACGATCAACACCGATTTCTCGGCGGCCGAGGTCGACGACCGCCAGGTGAATTTGACGCGCTTCAGCCTGTTTTTCCCCGAGAAACGCGATTTCTTTCTCAACGACGCCGACCTGTTCGACTTCGGCCGTATCGGCGGGCGAAACTTCGGCAACGACACGGCGAGCTCGCAAGCGACACGCGAGAACGGCCGCCCCTTCTTCTCGAGGCGTCTGGGCCTGAGCAGCGCCGGCACGCCGGTGGATCTCGAGTACGGCGGCAAGCTCAGCGGCCGAGTCGGCCGGTTCTCCATCGGCACGCTGGCGATGCGCCAGGACGAATTTCAGGACGTCGAGGAAAGCGACATCTTCGTGAGCCGCATCAACGCCAACGTGCTCGAGGAATCTTCGCTCGGCTTCATCATTACCGACGGCGATCCAAACTCCAATCTGGACAACTCGGTCGTCGGTGCGGATTTTCGCTACTTGAACACGCGTTTTCCCGGAGGGCGCGTGCTCGAGGGCGATGCCTGGTATCAGCGGAGCGACACCGAAGGGCTGACGGGCGAAGATTCCTCGTTCGGATTGGGCATCGGCATGCCCAACAACACCGGCTTGCGCGGCAGTGTCGCGCTCAAGGAGATCGAGGAGAACTTCAAGCCGGCGCTCGGCTTCGTGAACCGGTCCAACATTCGCGACGTGACCGCCAACCTGGGCTACACGCATTTCTTGAACGGCGACTTCGTTCTTTCCGCCTTCGGTGGCGTGGACCTCCAGCGGATCACTTTTCTGGACGGCGGTCTACAGTCGGAGACCATCGTCGGGCGCCTGCTGGAGCTCGAAACGCAATCCGAGGACGAATTCGTGCTCCGCTACCATGCCAACAGGGAGGTCGTCGGCGAAGCTTTCAGTATCTATGAGGACGAGTCGAGGGAGGTCGCAGTACCTATCGGCGACTACTCGTTCGACGAGATCTCCGTGACGGTGTCCACTGCGAGCTATCGTACCTTCTCGGGAGAAATGACCTACAGGGACGGGGATTTCTTCGACGGCTCGCGGCGCAACCTCGGCGGCAGCGTCACTTGGCGCCGGTCGTCGAGCTTCCAGATGGGTCTCAACTATGACTGGAACGATATCAGCCTGCCCGGTGGCGAGTTCGTCACGCGGCTGCTGGGGCTGAGCACAGAGGTGATATTTTCCTCACGCCTGTCGTGGGTCAACCTGATTCAGTACGACAACGTGTCCGAGCTTTTGGGAATCAACAGCCGCCTGCACTGGATTCCGCGGGCCGGACAGGAGGGATTCCTGGTGCTCAATCACAACTTACAGGACCTCGACAAGGACAACAGCTTCCACTCGTCGTTTTCCGACTTGAGCGTGAAGCTCAACTATACCTTCCGGTTCTGAGCATAGAGGGTCTCGGCGGCCCGACTGTGAACGCGGTCACCCACCAACCCTACCACTGGTAGTACTATTGCAAAGCCAGCTCGTGGACTCGGGCATGGTGTCGAGTAGCCTGGTCATGGCTAACTTTGGAGAGCAGTGTGAACACCTTCGTCTTCAAACCGCGGTTCGCGCGCCGTCTCCCCGACCCTTCGTTCAACTCGACTCACGGCTCGGAACGGCACATCTTCTTCGTTTCAATCGCCGAGCTCCCTGCCGGCATCTCGCTGGAGCCCGGACCGAGAAATCCGAGCACCCGCTGGGACATCTACAAGGAAGTTCAGGCCAGCCTCCTGGATATCGACTGCACGCCGGGCACCTTTCATCTCAAGAACAGCGGCATCACGATTTTCGCCAAGGATGTGCGGAAGATCGACGAGGACGAGTACGAGGTGGAAATCGGTCCCGGGCATGGCGTGGTCGACGGCTACCACACCTATCAACTGATCAACGAGGCTCAGCGCAATCCGAACATCGAGCTGCCGCGCCAGCAATACGTCAAGGTAGAAATTCTCACAGGCCTTCCGGACGACTGGATACTCGAGATCTCGCTCGGGCTCAATGCCTCGATGCAGTCACAGTCCAACAATCTTTCGAGCTTGACGGATGCGCTGCAGTGGCTCAAGGACGAGCTCAAGAACGAGAGCTATTTCAAATCAATCGCCTGGTCGGAAAACGAACGCGCCGCATGCGACGTGCGTGACATACTTTGCGCCATCACCTGCTTCAATACCATTGCCTACCCGAACAGCGGATCGGCACATCCGGTGGTCACCTACGAGAAGAAACCCGTCGTCCTAAGCAGCTTCGAAGAGGATTTCAAATCCAATGAGGGTAAGGCCTATCGGCGGCTTCGGCCGATCGTCAAGGACATCCTGACGCTGCACGACACGATACAGCTCGAGTTTCCGGTACTCTGCGAGCGTTCCGACGAGCGAGCGCCCGAGCTCATTGAAAAGGCGAAGAAAAAGCCGCACGAATTCGTGTTCCTGCAGACCCGATCCACCGAGAGATTGGCCCGCGGAGCGCTCTATCCCATCCTCGCGGCGTTTCGTTGGATGGTGGAAGACAACCCGAAGACGGGGCAGGTTGGCTGGCGCGGCGGCTTCAAGGCCGTGCTGAACCGCTGGCACGAGACGGGATCGAGGCTCGTCGCGCAGACGATCGACAAGAGCCGCGAGGTGGGGCGAAATCCGGACGCGATCGGCAAGAGTGCATCCCACTGGGGCGCCATGCACAAGGAGGTGGCGTTCGTCGATCTCATGGCCCAGAAAAACTAGAAGGTCGATGTAAGACAGTGGATCGCATGCGCGGGCATGGGCACTCGGCACCTTCGGAAAATGCGTATGACTTCCAGCTTGAACTATCCCCCCGGTGCCGCCACTAACGGCGTATAGTACGCCGCCGGCGGCGATTGGGAGATTATCGATTGAGGACAGTGGTATGAGAAACCTGGCTCGCATAATTGGCAGCTTGAGTCTTTGGGCGTCAGCAACGGTAGCGTTGGCTCACCACGGCGACGCCGGGCGCTTCGAGGACGAGCTGACGACCATCACCGGCACCGTAGTCGCTCTCCAGCTCATCAATCCACACTCGAGCGTCCTGTTATCCGTTACGGACGACAGCGGCAAGGCCGTGACCTGGCGCGTCGAGATGGAGGCACCGCAGAGGCTGCAAAGCGCCTTTGGCTGGAGCAGGAGCACTTTGCCTCCGGGCACGCGCATTACCGTGACCGGCCGGCGCATCAAGAGCGGCGCTCCCGACCTGAACGTTACCGAGAGAGCGCGAATACTTCTGACGGATTCCTGCAAGGAGATCTACCACTCGCGCGACCTCGAGCCGCTGGGTGATCAGGCGGGATCCTGCTCCTGATTCGGCCCTCAGCCCCGCAGCGCTGCTAGGGCTGCGACGAGAGCTCCGCGTATATCCAGCGAACGGTTTCCTCCACCGTAAGCCGTCCGTCGCGCCAACCGAAACCGGCGCTCGGATCGGACGCGATCACCTCTTCCACCGAAAAACCGTCTGCGATTCCCGCCGAGATCCGATCGCGCACGGTCGCCATGATGTCGCGAACGTGTTGCAGGTCGTCGCGGGACGAAATGCTGCCGTGGCCGGGAATGATCTTGGTATTCTCGCCGGCGAGGGCCAGGACGAAATCGGAAGCTTCAATGAGCCCTTGATAGGAGCCGCCGTTGTTTCGATCGAAAATCGGCTGGCCGCGCGTCCTGAAAATATCGCCCATGTGAATCACGTCGGAGCCGCGAAAGAAGATAACCGAGTCGCCGTCCGTATGCGACGGCGGCGCATGGTAGATATCGATGCGCTCGCCGCCGAGATGGAAAGTCATCGATTCCTGGAAGGTGATTACCGGTAGCGCTTGAGGGCTGAAGGCCGGCCACGTCGTCTGGACCATTTCGATGAAGTGAGGCTGCGCCAAGGTTCGCCGCACGTTCTCGTGAGCGACGATCAGTGCCCCCGCCGTACCGAGGTTCTCGTTGCCGCCGGTGTGATCGCCGTGAAAGTGGGTATTGATGACGAAGCGCACGGGGGCGCGCGTAAGCTTTGCGACTTCCGCGAGGATGCGGTCCGTCAGCGGCGCGAACTGGTCATCGACGAGAAACACGCCGTCGCCGGCAACGAACACGCCGAGATTCCCGCCCGCGCCCGCCAGCATGTGGACGTTTCCCGCGACCGGCGTGAGCTCGAAGCTGACGGCGTCGTAGTCGACGCCGAATCCCGGCCCTTGGAGGCCTTGAGCGGTCGCCGCGCCCGCCCAAGCGAAACAGATCATAGCGCTCGAAAGCCCCGCCCGGACGATACGTCGACACATCATGATTCCCCCACGCGATCGCGCTCAGCTGCCAGGCATTATCACTCAACGAAAACTCCGGCGTAAAAAAAACGGCGCCCCCGGAAGGAGGCGCCGCCGATACGAGATATGTATCTTACGTGCTCAGTCGATCAGTTGCCGCCGAAGCGCATGGTGAACTCGGCACCCCACTGCGATGGCGCCTCGTAGACCCTTCGGAGCGCTCCGGAGCGGATCTCGCCGCAAACGATCAAGATCTCCTCGTCCGTGATGTTGTAGCCGAACAGCGCTGCCTGCCAGTTGGCCTCCGCGGGCTCATACGTCAGCCGCGCACGGAACTTCGAGTAGCTGTCCTGATGACACACCGGTGACTCTTCACCCGGCGCCAGGCCGCTCCAATACTCGTAGTCGTCCTGCAAATAGACACCGAGCTGCGGTGTCAGCGTGCCGCCGTTAGCGAGCTGGAACGCATGCTCCACCGAAGCCGTGACGGTCCACTCCGGCGTCCGATTCGAGATCTGAGTCTCCGCTACCTGAGTCACTGCGCCCGAGATGATGTCCGTGTACGAGAAGTTGGCGTAGCTCGAGTCGAGCATGCCGACATCCAGCGACACGAAGCCGCCGTCCCAGGGGCTCGCGCGCAGCTCGAGCTCGATGCCCGAGATCTCGACCTCTCCCGCGTTCGCCGTGTACTCGAGCGCGGGGTCAGGACCCAGCGTACCGTCCGGATTATCGACCGAGATGGCCTCTTGCTTGTCGGTGTAGTCCATGAAGAAGGCAGCGCCCGAGATCCGCAGCCTGCCGTCGAGCAGCGTGCCCTTGAAGCCGAGCTCGTAGTTCGTCACGAACTCAGGCTCGTAGGGCAGCAGCGACTGCACGAGCGCCTGCTTGCCCACCGAGAACTCGGGGTTATAGGGATTGAGCTCGTCGTTGAACGCTCCCGTCAGATAGCCTTGGGAGATCGTGCCGTAGACGATGCCGCTCTCGAGCGTATCGCCGGGCGTCAGATGCCGGGTCAAGCTCACGGTCGGCGTGAGCTCGTCGAAGGTCGCCTCCGAGCGGCCCACGAAGCCGCCCTCGATAACGGACGCGCGATTCAAGGCGAAAACGGGGGCGCACAATCCCAGCGGCGACGGATCGCCCGGGTTGGTATGGGTGCAGGTGCCCGGAACGATCGCAACCTCGACGTTCTGCTGCCTGCGCGTATCCTCCATCCAGCGCGCGCCGACGGCGAGATTCCAGCTCTCGGAAAGCGCATAGTCGAGGTGCGCGTAGATCGCCGTCGACTCACCCTCCGTCTGACCCATGCCAGTAGAGCCCCTGCGGTCTCCGGCGCTGTCCGGCAGACGATGGAACAGCGTGCCGCCTTCCCCCTCACAGAAGATCGTGTCGTCGTTCATCCCGTTGATCGTGCCGACTTGGACGAAATCGTCGTCCGTGCCCTCGATGCCGTCATTGCCGGGATCCACTGGAAGCGTGTTCTGCCCGTTCGGATCGAACGCCGCCCACCACCGGCCGAGGCAGCTGCCGTTGCCGCTCCTCGCGATGTCGTCGAACAAGTAGAGGCCGGTCGTCAGCGTGGCGCGATCATTGATCTCGCCCGTGAAGATGACCTCGAACTCGTCCGTGTAGCGCGCGATGCCGCGGCTGCCTTTCGGGAAGTTGCCGATGTGATCGATGATGCCCGGGCCGTAGTCGCGATCCTGATAGTAGCTGTAGGAGTTGTAGCGCCAGGCTCCCTTGAACTCCAGGCTCACGCTCTCGAAGGTACCGACCGGGCCGTCCGGCGCCCAGGTTGCGTCGAGCGTGAACATCTCGTTGTCGATGTCCGAGTACGTGTCCGCGTCCTGGAAGGTCTGATAGACGTTACCCGACTGGAAGTCCTCCGCGCAGGAGTTGAGCCACACGGCATTCGCTCCCGGATACAAGGCATCGATACGTATGTTCGATCCGCCAACGCCGAAATTCTCGACGCGGTAGTCCGGGTTGTCATTGTTGCCGCCCCAGGCTGCGGAGGCAAATTCATCGTTGAACGGCCCCGGACCCTCGTAGAAGACGTCGTCGGCCGTGCCCGAGATCAGATCCGGTCCGGCGAAGCCGGCCGCACCGTTGATCGTCAGGTCGTCATACAGGTCCTGATCCGGGCGCGGAAAGCACTGCCCCCCCTGATTTTCGTCGCGGTCGTAAGCGGCATTGAGGCGCGCGTCGATCGTCCAGCTGTCGCTGACGAGCCAGCGCAGCGCCAATCCTAGGCTCTGTTGATCCGTGCCGCCCGTTTCGTCGTTGTCGAAGCGGTTGAAGTAGTAGCCGTCGTTCTGCTCTGAAGCAACGTTACCGCGGAAGAACAGATTGTCCGTGATCGGCGTATTGACCATCGCGCGAATGTCGGTCTGGCCGAAGTCGGCCGCGCGCAAGGTCACGTAGGAGTCGAAGTCGGGTCCGGGTTTCGCTGAAATCAGACTGATCGCGCCGCCGGTCGTGTTCTTGCCGAACAACGTGCCCTGCGGACCGCGCAGGACCTCGATGCGCTCGACGTCCACCGTGCTCATGAAGGCGCCGAGGCTGCCCGACATGTAGTGGCCGTCGACGTACATGCCGACACCGAACACCTGCGCCGGGTTCGAGAACCCGCCGCCGACGCCGCGCACGAAGAAGCGCGTGTCGTTCTTACGCACGTCCTCGGCCAACACTAGGTTAGGCACGAACTCCGTGACCTGTTGGATGTTATAAATACCCTGTGCCTGCATGGCATCCGCCGTGATCGCTTGAATCGATAACGGCAGGTCTTGCAGGTTCTCCTCACGCCGGCGGGCCGTAACGACGACCTCCTCCAGCATAGCCGCGGCCGAAGCCGACTGTTGTGCAACAGCCCCCCCCGACAACGACAGCATTACCACCCCGGGCAATGCCGACCCCAATAGCAGGGGTAAACGTCGTTTCATTTTCATAGCTTTCTCCGAACGGTATAGCCCCAGTGACGGGTGAAATGCCCTGACCAGGCGGCAGCCCCCAAGCGCAGCGCCGAATCCAGGGACACATGAGCCACGCCGCGGCCACCCGTCACGGTAGTGGGCCGGCGACGCGGATTCGATGATGGGCACGGAGGTGGGAAGACGGCTGAACGACGCCGAAACGGGCGTGACCCCCGGACGTCGAGATATTGCCGTATTAAGGAACAGAATCCCCCCTCCCAATCTCAACGACGTGCAATGCTGTCTCCTACACCGCACAAATCGCTACTCTCGATCTTAATACGTTGCAAATCTACGAATGTCAACAGAAATCGACAGGAAGATCGTTGCTAATATACAACAGCCGTGCGGCTGCCCGGCCATGGCGTGGCGGGCTTACATTAAGGGCCCATTCAGGTATCTTCCGCTAAAGTGGACGCTAGACTCGAAGGGCCGAGAATCGGGAGAGCGACATGATCGGCACAATCAAAGTCACCGAGCCTAGACATGCGGCGCTGGTTCTCACGTTCCTGGGGATGCTCGCGGCCCAGACGGCCGCCGCTCAGACCTCGCCGTCCCTGGAATCCGGCTCACGGGAGCGCACGCCGCCTGCGGAATGGACCGCCCAGTCGGCCGTCGAGCTCGAGGAGCTCGTCGGCCCGATCGCGCTCTACCCGGACGATCTCGTGGCCGTCGTGTTGCCGGCCTCGACCTTTCCGTTGCAGATCGTGCAGGCCGCGCGTTATCTGGAGCAGCGCGAGAGCGAGCCGAATCTGGAGCCCGACGAGGCGTGGGACGAGTCCGTCGTCGCGCTTTTGAATTACCCCGAGGCTCTGACGCTCCTCGACGGCGACCTCGATTGGACCTGGGCGCTCGGCGAGGCGGTGATCTATCAGCAGGGCGACGTGCTGGACGCGATCCAGACCTTCCGGGATCGCGCCTACGCAGCCGGGAATCTCGAAAGCGACGACCGCCAGAGGATCACCAACAACGGCGAGACGATCGCCATCGAGCCGGCCGAGCCGGAGGTCGTCTACGTGCCCTATTATGAGCCCGCTCAGGTCATCGTTCGCCACAGTTACCCCGTCTATCACTACTACCCGTACGCCTACCCGGTCTACTACTACCCGTACCCGGCCGGGTACTCCTTCAGCTCCGGTTTCTTCTGGGGCGTGACGTCGGCTTTCGCCATCAGCTGGCACGACCATTTTCTGTATGTTCATCATCACCGCCATTTCGGTCACCCCTACTACGGTCGCTCGTACCATCTGCCGTTCTACGCGCGTCACCGGGCTTACGTCAGCATCAACCGCTCGCACGGCTACAACCGCTGGCAACCCGGCTATCGCCACGGAGGCCGGCCTGGCCGCGAGATCGACCGCCGCCTCAGAGACCGTGTCGTCGCCAACGCGCGCTACGAAGCCTCGGCAAGGCGGCTCGCCGGCGGCAACGACACGCGTGAGCGGCTCGCGCAGCCTCGGCGCCAGCTTCGACAAGCGGACGGCGTGCCGCCGTCGGCTCTCAACCGGGCCGTCACGAACCAGCGCGTGGTCGCGACCGAGGCTCGCAGCGCGCGCACGCCGGCCGTCAATTCGGCGCGCGCAAGCACTTCGACGATCCGCGCGGAAAGCCGCTTCACGCGGTCTCGCGGCAGTCGCGAGGATATTCGCGCCGGCGTCGCGGGCTCGAGCCGGGCGCCGCGCGTCGCCGTCCAGGATCCTCAGCTGCGGCAGAGCGCACGGCAGAGGCAACAGAGCCAGAGCGATCCGCGCGGCAGCGCGCTCGCGCGCGCCCGGGTCACCGAGCGCGCGGCGCAGCCGGGCATCCGCTCCGCACCGCGACTTTCGACTGCCGCTCGCGTCGCGGCGGCGCAGCCCGCCCGCCTGACCCGGTCCAACGTCATGCAACGCGTGCAGCCGGCCAGTCCGCCGGCGGCACAGCCGCGATCGGCATGGCGCGGCGCCAAAGGCGCCGGTCAACAGGGCGCGCATGCTCAAGGCGGCGGGCGATCCGCGAATCAGAGCGACCGCGTGATGTCGTCGCCGCAGCAGATCCGCAGAGCGCGTTAGCGTCGAGGCGCCAATTGCTTACAATAGCCCGTCTTTCGCAAACGGGCACCGCGCATTGGCCGAGGCGACCGCAACCCACTCAGCCGTAGTTCGACTCACGCTCTTGGCCGCCGCGATCGCGATCGGCGGCAGCCTCGGCAGCCCGAATGCGCTCCACGCTCAGTCGCAGGAGCCCACGGCTCCACGCCTCCCGGAATTGAATCTCGGCAGAGCCCTGGAGCGCGCAGCCCGCATCCCGCGGCTGCACAGCCTCATCGTCAGCCACCGCGGCGAGCGGGTTCTCGAGCACTATTTCAACGGCACCGATGCAGCGGAGCTCGCCAACATCAAGTCGGTGTCCAAAAGCGTGATCTCGGCGCTCGTAGGCATCGCGATCGAGCAAGGCGCTATCGAGGGCATCGACCAGACGCTCGCCGACTACTTCGCCTCCCGGCTCCAGATCGAGGCAGACAGCACGAAAGGCGCGATCAGCATCGAGGACTTGCTGACGATGCAGTCGGGTTTGGAGACCACGAGCAACCGCAACTACGGCGCCTGGGTCTCGAGCTCCGACTGGGTCGAGTTCGCCCTGGCTCAGCCGCTGCGCCTGCCTGCCGGCGTGGAGATGGAATACAGCACCGGCAACACACATCTGTTGTCCGCGATCCTGACGGCGGCCACCGGACAGTCGACCCTGGACTTCGCGCGGGAGGTCTTGAGCCGGCCGCTGGGTTTCGAGCTCGCGCCGTGGCCCCGGGATCCGCAAGGCATCTATTTCGGCGGTAACGACATGGAGATGACGCCGCGTCAGATGCTCGCCTTCGGCGAGCTGTATCTGAACGGAGGCCGAGCCGGAAACCGACAGATCGTCCCCGAGCGGTGGGTGGCCGCATCGCTCGAGCCGCGCACCGAGTCCACTCGCGAGCCCGGCCGTTACTACGGCTACGGCTGGTGGGTGCGTCGCACGGCCGGCCTGCAAACGCCCTACGCCTGGGGCTTCGGCGGTCAGTTCATCGTGCTCGTGCCGGCACTGGACCTCGTGGTCGTGACGACGGCCGACGGCTCGCCCGGCTCGGCGAGGCGCTCGCAGCGCCGTCACATCTACGAGCTCATCGAGGACCACATCGTCGCCCCCGCCGCGGCGACCTTGCGCCGGCAATCCACCTCGACGCGCGACAGCACCGGTTGAGCTCGCTCCCGCCCTGAGTTGCGCCGGCGTGCACGTTGTACTCTAATCAGCCGGCGTCCGTTCACTTCCCCGATCGCGCGATGGCGTAAGGAGAACATAACATGCCTAATCGTAGGGATTTCTTGAAGACGGCGGGGACGGCGACCGCCGGGCTCATGATTCTTGGCTGCGGTGCCGATACCGGCGCGCAGTCGACTCGCCGTGAGATCATGCTCGGCGGCCAACGCATCCGCACCGTCGACATCCACGCCCACTGCGTATTTCCCGCCGCGGCGGAGCTGATCGCAGGCTCGCCGCTCGAAGGCATAGGTTTCGCGGGCTTTCAGGTGCTCGGCCAGGGCCGGATCGACGAGATGAACATGCGCGGCGTCGACTATCAGGCGCTGAGCGTAAATCGCTATTGGTGGTACGCGGCGGAGCGGGAGCTTGCGAGCGACGTCGTGCGCCTGCACGACGAAGGGCTCGCCGCGTGGTGCGCCGAGTATCCGGATCGGTTCGTCGGCTTGTCGTCCGTCGCTCTTCAGTACCCTGATCTCGCCGCCGAGCAGCTGGAGCACGCGGTCAACGAGCTCGGCCTTCGCGGCGCCTCCGTCGGCGGCCACGTCAACGGCGAAGCGCCGACCTCCGAGAAGTACGACCCCTTCTGGGCCAAGGCCGAGGAGCTCGGCGTGCCGGTGTTCATGCATCCGGGCGGCGCCGAGAACGTGGTGCGCGAAGACGGCCTCGAGGGCCGCGGCGATCTCGGCAATATCATCGGCAATCCGCTGGAGACGACCGTGTTCCTGACGCACATGATCTTCGACGGCACCTTGGACCGCTTCCCCAACCTCAAGGTCTGCGGCGCGCACGGCGGCGGCTACCTGCCGTCGTATCTCGGCCGCACGGAGGTCGCCTGCCAGGTGCGCGACGACTCAGGCTGCCTCAATACCAAGCAGCCGAGCGAGTATCTTCGCGATCAGATCCTCGTCGATTCGATGGTGTTCTCCGACGAGGGCCTGCGGCATCTCGTCGCCGAGATGGGCGCGAATCAGGTGGTCTACGGCACCGACATGCCTTTCAACTGGCCCGACACGCTCGATCTGATCGTCAACTCGCCCTCCCTGACGGACGCCGAGAAGGTCGCGATCGCCGGCGGCAACCTCAGCGAGCTGCTGCGCATCGGCTAGACTCACGCGAGCCGACCCACTGACGGAGGGGCCCACGGGCCCCTCCGTCGCTTCATGGCACGAGAACCTCAAGCCCGCATGCCTGATCCGTTTGCGATAGACCGGCCCAAAGCAAGCTCGGCTCAGCCGCTGCGACAACTCCTGCCTTTCGTTCGCCCCTATCTCGGCCGCCTGGCGATCGCTCTGGCGGCTCTGGCGATCGCCGCGGCGGCCATGCTGGCGCTGCCGGTGGCGCTGCGCCAGGTCATCGACCAGGGCTTCGCCACCGACGACGCCGCTACGATCGACCGCTACTTCCTGGTGCTCTTAGGCGTCGCCATGATCTTCGGCGCATTCGCCGCCTTGCGCTTCTATCTCATCATGTGGCTCGGGGAGCGCATCGTCGCCGACCTGCGTAACGCAGTCTACGGGCACGTCATCAGAATGGATCCGGCGTTCTACGAGATCACCAAGACCGGCGAGGTGCTCTCGCGCCTGACCACGGATACGACCTTGATTCAGTCCATCGCCGGCGTCGGGCTGTCGATCACCTTGCGCTCGATGTTGATGCTCGTGGGCGGGTTGATCATGCTCGCGGTCACCAGCCCGAGGCTCACCGGGCTGATCATCGTGCTCGTGCCCTTCGTCATCGTGCCGATCCTGTTGCTCGGCAGGCGCGTGCGGCGCCTGTCGAGAGAGGCGCAGGATCGTGTCGCCGATACCAGCGGCCTGGCGGGCGAAACGCTCAATGCCGTACAGACCGTGCAGGCATTTACGCTCGAGCCCCTTCAAAGCCGGCGCTTCGCCGACGCCGTCGATACCTCGTTCCAAACGTCCGTTCGCAGGATACGCGTGCGCGCCTTGCTTACGGCCGTTGCGATACTCGCGATCTTCAGCGCCGTGACGCTGGTGCTCTGGATCGGTGCGCAGGCGGTGCTCGCCGGCGAGATGACTGCCGGCGAGCTCGGGCAGTTCCTCCTCTACGCAATTTTCGTCGCCGGCGGGGCGGCATCGCTGAGCGAGATGTGGGGTGAGGTCCAGCGCGCGGCGGGCGCCACCGAAAGGCTCATGGAGCTTCTGACCGCCGAGCCGCGAGTGACGGCGCCGGCCACGCCGGTCGGCTTTGCCGACGCCGACGGCGGCCGGATAGCGCTCGAGCGAGTGTCGTTCACCTATCCTTCGAGGCCCGATGCGCCCGCGCTGAGCGACCTCAGCCTCGAGATCGCCGCCGGCGAGACGGTCGCGATCGTCGGGCCGTCGGGCGCCGGCAAATCGACGTTGTTTCAGCTGCTGCTGCGTTTCTATGACCCGCAAGCCGGACGAATCCTCGTCGACGGCGTCGACATCCGCCTGGCCCGGCCCGAGGAGCTGCGCAAGCGTCTGAGCCTCGTCCCGCAAGACACCGTGATATTCGGCACGACCGCACGCGAGAACATCCGCTACGGGCGCCCCGACGCCGACGATGCCGAGATCGAAGCGGCGGCGCGCGCGGCCGAAGCCGACGGCTTCATCCGGCTGCTGCCCGACGGCTACGAAACCTTTCTCGGCGAGCGCGGCACGCGATTGTCCGGCGGCCAGCGACAGCGGATCGCGATTGCCCGCGCCATACTCAGAGACCCGCCCATCCTGCTGCTCGACGAGGCGACGAGCTCCCTCGACGCCGAGAGCGAGCGGCTCGTGCAGGAAGCGCTCGAGCATCTGATGCAGGACCGCACCACGTTGATCATTGCTCACCGGCTTTCCACCGTGCTCAAGGCGGATCGCATCGCGGTCATGGACAGCGGGCGCATCATCGACGTCGGCACGCACGCCGAGCTCATCGATACGAACACGCTCTACGCCCGGCTCGCCGAGCTTCAACTCGGCGCAAGTCAGGAGCTGCCGCCACGACACTCGGCTGCGCCGCGCCGTTAGCCATGAGGTGGAAAGCCGGCGATGACTGGTGGAGAATGAGACATCGTGAGCAGACCAACGCCTGACGTCGAGCCGCTAGCCCACTTGGGACCGCGCGAAGCGGCCGTCGACTTGCTGATCGAGTCCAGAACCCAGGACCTCGGCGAGTTCACGGTCCGGCGAACTCTGCCCTCTCGTCACCGGCAGCGCGTCGGCCCGTTCATTTTTTTCGATCACATGGGCCCCGCCGAGTTCGCCCCGGGCAACGGCGTCAACGTCAGGCCCCATCCTCACATCGGGCTGGCCACGCTGACGTATTTGTTCGACGGCGTCATCCTGCATCGGGACAACCTCGGATACGTTCAGCCGATCGAGCCCGGCGCGGTGAACTGGATGACGGCCGGGAGAGGGATCGTGCACTCCGAGCGCACGCCGCGTGAGCTCATCGAGCGCGGCTCCACGCTGCACGGGCTGCAGATCTGGGCGGCCCTGCCGCTCGAGCTCGAAGAGACCGAGCCGAGCTTCGAGCACTATCCCGCGGCCCACATACCCGCGATCGACCGCCCGGGTGTCTCCGCGCGGCTCGTCGCCGGCGCGGCCTTCGGGCAGAGATCGCCGGTCGTCACGACTTCGGAAACGCTGTTGCTGACGGCGGACCTCGCGTGCGGCGCCGAGCTGGACGTGCCGAAGAACGTCGAGGAGCGAGCCGTCTACGCGGTTGCGGGTGAGATTCAAGTCGGCGAAGCGCGCATCGGCACCGGCACCATGGCGGTGCTAAAGCCCGGAGTCGACGTTACCGTCGTCGCGCGCACCGAGGCGAAGATCGCGATACTCGGCGGCGCCCGGCTTGCGGGAGACCGGCATCTCTACTGGAATCTCGTCAGCAGCTCCAGCGAGCGAATCGAGCAGGCCAAGGACGACTGGCGCGACGGCCGTTTCGCCAAAGTGCCCGGCGATGACGAGTTCATTCCCCTGCCCGACTAGCCGGCTCCCGCTCGACGCTGCTTGAAAAGCTCCAGACGCAAGCACGAGCCCAGCCCCGAGCTCGAGAGCTACCGGCAAAAGATCGCCGGGCAAAGCCTGGTGCCGCTCTGGGAACGCCTCGGCGAGCTCTTGACCGAGGAGCCGCGGATACGCTCCGTGCCGCATATCTGGCGCTACGATGCGCTGCGGCCGCTGCTGCTCGAGTCGGCGAACCTGATCTCGGCCGAGCAAGCGGAGCGCCGCGTGCTGATCCTGGAGAACCCCGGGCTGGAAGGAAGCTCGGCGGCGACCGAATCGCTGTTTGCCGGTCTGCAGCTCGTGATGCCCGGCGAGATCGCGCCCTCGCACCGGCACACGCCGGCGGCGTTGCGCTTCATCATCGAGGGAGACGGCGCGTATACGGCCGTGGACGGAGAGAAACTGCCGATGCACGTCGGTGATTTCATCGTGACACCGTCGTGGCGCTGGCACGACCACGGCCACGACGGCAGTGGCCCCTTCGTCTGGCTCGATGTCCTCGATCTTCCGACCGTGCGCAATGCCTGCGCGATCTTCTTCGAGGAGTATCCCAATTACCGCTACCCGGAGTCGCGTGCCAGCGGCGACAACGTCTACCGCTTCGGCAGCAACATGAGGCCCGTGGATTACAAACCCTCCGCATCGTCCCCACTGCTGTGCTTCCCTTACGAGCAGTCACGCGTAGCACTCGAACAGCTCAAACGGCACGCGGCCTGGGATCCGTGCCACGCGCTCAAGATGGAGTTCGTGGATCCGACCACCGGCTCCGCGGCGATCCCGACAATATCGACGTACATCCAGCTGCTGCCCCAAGGCTTTTCCTCAGAGCCCTACCGCAGCACCGAAGGCACGGTGTTCTGCGTGATCGAAGGCAGGGGAAACGTGACGATCGGCCGAGGCGATGCTCGCACGGAGCTGAGCTATAGGCCACGAGACATTGTCGTCGTTCCCTGCTGGCAGCCCCATCGGTTTGTCGTCGATGACGAAACCGTGCTATTTAGCGCGTCGGATCGCGCTGCGCAGATGCGCCTCGGGCTCTGGCGAGAGCTCCGTGGGGGAGGCTATGGAGCTACTGCAGAGGTTGAGTGAACAGGCGGCGTTCATCAATGCCGAGGTGATTCCTTGGGTGCTCCGGCTCGTCATGATCGGCCTCGGCCTATCGCTGACGCTTGCCGACTTCAAACGCGTCGTCGTATTCCCGAAGGCGGCAACCATCGGACTGATCGCCCAACTCGTCGGGCTGCCGCTGACCGCATTTGTCCTCGCCTGGGTTTTCAGCGCACCGCCCGCCATCGCGGTTGGTCTCGTCATACTGGCCGCCTGCCCAAGCGGCGTCACCGCCAACGCCTATACGTTCGCGGCACGCGCCGACGTGCCTTTGTGCGTCACGCTGTCCGCAATTACCAGCGTCGTCACGGTCTTTTCCATTCCGTTTCTGATCCAGCTAGCCATGCAGTTGTTCTTCGAAGAGCAACAGGCGGTAACGATGTCCGCGACAGGCATGCTGCTCAATCTGATGACGTTCACGCTGCTGCCACTCACGATCGGCATGCTGCTGCGGCACTTCTTTCCGGCGCCCGCCGAGCGTTCGGTAGAGCCGATTCGGAGGAGCATCCTCTATTTGATGATCATCGTGCTTCTGCTCGGCGTAATCTCGAGTTATCAAGATATTCTCGAGCATTTCGCCACGGCGGGGCTGCTCGTGGTCGCGATGAACGTCATTACGATGGGCCTCGGCTACGGAATCGCGCGCGGGTTCCGGCTCCCGCTGACGCAGGTGATCACGATCACGTTCGAAGTCGGCGTGCAGAATCTCGCGCTTTCGTTCGCGATCACGTTCAATATTCTGCAAAGGCCCGACCTCGCAATCGCCGGGCTGCTCTATGCCGCGGTCATGCCGGCGACCGCCCTCGGCTTCGTCAGCATCGCCAGACGTCTGCTCGACGGCCAGCAACGGGCAAACAGTAGAAGCACCGGCGCCGTGACGCCGTAGACGTGCCGGGTACGCGAACCGGCACGCGGAGACCCGTCTAGCCCCAGAGCTCGCGGCTCGCGATCGCGGCACCCTCTACGAGCGAGGCCAGCTTGGCCCACATGACGCTCGGATGAACGCGACGGTGAAACGGCCCCTGCGCGAAGCCGCAGTCGGTGCTGCCGATGACGTTCTCACGGCCGACGAGGCGCGCGAGGCGCGTGATCCTTTCCGCAACGAGCTCGGGATGCTCGACGATATTCGTTGCGTGACTGATCACGCCGGGAATCAACAACTTGTCGTCGGGAAGCTCGACGCTCTCCCAGATCCGCCACTCGTGCTCGTGCCGCGGATTAGCATTCTCGAGAACGTAGGCGCCCGCATTTACGCTCAGGATCAGGTCGACGATCTCCTTGAGCGCTACGTCCGTTGTATGCGGGCCCGGCCAGCTGCCCCAGCAGACGTGATAGCGCACACGGTCCGCCGGAATGCCTTCCAAAGCATGATTCAAGGCGCCCATGTGCAGCTCGAGCCAGACGCGGTAGTCCTCGAAGGTCGCCGGCGGCACCATGCGGTCGTAGGTCACGGCCGCGCGCGCATCGTCGACCTGCACGAGCAACCCCGAATCCACGATCATCCGGTACTCCGTGCGCATCGCCTCGGCGAGCGCGAACATGCACTCCTCGTCGCTGCCGTAGTGTTCGTTCTTGCGATCGGGAATCGCGCTCGCGGGCGCGGCGACCGGCAGAAACCCCTCGACCACGTCCGCGGCTTCGAGCGCGGCCTTGAAGTTGTCGATATCCCGCTGAAGCGCCGCCTGGCCCGTGTAAGTGATCGGGCCGACGCACACGGACTCGATCTTCACCGCGCCGCCGTCGCCACCCGACACGCTGCGGTCGAGCGCATCGTTCTCGGCATAGAATTCCGGGAAACGCGCACGGTCTTCGCCTTTCGCGAACGGATCCTCGTCGGTATCGCGGAGCGGTCGGCGCTCGAAACCGCTCAGGCGCTCCAGCACATATTGGGACCAGCTGATGTTCTTGCCGAACTCGCCGTCGCTGGCGACGTCGATGCCTACTTCAGCCTGGTGTCGAACGATCTCATTGACGGCCCGCGTCAACAGCCCGTCGTACTCGGCGGGATCGACTCCGTTTCCCGATGCTCGTGCCCTGAGCATGGCGCGCAGCTCGGGCGGCCTGATCAAGCTGCCGACGTGTGTGGTCAAAATACGGTCTTCACTGCGTAGCATCGGCTGAGTCTCCCGTCGTCAGGCGTCGCGAACCGCCACCGTCATCGACCCGATGCCCTCGATCGTCGCCGCAACGACGTCGCCGGCGCGCACCGGGCCCACCCCTTCAGGCGTCCCGGTCATGAGGATATCGCCGGGATAGAGGGTATAGAAGCTGGAGGCATATTCGATGAGCCGCGGCAGGTCGAATATCAGGTATTTGGTGTTGGAGCTCTGGCGCAGCTCCCCGTTGACCCTGAGCTCCAAATCGAGATCTCCCGGATCGCCGATCTCGTCGGCCGTGACCAGCCAGGGCCCGAGAACGCTGTAGGTGTCGATCGACTTTCTAAAGCTTCTGGCTTCGGTGCCGCGCACGGTCATATCGAGCCCGATCGCGTAACCCGCTACGTACTCCAGCGCACTGTCCCGGCTCACTCTATCGGCACGCCGGCCGATGACGGCGGCGAGCTCCACCTCGTGATCGTTCCTGCGATCGGTAAAGCGCAATGCGACGCCTTCGCTCGGGCCCACCAACGAAGTGCCGGATTTCAGGAACAGCCCGTAGTAGTCGATCGTCTTGATGTCACGATCGAAGTGTATGCCCTTGTCGACTCGGGACTCGTCGAGATGCCGCTCATAGTTGACCGGCGCGCCGATGATTTTCGAGGGATTGGCGACCGGCGACAGCAACCGGAGGTCGGCCAATGCGCGCACCGGCGGCGACTCGAGCGCCTCGGCGGCGGCGCGAAAGGCGGAAAGCTCCTCGATCAGCTGATCGCCGTGGGGCACGGGCCAGGACCGCGACTCGAGCGCGCCGAGCGCCTCGGTGACGTCGGCCGCGCGGTCGCCGTGCACGAGCCCGACTCGGTCGTGGTCGAATCTGCAGAGCTTCATTTCTCGGTGAGCGTCGAATACTCGGGATTCTCGCGGATGACTTTCGCGACGTAGGGGCAGGTCGGGAGGACCTTGAGCCCGTTGTCTCTCGCATAGTCGAGCGCGAAAAGCACCAGCTCTTTCGCCGCGCCGCGCCCTCGCAGGGCCTCGGGCACGAAGGTGTGCCGATAGTCGAGAACGCCCCCGGATCTCGGCTGATACTCGAGCACGGCTTCGGCGCCGTCGAGATCGGACACGAAGCGGCCCTTGTCAGGCTCGTGACGGATGCTCATCGCGCTGTCGGCGCGGCGTGCCGGGCCCTGAGGAGTGCTACAAATCATTGGAGAAGCTCACGAAGTACTCGCGCGGGCGCGCATAGGCGATCTCCGCATAGCCGCTGCCGGTCGTCAACGACGAGTTTCCACCCGACGGGTAGAGCTCATCGCTTGCATTGTTCACGCCGACGGTCACGAGCCAACTCGCGCCGGCGGGCCCGTATCCCAGCGACAGATTGGCGACCGTGACGGAGTCGAGCTGGGCGATCTCGAGCGTGTTGTTGGCGTCGAAGAACGTGCGGTCCTGATAGGCGATGTCGAGACGCGGCGTGATGATCGCGCCGTTCGACAAGTTGCCCGTGTATCCAACCCCCACGTTGGCCTGCAATTCCGGCGAGAATGGCAGCGCGTTGCCCACGCTGACGCCGATTCCCGTGCCTGCGATCTCACGCAGGGTGTCGACGCTCGTGTCCAGCGAGCCGACGCCGCCGTGGACGATCCATGAGCCGTTCGGCACCCAGGTCGCCTCGAGCTCGACGCCGTCGATGCTCGCTTTGCCGGCGTTGGCGAGATAGGGCGCGACGCCGACGCGATAAGTGAATTGCAGGTCGTCGTAGTCGGTGGAGAACACGGCGCCGTTCAAGCGCAACGAGTCGTCCAGGAGATCGAGCTTGAAGCCGATCTCGAACGTCTGGGCTTCCTCCTGATCGAATTTCTGGAACTGCGCCCGCTCCTCGGCCGTCTGAGCGCGGTTGAAATGGCTGTTCCAGCCGCCGCCCTTGAAGCCTTCCGCATAGCTGACGTAGGTCATGACCTTGTCCGTCCAGCGGTAGCTCAAGGAGGCCGAACCGGTGAAGGCATCGAAGCTGTTTTCGTAGAGCTGCACCGGCAGATATTTGACGTCCGGGTTCGCATAGTCGAACTGATCCGGGATGGATCCCTTGGTGTCCTCGGTATAGCGGCCACCGACCGCCACCGCGAGCTGGTCGCTCAAATCGAACGACCACTGCGTGAACACCGCCCAGCTGTCGTTTTTGGTGATGTTGTTGTCGCTGTCCGACTGCACGCCCGGCGCGGGGCTGTTGAGCTGGACGAGAACGATATCGTCGATCTCCTCTTCGAAATAATAGAGGCCCAGAACGCCGTTCAACGTATCGTCATCGAACAACAGCTGCAGCTCTTCGCTGAGCTGATCGCCGTCGCTGTCGTAGTCCGTGTGCAGAATCGTGAGCGGCGTATTGTCGGCGTCGCGGATGCCGTCCCAGGTCAGCGACCGGTAAGCCGTAACCGATTTGAACCGCCAGAGGTCGTTCAGCACATAGTTGACGTGGAAAGACGCGCCCCAGTTCTCCAGCTTGCTTTCGAGCGGATAGGTGCCGTTGTTGTTGAATGGCCCCTTGTTCTGGAAATCGTTGGCGCAGCGCTCGTCGTCGATCTGCGGCACCGCCGGGAGCGCGGTCCAGTCCCCGTCGAAGCCCGGGCAGCCGGCGTCCGCGCTCGCGACACGTTGAAAAGTCGCGGTTTCCTCGCTGGCCGCGAACACGAACGGGTTGCCGTTCTCATCGGACTTGGTGTAGTCGAATTGGGCTCGCAGCTCGAGCGCGTCGAATCCGTCCCAAATGAGCTTGCCGGTGGCCGTGTAGGTCTGAGTGTCGCCGAGGTCTTCGCCGGTCTGCAGCCGCGTGACATAGCCGTCGCGTGTTCGCGCGCCAAAAGTGAAGCGCGAACGGAAACCTTCAGCTCCGGGCAGATCGAGCCCGATGAAGGCGTCGGCGAGGCTGTCGGAGCCGATCTGGAAACGATAGTCACCGCCTTGCTCCGCGCCGGGATCCTGGGTTGTCAGCACGATCGCGCCGCCGATCGTGTTGCGTCCGAAGAGCGTGCCCTGCGGCCCGCGCAGCACTTGGACGCCCGCGATATCCCTGAAATCCAAAGTGCCGCCTATCGACTGACCCATGTAAACGTCGTCGATATAGAGCCCCACGCCCGGATCGACGGTGGAAGTCGGATCCGTCTGGCCGATACCTCTGATGAATATCACGGACGATGAATTGTTTCCCGCCAGCGTCGTATCGTTCGTGAATTGCAGATTGGGCGTGACTCGATCGAGATCCTCGGTCGAGAATACCTGCCGCTGCTCGAGCTCGGTCGCGGTGATCGCAGTGATCGAGATGGGCGTATCCTGGAGGTTCTCCTCGATGCGCCGCGCGGTGACGATGATCTCTTCGAGAGCGAACCCCGCGTCCACGGTTGATTGCGCCGAGACCGCGCCCGGCGCGGCGATCGACCCAACGATGAAAAATAATCCGGCTCTCGGGAACCGAGATCGATTCGCGTATTGCATGGTTTCCTCTTGTTCGCGGTGGGCGGTGGCGTGAAGATTCTACGCCATTGGCGATGGATGCGCTCGGTCCAAGGCCCGCTCGAGCACCGATGCAACATGCAACGCCGTGCGTTGCGCCCCGTCTCGGATTTGGTGCCTGCAACTGAAGCCGTCGGCGACGATCAGTGCGTCCGCGCCGACCTTGCGAATCTTCGGCAATAGATCCAGCTCGCCGATGCGCATCGACACCGCGTAGTGCTCGGCCTCGTAACCGAAAGACCCGGCCATGCCGCAGCAGCCGGAGTCGATCGTCTGCACGTCGAGCCCGGGGATCCACTCGAGCACCTCGGCGACCGTCGACCCCAGCCCGAAGGCCTTCTGGTGGCAATGGCCATGGACGATCGCGCGGTCCTGCGGCAAGGCCTTAAGCGCCAAAGAGAGCGTGCTCCGCTGCCGCTCGCTCAGAAGGAACTCTTCAAACAGCATGGCGCGTCTCGCCAATGCATCCGCGGCCTCGCCCGGCAACAGTGCCAAGAACTCGTCGCGCAGCGTCAGCAGACAGGACGGCTCCAGGCCCACGACGGCGACGCCGCGCTCGACGTACGGCGCCAGCGTTTCGAGCGTGCGCCGGGCTTCCGCCTTCGCCTCGTCGACGAGACCGACGTTGAGGAAGGTCCGGCCGCAGCACAGAGGCCGGGATTCGGACGCGGCCCGCGGCGTGATGACGTTGAAGCCTGCGGCCTCGAGCACCTTGGCTGCTGCGGTCACCGTCTCGGGATGAAAGTAGGTATTGAACGTATCCGCGAGCAGCACGACCTCGCGCCCTCCGGCGCGCTCTCGATTCGAGCTCGTGTATACGTCTCCGCGCCAGGCGGGCATCGGCCGCTTGGCGGAGAATCCAAGCGCGCGCTCTTGCAAGCTCGCGAGCGCGGGAATGTGATTTGCGGCGTTGGCGAGCCAGGGAAGCCGTGACACCCAGGGCGCGTAGCGCGGCAGATAAGCGATCAATCGGTCACGCACGGTCGGCGTGTGGCTCTTTCGATACTGGCTCAGGAACTCGATTTTCATGCGGTACATGTCGACGCCGGTCGGGCATTCGCGCTTGCAGCCCTTACAGCCGATGCAAAGCTCCATCGTCTCGTACATGGCCTTGGAATCCAGCGCGCCGGCCCCGAGCTGCCCCGTCAGCGCCAAGCGCAGGCTGTTTGCGCGCCCCCGGGTGACGTGCTTCTCGTCTCGCGTGGCGCGAAACGACGGGCACATCACGCCCGCTGCGAGCTTGCGGCAGGCGCCGTTGTTGTTGCACATCTCCGCGGCGCGATAGAAGCCGCCCCACGCCGACCAATCGAGCGATTCGCTCAAAGGCTGCGGTGAGTAGCCTTGGCCGTAGCGCAACAGCGATCGATCGTCCATTCGCCGCGGGTCGACGATCTTTCCCGGATTGAGCCGCCCTTCGGGATCGAATTCCCGCTTGATCTCACCGAAAGCCTGAGCAATGCGCGGCCCCAGCATCGTCTCGAGAAACTCCGAGCGCGCGATACCGTCGCCGTGCTCTCCTGAATGCGATCCCTTGTATTCGCGAACCAGCGCGTGCGCCTGCTCCGCGATGACCCTGAGCTTGGCGCGGTCGAGCTCGAGCTTGAGATTCAGAATCGGCCGCACGTGCAAGCAGCCGACCGCGGCGTGGGCGTACCAGGTACCGGTCGTGCCGTGCCGGGAAAAAATCTCGCTGAGCCTTTCGGTGTAGTCGGCGAGCTTGTCGAGTGGAACCGCGCAATCCTCGACGAACGACACCGGCTTGCCGTCGCCCTTGGCCGACATGATGATGTTCAAGGCCGCCTTGCGCAGATTCCAGAACGCCTGCTGCGAGCCCGGATCCTCCGCGCGAACGACGGCGTCGTGGAATCCCAGGTCTTGCATCAGCGACTCGAGCTCATCGAGCTGCCGCAAGGGCTCGGCCAAGGTATCGCCGGCGAGCTCCACCAGAAACACAGCGGCCGGCTCGCCGCGAACGAACCGCGCCAGGGTCGCCGTGAACTCCGGGTTCTTCCGCGCGAGATCCATGACGGTTCGATCGACGAGCTCGACGACGGTCGGGTTCAACGCGACGAGATGCTGCGCCGACTCCATCGCCGCTTTGAAGCTCGGGAAATGGCAGATGCCGAGCACGCGGTGCTTAGGCAGCGGCGCGAGCTTGAGGTCGATGCGCTCGAACCAGGCCAGCGTCCCTTCCGAGCCGACGAGCAGGTCGGTCAAGTTGCGATCCGGCCGGCCGAGCCGGTCGAGATTGTAGCCCGCGACGTTGCGCGCGACCTGCGGGTAGCGCGCTCGTATTTCCTCCTTCTCTCTTTGATAGAGCCCGTCGAGTCTCGTCGCCAGTGTCTGCAGGCGCTCCGAGCTGGGCGATGCGAAGCTCGAAGCGTCGAACTTCAAACGCTCGCCGGACGCGAGCACGGCATCGATGCCGCAAACGTTGTCGACCATGTGGCCGTAACGCAGCGACCGGGCGCCGACGCTGTTGTTGCCGGCCATACCGCCGATGGTCGCGCGGCTCGAGGTCGAGACGTCTACCGGGAAAAACAGCCCGTGCGGCTTCAGGTAGGCGTTCAGCGTATCGAGTACGACGCCGGGCTCCACCGACACGCGGCGCCTCTCCGTGTCCAGGCTCAAGATGTCCGTCAGGTATTTGCTCGCGTCGATGACCAGCGCTCGCCCGACCGTCTGCCCGGCCTGCGACGTCGCCGCGCCGCGCGGCAGCACCGGCACCTCGAACTCGTTCGCAAGCTCGAGCGCGCGATACACGTCCTCGGCGCGCTTTGGAACGACCACCCCGAGAGGCCGGATCTGGTACATTGACGCGTCCGTGCTATAGCGTCCCAGGCTTAAGGAGTCGAACAAAACCTCGCCCTCGAGGTCACGCTCGAGCTTGGCCGCCAAGGCGGCGGCGCCATTGTTGAGCCGAACGGACATGATTTTGGGGGCAGCTCTCCGCTGAGTGGGCGCCGGAACGATCAGGCCGTAGTATTCTACCTCTCAAACAACACAAAGCATCTCGATAGCATGAATGACTCCCAGGGGTTTGGGTCTACCCGAAGCGGCCGGCACTTTCTTCAGGTTCCAGGCCCGAGCAACGTCCCGGACCGCGTTCTCCGAGCCATGGCCCGGCCGACGATCGATCACCGCGGCCCGGAATTCGCCGCGCTCACGCTCGAGCTGATCCCGGGATTGCGCAGGGTTTTCAACACATCCGGCCCGGTGATTCTGTATCCGGGCTCGGCGACCGGCGGCTGGGAGGCCGCGTTCACCAACACGCTCTCTGCCGGCGACAAAATCCTGATGTTCGACAGCGGCGTCTTCGCCTCGAACTGGAAAACCGCCGCGGAGCGCTTCGGCCTGGACATCGACTTCGTCGAGTGCGACTGGCGCAAGGGCGTCGACCCCGACGTCGTCGAGTCGCGGCTCAAGGCGGACGGCTCGCATCGGATCAAATCGGTGATGGTCCTGCACAACGAGACTTCGACGGGCATCACCAACTCGATCGCTTCCGTTCGCGAGGCGATGAACAGCACCCGACATCCGGCTTTGCTCATGGTCGATGCCGTTTCCTCTGCCGGATCCATCGAGATCCGCCAGGACGACTGGGGCGTCGACGTCACGATCGCCGGCTCGCAGAAAGGCCTGATGCTGCCGCCGGGCCTGTGCTTGAACGTGCTGAGCGAGAAAGCCGTCGCCGCGAGCCGCGCGGCGGGATTGCCGAGGTCGTATTGGAGCTGGAAGGATATGCTGGCGTCGAACGAGACCGGCTACTTCCCGTACACGCCGCCGACGAATCTGATGTACGGCTTGCACGAGGCGCTGCGCATGATGATGGCCGAGGGGCTGGCGGCCATCTACGCTCGTCACGCAAGGCTCGCCGAAGCGACCCGCCGCGCGGTGGCGGCCTGGCAATTGGAGAACTACTGCCAGCTGCCGCAGAAGAGCAGCAACACCGTGACGGCCGTGCAAGTTCCGGACGGAACAAATGCCGATGCCTTGCGCAAGGTGATTCTCGAGCGCTTCGACCTATCGCTGGGCGCGGGCCTGGGCCCGCTGGCCGGCAAGGTGTTCCGCATCGGCCACCTCGGCGACTTCAACGAGCTGATGCTGATCGGAACGCTCGGCGGCATCGAGATGGGCCTCAAAGCCGCGGGCGTGCCCTCGGCGCCGGGCGGCGTCTCCGCCGCGATGAGCTTCCTCGCGGCCGGCTAGATCGCAAGCCCATGTATCGTCTCATCTCCTTGATCTGGGTTTCGGCGCTGCTCATCGCCGGCTGCGGCGGGCAAGCGGAGGGGCCGCTGGAGCTCAAGTTCGGGCACGTCGGCGCGCCGGGATCGCTGTTTGCGGCTTCAGCCGAGGAGTTCGCGCGACGCGCCAACGAGCGCCTCGAGGGACGCGTGAACATCGTCGTCTACGGCTCGAGCCAGCTCGGCGGCGACGAGGTGCTGCTGCAAAAGCTCAAATTGGGCACGATCGATTTCGCGTTGCCTTCGACGGTCATGTCGTCGACGGTGCCCGAGTTCGGGCTGTTCGAGATGCCGTATCTCGTCGGCGACAGGGCGCACATGCAGCGTATCGAGGAGGAGATCTTTTGGCCGAGCCTCGCGCCGCTGGTCGAGCAGCGCGGTTTCGAGGTGCTCGCGGTGTGGGAGAACGGCTTTCGTCACGTCAGCAATAATCTGCGCCCGATCCGCGCGCCCGCGGACCTCGCCGGCATCAAGCTCAGAACGCCGAGCGGCGTCTGGCGCGTCAGAATGTTCCAGGCATACGGCGCAAATCCAACGCCGATGGCGCTGTCGGAGGTGTTCGTGGCGCTGCAGACGGGCGTCATGGACGGCCAGGAGAATCCGCTCGCGCAGATAGTGAGCTCCAGGCTCCACGAGGTGCAGGCGTATCTGTCCCTTACGCAACATGTTTACACGCCCGCCTACGTGACCGTCGGCAGCAACCGCTGGAGCCGCCTGCCGGAAGACGTCCGCGAGATACTCACGGCGACCGCGCGCGAGCTGCAGGCTTTCGTATACGAAACCGCCGAGCGCATGGATGTCGAATACCTCGAGCAGCTTCGAGATGCCGACGTGGCGGTGAACGAGCCAGACTTCGCCAGCTTTGCAGCAGCGAGCACTCCTATCTACGCCGAGTTCGGCGCGTCGATCGAAGGCGCCCAAGCGATGCTCGATCACGCGCTGGGTCTAGCCCGGGAGCAGGCTGCGCCATAGCCAGGTTCAGAAACAGCCTCGAGAAGCTCCTGGAGCTCACGGCGTTGACGCTGCTGGCTGCGCTCGCCGCCGTCGTCATCGTCGGCGTCGGCTTCCGCAAGGCGGGCGCGGCGCTGGTCTGGTACGACGAGATCGCATCGGTGCTGCTCGCCTGGCTCACCTACTACGGCGCTTCGCTGGCGGCGCTGCGGCAGGCGCACATCGGCTTCCCCAAGATCGTTCAATCGCTGCCGGCGCGGGCCCGGCTCGCGCTGGCGCTGCTCAAGGAATTCGTGGTCGTCACATTCTTCATCGTGATTGCCTGGGCCGGACTCGAAGTCCTGGCGATACTCGACGGCATCTATCTGACCAGCCTTCCGAGCGTGTCGGCGCGTGTCACCCAATCCGTGATGCCGATCAGCGCGTGCCTGTTCGTGGTCGCCGAGCTTTCGGCCTTTGCCGAGCAATGGCCGCGCCTGCGCGAAGCCGTGCGCACGGCCGACGAGGAGCCCGGCTGGTGATCCTGCTGTTGCTGTTTCTCGGCCTGCTCGCGCTCATCGCGATCGACGTGCCGATCGCGATCGCGCTGGGCACCGTCACGGTCGTCGCGCTGGTTCTGACCTCGGGGCTGGAGGCGCTGCCCGGAACGGCGCTGGTCCTCTATAGCGGCGCGACCGGCTTCTCGCTGATCGCAATCCCGCTGTTCATCCTCGCGGGCGCGATCATGAACTCCTCGGGGATCTCGCAGCGGCTGATTGCGTTCGCATCGGCGATCGTCGGCTTCGTTCGCGGCGGGCTGGCGATGGTCACGACCGCCGCATCGATGTTTTTCGCCGAGATCTCGGGCTCCGCGGTCGCCGACGTTGCATCGCTCGGCTCGATTCTCATTCCGCAGATGAAGGCAAGGGGATATCCGGCCCCGTTCGCCGCGGCCGTGACCTCGTCGTCGGCGACGCTGGCCGTGATCATTCCGCCGTCGATTCCGATGATCTTATACGGGGTCATGTCGGGCAGCTCGGTCGTCGAGCTGTTCGTCGCCGGCATCGTTCCCGGCATCATCGGCGGGCTTCTGATGATGGCCACGGCCTACGTCATCGCCGTCCGCAAGCGCTTCCCGGTCGAGGAAACCTTCTCGCTCAAGCGGCTCGCGACGACGTTCAAGGATGCGATCTGGGCGCTGCTCTTGCCGGTGATCATCCTCGGCGGAATCTTCTCCGGATGGGTCACCGCCACCGAGGGTGCCGGGCTTGCGGTGCTCGCGGCGATATTCGTCGGCGGTGTCATCTATCGCGAGCTCGATTGGCGGCGGCTGCACGAGGCGATGATCGACGGCGCGGTGCAGACCGCGGTGGTCATGTTGCTGGTGGCCGCGTCGGCGCTGTTGAGCGAGTTTCTGACCGAGCAGCAGGTTCCGCAACGCGTCGCGGCCGGCATCGTCGAGCTCACCGACAATCGCTGGGCGGTGCTCGGGCTGCTGAATGTCTTCTTTCTCGTCGTCGGGTTGTTCCTGCACTCGGCCGCCGCGATCATCCTCGTCGTGCCGATCGTGATGCCGCTGGTCCAGGCCGCCGGTATCGATCCGGTGCACTTCGGGCTGGTCGTGACCCTGAACCTGGGCATCGGACAGCAGACGCCCCCGGTTGCCAGTGTTCTGGTGACGGCCTGTTCGATCGCGAAGGCCGATGTCTGGGATGTCACCCGTGTCAACGCCGCATTCATCGGCGTTTTGCTCGTTGTGCTAATTCTGGTCAGCTACGTTCCCATCGTGCCGATGGCGCTGGTGAACCTGTTGTATCGGTAGCGGTTGCCTCTGGCCGTGGGACTGACCCGGCCGGGCTGCCGGTGATATACTGCGGCCAATCAGCCATGCAGATCGATCCTCGAAAGTGCGTCGCATGCAGTAACTGCGTTCCGGTTTGTCCGATGGGGGCCATCTATGTCGACACCGACATCCACCGGGCGACGATCAACTACGACGAGTGCGTCGAGTGTGGAACATGCTTCCGCGGCATGAGCCAGGAGCACCTGAACCCGACCCTGGTCCGGACGGTCCGCAAGCTGGCGAAGATCTTCCGTTTCCGGTTCGAGCCCGAACCGGATGTGTGCCCCACCGGCGCGTTCGTCATGGAAGAACTGGAATGGCCCCGGATCGCACGGCGTGTGTTCAGCGATCCGCTGGTTGAACATACCTCGACCGGGATTGCCGGCCGCGGGACCGAAGAGGTCAAGACCAACGATGTCGCGCATCGCGTCAGCGTCGGGGAGGTCGGATACGTCATCGAGTTCGGGCGGCCCGGCACGGGTGTCCGGTTCCATCAGATCCAGACCATGACGACGGCGCTGGCCCGTTGCGGTGTCAGCTTCGAACCGAACAATCCGATCACGCATCTGATGACGGATCAGTCGGTGGGTACCCTCCAGGACGACCTGCTCAACGAGAAGATCCTCTCGGCGATCGTCGAGATCAAGACGACGCTTGGAGAAGTCGAGAAGGTGCTCCAGACCGTCATGGACGTTTCAAAACAGATCGATACCGTGGTGGCCGTTGGCGTGTCGACCAAGTGTGACGACGACGGCGGCGATCAACTGCTGGCGCCCCTGCTCAGGGAACTGGGCTTCACGTTCGAGCGGGCGAAGACGAATATGGGCCTGGGCCGGATCACGAACGTCCAGAAGGAGGATCAGGGTGACCAACACCTTGCATCGGTACGGTAAGGCCTCCGGGTTCGAAGACGACTTCATCGTTTTCGCGATGCCGTCGAAGGGCAAGAACGACGAGGGCGCCATCGAGAAGCTCCAGTCGTTCCTCCGCATCTGTGTCGATCATGAACCGGCCAATATCGGCGCTTCCGGACAGGGCGGCTACACGCCTTCCCGGGCACTGAACCCGACCGCGCACTGGAATCGCGATCAGCGGCCGGATTTCGACGCTGTGATCGACAACGTGCACAAGGCCGGTACCGCGGCCGCGGTGTTCGATTCCCGTCAGAAGGCCATCGCGTGCCTGGCCGATGTGATCCGCGCGGACCTGGGTTTGTCTGTGAATATCAGCACGTCGGTCGACGGCGCGAAGGAAGTGGGGGAGACCTGTGGTATCCACCGGCACAGCGTCGAGTACTCGCTCGGGTTTGTCGATCCCAACGACAAGCTGCCCCACGGTCAGGTCATGGAGCTCGCCACGATGTGCGGCCACGGCATGGTGTCGTTCAGCATGGCCCAGAAGATGCTCGACATGGTCCGCGAGGGCCGGCGGACTCCGGAGCAGGC